>NTLA01000019.1 GCA_002457435.1 Acidimicrobiales bacterium MED-G01 | reverse complement strand
ACCGAGAGCGTATGTCCCCATGGTGTAGCCAAGCATCTCTTGGAGATCGTCGTCGAGGTTCTTAGCTACTTCGGGTGGGCATGACAAATACTGGTTTTCTTCGGTGCGTAGCCATCCAAGACAATAAGTAATGTTGACACCGGTTCTATCCGCCTCAGAAAAATTCTTTCCTCCACCATGTATCACTGAACCTGAGTACAGCAATACCGATCCAGCGGGCATTGCAGCTTGGACTGTTTCCTCATCCGTTGGTTTACGATCATCAGGCCAGTCAACGGAGCCAGGCACTACTCGTGTAGCTCCATTTTCTTCGGTGAAGTCTGTCAACGCCCAAATCGTATTGAACTGGGGCTCAATTTCCGGTGGTAGATAACCACCCCAGGCAAGTCGGTCACGGTGGCGAGGCTGAGTACCTTGCCCGGGTTGAATATTGATGATTTGAGTGAGGTGCAACTGAATTTTGTCGGTGTACGGCCCGAGAAAATCGTTTGCAAGGCCTGTGATCGTTGGATGCATCACTAGTTCTCGAGATACTTCACTTCGGGCGACAAGAGCCCCTGTCCGCCCCGTGAGCCGTCCAGTGAAGTCATCACGTCCTGTTGGGGTGGCGTCGATAAATGGTTGTAACTCTTCACCGACTCGCGATCTGAGATCTTCACCCATAACGTCTACGAGTACACACGCTCCGTCCTCGCGGAGTGCTTTTAGAATTTCGCCGCTATCTGCGTCAGCATCGAAGTAAAGGAGGTCTGCCATGTACCCAGCCTAGGTCACTCTGTGGGTCCGTTTGATCGGAGCACCGTTTGGATCGATTAGTTCAAGATGCTGTCTTACGGCGCTCTGTCATCTTTTTGAAGTGTGTAGCCCCGTTCATCGAGGGAACCCGGCCCTCACCTGGGCCCATATCTGCCATCACCGTAAATGCTGATGGCACACGGAAACTGAACGTCTTTTCGCTAGGGGTTAAACATGTCTCGTCATTACAAGCCTGCCAACGGACTCGGCCGCTAATCGACACCCAGCGGCCATCATCATCTTTCGTAATGGCTCGGCCATTTTGGGCGATCGGTAAGCGCAAAACTACGTTTCCTTCATACACATCGAGGGTGTGTCCATCGGTACCCAAAGTGAAGGGCTGAGTCGCAGGGGCGACCAGTGTGTACGACAAAATCCCTTCAACTTCATCATCTAATTCGATTGACGCTGCAACTAAACCTTCAGGAACCGGGTCTTGGTATAGATGCATACCTGTTGGCACTGAAAAGCGAGCAACTATTTGCCTCGTAATACCCACCGGAAGGTCGTTACCTTCAAACTCGATTTCAACTTCCACTTCCTGATCCGTTGCTGGTCTTTCTGCCAACAAAACATCTTCGCCCTTAACAGCAGCGACTAGTTGTTCGGCTCCCGGACGAACAGTGAAATTATTCTCGAAGAATTTTTGGGTGATCATTCCGTCCGCATTAGTCACGTACACACCGGGATAAGGAATGCCGTGCCACGGGTGGTCGTCTTCGGCGATAGTTGTGTTGAGAATTCCAAAAGACCGAATGACTTCGCTATCGGGATCCGAAAGCATGGTGAAGGTAGCTCCGTGGGCTTTTTTGTAGTCAGCCAGTGCGTCAACTTCGTCATAGCTGAGGACATACAGCTTCGCCCCCGCAGCCTCGAAGCCATTCATTCCCTTTTCCAGCTCGACCAGCTGGGTGCGGCAGGGAGGTCACCAAACTGCTGATCGGGTAAAGACCAGAACGACGGGTTTTCCTTCCCGGTCGGTATGTAAGTCAACAGATAAGCCCTCTGAATTGACAGCAACAACATCCGGAAGCCGTTCACCTACCTCTGGTCCTGTAGGGAATACCCCCAAAGGGTTGGATCTAGGTCCATGTCCGGCCGGCAAAGGAGCGATGTATCCCTCTGCATCCTCGTACTGGTTGGGACCTAGCTCAGCCCCACGAGTATCCCGTTCAATCTGCATGGGTGAAACTTAGCTTGCCGGAAACGGCTACGGTCCACAGAACGGCACGAAACAGGGAGGGATCGATGCCCAAACCACTTCGATTTGGAGTCATGTATGACTGCCGTCATATACCCGGCGGTGATCTGTCAATGACCGACGTCTATTCGGCAACAATCGAGCAGGCCGTCTTGGCCGACAACCTCGGTTTTGACCATGTTTGGTTTACTGAACACCATTTTCTCGAAGACGGTTACCTGCCGGCCTTTCAACCGTTGGCCGGAGCGATAGCTGCTCGAACCAAACAAATTCGCATCTCGAATGACATTGCCCTATTGCCCCTGTACCACCCGGTGAGACTCGCTGAAGAACTTGCGGTGCTTGATCACATCTCTGAAGGACGAATGGAATTCGGCATCGGCATGGGTTACGTGCCTAAGGAATTCAAAGCATTCGGTGTTCCGCTGCGGAACCGCGTCTCTATGACCGACGAAGCGATTGAGATACTGCGTCTCTCCTGGGGTGATGAACCCTTCAGCTTTACGGGCAAGCGTTATCAACTTGCGGATATAAACGTTTACCCCAAGCCAGTTCAGCCTGGAGGACCGCCGCTGTGGATAGCAGCCATGAAAGAGCCGGGAGCTTTACGAGCTGCTCGTTTCGGAACGAATTTACTTCCCCAAGGCCGCAGAGAAGAGGTCCTCGACCCGTGGAGGGAGGCCGTCGCAGCCGACGGTCGAGACCCTGACGACTATCGGGTAGGAATAATTAGATCTGTTTATGTCACCGACGATGTTGAAAAAGACTGGCCAACCATACGAGAGGCAGAACGTTTCCGTATGGGGGTTTACGGGACATTTATGGCGGAGACGCCCGATGATTATGGTTGGGGCAGCGAGGGCGGTATCCCTCAAAACGTCATCATCGGAAACGCCGAAGAGGTGACGAAAGAACTATCAGAATTCATTCGCCTATACGGCATAACCGATATAGCAACTTCGGGGCTGCCACCAGGAATTGACCCTGAATTCATGGCTCGAAACCTCGAACGTCTTGCGTCCGAAGTAATACCGCGCCTGAAATAGTTGGTCAGACAGATTCGAACAAGTAGGTGTCAAGAGTTTCCTGGGCTCGGACACGAAACTTGTGCCAGTTCCCTCCTCCGTAATAGGCGAGGCTTCCCGGTTCAGAATCTCCATGGCCGTTGTAATAGGACAGGCAATCACGGAGTGGAGCAGTCGCAATATCAGCCTGTCTGCAGTGCTCGGCATACGTCAATTCAGACTCTTCGGTGATATCCACTACTTGATGGCCTTCATCTCGCATCTTTGAAAGCATCCACACGATGTAATCGGCATGAGTCTCGATGGCATCGGTGAAATTGAAGCTTCCACCTCCGCCCTGTGGGCCAGTCATGATGAACAGATTGGGAAAGCCGTTGCTGTGGATTCCGAGGAACGTCTTGGTACCTTCAGTTTCCCACTTGTTTTTCATTGTTTGGCCACCTCGCCCGGTGACCATGTTGAATGTTGAAGTCGCCATCCATTGGAATCCTGTTGCATAGATCAGCACATCGAGTGGGTATTCCTCATTTTGATGCACGACCCCGTTTTCGTTGATATTTGTGACACCGATCGGGGCAGTATCTACGAGATGAACGTGAGGCAAGTTGAAAGTCGGCAGGTATTCATCGTGAAAGGTCGGACGCTTACAACCATAGGGGTAGTAGGGCTTTAGAGCTTCAGCCGTCTTAGGGTCTTCGACTATGGCATCGACTCTGGCCCGTATCTGTTCCATGATGCGGAAGTTCGAATCTAACTGCTTTTCAACCATTTCTTCAGGTGTGAGTTTGCGTGAATGCTCTTTGCGTTCTTTGAAGTGTTCGACTTTCCCGGCTAGATAATCATCGTTGGCTTGGATCGCCGAACGGCCAGCTGAGATTTTCGAGAATCGCTTTCTCCGAGCACGAGCCCAACCGGGTTCTTCTTTCCAGTCTTCAATTTCTTGAGACTCTGTGACTCGCTGGTCTCGGACGTCGATCGATGAGGGAGTGCGTTGAAAAACATATAACTCGTCAACAACTTTGGCGAGTTCCGGAACTGCTTGAACTGCTGTAGCGCCCGTACCAATGATTCCCACTTTCTTTCCCTCTAGGTCGACGTCGTAACGCCAACGGGAGGTATGAAATGAGTCCCCTTCGAAGGTTTCCATACCTTCGATTCGGGCCAGCTTGGGGGTGGTCAGAATACCGTTAGCCAAGATGACGTAACGAGCTTGCATAGCGTCACCACGATCGGTACTTACGGTCCAGCGCCTTGTGTCTTCGTCCCAGTCAGTACTTTCCACTGTTGTGTGAAAGAGGCACTTGTCGTAGAAACCGAACTTGGTTGCCATGGATTGGCAATACTCAAGGATCTCGAAGCCCGAAGCGAACTTCATGGTCGGGAAATATTCCATTTCCTCTAACAGCGGGAAATAGCTATAGGACTCAACGTCACATGCTATGCCCGGGTAACGGTTCCAATACCAGGTGCCGCCTACATCGCCGCCTTTTTCGCAGAATCTGACATCTTGAAAACCTGCTTCTTTGAGGCGGTACCAAAGCAGTAGTCCAGCGAAACCGGCACCTACTACAACGATTTCGCATTCGTCGGTTAGGGCGTCACGTTGAACTGGGGATTCGGAGTAGTGGTCCTCAAGGTATTTTGCGAATTCTCCGTCCATTGTCATGTAGTCAGCTGCCCCGCGACGCTGCTCTTTGAATTCTCGATACTTGGCCTGTTCAACGGCGTCGAATCTTGCGTCGGTGGAAACTTCAGGAAGGGTTTTCAGTGAGGCATCGGGATTTACTTCGTAACCCTGCCCCTGAATCTTGTCGCTTGCTTTCGCGGCGCGGGTATCGAAAATCTTGAGACCTGTGTCGGGATCGATGCTGATCGCCATGTTGTTCTCCTGTCTAGACCCTAGTGATGTTAGGCAACGGTGACGGGGTCGCGCCTGCTTTGTGGAAAGCAGATTTTGACTCCCTGATAGACGCTGCTTTCCAAGCCCCCTAAAACTTCCTGTGACTATCAAATTGATAGTCTCTAGGGGTGACTGCTCGCGCCTGGATCGCCGTCGCGTTTGCAGCAGCGAGCGCCGGTGTAGCTCAAGGATTCGGTCGATTTACCTTGGGCGTGGTACTGCCTGCGATGCGTTCAGATCTGGGGTTATCGAATACGGTTGCAGGTTCCATAGCTACCGCGAATGTCACCGCCTATCTCGTTGGCACTCTCGCAGTCGCTATTGCCGCGTCTCGTCTCAGGTTGCTGACCATTATGAAGGTCGGTCTTTTCATCGCCGTGGCAGGCCAACTGGTATCTGCTGTTGCTCCCAATGCCCCGGTCTTGATGTTTGGAATGTTCTGCAGCGGCTTTGGTGGGGCCTGGGTCTGGATTCCAACCCCAGTTGTTGCTAGCGCTGCCTTTCCGCCCGAAAAACGGGGCACAGCTATCGGACTTCTTTCATCAGGCATGGCTCTCAGCATCGTGTTCACCAGCCAATTAGCCGGCTGGGTTCGGCGGATTTGGGGGGACGAAGGTTGGCGCAACGTTTACGTGGTCCAAACAGTCATTGGACTCCTGGTAGCAGTCGGAACTGTTGCCGTTGTTAGGCACGCGCAAGAACAGCTTTCGCCTAAGGGCAGCGTCGGTGGGTTCGATGCCCTGCGTCGTGTCCCTGGCTGGAGACCCGTGACGGCTATGTACACGACCTTCGGTTTCATGTATCTGCTCGTTTTGGCCTTCATGAGTAGCCGGTTAGAGGGTGATAACGGCTGGTCGGCCAGCAATGCGTCTCTGTCGTTCACCTTGATCGGACTTGGGATGGTATTCGGTGGCCCCATTGTCGCGAAGTCAGTTTCCACGTTTGGAACTCGAGCGACTCTTGGTTGCGCCTTCGGTCTTTGGAGCGTTTTGGTAATAACCATCCTGCCTGGGTGGGTACTTCCCACACTTGCATCTTCAGTAGTGATCGGGATGATCTTTGCGTCGATACCGGTCAGCCTCACCATGTATTTCGTTGAAAACGCGTCGACCGAGGATTATGGGCCTGGTTTCAGCGCGGCGACTCTCGCTTTCGGCGTAGCGCAAATGATCTCTCCCCAAATCGGTGGAGTGCTCGCTGATTGGACTTCAACGTTTCTCTGGGTGTTGCTGTTGTCTGCTGCCTGCGCCTTACTAGGCATTGTCGGAGCGCTTCGCTTACCAAAACCTGGGGCACCAAGTTCCGATTACAAGCCAACATCGTCATCTCCGCGCCCGTTAGTTCCTCCTTCAGTTTTTTCGGTGCGGCCGCACTGAGCGCAGCTGGGAGATATGAGCGTAGATTCGTTGCATGAATGATGATCTTTCTGAGTCAGGTTTCGATCTTGCTCAAGTCGACCGCTTATTGACGACAACGCGGGCTGTTCGAAAACGTTTGGACTTCGGTCGGGAAGTCACCGACGAACTGCTCTTTGAGTGCATTGATTTAGCCGAACAGGCGCCAACCGGCGGTAACGACGCGAGTCGGCGGTGGCTGGTAATCCGGGACCAAAGTCTCAAAGATCAACTAGGCGTGTTGTACTCCGAAGTCGGGACTCTGTTTCTCAAGGCAAGAGGACGATTGGATGGCACCGGTCACCCCAAAGAGCACATCGTGAGTTCGAGTGCATACTTAGTCGAAAATTTCTCCAAAGCCCCTGCTCTGGTGATGTGTGCTATCTGGGGCATCCATGACAACAGCGGTCGTCCGGGATTGTTTGACAGCGCTATTCCCTCAGCATGGAGCTTCAACTTGGCCCTTCGATCCAGAGGGTTGGGAACCGCCTACGCGACAATGCTTAACGAGAAAACTGCTGAAGTTGCTGAGCTTCTAGGAATACCTGCTGGGGTGACAACCCTTGTTTGTTTCCCCGTTGCCCACACCATCGGCCACGATTTCTCTCCCGCTGTCCGACGCCCAGCCTCGAACATCACTTACTTCGATCAGTGGGGGTTCACTCGCGAGCAGCCAAGTATTGATGGTTCGTCACGAATTGTGGACGGCCCCGGAGTTGTCGCTGAGATAGATACCGATGCTCGCCCCAAAGCTGTATGGGAAGTTGTTTCCGACATCAATATGCCAGCACTCTTCTCTGAGGAATTCGTCGGTGCAGAGTGGATTACCGAGGGCGAGGTGGGAGTCGGTTCGAAGTTCAAGGGAAGAAATGCGATACCAGGAGTGCGAGAGTGGGAGACCGAATGCATTGTCACAAGGTGGACCGAAAAACAGGAATTTGAGTGGCGCATTACCGATGAGAACAAACCTGGTGCAATCTGGCGTTTCGAACTCGCTGAACAAGGCCCTGGGACCCGTTTGCGATTCTCAATGGTTATCGGAAAGGAAAACAACGGAACAGCGTCACGGGCCCAAGAGGACCCCGCCAAAGAGGACGGAGTGCTGTTTCAACGAAGACTCATTCACAAGTCCAATATGCAGCGCGTTGTGCAAGGAGTGAAGTCGTTGGTTGACGACGAAATCAACGCCGATCAATAATTACGTGCTCTTTCGTCAGAAACATTGAGGAACGTGCGAAATCTATGAACTTGGCTTCATCCTCATAAGCACGTTTTGAGGCAGCCTTGTTTTCTGGGGTCGGGTTGCCCATAGCGCTTCGGTCCATCCAGACCTCGGCGTGTCCGAGGTACGGCTCAACGTTTGATCCTCGAGAACCGTTGATTCCGGCAGTCAGTTCTGGTTCATCGCGGTGAACCTGTTGGTAGCGCAATATTCCGGATCCGTGGGCTTGACGCCGAATGACTGGTCCGTGGTGTGTTCGCCAATACCACTGAGCTTCTTCAGTGTTCAGAGATTCGATTTGCCGCAACGGAAAGTACAACTTGATCAAACTCGACCGTTCAGTTGCCACAATGTTTTCTGGGGTTGGGTTCACCTGCGGGTATTCGTAGTTGAACCAAGCAACGGAGCGCTCTAGATCCATGAATTGCGCTTCGTCAGATCTAAGAAGCTGATCGATGTGGCGACCTTCTTTTGATCGCGTCGCTTCGACCATTGCATCTTTCGAGTCCCACCAAACTTCTGCGACGCCGTCATAGGGCTCTTCCATCTCGCCTCGTCGACCAGTGAGACGACTGTGGTCATCATCGGTGGTGTGGACCTGTACATAACGAAGCATGCTCAAGGTTTGTGAGTGGCTAGCAACGAGAGGGGCATGCTCTTCGAGCCAGTATCTCTGCATCGCTTCTCTGGTCATCCCTTCCTTGCGGCGAATTAGGAACGTCAATCTAAGCATTTTGCCTCCCCATACATCTTGATCTTAGTTCTCCCCGAAAATGGAATCGGCAGGAGCCCTCAAGTCTGCCAGGACTCCATATCAAGGTCGTCAGGAAGGACTATGAAGACCTGTTCTCGGGGTGTTTCCACTCCCCTGCTGATGTGGCCTTGACCTGTAGTGTCATCGGCCAGCAAGACATCGCCCACCCCGAATCGGCGCTTGCTTCCATCGCCCACCTCGATCTCGACCGCGCCCTTCAAGTGGATAACGAACTGTCTTTGAGGTGCGCAATGGTAGTCATATACGTCTTCGTCGCCTTCGGTTCGAGTTGATCGAAAGAAAGATGAGACACTCGGAACCGAAGCGCTGATCTCCCCTAAGGGCGGACCAAGGTCGGTACCCGGGATTTCAAGGTCTTCGAAGTGTGATCTGCCGTCTTCCCCGGTAAATATTCTGGTGGCCCGCATAACTCAACCCCGCTCTTAGTTTTAGGTCCGAAAGTGGATTCAGCGACCATACAACTTCGTTGCGCTGGCAGTCTTTAGCTCTCAACATCCGAAGGTCCGCAATTTCTAGCATTCAAGAACAGCTCTCCTCCTTGTAACTTTTACGATGGTGGGCTCAACAGTTGAATGGTCGACACTTTTGACCGATAAGTTGAAACCGAGCGCCGGTGGCGGAACTGGCAGACGCGCCGGCTTTAGGTGCCGGTGTCTTCGGGCGTGTGGGTTCGAGTCCCACCCGGCGCACAAACTGTTGCTCCTAAATTTTGTGATACTTACCCGTTCCAAACATCGTCGAACCATGCACTGACCGGTGCCTCAAGTAATGGGAACCCTTTGTCATTCACAGCTCCACAAGTGACGCATTCAATGCCGGCTTCTAGACCCTGTCGCCAAGACACCACTGTGTGAGTTTCATGCTCGAGGTACAGATCGGCGACTGTAGGCGCAGTCGAGGGGTTCCGGTCAACGTCATACAGCTGAATCCAATCGTCGCAACTTCTACATCGCAGGCCGATTCGATTTTCATCCCATGCTTCGTATCCCCATTCGATGGCTAAATCATGACCGTGATGCATTGACCATTCATCACCAGCTTCGAGCAGCGGCCCACCTTCTTCTAAGTGGTTCAGATACCTAATTCTCCAATCGCGACCATGCACCAACTTCGCTTGGACGGTCGGATCTAACTTTGGTTTCTGGCTCTGGCCGCCTTCGGAAAGAATTTCTTCGGTCAGGCGTATGGATTCTCGCAACATGTTCAAACGCTGGTCGTCGCTCTCCATCTTTCCTACCTCCCCTGACAGATTTAGCATCATCTCACGTACCGCTCGTCAAACAGGCAGAATGGCGGACATGCTTTCGCCATACCGGATTCTTGATCTCACAGATGAACGTTCTAATTTGACTGGACTGCTGTTAGCTCAGCTGGGGGCTGAGGTTGTCGCCATTGAACCCCCGGGCGGGACCCACTCGCGACACGTTGGGCCTTTTGCCCATGACGAAGAGGATATTGAGAAGTCTTTAACGCATTGGGCTTGGAACCGGGGCAAGAAATCCGTCATTGGAGGAGTCGAAGAAATTGAACGTTTGGCCGCAACGGCAGATGTTGTCCTTGACTGTGGAGCCTTTGAAGAACTTGACCTCGAAAAGTTACGTGAAGACAACCCGTCTCTGTTGACGGTCAGCCTGTCACCCTTTGGCGCGACGGGTCCGAAAAGCGACTGGCTAGCAACTGATCTGACACTGCTAGCGGCGGGCGGCCAACTCGGCCTGACCGGGGACCCTGATCGTGCCCCGGTCCAGGTTGGCGCTGTACCCCAAGGTTGGTTGCACGGCGCCCTAGAGGCGGCTGAGGCCACAACCATTGCCCTATTCGAGAGAAGCGTCTCGGGCTGGGGTCAACATATCGACGTGTCGGCACAGCAAGCTGTAACTCAATGCACACAGACCATGTTGATGACGAGTGCTGTCGGCGCACCGCCCATGGCGCGTGCGGGTGGCGGAATAAAGGCTGGCGAGTACGTCATTAGGACCGTCTACCCCGCGAAAGACGGTTTCGTGTCAATTACTTTCATGTTCGGAGAAATGCTCGGTCCGTACAGTCAGCGACTTATGAATTGGGTGCATGAAGAAGGCTTCTGTGATGAAGCAACACGCGATCTGAACTGGATTGATTTCTTCATGATGATCTTTTCGGGACAAGCTGACGCCGAGGATCTGTATCGAGCGCAAGACGCTATTGCGGCGTTTACCGCAACTAGAACCAAGGCCGAGTTGATGGCCGGTAACAGCGAAAGGCGACTCCTCATCGCTCCAGTTGCTACTACGAAAGACATTGTCGAATCTGAGCATCTGGCGGCCCGAGAATTTTTTGAAGAGGTTCCTCAACTGGGACACAAATTTCCGGGCCGTTTCGCTAAGGGGAGCGTCGAACTGAAGAACCTCGGGCCACCTCCCAAGCTCGGTGAACATACACAAGAGATACTTGAGCGAAGCGGCCGCAAGCCTTCGAGCCCCGTACCTGTAGAGCCATCACCAACAAATAGACCATTAGAAGGAGTAAAGGTTCTGGATTTCACTTGGGCGATAGCTGCGCCTATGGCGACACGAAACCTTGCCGACCATGGAGCAACGGTCGTCAGGATTGAATCTGAAGGCCGAATTGATGTAATTCGTAACGCTGGCCCATTTGTGAATGATGAAACTCACCCAGATAACACCGCGCAATACCACTCGGCTAATGCCGGAAAGCACTTGATCAGCCTTGACTTATCTGTCGAAGAAGCTCACACGGTGGTTTGGGATTTGATCGACTGGGCTGACGTCGTAATCGAAGCCTTTACTCCCAAAGCCATGGCGAATTGGGGGCTTGACTACGCATCTATAAAGCAACACAAACCCGAAATCGTAATGTTGTCGAGTTGTCTGATGGGGCAAACCGGTCCCATGAACATGTACCCGGGTTTCGGCAACCTTGCAGGAGCGTTAAGTGGATTCTACGAAATTACGGGATGGCCGGACCGGCCCCCTACTGGGCCGTTTCTCGCCTACACCGACTACACCGCTCCACGTTTCACAGTTACAGCTCTCGTAGCAGCGCTTGATCATCAACGAAGAACAGGTGAGGGGTCATACATAGACCTCAGCCAACATGAATCTGCGCTGCACCTTCTCGGTCCAGCTCTTTTAGACCAAGAAGTAAATGGACGCACTGCTCAACGTTCGGCGAACTCCAGTGAACGGTACAGCGTTCATGGTGTGTACCCAGTTCAAGGTGATGACAGATGGATCGCCATCGTGTGTCAAGATTCAGAAGCTGAGAAGACGCTCTCTGAACTCATTGGAAATGAATATCTAGATGACTCAATCATCGGAAATTGGACCGCTTCCCAAGACCGTTTTGAACTGCAAGAACTGCTACAAACTCATGGGGTAGCTGCTCACGTCGTATCTGATTCATCTGACGCGATCAGCGACCCCCAGTTGGCCCATCGGAATCATTTTCGCCGTGTACCCCAAACATACGCCGGTGAGACCTTTGTGGAGGGTTCTCACTATCAACTAAGCCGAACGCCGTCTACGGCGCTGTGGGGTGGGCCACCGATTGGTGAACACACATTCGAAGTACTCAGCGACATGTTGGGTTACGACGGGGACCGAATCGCTGACCTAGCAGCGGTTGAGGCTCTTTATTGACACCGTTGTTCTTGCGTTCGGATCAGTCTTTAGATTCCACATTGCTGCGAGCCGAATAATTCAGTGCAACAATCAACTAAGGGCGATGAAGGAGGGATGCTCGTGAACGAGCAGGAACGAATAGGGATAGCAACATCATTCATAGAAGAACTTGAGACCAAAGCACAGCACCACACGCTGGCAGACAGGGTCGATGATCCCTCTCTGGACAATGCATATCTCGTCCAGGACGCCTTTATCGACATCATGGTTGGGCGCGGCGAACAGATAGTTGCCTGGAAAGTAGCGCTCACAAGCAAGGCGATGCAGGAGTTCTGTGGCGTGGACCACCCTTTGTCTGGGGCTGTTTTCGACAGTCGAGTTCAACCTTCGCCGGGACAAGTGGTTCTTGGCGAACACCGCCACCTCGGTCTTGAATGTGAAATCGCTGTCCAGCTTGGCTCCGACTTGAAGGCAGGAGAAACGCCTCATACGAGAGAAAGCATTCGGGCAGCGGTCGACAAATGTTACCCAGCCTTTGAATTGATCGAAGATCGAGATGCTGACTATGACCAACTCAACCCGTTCGATTCAGTATCTGAAAATGCCTGGAACGCTGGAGTCGTTCTGGGTTCTCCCTTCGCTACTTGGCAAGACCTTGACCTCGTGAACACTCCAACGGTTCTGGAGGTCAACGGCGAAGTGCTCGGGTCTGGTCAAACCGGTGATGCATTAGGTCATCCCTTTGAGGCAGTCGCCTGGCTCGCTAATCATCTCAACGAGCGAGGCCGGTCTATTCAGGCAGGAGAGTTTGTTATGACCGGCAGTACCGTCATCACTTATTTTCCACAAGTCGCTGACCAGGTGAAATTCTCGGTGGGTAGTCATGGATCGGTTGAGCTCGCTTGCTCGTAGTGGCTCTCGCATCAGGTTCCCACTCTCAGACCTCGCTGGTTGGCTAGCCTGTTCTTAACAAGGGACTCGGGGATCAGGATGAGTGACATAACGATCGTTCCAATGGCCAACAAAGCTTTCGGTGCCACCGCTACTGGCATGGATCTCAAAAATCTGGGCGATGATGAGTTCAGTGAACTGCACGCAGCCTTTCTAAACCACGGCTTCTTGCTGTTCCCAGATCAACATCTCGACGAAGAAAGCAGCATCGCTTTTGGGAAACGTTTCGGGGATTTGGAGTTTGGTGGGGCTCCTATGGCAAACCAGAAGAAACATGAGGACGGCAGTTTCGGCAAGATTTATGACCTTCAGTCCCAATTGATGCGAACCAATGTCGGAAACGAAACCTGGCACACTGACTCGACTTACAAACCAATAGCAAGCAGGGTGGCAATGCTGTCCGCAGTAGTTGTTCCCGAAGAAGGTGGACAAACTGAGCTAGCTGACCTGCGATCTGGCTACGAAGCGCTCGACGATGCCACCAAGGAATTGATCGCTGGGTTAAGCGCGTTCCATTCGACAAACTTTTCCCAAGCGAACGATCTTGGGGACTTCCCTGACACAAATGGAGATGGCTTGTACGGCGAGGTGTATCACGGGGAGGCCTACTTGCGACCTTTGGTCAAGATTCATCCCGAAACAGGGAAACCCAACTTGTTCGTGGGACGGCATGCCTTTGGAGTCCCCGGACTTAGCCGCGAAGAAAGTCGAAAATTGATCCGATCTCTGATCGAACATGTCGTGGGTGACGATTCACGGGTTTACAGCCACGATTGGGTTGTCGGAGACACATTGTTGTGGGACAACAGACGAGCCCTTCACCGGGCACGTCCGTATGACTACAGCAAACCCAGGTATCTGATCGGAACGCGAGTTGCAGGGGATCCCGCATCCGAATTGGCTTACTACCCTGAAGACCCCGAAGCCGAGGCGGGCAGGAAAGCTCTCACCGAGGAACTCAGGGTTTTGCGTGACGAAACCAAAGACCAAATGTATGGAGCAACCACTGCATCCTTCTGAGGTGATGTAAGCGTTCTCACCTAGATGACTAACGTCGGCCTACCTCACCGACATCACCTGGTACAGGAATGAGAAAATTCCTCCCCATGGTGAACGTATTTGCGCGACATAATCAACACCGAAACGACCGTCAAGGTCTATAGGGATGGCATTACCAATCTGATGGCCGGCGGGCGTCAAGGCTACGAAGCCAGGAATTTGGTGTTGACGAACCCACGCTAGTTCGCTCGAGACTTCACGCGAAAAACTGCCGTTCCCATCATTCAAATAAATTTCTATGCCAGGGCACGCGTCTTTTGCGCCGTTCGCGCCGCCGTGGGTTCGGTCCGTAATGTCGATGTCGCCGTCGGCATCAATGTCGAGAAGGACTACTTGGCCTTCTCCCCACACTGTGCACTGCACCTCAACTTCCGGATCTTCGTAATTCAACGCCCGTGGTTGTTCACCCATTGCGTCTTGGCTGACATCGGTGAAATTCCCTGAGCCGTCGTTGCGGAGGATTTGCATGAATCTTCCGACGTAATAAGGGTTTGATCTCGTTGTTCCAATGACAATGTCTACATCTCCGTCGCCGTCAATATCTGCGGTAGCTGCATGATTGAATTTGGTGGTTCCAGGTCCGAAACGTCCAGTGGGCAGACTGTGGACCTCCCATTGAGCGCTCGGCTTTTGCTTGTCACTGATACCTATCTGTGCGGGTCGAGGGTTCAAGGAATCCGGTTCGTCACCCCAAAAAAGGACCGGGTCGGCCAACCCGTCACCATTGAAATCGTCAAACAGTGACGACATCACGTAGTGATCAGTCCTACGCAATCCCTCAGGCAGATCTTGGAGTGAATTCACAAAGCCTGCGCCGCCGTCATTTAAAAACAAAGTTCGTGCAGCCAAGATGTCTGGGAACCCGTCACCGTTTATGTCTCCCGACGAAGCATCATGGGCAAAGAATCTGGTGCCGCGGTAGTCGATGGTGTCTGAGGCATCAAAGAGTTTGCCATCCCGAGATAGCAGCAGAACGTGCGGGTCCATGTCATTGATTCTCTCTCCGGTTGGGAGGAGTTTTAGTAGGCCTTGTGACCCGGCGAAGATATCGTCGACGCCATCAAGGTTGAAGTCGTCAACAACAAGCCGATAGGCCATGTTGCGTTCCGGCGGCTCACCCGAAGAGTAAATCGATGGGTCTGCTATAAGTCGACCTGTTCCGTCGTTGAGGTACACCCTCACTGTGCTTCGTTCTTCGTGGGTCATTGTGTGGGGAAAGATGACCCAACCGACTACTAGGTCTTGGTGGCCATCTCCGTTGAAGTCTCCGACCATCATGTTGTGCGCGTCTGCGGTGAATGAGCCGTCTCGCTCATCACAGTCGTCGACAGTTGGGTAGCAATAAGTTTCGTTGTAACGCTCATTAACGAAAATGGTTTCAAAACCAAAATTGAACACTGCGTAATCTTCGGTACTCGTGCCTTCTAAGTCCACCGGGTTGAGGTGTCTGGCGCGCGCGACGTCATGCTCATACAAGACCACTTCGATTTGAAGAGCCACAGTCTTGGACCGCCCCTCCATGGTGGTGACGACCACCGAGTAGTCGATCGTTTCGTTTTGTTGAATGATGGGACTAACAACGGAGACCGATTCTCCTGTTGCAGATAACACAACGAATCGGTCAGAAACGATTTGGATATCAACTATCTCTTCCTCTGAGACAACCGAAACCTCAAACTGTGAGTAGCTAGTGACGAGTGCGGGTGCTGTAACTGTTAATTCAAAATCGTTGACAGTCTCATCTGTTCCGATAGTTGTCGATATGTCAGCGGTTTTCACTGAGGTTTCAGTCGTCGAGGTATCTAACGGTTCAGTAACGGCCGGCTTTATAGAGGTGTTATCCAGGCGTTCGGTAGTACCGGAATCAACTGAGTTCGAGCACGCACAAACCAAAAACAAAACCCCGGCCCAGGCGCTCCACAACTTCATCTGGTCATTATGCCGTCCATTGTGTCCTGGTCGGTGATTGCGACAAAAGACTCACCACCCGATACCCATTACCATTGGGATAGCACGGAAAAAGAGGACCATATGAACGTTCCAAGCAACACAGGAGACCTACTCGAGCAGTCCGCTACCTTTGGCGCAATGACCGAAGGAACCGCTTTGGACTGGAAAATCATCGCCGCACACAACCAACAATTAGCTAGCGACGTCGCAAGTCGCGTACTAGACCATCTCAAGTTGTTGGAAGGTGACAACGGCGGGTTCTCCGTAGACCGAATGGAACATTCACTGCAAACGGCAACACGCGCGTACCGAGCAAACAAATCAGATGAATACGTCGTTTGTGCCCTTCTTCACGACATCGGCGACACCCTCGGTTCATACAACCACCCCGACATAGCCGTGGCAATCCTGAAACCCTTCGTCGCCGAAGATCACCTTTGGATGGTCGAGAAACACGGGATCTTTCAGGGCTACAACTTTTTTCATCACCTCGGACTTGACCGCAATATGCGGGATCAATTTGAGGGTCACCCCGCCTACGATCTCACAGTCGAATTCTGCCAAGAGTTCGACCAAACCGCTTTTGACCCAACCTACGACTCGATGGCTTTAGAGGAATTTGTGCCAGCTGTAGAAGATTTGTTCGCTGAACCCAAAAATTCCATTTACCTAACCGATGAAGGTCAAATGGCCGGATCTAATTCATAGGTTTGCAGAAATCCTCAATTATTCGACAATAAGTCTGCGTGATGCACGGGCACTTGCCTATGCCATTCAGTGAGTTCCTGATACCGGTGACCTAGCTGCAACACAACATGGTCTTGGAATGGGCGCCCAATGATTTGTAGGCCGCAAGGTAGTCCATCCTGATCAAATCCCATGGGGACAGATAACGCCGGGAACCCAGTGGAATTCCAGGCTGGTGTATGCATCGCTGCCAATGATGTGGCGCTCCTGTCAGCCCCTGTAAACGGAGTCGCTGCATACCCGGTAGTGGGGCTGACAAGTATTTCAACACCGAGTTCTTCCATCTGAGCTAACACCGCTTTACGCGCAACTTCGCGTACACGTTCAACCTGCACCAAATCCCCAGCTGAGAACAGTGCCCCTCGAGCGATAGTTAGCCTTGTGGGGCGTCCATAATCACTCCATCGATCTTGCAGTTGATCGCGATGCCAAGAAAATGCTTCCGCCTGCAGAGCCATAAATGCCCCGTCATGGAGAGCCTCGTAGTGAGGAACTTCGAAGGGAACAATGTTCATCCCCGCGGAACCTAAGTCAGTGACCGCATCGTCGAACACAGCCATCATCTGGTCGGAGCTAGCCCCCACCATGGCGCTGTTTGTGATTACTCCAACTCTTCCGAACTCCGTATCTTCAGTCAAGCTGTCGACATAGTTGCAGGGCGGCCTTTGCACAGTCGTTCGATCGCTTGCGTCGTAACCGGCCATAACCGTGAGCATCGCAGCGCAATCCCATACAGAGTTGGCCATCGGACCGATGTGGTCATAACTAAGTCCGAGAGGAATGCAGCCACTCTTCGGAACCAACCCAAAGGTTTGTTTGAACCCCGTAATTCCGCAATAAGCAGAGGGCAAACGAACACTTCCTCCGGTATCTGTTCCCAGGCCACCGGCGAACTGCCCTGAAGCAACACCATTTGCGGTGCCCGAGCTTGAACCCCCTGTCCAACGTTCGACATTCCATGGGTTTCTAGGCACCGGGAACGGTTTATCGAAATCCGGGAAACCGATGGCATATTCCATCGTCGTTGTCTTTCCCATCACTACAGCTCCGGCTTCACGGAGACGTCGAAGAAGTGGACCGTCACCCTGGTCTCCCCACGATGGGTCCTGTACCAACGATTGAGCCGATGTCGGTCCTTCATCAGTCGAAATAATGTCCTTGATGCCTAAAGGAATTCCATGCAGAGGCCCACGATCTATGCCCGACTGCATTTCACTATCGGCTTGGTCAGCTGCTTCGAGAGCCGTCTCGTCGAAGCGGTTCAGATAGGTTCCCAAAATGGGATCCAGATGGTCTGAGGCTTTTAACGCCCGCTCAACAATTTCGCGACTAGTGGTGCTCCCGTCACGCAAATTGGTTCCAAGTTGTCTAATTGAGTTATTTGTCACGATCAGGAATCCATGTCCGCTCTGAAAACCGCCGCCGTTACTTCATCACCAGTATCTATCTCGTACATGCGGTCAACTTTTTGACGGAACTGAGGAAATATTCGCCCAAGCGATGCGAGGTCTGGCCCTGCCAGCTCGATCCCAACAAGGCCAAGCAGGGTCCGGACCTCATTTACCGATTCAGAACTGGAATCATCTTGTGTTTCGGCCATGACTCCACCTTAAAGCTCTTTCGACACCACCTGCCGAGGCAGTACTTCCCACCTAAATCAGAGAACCGGTTTACCGTTCATTTCGCCCAATGACTCAGCCAGTAGCTCTAAGCGCTCACCATCAGGTCCACTGAAATAAATCGAATTTCCATGCTCAAAAGTGACTTCAACGTCGGCTGCTTCAAGCTTCGACCTCAAGTAAGCCTGCTTTTCCGGTGTAACTGAAATTGCGAGATGATGCATGGAACCCAACAATTCAGCGTAAGGACCAAGATTCAGTCCAGGAAAATCAAAAAACGCCAAGGCATTACCGTTGCCAACGTCGAAAAAGAAGTGCGTTGAGCCTTGATAATCGCGATTCTCGAACAGTTCAGTCATCGGGAACTCAAGAATTCCTTGATAAAACGCGATCGTTCGTTCAACGTCAGAACTCAAAAGAGCAAGGTGGTGCACTCCCTGCGCAGCAGAAGCACCTCGGTCATCTCGTCCTCGCAGATACTCCCGGCGCAGCCGCGCCCATTCCTCAGTTCGATCTATGTCTTCACCATGTTTTGAGTCACTCACAAATACCTTCCTTGAACTGTCACGAACGTACCAAGGTGTTCGACTACCAAGAGACGTAACGTTACTTTCACCGTTGGTCACCGATCCCACAGGTCTATGGTGTCGACATGACCATCATCCATTCCTCTCCTTCGGCCGCCGCTGCACTCGAAGAGTTCAACATTAAAAACTCGACTGCGATCCAAGTCGGCGACCTGTACTTCTTCAGCGGTATGACTGCAATCAATCTTGAGACATTTGAAGTAACTGGCGGCGATATCGCTACGCAAGCCAGAGTCGCATTAGAAAACTTCGGCGCCATGCTTGAAGACATGGGTCTTTCCCTAGACCACGTGATCAAGGTCAACGCACAACTGACCGACGTTTCAGAATTCGGCATTTGGAACGACGTATTCCTCGACGTGTTCGAGGCGCCGTACCCTTGTCGCACGACCGTCGGCGCCCCCTTAGTGGTCGGCGATATCGAGGTAGAAATTATTGCTGCCTCAACACCTAGAAGGTAGATACGTGGTTTCGTCTGCGAAACCCTTACTCACTAAAGATAATTCGTTGACCTACAAGTTGACGAATGTAGGCAGAGGTGCTGAGCTTCGGATCCACGTACTGACCACCACTTAGTAAGGAAGTCAAAGATGTCTCAAACCATTCACGTCGTATTCCCCTGCCAAGAAGGCAAGGGACCAGAATTAATCGAAATTCTCCGCGGAGCTCTCGCCGATACTCGTGCCTTTGAAGGCTGCGAATCAGTTGAGGTTTACAGCGACGACAACAACCCAGACACCGTCGTTCTCTGGGAGAAGTTCGCGGTCAAAGAAAATCATCAGGCCTACCTCAAATGGCGCATGGACACTGGTCTTCCCGAATTACTTGCCCCCGTATTGGCAGGCAACCTGCAGGTCACCTACCTAGATAGTCACGACGCCTAGCAGTTTCGCTGATTACCTTTTAGAAGGTAATCAACCAACTTTGGATGAGCCCTCAACTTCATGAGGGCTCATTCCATTTTTGTCTGGGCACTTACATCAAATTGTTAGCTTTCCGGACTCAGCCGAGCAGCCAACTTCTTGACGTGGTTATGATCAAACCATGACTGATTTCGGCATAAACATGTTCCCCACCGACAAAGCAATCAATCCTATGACCTTGGCTAAAGAGGCCGAAGATAGGAGCTTCGAGTCGATCTGGTTTCCAGAACACAGCCACATTCCAACGAGCCGGGAAACACCTTGGGGCCTAAACCCCAAAGCGCCGCCACTTCCCGAGGAATACTGGCGCACACACGACCAGTTCGTGGCGTTAGGTATGGCGGGCGCGGTGACTAGCAAGATCAAACTCGGTACCGGTATTACTCTTGTTCCGCAGCGAGACCCCATCTGGTTAGCGAAAAATGTGTCAACAGTTGACGCGCTAACTGATGGTCGTTTTCTTTTCGGTATTGGCTACGGATGGAACAAAGAAGAGCTTCATCATCACGGCGTCAAATTCACAGAACGCAGAGCTGTGATGCGTGAACGAATTTTGGCCATGAAGGAAATATGGGCAAACGACGAAGCAGAATTTCATGGTGATCATGTGGAATTCAGTTCAAGTTGGCAATGGCCGAAGCCAACCCAAAAACCACATCCTCCGATCATTTTGGGTGGCGCGGCTGGTCCGAAAACCATGAAAGACATAGTCGAATACTGTGACGGTTTTATGCCCATCAGCGGAAGGTACGACTTCGCTGAACAAATAACCACGCTGAAACAAATGGCAGCTGATGCAGGTCGCGACCCAGAATCGTTTGACTTCGGACAGTTCGGAACACCCCCCAAAGCAGAGATCGTTGACAGTCTGATCGAAGCCGGGTGTAACCGAATCGTATTTACACTCCCCCCAGCTGATGCTGACACCGTGATTCCTAAGCTTGATCAGTTATCTGAGTTCAAGGATCAGTACAGCTAGATCAACTCGGTCTTCGGTTGGAGAAAACCCTTAGTTAGCTGCGGGGATGTAGCCGTCGCGCATGAAACTCTGAAGATAATCACCGTATCGATAAGGCTTCACTGCTAGCGGTCGATTTTCGTCTATGCAACCAGTGAGTGCTTCAATAATGGTGTCAGGTCGAGGATCGAAAAAGAATGGGATCGCGTAACGGTTCCCCGCGCTTTTGTTCAGAGCCCGATGTTTCGTGGAACGAAATCGATTGTTGCTCCATGCCCTTAATGTGTCGCCTGCGTTGACGACAAAAGATTCCTGTTCTTGATGAACAGTGAACCACCCGTCATCGGCTTCGATCGAGAGACCACTTACTTCGTTAGCGGGTAACAAGGTCATGAAGCCCGCATCGCTGTGTGGATCAATCCCCCACTGGTCAGGTTCGGCATCAATGGGCGGGTAGTGACTCATTCGAAGCGTCGCTAGAGCCGGGTCAAAAAACGTCTCGAAGAACGCTGGCGGCATATCTGCCGCGACCGCATAAAGCGGCAAGAGTTGATGACATAGTCGCTCTAAGGTCCGGTAGTAGTTTTCAGCAGCATTTTTGAAACCCGGTAAGGCCTCTTCGGTAGGAAACTGGTTGCGCTTCGAACCGGGTCGTCCCATAAAAAACGCTGCGTTAAGGGCGAAGGGCCGGTCGCCTCGTTGGGCACCGCCGAGGCCCACATAGCCCATGAGAGTCGAAGTCATCTCATGCCCGAACTTTGCTTCGTCCACAAGCTGATGGTACGAAGCTGCCCAGTCATACATCTCTCGAATTGTTTGCCACTCGATCCCATGACCAACTATCGACAAAAAGCCGACTTCCTCCAGCGCTTCGCGCAATTGTTTAGCGGTTGTTTTTATGGCTCCAGACGAGCCGGCAAGAACCGGTTCAACATCAATGACCGGCAGTCGAGTTGAAGCTTGTTCTAAAGACATATCGCTATCTAAGTCTCGCGCACAGAAAAAGAAACAGCGAACTGTTGTATGTATCAACCTCGTCGCGGCCTAAATAAACCTCAGATACGTCTATTGCAAAGCTACCTAGATAGAGGATTCTCCATAGGTATTCGCAAAATAATGAGACCCCAGAAACCGCCGCCGATAGCACCGCCAAGCATCTGCTGAAGGACATTGGCTCCGCCCATGCCGATTCCTAATAATGGAATCGCGACTGTGAGAAAGGCGACACCAACTCAGTCTGCCACGCCCCCTCTCTATTTGTTGTATCACTTCTGGCCCCTGGAAATTAAGTCAGCAGGTGTGGGTTTTCTCTTGCCTGAGTCCGTCTCCAAAGTCGCGCACAAACGCCACTGTGTAGTTAGAGCTCTACAAT
Source organism: Acidimicrobiales bacterium MED-G01 (assembly GCA_002457435.1). GTDB lineage: Bacteria > Actinomycetota > Acidimicrobiia > Acidimicrobiales > Poriferisodalaceae > MedAcidi-G3. The sequence goes on along the minus strand of NTLA01000019.1, from coordinate 14,037 downwards.
TTTGAGATGAAGACGTACCAGCTCGTCGCAATCGGATTCATCCTCGTGACCATCGCCAAGCTTGTGCTCTAATCAGTTACCTCTATTAGTGGCGCAGGCCCGATGTCTTCTTTGGGGTCCTGTTCCGCACTACTTCAAGACAGCTATCCACAACTCGGAACGCTGTAGCTGACCGCATTTTGTGCTGACCTGCAGACGCACGAGAGACGACAAGGTCGAACTCCAATCCCTCGAATACTGGTATCAGCGACACGGAACGTTGACGTCGTTTCGGGCCGTCGATGTATCGGACGTCGTCCAAGACAATGTCGGGGTGTTCCCAGCACCAATGTTCGTCGAAGGCCACGAATCCGCAGTCATGAGACGTTGCACTTCTGTCGTTTACCGCACCAGGACAGATAAGTATCCCATCAACAATCCAGGGGTCGTGTGGAAGACCATTTGGTTTGAATCCGTCTTTGAAGCCTTGCTCAATTAAGGCGTCTGGTTCGGATCCTTCTAAGGCTCTCTTTTGCTGTTCACCAATAATGAGATGCATCATCGCAGACAGGTCCTTGTCGGACTTTGAGGAGAAGAAGTCGTCTGAGAGGAACTCAGCATCAGGCATTGTGATCGAGTGTGGCACTTTCACCATCTTGACTGAGGGATCTGACATCAGTTGTTGCGACTGATTGCCGGAGTGCAGTAGCGAAGATGTCGCCATAAATGTCGGCGACCAGATAGGTGCTGCTTGTGTGGCCTTGAGACATCGACTGGTATTCACCCTAGAAGGTGATCTTCTGCGCGGAACGCCTTCTTTTTGATCAAGAAGACGTTGTTAGGGGCTTGAGGCCTAAAGGTCTGCCGCTGGTTCTCTACGCTAGCGTGTCAAACGATGGTCAGGGTGGCGGCAGTAGGACGCCAAATGCCGTTGCAAACAGGTCATATGGCCACAACCCCTGATCTGACGACCAAGGCCGACGGCTCGACGGTAATTACGAGCAGGTGGAATCTAAGGTTTCACAGAATCCGAGAAAGGCTTCGGCTGACGAACTTGATGTTCTGGTTCGACATGATCTGTTGTGTCGGAGCGGAGGTGTTGGTGGCGTTAGCTGCCTCCATAAACGCATCTAGAGAATCAGTCCAACTGACTAGTGCATACATTCCCGTAAATTCTCCGCCCGCTATGACCTGATTGATTGCATAACCATTTGCTGCTCCGCTTAGTCCGTCCCACATGGTGTCGGCATTGGACGAAGCAGTGGTCTCATCTGTCATATCGCCGGTGCACATCAAGATCGACGTGTATTGACCCTCTCTTGTTCCGCGTTGCGCCAACAGTTTTGCCATGCTGCGTCGTAGAGGGGTGACACCGGAGCTTTGGTACATGTCCATCAGCCGAGAGCTAGCAGTCAGCGTTGCGATTCCCTCCATTGCCTGGTCAATCGATTCCCACTGAAACGAGGCATTGACTTCACCAGCGCGGTCTCCACCTACCATCGTTTGAGACAGGGAAACGCCCGATGCGGAGCTTTCGCCAAGTACGTGATCTTTGCCCCAGTCATTCCAAGCACTAAGTAAGCCGTTCACGTCGGCTACGCGCGAGCTAAGCACCGTTGTATACGTCATTTTTGTTCCCACCTCATGTCGTTGAATCGCAATGTTTTAGCACTTCACCCAACTTGGCGCCGCCCCCTCTAGGACATGCTGGAAACGCCTAACAAAGAACCCTGAACGCGGGTTGTTTTTATTTGGGAGACGAACGACTAGCCGACTATCTGTTGAGCCAGAAGATCTCAATCTGTGTCGGCGACCAGATAGGTGTTTCCGGTGTGGCCTTGAGACATCGACTGGCACTCACCCTAGAAGGTGATCTCCTACGCGGAACCTGGCCGGTTCCAGACAGCGCAGCCAGATGTGATGAGGAACTGAGTCAAGCGCGCAAGTAGACGCCTCATGCAAATACGAGAGGTTTGACTGCTCATACTTTGCGTGACCTCTTCATCTAATGAAAGCTAGGCATAATCTTTAATCATCTATTTCTCCGGAGAAGGAAACATCGTGGACAACGACGGCCCTTACTATGACGACTTCGAAACAGGCATGACAATCCCGCCGTTGCCTGCGGTCACTGTCACCGAAGCTGACAACGTGGCTTACAGAAGGATCACTGGTGATCAACACTTTGCGTCAGCAGACAGAGGCGCTTACCAAGGCATCAGCGGTTCCGCTGAGGCACTTGTGAATCCTGGATTAGTGATGCAGTTCGCCATCGGACAGACAACGAATGCGACCAGAAAAGCCATAGCGAACCTCTACTATCGGTCAGTTCGCATCCTCAGACCTGTTGAAGTGGGCGAAACCATTACGACAACCACGACTGTCCTCGGGTTGTCAGACGCCAAACCGAAAGACGGTCAGCATCGAGGAAAAGTTTGGTTAGGAATAGAAACCTCAGCAGACAGCGTTCCCGCAGTCCAATATGAAAGATGTGCTTTGGTGGCAAGCAGGTCGGGTTCACCAGGCCATTCATCTGAGATTCCAGGACCATCAGACCCAGCTCCTCTCGAAGATCTCGCAACGCTTGTCCCAAATTGGGATCTAAGTGGGCTAGCAACCACTTCGTGGGAGGCAGGAGAGTCGAGATCTGACGCTATGAGGGACCACATTGACCTTGCTCCCTCTCTAGCTCGAATGACTTTTAATCAAGCGTTCGTTCATAGGGACGCCTCGGCAAGTATCTACGGGAAACGTCTCGTTTATGGAGGCCATGTCCAAGGGCTGGCTCAAGCTTCGTTGAGTCGCCTCCTCCCCGGCATAGCAACGATTGTTGCCTGGGATGGCTGTGACCACGTGGGTCCGGCATTCGAGGGTGACTTGTTGGAATTCAGACATGAGTTGAAAGAAATTCTTCCGCTGGAAAGAGGGCGCCTCATGCGATTCGAAATCCGTGGTGCCACGGTGGACGAGCACGGATCTGTTGGTAGTGACATTCTGGTATGGACACCAATTGTGTTCGCTCCTTAGGGAAACCTCGAAAATGGAGGTTGTTTGATCAGAATCCGGTCATTGATTTCTCAACCGGAGTGAGAGGTAACGATTAGAGGCCAACTATGACACCAGTACTGCAAGGATTACGCATCGTTGAAGGCTCAGCGTTTGTTGCGGCTCCTCTCGGGGGAATGACGCTCGCCCAACTTGGAGCGGACGTCATTCGTTTTGACGCCATCGGTGGCGGTCTTGACTATCAAAGATGGCCCGTAACAGAAGAGGGTGTAAGCCTTTTTTGGGCCGGCCTGAACAAAGGCAAGCGATCTATCCAAGTAGACCTGCGAAGCGACACCGGAAGAGATTTAGTTACACAGTTGATAACTGAACCAGGTGAAGAAAACGGAATATTTCTATCTAACTTCCCTGAATCCAGCTGGCTTTCCTACGACCGGTTGCGTACCGAAAGGGAAGATCTGATCTACATGAACATCATCGGAAATCCCGATGAATCAACTGCTGTGGACTACACCGTAAACCCATCCTCTGGGTTCGCTATGGCTACGGGACCGACGGGTTCAACGATGCCTACCAATCACGTCTTACCAGCCTGGGACACAGCAACTGGGTTAACCGCTGCGGTCGGCTTGTTGGCAGCGGAGAGATACCGGCAGCGAACGGGAATTGGTCAGCTTTCCAAAATTTCGTTAACAGACGTCGCTTTCGCGATGGTCGCCAATCTTGGTTACATGGCACAAGCACAATTGACGAAACAGGACAGAGTTCCCGTTGGCAATGACCTCTACGGAGCATTCGGCAGAGATTTTGCTACCAGAGACGACCGACGAATAATGGTTGTGGCAATCAGTAAACGTCAGTGGCAGAGCCTCGCTGAAGCGACAAACATTGTTGGACATTTATCCTCCATCGAGGAGGCTCTCGGCGTTGACCTAAGCAAAGAAGGGGACCGATGGGATGCTCGAGACGCCATTGCCTCGTTTATGGCGCCGTTCATAGAATCACACGATCTAGATGAAATAGCAGAAATTTTTGATGCTAAAGGTGTCTGTTGGGGCCCTTATCAAACCTTTGTTCAACTAGTGAACGAGGACCGTCGAGCTACGGCTGAGAATCCAATGTTTCGGCGCATCGATCAACCAGGCGTCGGACGGGTACTCGCTCCGGGGTCGCCACTATCATTTTCCGAAATCGATCGCGGAGACCCAACTGTTGCGCCTCGCCTAGGCGAACACACAGACGAGATACTTCTTGAGGTCTTGGGAATGACATCTGTCGAGGTCGGGAAACTCCACGACGACGGTGTAGTAGCTAACGCCGACAACTAGAACTTTACGGTTCGCTATACCTTGATTTCGCCTAGAAGGATGCTGACGTATCCATCTCTGCACTAAGACCACGTCTTCTAGTCGACCCGTCCCAAGAAGGTTGCTAGATCTTGTAATACAGCGTTATCCCAATTAGCTATTGCATCGCTTTCAAGCAAGCGCATGCTCGTAAGTGGCAGAATGGCTACGCAGCTACCGAACTCGTGGCGGAGATTCGCGATACCAATGCGGAAATCTGTTGGTTGCTCGCTTACCCCCCAGCCTTGGAGGTGGCGGCATGAAGAACTTTAGAGTTCAGTACGACACGAGAAGCGACGACGAGATAAAGCACTGGAAGTACAAAGGGCCCCCAAAGTTTGGGGCCCAACGCCCCACTCGCTCGAGAAACTTCATAGCTCGGATAGTGAGAGCAATCTTCGGTCGACGACATCGCAACTATCCCGACGGTGGTTTTCGTCAGAAAAGAAGAAAATCCTCAACGCGCAGACGGCCTAGTAAACACCCTCAGAAATGCGAAAGTCCTAAAAACTAGTCTCATCACAGCTAGCGCCGCAGCCGCTAGCCGTTATTCGAACAGCTCGGCCACTTGAGCTTCGACGTTTGTTCCTGCAAAGAAATCTGAGTTGTTGGAACTCCAGAACCGGGCTGGGTTGGCGAAGGTGAACTCACGGAAATCATCGAGATCCATCACCCCATCTTCAACCAATTCCCACGCGTGGGGTAGCACTCGGTTCATGTGGATGACATCGAAATGGCCGATGTCGGATGAGAACAACGCATTAATTCGTGCTCCCATCGGATTGACTTCGGTATTGAACGCCGTCGCATTTAATCGATCATCTGCTTCGCAGCCAAAGTAGAAATTGGGGACAAAGAGATCCGCGATGTCTTCCTCTCTTTCAATCTCGCACGGAGCGTAGTCATCGAGCTCTAGTTGACCGCCGTCGTTCGTCGACGCCGCGGTGTTGAGAGCAGCAAACAATGCGGAATCTCGGTCAAGCATCATCTCAGCCATTCCTCTCGGGCCAAATTCGGAGGCCAAATCGATCATCAAATTGTGATCAAGGTTGGCAGGATCGTTGTACTCCAGAGCAGTCCTATTGCGTTTCTCCCAGTGTTCAATCAAGTCCGCGTAGAGCTGACACGCCCACGCCGTGCCACCCTCAAGGAATCCCATTCGTAATTGAGGGAACCGGCGAGTAACACCGCCGAGAAACATAGCCTTGCAGATCGCTTCGGCTGTCGACGCGAAATGACCAATATGGTTGTAGGTGAAATTGGTCGGTGAGCGACGCAGTGCGTAGCCTCGCCCGCCAGAGTGGAAAGTCGGTGAAACGCCGTACTCCAGACACGCTTCCCAAACGGAGTCGTAGTCGTAGGGGCTGTCTATGCCGAATACGTCGTAGGTGACCGAGCCGAGCCTCTGGGCTTTAGGATCACCTTCTTCCGCTGCGGGAACAGGGCGCGGAACCATCCCATTGAAAAGGCAGGCTTTCAACCCTAACGATTCTCGAATGTAGATGATTTCCTCGATCGCCTCGTCGGGAGTGTGCATGGGAATTACAGCGACCGGGGTCATTAGATCGCTGTAATCAGCGAAGTACTCGGCACTGAAGATGTTGAACGCTCGACAGGCTGCCTTCCTCACATCATCATCATTTTGCATGGCTGTCGCGAATCCGCCGGTCGGATACATGACGCAGTAGTCGAGACCGAATTCTTCCATTCGGTCTGCGAGAAGAGCGGGCATCATCGCAGTCGCACGGTCGCGTGTGTTTTTCATGGGCAACATCCAAAACCCGGGGTGCCCATATCCCATATGCGCTCTTCCATCGGGCCCCAGCTCTTGAATCGGGACGATCTCTTGAGTCCCGGTAAATCCCGCTAACGCTTTTTCGCCCCCGATCTGGTGCATACGTTCCTGAACGAGAGGCCCGAATTCGAGCCAGTGAGCGTCGGAGTCAATAATGGGGTGCGTGAGACCTCCTCGGATCTCTGCAGCGCTGATTTTCCCCTGCTCGGTCTCAATGGTGCTCATACAGTGCCTCCCCCTCGGCTTCCCCTCGACCTTAGCTACCAACATCTAGCGGCGGCGCAGGAAACAGTTTTCCGGCCGCTAGTTCGCTTGTTGGTAGGGAAAACCCGCCGCCACATCGAAGTGCCAGACTGGTGACACGAAGAACTTATGTAATTAGGGGGAACCGTCGATATGCAATCGGAAAAATACCAAGCAGGCGCAGCAAAATTTGAGGAGGTTTATCCGCGAAAGGCCTCTGAGGAACCCGACGAGTTTGAACGAATGGCGATGGAAAATCTCTTTTCCGAGTACTGGACACGCCAAGGTCTCAGCACCCGCGATCGTCGGCTGCTGATACTGGGTATCGTTGCCGCCCAAGGCAACGACGCCATCTTGAAATTGCAGTTCAGCGCAGGAATCGCCAAGGGTGACCTGAATGAAAGTGACTTAACTGAGATACCAATTTTTCTTAGTCAGTACGCCGGCTTTCCGCTCAGCGTCGTCGCTAACACTGCCGCTCAGAAGGTCCGAAACGATTTGTCCTCCTGATGAAGTAATTTCTTATCAGTCGCGGAGTTGATATTGATGGAACGAGATTGGAAGTGCTGCTGGGTCGCTTGCACGCAGATGAAGCCTTCGTGCTTCGGAGGTTTCACGAAAACTGAGCGGCGTACCGTTTTCGCAAAAGACAGAGGAAAAGACCTCCCCGAAGGGAAATCGTTTCGTTAGGTGGATCTGGCTAATGCCTAGGCCTCAACTAGGTCACTGACCTGCGATGCCAACATCATCTTTGATTGCTTGAGCTCAATAGCGTCGGTCATCGTGAAAGATCCGGCGGTTCCATTGAGAGATTTCATCGCTTCCCTGGGATCGAGATCCTCAATCTCATAAATAGCCACGTACTCGTGCTCGGTAACAGATGGCAGCATCTCGCTGGCCTTAAATCGCTGAGCGCGGACAAAGCCGTCAGCGGTGAGAACTTCCCCGAGGTGCACGTCGTTGTACCAGGCGTTGTACTCGTCCTCCCTGCCCTCGACCGGACTGGTGAACACCAAAAGTACATGTTTAGTCATCTCGTCTCTCCTTGTATGTCCCCGACGCTACAACGCGTCCCGCCGACGTGCCGGAGTGGGTCACGCTGTTGCTTCAAAAGCTATCCGCTCGGCGTCTAGGGCTGGATCTTGCACTTCGAGAGTTCCGTTAACGCGGACTTCGCCGAACCCTGCTTCGATGAGCATGTTCTCCACCTCCATAGCGGAATAGCTACAAATCATGATCGAATACGCGTCGTTTGCGACCTCGACACCGCTACCGAACTGGCGGACAGAAATTTCGCGCACGATGCTCCGCGCAGCCGCATCAATGAACGAGATTCACGGACACCCACTGATGTTTCGAACTGATTGTGGCCAGAGTGCCACTAGTGGGTGCGCCGGCAGGACTTCACATGACTTACCGCAGGGTTAGCCCTAATAAATCTTTCCCACTAAGTCGGCTTCAACGATTGCTTTGCGAAGGTCCGACCAGCCGTCGTCTGTTGCGCGAACCCACTTTGTTAAATGCTCCATCTTCATCATTTCTGCAATGTGTGGCTCATCTGAACTCATTGAGAGTAAGAGATCAACGAACTGATCGGAGCGGCGTTCGGTCAGAGCGGGGCTGGATGTGAACGCGCAATGAGCGTAGCTACGCGTTCGCCAGATGATTCGGATCTCGCCTTCCTCGAGGCCGTGCCTGCGCGTCAGAGGCTGCAACCAGGGCTCGAAAATAATTCCGGCGTCAGCTGACTGATTTACAACCGCCTCAAAGATGGTCCGATCATCCACCCAGCGTTGCAGGTCGGAGTATTGGGTGGAGTCCAGTTCTACTAGCGAGCAGTCGGTTCTAACGTCGAGGCCTTCTTCAGCTAGTTGAGTTACAGGTAAAAGCCACAGCTCGCTGGACGTCTCCACTCCCGTCGCTAAACGCAGTCCTCGGAGATCATCGATCGTTTCTATATCGCTATCGCCACGCACAATGAGCAAACTTTGGACGTTCTCGTCCGTGTCGCGCATCGCCAATGTGCGGCAATTTGGGTTCTGTTCAAGTAGTTGCGCATGAGCCATGGGCGCGTTCCAAGCGATATCGATATGTCCAGCAAGAAGTGCTGATGACATCGCGTCGTAGGTAGAGAAAAGGGCGTACTCGACTGGAAATCCTGCCTCTACGAAGTACTTGCGGATGGCGTTCCAAATCAAAACTGCACGTTTGGGGTCTGCTGCGGTAGCTCCTAAAACCAGGGGTCCTTCGGAATTCGACATAGTTGAGTCTTTCAAGTGGGCGCAGGGACTAGTTCAGCACAGTTGCGATTGTGGTCCCGCCAACGGCGTCAAGGTCTGACCTTGCGCAGCGACCTCAACCTCACGGTTTGAACCCTTAACCGATGAAAATAACCGGTGATGTCGCTCTGGTTTCTAGCTGACGTCAGCTAACTAACGTTGAGGTTCATAGGTGGCCTTATCAATCAACTCCAGCACCTCGGACTCCGATTCGGTGTGAACCAGTCGATCTACCCAGTCGTGGAATCGTTGTCCGCCGGCTTTCCGCTCAGCGTCGTCGCTAACACTGCGGCAAGCAAAGTCAAAGAAGGCTTGTCTAACTGACCCGACATCGTCGACCGTGAATTTGGCTGGTCGAAACGCGACCCAAACTCAAGCAGTGAATCGCTGAACCGGTAGTTCGTCGAGTTTCCTCAGGCCAGGAACGCTGGGTCACGTTCGAGTTGGACCCTTGACGTCTTGTTATTGAAGGGCTCATCAACTCGACGTCGGTCCGAGTTTCATCAATTTGGTCGAACACCAGAACTAATTATTTGGGTCTTATTTAGCAAGTGCCTTTAGCGTTCAAATGAACTGTCCGCTAAGGAGTCACTTATGAACCCGATTGAGTTACTAAGTCCCGATCAATACACCCTCGTTTACAACGTTCTGTCTTTCGGGACAGCAGTAATGTTCGGCGCCTTCGTCTATTTCCTGACCCAACTGAAATCAGTAAAAGAGCAGTACAGGTCGGCAATTTCTGTTTCTGCTGTGGTCGTCGGAATAGCTGGTTACCACTACTTCAGAATTTGGTCGGATTTCGGTGACCTGAAGATGAACGAGGGCTATCGATACGCTGATTGGCTTATAACCGTTCCGCTTTTGATCATCGAACTTCTGATTGTTCTAGGAGTCAGCGCCGATATTCGCAAGCGGCTAATGAAATCATTGTTACCCGCAACCGTCTTAATGATCGGATTGGGTTACCCGGGCGAGGTGGCAAGTAACTCTGGAACGAAGTGGTTGTTCTGGTTCCTGGCCATGATCCCGTTCGCATTCATCCTGTGGACGCTATACGGCCAACTCAAAGCTGCTGCAACACGTGAAACCGCAGAGGTCGCAGTGGCCATCAAAAACGCCACATACGTTCTGCTAGCTACCTGGATGGTTTACCCAATCGCATATTTGTTCCCCGTGTTTGACGCTAACTCGGGCACCCTAGAAACCTTGCGCCAAGTCGGGTACACGTTTGCCGACATCACAGCAAAGGGTCTATACGGGTTAATGATCGTCGGCATAGCAAAAGCTCGGTCAACATCCGAAAGCTAGACAACCAAGTCATCCCAGCACTCACAGATAATTCGGCACAGAGCTTGGATACAGACGAGAAATACAACCCTCCAAGCTCTGTGGCCGACATGCCGCGAACCACGAATAGACCCTCCATGAACGCCGCACCAATGGTGTGGGGCAATGTTGACAGATGCACAGCCAGATCGATCATCTATTAGACAGATCGTAAGATTCTTAAAGAACTATTAAACCGATGACCGTTGGGTAATAACGCCTGGGTAGAATTAGTTGAACCATTAAATACAGGAGCAAAGTCATGAAATTCCCGAGGCGGAAACCACAATATCCAGAAATCGCATTCTGGGACGATTACACAGAACGTCGCCTCGCAGACTTTTGGAGCAAGGCATATAACCGCTAAGCACCAATTAACTGACAGGTTCGGGTCGCTCCTTTGGGAGCGGCCCTAGTCATTTTTGCAGGCTTGGCTACTGGCAGGAGACAATCATTTTGAGCCCCAACGTGACCGACTTCGACACTCAGGGCTCGCAAATTGCCTAACCTGTCAGCAGCAGTTTGTCTACCAAGCCGAAAAGTGAAAGACGCGCATCTAGGGGGATCAGAATGGACTATGACCTAGTCATTCGAAACGGAACCATTATCGACGGAACTGGTCAACCAGCATTCGTTGGTGATGTAGCAATTTCCGGCGGTCAAATCGTAGAAGTTGGCGACGTGCCAGGTTCAGCCGGGAGAGAAATCGACGCCGAAGGCCAACTGGTGACACCAGGGTTCGTCGACATCCACACCCATTTTGACGGCCAGGTTTGCTGGGACAAGGAAGTGACGCCTTCATCGTGGCACGGTGTCACAACGATTGTGATGGGAAATTGCGGCGTAGGGTTCGCGCCGGTTCGTCCGGGCACCGAGAACGAGCTAGTAGAACTCATGGAAAGCGTCGAAGATATACCGGGAACGGCACTCCACGAAGGAATTCCATGGGGTTGGGAGACATTTGCTGAGTATCTGGATGTGATTGACACTCCATATGCGATCGATATCGCAGCTCAGGCACCGCACGTTGCGATTCGGCATTTTGTGATGGGTGAGCGGTGTTACGACGATGCAACTGCCGAAGACATGCAAGAAATGAGTCGCATCACGAAAGAAGCACTCGAAGCAGGAGCAGTCGGTTTCAGCACCAGCCGGTTTTATGGGCATCGCGACAAGGCGGGCAATCTGGTACCCGGAACCAACGCCAGCAGCGATGAAATGCTCGCCATCGCAGAAGCCTTCTCACACGTCGACCATGGCGCTATAGAAATCATTTCCGACCATTTAAAAAATGAAGATGAATTGCAATGGATCGAACATATGGCGAGAACCACAGGACGGCCACTAACCACTCTGGTCACTCCTGAAACCGGTGACGAAATTTGGAAACTCGCTGAGCGCCTTCAGTCCGAAGGCGTGGAGATCCGACCCCAAGCCGGAGCGCGTTTGGCGTCGATCTTGATGACACTTGAGGGGACCGTCAATCCCATGCGGCAATTTCCGTCCTACAACGCCATAAGGGAGTTACCCGTCGAAGAACAAAAAGAGGCCCTCAGGTCTGCGGAATTTAGATCCCAAGTACTTGCCGACGAGCCGAAACTCGCCCGCGACCGAGACACGAACAAAATGATTTCATCTTGGGACAAGATGTTCGTCTTACCTGAGGATCTCTCCTACGAACCGGGATACGAAGATTCCCTTGAAGGAAGAGCGGCCCGCGATGGTATTTCCGTGCGCGAAGCTTTGATGGACGCGATGGCTGATGGTCGCCCAATCCTCTATTTGTTTGGTGAATACGACTACACGGTCCAGCCCCAATTCGATTTTATTTCTCGTGAGCAATCCGTTTTTGGCTTGTCAGACGGAGGTGCGCACGTCGGAGTGCTCTGCGACGCCAGCGTGCCGACCTACATGCTTGCTTATGGCACGCGAGACCGGACCAAAGGACCGCAACTATCGCTCGAATTTGTCGTGCATAAAATGACGCAAGATACGGCACACGTTTATGGATTGACCGATCGAGGTGTCATTTCCAAGGGATACAAGGCCGACCTCAACGTCATCGACTATGGCAAAGTTCGTCTCCATGATCCGGAGATGGTCTATGACCTGCCCGCGGGGGGAAAGCGGCTCATCCAAAAAGCCGACGGATACATGGCGACAATATGCGGTGGGGTCGTTACCTACGAAAACGGGATTCACACCGGAGAGATGCCCGGTCGCTTGATCCGAGGTGGGCAAATCAAAACCGAAAAGAACAAAGTTGCTGGCTGAGCCCGGTCACTGCAAGCAACAATCAAGATTTGATGCTCGTCAGAAGACGAGTGAGGGCTATTAAGGTTCCGCCCATGAGTGAGCCTGTACTGCCCTCCATGCGAGTTGATGGTCAAACTGCGCTGGTCACCGGCGCCGGGAGAGGGATCGGAAAAGGTTGTGCAATTGCGTTAGCAGAAGCTGGCGCTGACCTGTTCGTGATGAGTCGCACTGAGTCAGAACTTGATGAAGTAGTTGCCCAAATAGAAGAAGTCGGCCGCAGCGCCCAAAAAATTGTGTGCGACGTAAGCGACGGCGCCGCTATCCGACGTCACATCGGAGAAATAGATCGTTTAGACATCCTGGTAAACAATGCAGGAATTCTGAGACCCTCAAGCCTCCTTGATTTATCGGAAGACGACTTAGATGACATGCTGCAAGTCAATTGTCGAGGAGCAGTTCTAGTAGCCCAAGCGGCGGCAGAGATCATGACCAGACAAGAGTCAGGAGTGATCGTGAATATGTCGTCCACCTTTGGAGTTAATGGACGAGCAAATAACAGCATCTACTCAGCGACAAAACATTTCATCGAAGGATTCACCAAATCCACTGCCGTCGAACTCGCACCATTAGGAATACGCGTAGCGGCAGTAGGCCCTACGGCGATCGACACGCCATTAACCCATGACCGGCTCAACGACCCTGAAATCGGAGGTGACCTGCTTTCTCGAATACCTATGGGTCGATTCGGTCAAATCACAGATGTCGTTGGCGCTGTCGTGTTTCTTTCATCACCAGCCGCAGCGCTCGTCAGCGGCACAACACTTATGGTCGACGGCGGTTGGTCCGCTCAATAAGCGACGAATCGGACCTTTCAGCCTCGAACAGATACCGCTACCCGCATATAAAGCTCACCAGCAACAACACGGACTACAGCTTCACTTCGTAAGCTTCTGACAACGTAAGCTGATCCGAACACGGAGGTGATCATGAGGGAGCAACCTGAACGCCCAATCTTCGGCCCTGAAGACCCCCGCCTCGATCCTCCAAACCCGCCCGAAATACGTGCTTCTCGCTCGATAGCGAAGGCGATCTCTTGGCGCGTTCTTGGCACCCTTGACACACTGGTCCTGTCTTTCGTGATCCTCAGTTATCTCGGCCCGCTCTTCGGCCTCGAAGAGGCCAGCGCCGGCGACAGAGCGAAAACAGCGGCAGCCATCGCCATAACCGAAGTCGTGACGAAGCTAACCCTCTACTTTTTGCATGAACGGCTCTGGTTGCGGTTGTCGTGGGACCGCGAACTAGATGAGGACGGCCACCACCGAGACGGTCGGCGGCGGTCAGCCACCAAGACGGCGACGTATCGAATCTTGGCAAGTTTGGACACCATGGCCCTTGGGCTCATATTTACCGGCAGCCTGGCAACAGCGATTTCCATAGGTGGTTTAGAAGTCTTCTCAAAATTGGTGCTTTATTTCTTCCACGAGCGCTTCTGGGCGCGGGTCCGCTGGGGAATCGTCGTCGGAGGTGCGACAGATTCACATAGTGACTGATGTGGCGCTGAATCTCTCACCCCAACATTGCGTTGCTTCTGACTCGTAAGATAACTTTCCAGTACTAATTATTGAGAATGGTTCTCATTCCTATATAGTGTGACCTCAGTGAGAGGCAGTTGTTGAGAAGAAGCTTTTTCAGCTAGAAGTCCCCCATACATCTAATTGGAAAAGTGGTGGCCCTCAACAACTGTCACTCACTTTGGTCGGTGTGCGCCAGAGCCGCCGCGTCGACGTCATCAAACGACCTGCCCTCT
>NTLA01000018.1 GCA_002457435.1 Acidimicrobiales bacterium MED-G01 | reverse complement strand
ACGAACGGCCGCAAGTTGATGTATAGGTCAAGTTCAAATCGTGCTTTCAGCAGAAGCCCTCGTTCTATTACTCCCGGGGGAACTTCGGGAGTGCCAACTGCGCCCAGCAGAATCGCGTCGTAAGCACGCAACTCCTCAAGTATTTCATCCGGAAGGACAACTCCGTCTTCGAGGTAACGGAACCCACCTAAACGAAAGTCCGTGGTGTCTAGGTCCGCGCCGGCTGCTCTCATGACATCAAGCGCTACCGATATCACCTCGGGTCCGATGCCGTCTCCACCTATAACTGCGATCTTATGAGGCACTTATTTTCTCCTAGTTCGGTTTATGGACAGAGGTTGATGGGTCAGGCCTTGGGGGCCCTATTAAAGGCAAAGACCGCCCCCGAGGGACGGTCAATAAGCGCACACGTTAAACGTGTGCGCTACGAAATAATGATGGCGGTCAGGTATGCCCTCACAACCTCCATTGTCGGCAACTTAGGGCGTCACGTCAAACTGATTACTGAACAGCTAGCAGAAACCTAAGCTGCAGTTCACACGTCAAGTCGAATTCGATAGCATTTAAGAGTGGCTGAATTGCAACACCTTTCTCCTGAAGCCCATGCTCGTCTTGCCGCTGAGTTCAAAAATCTCACAACTCGCGGCCGGATCGACATTGCCGACAAGATCGAAGAGGCGCGGCTGCTCGGAGATCTCTCAGAAAACGGTGATTACCACGCTGCAAAAGAGGAGCAGGGGAAAATGGAGGGGCGGATCCTTCATCTCGCTTCGGTCCTCGAGAACTGTGAAATTGTGGAGCAAACCTCAAGCGATTCGGTCAACCCCGGTGTCGTGGTGGAAATCCGTTTCGAGGGTGACAAGACAACAGAAAAATATCTCTTCGGCTCGATAGAGGAACGCATCGAGGGCTTGGAAGTTATTTCACCTGGTTCTCCTATGGGTCAAGCTCTTGGAGGCGGTGTGGTCGGCCAAGTGGTTGAGTACGAGGCGGGTGCGGGCTCTTTGTCCGTCGAGATCATCTCGATCGAGGCATAAGAAGTCTCGATGAGCGGTGACGCAGCAATTGCTCCCAGAGAGGCATCGCAACAAGACGACCAACAAAACCGTTTAGTTCTGCCGCGGGGACGTCACTATGAACTGCCAGGGCGCGGACGTACCTTCGCGCGAGTGGTCGAAGCACCACCCGGCGCTCCAACAATTCTGCTGCTTCACGGGTGGACGGCAACGGCTGACCTCAACTGGTACAGCAGTTATTCCGCGTTAGAGGGTAAGTACGGTTTGGTCGCTCTCGATCATCGCGGCCATGGCCGTGGTATCCGTTCCCAGGGGCCTTTTCGCTTAACCGATTGCGCTGATGACGCTGTCGCCCTTCTCGACGAACTTGGAATAGATCGTGTCATAGCTGTCGGATATTCAATGGGGGGGCCAATAGCTCAACTCATCTGGCGACGACACCCGAAACGAGTATTAGGTCTTGTAATGTGCGCAACGGCCGCTTCTTTCAGCACTACAAAGCAGGACCATGTTCGGTTCGCTGTGATCGGCACATTGGCTCAAGCAGCGAAGGTAATCCCTAGGGCATTACGCCAATTGATTAGTAGTCAGCTCCTCACAGGAAAGTCGGGTAAAGACCTCCGCCAATGGGCCATCGGCGAGTTACGTCGCCATGATCCGTTGAAGCTGATTCAGGCCGGTCACCGCATCGGATTATTCGACAGTCGACGCTGGCTTCGGACAATTGATGTTCCTGTGTCTGCGGTCATAACCACAAGTGACGAGGTGGTGTCAGTCTCACGACAACGAGAGATGGTTGAAGTGATTCCCGGGGCAACTAGTCATGAAGTTGACGGCAGCCACACGGCCTGCGTTGGTAAACCTCAGGCGTTTCGAGAGGCACTTTTATCAGCAATTACAGATGTCTTGACAAAGTCCAACTGGACTGAGGCGGGCACAGACTGACACAGTGATGTAGTGCCCTAGTGGCGCAGTAGCACGAAACCAAAGGATCTAGATGTCCGGTAAGACTCTTAGCGACAAGGTATGGGAACGTCACATAGTACGGAGTGGTGAAGGTCTGCCCGACCTGTTGTACATAGACCTTCACCTCATTCATGAGGTGACTTCCCCTCAGGCTTTCGATGGTTTAAGGATGAACGGCAGAAATGTCCGTCGACCCGATTTGACGGTAGCTACTGAGGATCACAACGTACCTACCGAAGATATTCATCTCCCGATTGCCGATGAGATCAGCAAAAAACAGGTTGAGGTGCTAAGAGAGAACTGTGAGGAATTCGGTATCCAGCTGTACCCAATGGGTCATCCTGGTCAGGGAATAGTCCACGTCATCGGGCCGGAGAAAGGCCTCACTTTGCCTGGGATGACGGTGGTGTGCGGAGATAGCCACACTTCAACTCACGGCGCATTCGGGGCTCTAGCGTTTGGGATTGGCACATCCGAGGTAGAGCATGTACTGGCTAGTCAGACTCTTCCCCAAAGTCGACCTGGCACAATGGCAGTTAACGTCGAAGGTGATGTCCCTGCAGGGGTGACCGCGAAAGACATCGTCTTAGCCATTATCGGGCGGATAGGAACCGGTGGCGGGATCGGTCACATCATTGAATATCGCGGTTCAGCCATCCGAGCCTTGTCAATGGAAGGTCGAATGACTGTATGCAACATGTCAATCGAAGCGGGTGCCAAGGCCGGTCTAATAGCTCCCGACGAAGTGACTTTCTCTTACTTGGAGGGTCGACCACATGCTCCTCAAGGAAAAGACTGGGATGAAGCTATGACTGAATGGGGCAGTTTGGAAACAGACAACGACGCCGTCTTCGACAAGTCAGTCGAGATTGACGCAACTCAACTGGAACCCCACGTCACTTGGGGCACGAACCCTGCCCACGTCATACCTATCAGTGCACCAATCCCGGGACCCGATGCTTATTCAGATCCGGTGGAGGCCGGAACCGCTGAGCGGGCTTTGGAATATATGGGTTTAACCGCTGGAACCAAATTGGGTGATGTCTCGGTAGATACCGTCTTTATCGGGTCCTGCACCAACTCTAGGATCGAGGATCTTCGTCTAGCTGCTGGGGTGGCCGAGGGCAGAAAAGTGAAGCAGGGCGTTCGGACACTAGTGGTTCCAGGTTCTTTCGAAGTTAAAGCTCAAGCCGAAGCAGAAGGACTTGACCAAGTGTTCAAGGATGCTGGCTTTGACTGGCGAGAACCGGGATGTTCAATGTGTTTGGCTATGAATCCCGACAAGTTAGAGCCAGGTGAACGCTCAGCGTCAACTTCAAACCGGAATTTCGAAGGCAGGCAGGGGCGTGGCGGAAGAACACACCTCGTTTCACCAGCAGTAGCTGCGGCAAGCGCTATTGCTGGCACCTTTGTGACCCCAGACGATTTGGACTGAAAGAGGATTAACAATGCAAGCAGTTCGAGTACATGAAGGACGGGCAGTCCCTCTCGACCGAAGTGACGTTGACACGGACCAGATCATCCCAAGCGACTGGCTGAAACGAGTTGAGCGCACCGGGTTCGGAAAGGGATTGTTCTCGGAGTGGCGAGACGAACGGGACTTTATCCTCAATGACGAAAAGTACGCCGGTGCATCAATCTTGGTCGCAGGGTCCAACTTTGGAACGGGATCATCACGCGAACATGCGGTCTGGGCACTCATGGATTACGGATTCATGGCCGTGATCTCTCCCCGGTTTGGCGATATTTTCAGAAATAACGCAACAAAGAACGGTCTGATTCCGTGTCAAATCAGCGAGGACGGAGCCTCTAAACTGAGAGAGGCACTTCACCGAGATCCGGACCTATCCGTGACTGTTGATGTCGAACGACTAAAGGTGCTGGTTCCAGCGATCGAGCTCGAGGAAGACTTTCCGATGGATGACGCTACGAGGGAACGTTTCCTTGAAGGGCTCGACGACATCGGAATCACTTTCCGAAGCGAAGATTCGATCGATGGCTACGAAACCGAGCGATCAGGTTGGCTTCCAACTACTCGCTAACGATTATCCCCGAAGGTCACTATCCGAGCTCGACTACTGAAGCCGACTGGATCCCCTTCTCAGACCTCAAAGTTTCGAGGGTCTCTTCCGCTATCGAATGATCTGACGCCAGCGCCATCAAGGCATGATCTCCTGCTCCATCGCGTCCCAAGCCCATAAACGAAATATTGACATCCGCCTTACCCAAGATGCCCCCTACGGTTCCGATCATTCCGGGGAGATCATCATTTCTGATCACCAAGATGTGGTTCGCCAACGGCACCTCAACTGAATGATCGTCGATCATCACAATACGCGGCTCATTTGCTGAGCGGACCAGGGTCCCCGCTACCGCATGGGATCCTCCGCGCACTTCAATAAGGTTGCGGAATTCTCCCGCGTCGCGAGCACTCGAATCACTCACGACGATGCCTAGTTCATCGGCCCTCTGGAACGCGTTGACGAAAGTGACCGGCCCGTCACAAGATTTGTCGAGAATTCCGCGGAGCGTCGAAAGAACCAGGATCTTGGTGTCATAGCCACCGATCTCACCCGCTACCTTCACCTCAATTTCACCCGGCAGCTCACCAACCAACCCGTTAAAGAACGCTCCGAGCCTTTCAGCGATCCCTAAATACGGACGTAACGCGTCAGATGCTTCGTCAGCTGCAATGTTGACCGCAAACGGAACAAAGTCTCCATCAAGAGCTAGGGCTACCTGTTCAGCGATCGTGAAGCCGGCCCGATCTTGGGCTTCGTCAGTGCCCGCTCCTAGATGCGGAGTAACGACCACATCAGCTCTACCAAACAAGGGTGAAGCCAACTTAGGTTCAGTATCAAACACATCCAACGCTGCTCCGGCAAGATGGCCCCTGTCCAATGCATCGGCCAGATCATCTTCGACGATCACACCTCCGCGAGCTGCATTCACTAAGAAAGCACCTGGTTTGAATTTGGTAAATCTTGAGGCATCAAACAAACCGAGTGTGTCTTCAGTCTTTGGTAGGTGCACACTCACAAAGTCCGACCGAGCCAAAAGCTCATCGAGTTTCACCATTTCAGCGTTGACCTCACGCGCCGACTCAGAACTGACGAATGGATCGAATGCAAGAATCTGCACGTCGAACCCACTGAGACGTTGGGCCACTAACCGGCCTACTCGCCCAAGGCCAACTATTCCAACGGTCTTATGGAACAATTCGACGCCTGTCCAAAGACTCCGCTCCCAGCGTCCCTCAACTAACGCCCCGTGGGCCTGAGGAACATTGCGCGCAAGAGCTAACAGTAAGCCGACCGAATGTTCAGCTGCCGATACCACATTCGATTCCGGAGCATTACAAACCAAAATTCCGCGAGAAGTAGCTGCTGCCGTATCAACGTTGTCTAAGCCAACTCCAGCTCTTCCAACAACCTGCAACTGTTTTGCGGCATCAAGAAGTTCGGCATCAACCTCGGTTGCAGAACGAATAATTAAGGCATCGAAATCGGCAATGCTTGACCGAAGCTCCATCGGCGACAGGTCTAGTTGTACTTGAACGTCGTGACCACGGGCTCGCAGAAGTTCCAGTCCCGTATCTGAAAGTTTTTCAGTGATCAATACCTTCGCCATGTCAGTTAGTAACCAATTCGCCTATCCGGCTTATTCCCTCGACTAAGTCTTCTATTCCCAAAGCAAATGAGAACCGCGCATATCCGGGTGCTCCGAAAGCCTCGCCCGGCACAAACGCGACCTTCGCCTCTTCCAAAACGATGGTCGCTAGGTCCATGGTTGTTTCGGCTTCACGCCCCGCCACGTCGCGGCCCAACAGTCCAGCTAGCGAAGGAAACGCGTAAAACGCTCCTTCTGGTTCAAGGCAATCCACTCCCTCGATTTCATTGAGCATCCTGTGAATAGTGACTCTGCGCTCATCAAATGCCGCGCGCATGGTGGCCACATCCTCAAGACCTCCACTAAGTGCCGCTGTGGCCGCAACCTGGGCAATGTTGCAGACATTGGAGGTGGCATGGCTCTGCATATTTGAGGCCGCCTTGATGACGTCAGGTGGCCCGGCCATCCAACCAACTCGCCATCCCGTCATCGCATACGTCTTGGCCACTCCGTTCAAGACGATGCATCGATCCAAGATCTCGGGCACAACTACTGGCATCGAATGATGTTCTGTTCCTCCGTATACAAGGTGCTCATATATTTCATCAGTAATGACCCATATACCGCTATCGGCCGCCCATCGTCCGATCGCTTCGATCTCCTCTTTCGGATATACAGCACCCGTCGGATTTGATGGTGAGACGAAGATAAGTGCCTTGGTTTTTGTGCTTCTCGCCGCCTCGAGTTGTTCGACGCTCACCCGGAAACCCTGATCTGCGCCTGCGAGTACCTCTATCGGAACCCCTCCAAACATGCGAATCGACTCCGGGTAGGTCGTCCAATATGGCGCCGGCAGTATTACTTCATCTCCTGGGTCAATGAGGCTCATCATCGTGTTAAAGACTGCTTGCTTTCCTCCGTTGGTAACCAGAAATTGAGCCGGATCCAGCTCCAACCCCGAATCACGAACTGTTTTTTCGGACAGTGCTTTCTTTAATTCAGGAAGTCCACCCGCAGGCGAGTAACGGTGATACTTAGGCTCCCCGCAGGCCGTGACGGCAGCCTCAACTATATGAGGCGGCGTCGCAAAATCAGGTTCTCCAGCTCCGAACCCGATGACGTTTTGTCCCTCTGCTTTTAGAGCTTTGGCCTTGGAATCAACAGCTAGGGTCGCGGATTCGGCGATCTGTCCGACAGCGGACGAAACTCGGTTATTCACGGATAGGCTCCTAAAGGCTAGGGACCCAACTCAAATGGCCCACCGACATAGTGGCAGGCGATGAGCGCGATCGAAACTTCAATTTCTCTTCCCGCCGAATTACTTCCTAAAGATGGGCGTTTCGGCTCGGGTCCGTCGAAAGTTCCACAGGACGCTATCAACGCCCTTTTTAAGATTGCTCCTAACTATCTCGGCACTAGCCACCGGCAAAACACGGTGAGAGATCATGTGTCGCGACTTCGTAATGGTCTTTCTGCTTTGTTTCAACTGCCGACCGATTGGGAAATTGTTTTGGGGAACGGTGGGACAACTCTGTTCTGGGACGCCGCTTCTTTCGGCCTAATCGAATCGGAAAGTCAACACTTAGCTTTCGGCGAATTTTCTTCAAAATTCGCAACTGTTGTGCAAAAAGCGCCTCACCTTGGAGAGCCAGAAATAATTAGTAGTGAGCCGGGTACTTGTCCTTCAGCCGTCGCTTCGAATGTCGACACTTACGCCCTTACCCACAATGAAACTTCTACGGGTGTAATGGCGCCCTTGAGTCGTCCAAGTAACGACGGCTTGGTGCTCGTTGACGCCACGTCTGCCGCTGGAGCTATTTCTTGGGATCCAAACGATGTTGATTGTTATTACTTCGCCCCCCAAAAAGCGCTCGCTTCGGACGGGGGTCTCTGGCTCGCTGCTTGTTCCCCTGCTGCCCTCGAACGGATTGAACAACTGTCTTCTAGTGATCGTTGGGCTCCGGCTGGGCTAGATCTAGGCATCGCCCTCTCAAATTCTCGACAAGAACAGACCTACAACACTCCAAGCCTCGCGACCATCTTCCTCGCGGCAGAAACGGTCGAATGGATCAATAACTCCGGTGGACTCCCCTGGGCCGAGCAACGATGCTTACACAGCAGCGGGATCATCTACCGATGGGCAACCGACCGGTCATTTGCTCAACCATTTGTAGTAGATGCCGGCCAACGATCTCCGGTCGTCTGCACGGTTGACCTCGAAGGGGTCGATGCGGACGCGGTCAGTGCTGTCCTTCGAGCCAATGGCATAATCGACACCGAGTCGTACCGAAAACTTGGCCGAAATCAATTGCGGCTAGCTACGTTCCCTTCGATAGACCCTGATGACGTCGAAGCCTTGTGCGCTTGCATCGACTACATCGTGGATGCTTTGGATTAGCTAGCCCACACCAACCTGATCTCATCAACACTCTTAGCAATTCACATGCCAAGAAATTGTTTCTCAGCCTCTGACTCAGTTCAGATACGACTGGTCAGGGTAAATCGAGAGCAGTCTTGCTGCTGACCTTTGTCTAGCCAACACACTCCGCCAGCATTCAGACGGATCACACGTCAACTCGTCCGGCGTCGAGTCGAAAGTCCACCAGGCCCCTTCTTCTATCTCAAGACGTAGTTGGCCAGGACTCCACCCTGCGTACCCAAAGTAGAAGCGAACTGCGTTTATATCTATTTGTGTCAAATCCATATCTACTTCAAGGTCCAACATCGAGATTTGCTCGGTTATCTTGCTTGATCCACTCACAACAGAAGATGTGGGCACTAAGGCCAGCAAAGCATCTGGCTGAACTGGTCCGCCCACCAAAACGGTCGGGGAGGACAACTCCGATGTCAACCAAGTCGGCAGCAGCGATTCAAGTGACTCCGTAGAAGGACGATTAAGGACTACGCCTAAAGACCCCTCCGGACCGTGTTCAATCATCAATACGACTGATCTACGAAAGTTCGGATCCTCCAATTGCGGTGTCGCGACCAGAAGGCAGCCCCGATCAGGGACGACTACAGGTGTGACTAGCGGCTGTGCCACGTCACTAGAGCCTTGGTCGTCCAACAGGCAGCATTGAAACTAATGAACTCCGGTTCGTTTATTTGACGTCGCCACCTGAAGCTTCAGTCACATCCTGTTTTCCGGCTGTTATCCAAGGCATCATTGCCCTCAGTTCGGCTCCTACTGCTTCAATCGGATGTTCTTTCCCTTCCTCTACAAGCCGCTTGTAGTTGGGAAGGCCGTTTCTATTCTCTTCAATCCACTCGTTTGCGAAAGTGCCATCTTGAATTTCTGCAAGTATGCGCCTCATTTCTGCACGAGTTTCATCGGTAACAATTCGGGGCCCTCGAGTTAAGTCGCCGTATTCAGCTGTCGTCGATATCGAATACCGCATACCGGCTATCCCGGCTTCATAAATAAAGTCCACTATCAGTTTCACTTCATGCAAGGTTTCGAAGTACGCGGACTCAGGCTGATATCCAGCCTCAACAAGAGTGTCGTATCCGGCCCGAATTAGCTCCGTCAAACCACCGCAGAGCACAACCTGTTCTCCGAACAAATCTGTCTCAGTTTCTTCCGCAAACGTGGTAGTCAGAACGCCGCCTCGGGTACCACCAATTCCCTTGGCGTAAGCAAGGGCGTCATCTAATGCATTGCCTGTCGCGTCTTGATGAATGGCCACAAGGGCAGGAACTCCCCCACCTTCGGCGTACGTTCGACGAACGTTGTGACCAGGACCCTTAGGAGCAATCATCCAGACATCAACGTCATCAGGAGGCTGAATTTGGTCGAAGTGAATATTGAATCCGTGAGAGAACGCTATGGCATTTCCGGCCGACAAGTTTGGTGCGATGTGTTCCGAATAAATGGATGCCTGCTCCGTGTCAGGAAGAGCCATCATCATCACGTCGGCTCTTTCTGCTGCCTCAGCGATACTGAGCACAGGAAGTCCTTCAGCCTCAGCTTTCGCGGTCGAAGATGATCCTTCACGGAGACCTACTACGACATTAACCCCACTGTCGCGAAGGTTTAAGGCATGGGCATGTCCCTGTGAGCCGTAACCCATAATTGCGACAGTTCGGTTAGCGAGATGACTCAAATCCGCATCGTTTTCGTAATAAATGGTGGCTGGCATCGATGTGCTCCTGATTAGTAAAAGCCGCTTTTCGGCTTGAGACCCGTTCGTTTCCTAGAGTAATTCTGAGCCACCAAGGTGGCCTAATGCAATCCGACCCGTTCGTTGAAGCTCGATAATTCCGAATTTGCGCAATGCTGTCTCGCAAAGATCAAGCTCAGTTGGGTGGGCGTGAACACTGATTATTAATTCTTCTTCATTTGAATCGACCACTGAGCCGTTGAACTGATCAATTACTTGTCGCATAGCCTCAGCATCAGTCGACGCAACCCGCGCAAGCATCAATTCTCGTTCGACCGAGGACCCGGCTTGCAGCTCAGTGATATCCAACACATTCACCAGCTTGTCGAGTTGCTTGGCTATTTGCGTTGCATCAGTGTTGTGAACATCTACGACGATGCTAATTCGACTCCGTGATGGGTCATCAGTCGGTGCGACAGCAAGGGAAAAGATATTAAAACCTCGTCGACTGAATAACCCCGCTATTCGAGCCAAGACCCCAAACCTATTCTCAACCAAAACCGACAAGATGTGAAGGTTTTGCTCACCACTGGTCGCGGCTGAGCCTGTCATGAGGGCGCGGAGCCTTTTGCCTTGGCATCAGCGTCACCCTCAGGCCCAAGAATAATGTCGTCGTTTGATCCTCCGGCAGGAACCATCGGGTAAACCTTTTCGAATGCGTCTACCCGAAAGTCGATAACAACGGGTCGGTCATTGATTGCATTTGCTTTCTCGATCGCAGACAACACTTCTTCAGCGGACTCAACTCGAATACCCGCACATCCCATAGCTTCTGCCCAACCGACATAGTCCGGATGATCCGGACTTAAGTAAACCTCGCTGTAGCGCTCGTCATAAAACAGCTCCTGCCATTGTCTGACCATGCCTAGGTAAGCATTATTCAAGATTGCAATCTTGACCGGGATGTTCTCAGCTGCCGCAGTAATTAGTTCCTGCGCAGTCATTTGGAAACAGCCGTCACCATCAATAGCCCACACCATCCTATTTGGTTGGCCTGCCTTCGCTCCAATTGCAGCGGGCACAGCAAACCCCATAGTCCCAAGACCCCCAGAATTGACCCACGTATATGGGTAGTCAAATTTCCAGAATTGACTTGCCCACATCTGGTGCTGACCGACACCGGCCACCACGATGGTGTCATCTGGCGTGTTGTCTCGTAGTTGTTCAAGCACAAACTGGGGTTTCAGCGGGAAACCACTATCAGCTTGTTCATACTGCAGCGGATGCTGTTCTTGCCAACCGCTGATAGTGGATTTCCATTCCGAACGATCCACCTTAGACCCACCTGAAGTTTCATATTCTTCAACTAACGCCTCTAGGGCCAAGAGCGCGTCTCCCTGTATTGCCACATCGGGGATTCGAACTTTGCCATGTTCGGCAGGATCAATGTCCACATGGATGATCTTGGCATCAGGGGCAAAAAATTCAGTGTTCCCAGTAACCCTGTCATCGAAACGCGCTCCAAGGTTGATTAACAAGTCGGACCGTTGGAAAGCCATAACCGCTGTGTAATTCCCATGCATACCTGGCATCCCGAGACAAAGCGGATCTCGATCTGGGAACACTCCGCGTGCCATCAAAGTCGTAGCCACATGAATGCCAGTTAAGTCAACGAATCGTTTCAAGGCATCAGCAGCGTGAGCCTTCAGTAATCCTCCTCCTGCATATATGACCGGCTTCTCGGCAGCGCGAATGAGATCTATCGCTGCACGAATTTTGTCTGCATCCACATCGGTAATCGGTTGATATCCGGGCAAATCAATTTCGTCCGGCCAATACCATTGCATGATTTCGTTACTGACGTCTTTGGGCACATCAATCAGCACTGGGCCCGGTCGACCCGTGGTGGCTATATGAAATGCTTCCTTAACTATTCTCGGTATATCCGCGGGATCGGTAACCAAATAGTTGTGCTTGGTCACCGCCATCGTGATGCCGGTTGTATCGCATTCTTGAAAAGCATCTGATCCGATTGAACCAAGAGCAACTTGGCCTGTTATCGCCACCATGGGTATTGAGTCCATGTAGGCGTCGCAGAGGGGAGTCACAATATTGGTGGCGGCGGGACCACTAGTGACAATCGCTACGCCTGGCTTCCCAGTGACATGCGCATAGCCCTGAGCCATATGGCCAGCACCTTGCTCATGCCGGACCAGAACGTGGCGAATTTTCGAATCGAGAATCGGGTCGTATACGGGCAGGATCGCTCCACCAGGAAGACCGAACATGACCTCAACGTCGCACATCTCAAGACTCTTTACGAGAGCTTGAGCGCCGGTCAGTTCCATGAGTCTTCTCCTAATGACAAATTCAGATTATTGATAGCGGTGGGATTTGGGTACAGCCCGTAAACGGAAATGGCCCCCTAGGGGACCATTAACAAGCGGGATCGAATGACCCGCTTACGCGGATACTACGAGAAAGCAAGTAAAGCGAGACTGGTCCGTATCTGATCGCACGAAACCATTTTGGCGGCGCGAAATGCCAGTCGCAACTTCAGAAGCCAGAACTCTCTCCGGTTTGACGAACTCACAGCTAGATTCAAGAGCCAATGACACGGCTGTCAGGCACCACTCGCTTAACGTTTTTGGCCTTTGTGGCGATCGCCGTAATCGCGATATTCCAAACCTCCACCTCAAATCCTGAGAGTTCCATTGACCGGAGATACGAAATTTGGTGGCAACCGGAAACAGAAACGTCGACCAATTCGCAAGACTCCAGAGAATTTAAGCTCTCCAACGAACCTTGCCCCAACAACATCCCGTTGCTCGAACCAAAGCAAGTCGATTCCGTCGACCTAGAACTGTCTCTTTTTCTTGACTTACCCGGGGCTATCGCATTGGTCTTCTTTGATGCCGAAAATGGTTTCGTGGCTCAAAGGAATGGTCTCGTTTATGCGTTTAATCCAGCGGGGGTCTCAGCTGTGCCTGTCATCGACAAAACTTCCGACACCAGCAATGAAATGGATCAGGGACTATTGGGGTTAGCGATTTCACCCGATAAGAACTGGTTGTACCTCAATCGAACTGACTTGCGCGGCTCGAGCGTGATCACGGCTCATTCTTTGCAGTCAGGTATGTCAAATCTGGGAGGGGGGGTGGAAATCATCGTTGTCGACCAACCATCAGCGATGCACAACGGTGGTGATATGGCGTTTGATTCTGAGGGCCGTTTACTTGTGTCTTTCGGCGATGGAGGGGGCTTGGGCGACCCAAACGGTCATGGTCAGGATCTGTCGACGCCTTTGGGGGCCGTCCTGCGTCTCGATGTAGACCCGAACCAATGGCCGCCTCACAAGCCAGCGGTTGGAAATCCAGACCTTGGCCCCGGTTCTGATCCTCGAATTTGGGTCAGCGGCGTTCGAAACCCTTTTCGTTTCTCATTTGACGAAGTCACGGGTGACTTATGGCTCACAGATTTAGGTCAACAATGTGTTGAAGAGCTAAACGTTTTGGCCTCGGCCGACGCGGGCGCCAATTTAGGTTGGAACCTCGTGGAGGGCTCAAGGCCGTTCCTCGGGCGCCATAACCCGTCCCTGCGCAGCCCAGATTTCGAGTACCGCCACGGACGTGGCCGTTGCGCGATCATCGGCGGATTCGTCGTCCATGGAGGACCCCACCCAATTCTTGAGGATCGTTACCTGTTTACCGATATGTGCGGGGCCCAGTTGATGGCTTTGAAGTTGGATGAGGACCCGTCGGTGCTGGCACTCCCCCTACACGCATCTCAACCAGTAGCTTTTGCCGCAGGGCATGCTCAAGATCTTTATCTCATCGACCTTGCCAGCGGTGTGTGGCAGATAAACCTCAAAGAGTGAGTCAGATTGTTTCGCCGAACTCCACATGACCGCGCCATTTTGGTTGTCGCGCTTCCTGCTTTTGGTGCATTGATCGCCGAGCCCGTTTATGTGCTGACCGACACAGCAATAGTCGGTCATATCAGCACCGAGGCACTCGCTGGCCTCGCAGTCGCAGCCGCAATCTTGTTAACCGTCTTTTCCATGCTTATCTTTTTGGCTTACGGCACCACAGGAATAGTCGGCCGCCTTCTCGGCTCAGGTCAAAATCGAGAAGCTGCTTCTCAGGGTGTCCAAGCGGTGTGGCTCGCCATTTTCTTGGGTGCTGTGGTCACCGTCGGCATCGCGATCTTCTCCGGAGCCTTGGTGGACCTGTTCGAACCAAGTGCCCTCGTACGAAAAGAAGCATCGACGTATTTAAGAATTAGCTTGGTCGGACTGATCGGGCAGCTCATAGTGATGAGTGGAACTGGCTACCTGCGAGGTCTGCAGAATACGCGCACTCCCCTCATGGTGGCCCTCGCCGGGGCCCTGATAAATCTAGGGTTGGAACTGGTTTTGGTGTTCGTATTCGATTTAGGTATCGCCGGGTCGGCATGGTCGACCGTGGTTGCTCAATGGTTATGTGCTTTCGCTTATCTGGCTGTTATTTTCAGAGCGTCACAAAAACTTAAGGCGTCAGTCCGGCCTGATTTTCAACGCCTCTTGCGCTACGCGCGCGTTGGATTCCATCTGTTCGTGCGCACTAGCGCTCTGCGTGCATCGTTTCTGCTCGCCGCCGCTATAGCGGCACGGAAGGGAACCACGCAATTAGCGGCGCATCAGATAAGCATAGAAGTTTGGAGTCTGCTCGCTTTGGGTTTGGATTCGGTGGCCATTGCTGGTCAAGCCTTGATCGCGAAGTTTTTAGGTGCCGGTCAAGTCGAAACCGCTAAGGCCGCTAGCCGTCGGATGATCGGCTTGAGCGTGCAGCTCGGATGCGTGGGCTGCGCCCTGCTCTTGGCTGCCCGTTCGCCAATTGCGAAGTTATTCACTAACGACCCAAGCGTGGCAGAATTAACCGGGTTTCTTTTTATTTTCGTCGCTCTGAGCCAGCCTCTGAACGCTCTAGTATTCGGGGTTGACGGGATCCTGATCGGCGCAGGAGATCTCCGATTCTTAGCATGGGCAATGATCAGTACCTTTATAGGGTTCGCAGCTCTCGCGTTTGTTACTGCGAATCTGGGGATGGGTTGGCTTTGGGCCTGTCTTGTTGCCTTAATGGTCTTCCGGGGTGGAGTCGTATGGGGAAGATTCAAACAAGAGGGCTGGATTCGCGTTGGCGGTGACTAGCACTCCACCAACCACTGGACCAGATCTAGTGCTACAAACTTGTACTGCAAACAGAGATAGAGGTTCCTATGCCATCGATCGAGGCGATCGAGGACATCGGCAGTCGCCATCAGGCACGTCTGAAGGCAGCAGCCCTCGGGTCCTGTCAAAATTTATTGAAGGCTGGGGCGACTAGGCGTGGGCGACGCGTCATCTCCGAAACTGTGGGCGTAGCCGAGAGTAGGGTCCTTGAGTGGGTCAACAAAGCGGACCTAATGCGAATAAACGGCATCTCTACCCGATACGCCCAACTACTAGAGGCTGCCGGAGTTGACTCAATACGTAAACTTCGAAAACGTCGTCCTGCACAACTGCACCAATCACTAATTACTGAAGATGCAAAGCGTCGGAAACGATTAGTTAATCGTCTGCCTTCGAAAAAAGAGGTAAGCGCCTGGATTATCCAGGCCAAGAAACTTCCCCAAATCGTGAAATAGATTAAGCGAAGAAGTTCAACCCCTGCGTTGTCGAAGAATCGATGAGACCGCTTTACCGTCAGCTTGCCCCTTTGACGCCTTCATAACAGCCCCTACGAACACGCCCTGGACCTTTTCTTCTCCCTCGCAGAACTTCTCCCACGCGTCTGGATTCTCCGCTATGGCGGCATCAACCATCTCTTCAAGTTCCGACGAATCCATTGATTCAAATCCATGCTTCTGAGCTATCGAGGCAGGGTCAAGTCCACTTTCGACCATCTCAGCAAGAACCATTTTGCTCTGCGTGGCAGTCAAGGCACCGGTGTGTTCCATCTCAATTAATTCAGCAAAATGAGCGGGATTGAGATTATCTGCTCCATCAATTGCCAGGTTCTGGACTGCATGAATGATGGCTCGGCCAGCGTTAGCACCAAGGTCTACCGCGGTCGAAACCAAATGCGCCAGTCCCTTACTCACGACAGTGGCAGCGGTGTCCATGTCAACCCCGGCAAGAGCGACGAGATTTTCTCTCTGCTGTGCCGGTAGTTCTGGCATAGCTGCTGCGATTTCTTCAATCCATCGTGTGTCAGGATTCAGCAGCACGAGATCCGGTTCCGGAAAATACCGGTAATCGTTAGCTTCTTCTTTCGATCGCAAGGTGTGTGTTCTGCCGTCTTCTGACCAATGACGGGTTTCCTGTTTCGGTTCTTCACCGGCTTCATAAAGGTTGATGTGACGCTCAGCTTCATAGTTCACGGCTCGCTGTAACGACCGCAGAGAATTGAGGTTCTTTATTTCGCAACGGGTACGCAGTTCCTGCGAACCAACCGGACGCACGCTTACGTTCGCGTCAACGCGCATTGAC
This sequence comes from Acidimicrobiales bacterium MED-G01, assembly GCA_002457435.1. GTDB lineage: Bacteria > Actinomycetota > Acidimicrobiia > Acidimicrobiales > Poriferisodalaceae > MedAcidi-G3. The sequence goes on along the minus strand of NTLA01000018.1, from coordinate 23,182 downwards.
CCTTCTTCAAGGCGCGCTTCTGATGCCTCCGTGGCTATCAGTATTGCTCGGAGTTCTTCGACATAGGCTCTGGCATCTTCAGCGGATCTAATGTCTGGCCTGGAAACAACCTCCAACAAAGGGACACCGGCGCGGTTGTAGTCGACTAGGGCCTCCTGAGCTCCATGTATTCGCCCGTCTTCTCCGCCAAGATGTGTGGTCTTTCCCGCATCTTCCTCGAGGTGAGCGCGTTCGATACCCACACTCGTCCCATTCGGCAAATCCAACACGCCATCAACGCAGATAGGACGGTCATACTGACTTACTTGATAATCCTTAGGCATATCCGGGTAGAAATAGTTTTTTCTGTGAAACACCGATGGTTGAATTTCACAACCCAAAGCCAATCCGATTGTCATAGCTAGTTCCACCGCTCGCCGATTCAAAACGGGTAAGGACCCTGGTAAGCCAAGACAGACAGGGGTGATATTTGTGTTTGGGTCGTCCCCGAATCTATTGGGCGCATGTGAAAACAATTTTGTTTCGGTTGCCAACTCCACGTGGACTTCTAGGCCGACTACGACTTCCCAATCGGTCATGTGACGCCTCGCTCCGGGGCCTGCGACTCAACGAATGACGCCGCTTGAAACATCTGGGCTTCACCTAATTGGGGTGCCATTATCTGTACCCCAACCGGCAATCCCCCCTCGCCTGTTCCAAACGGGACCGATATCGCGGGATCACCAACCAGATTGCTAGGTACCGTACAGGTGTCGCATCGGTACATGTTCATCGGGTCGGACCGCTCACCAAATTTGAACGCCACTGACGGCGAGGTTGGCGATAAAAGAAGGTCATAGTTCGCGTAGGCCGCGTCAAAATCTCTCCTGGTTAGAGTTCTTACCTTCTGAGCTTTTCCGTAATAGGCGTCATAGTAGCCAGCGCTCAAAGCGAACGTTCCCAACATAACTCTGGCAATGACTTCGTCACCAAACCCATCTCTTCTGGTAGCTGAATTCATGGCTGCTACTTCGCTGCCTTCTGCCCTCAGGCCATATCGGACACCGTCGTACCGAGCCAGGTTGCTAGAGGCTTCAGCCGGCGCGATCAAATAATACGCTGTTAGCCCGTATTCAACCGCTGGTACCGAAACCAAGTCGACTGTGGCTCCACCAGCTCTCAAAGCATCGGCGGTTTGGTGAACTTGGGCGACGACGTCTTCATCAATACCTTCCAAGAGTTCAGAGACCAATCCAAAGCGAAGACCTTCAACTCCACGCTCAAGACCATCACTGAGGTCGGCTGCCGGCGCGGGGATCGACGTGCTATCCAGAGGATCGTGCCCTCCAATTATTCCCAGCGCTAACGCCGCATCTGCAACATCGCCGGCAAAGGGACCAATCTGGTCAAACGAAGACGCAAACGCCACTAGCCCATAGCGACTGACAAGCCCATACGTCGGCTTTACACCTACTACTCCACAGAGCGCGGCTGGTTGTCGGATCGATCCCCCAGTATCTGAACCCAATGCCAGGGGAGCGAAGCCCGCCGCTACGGCAGCTGCAGATCCTCCGCTGGACCCGCCGGGTACTCGAGTTAGGTCGTGAGGGTTGCGGGTCGGACCGAAGGCAGAGTGTTCGGTCGAACTACCCATAGCAAACTCGTCGAGATTAGTTTTGCCAATGATGACAGCACCAGCTGCTCGAAGCCGTTCTACAACAGTTGCATCGTATGGTGGCTCCCATCCTTCAAGGATCCGTGAAGAACAAGTGGTCGCAAGATTTCTGGTGCAGAGGTTGTCCTTTAGAGCCACCGGTACGCCAGCAAGTGGGCCAGGATCACGTCCAGACCCAACTGTTTCATCAATCCTTCCCGCAGCCTCGATAGCCATTTCACGATCGACCAAGTTGAACGCATGAATATCTGGCTCTTTGGCCTCAATTATCTCGAGGAAGTCCCCCAAAACGTCTAGGGCGCTCTTACGAGACTCCCGAATATCCGATGCCAGCTCTCTAGCGGAGTTCAAGATGACTCTCCCAAAATAGGGGGAACCCGGAATTGGCCATCCGCAACATCTGGAGCTTGTGCCAACACTTCTTGGGGTTCGATGGTGGGACCCACGACATCGTCTCTCAGAACATTCGACAGTGGGTACGGGTGAGACATTGCCTCAACGGATTCAAGGTCGAGTCCCTCTAACTGACTGACGTGATCAAGTATTTTTTCGAGATGCTCAGTGAAGTAAACCAATTCCTCCGAATCGAGGTCAATGCGCGCTAGCGAAGCTATGTGGGCCACAAGGTCTGGTGAGAGTGGTTGATTCATAGTGCTTGATCTCCAAAGCAGTTCACATGTAGGGGTCGTTTGCGCTCAGGGGTTCTTGCCACCATTCCACTGATGAAGGTTCCCAATCTTCAGCGGCAAGAGGATAGATGCAATCTACGGGACACGGATCCAAACACTTATCGCAGCCGGAACACAATTCCGGCAAGATAATCACATCAATACCGTGGTTAAAGATCGCTCCGAAATTTGGTGGGCAGGCGCGAACACACGCATCACAGTTAATGCATTCAGACATATCTATATACATAGGGGGATTCGGCCATTTGGCGTTACGTTCACGTTTTTCGATTCGCTCCAGTCGCGCTGGACTGTTCCCCGATGCCATCTAGAGAATTCTACGGGGCTACGTTCGTTCCAAATCGGCAAGCAGGCACAACTCTTGGTTATTAATCAGACAGGACCCACAAGAGAACGGCAGAATCAGGGGCCAACATAGTTCCAGCAGGAGGTTCTGTTGCCTGAACCAGCTCGCCTTCACCCGCAACATCTCCCAGCTTGAGTCCCACCTCAACTAGACGTTGTTCCGCTTCCAAAACGGTAAGACCTCGCATATCAGGTACCTCTCGCCGGTCGGGACCCGCCGAAAGCGTCAATGAAACCGTAGATCCTCGCTCCACCAACAAGCCTGGCGTCAAGCTCTGTCGCAAAACCAGTCCTTCAAGGACTGAGTCACTCACCTCGTAACTCAATGTTCGCGCGCTGCTTAACTGAAGTGCATTCAATGCTTCCTCGGCACTTTCCTGATCGAGACCTATTAGCTGCGGAACGGTTCGAGGAACAGGACCTCCGGAAACAACAAGAACCGCCCTAGTTCCTGGTTCTCTTAGAGATCCGCCCAACTCCGTCTCACCATCAATCATAAGCTTCATCACTTCACCGGCTGCGATCGTCTCGTCGTAGAGCGGCTGCACAAGGTCAACTTCAAATCCTTTAGTTGCAAGCCGAGCAGAAGCGGCCTCAGTTGATAAACCTATAACTAGTGGGGTCATGCGCAGACGTGGTCCGCTCGCCACTTCAACGATAAGCATCGCTCCTTCTGCTAGTCGGCTCCCAGCCTCAGGCCGTTGAGCTATAACGATTCCGCTAGGTAATTCGTCGGTCCGTACCTGGTCTTCGTCAAGAATCCACGCAACTGAGTCAGCGATCGCCCGAACCTCACCGATGGTCCGACCGGTGTACTGATCAACCAGGTGGGCAGAAACACCTTGTGGGCGGACACTGCTCACAGCCCACGCAGTTGCGGCAGAAAGCAGCATCAGAAGACCCAGCGCAGCTGCTCCCACCTTCCACATGGGCCGCCAACGGACTTGATCGAACTCTGCAGCTTCCGCGAGCACTCTCTGCTGACTCCGATTCGCAGCTAAGAGTGGACTCGCAAGCGACTCAGGGATCGCAACTGGCGGCGGTTTGACGAAGCTCGCGGCCGCGTCAATAAGTCCTTTTGTCAGAGACTTCGCATCACAACGCACGTCTGGATCAGGGTCGAGAGCCGATTCAAGAATGTCTTGTGCTTGACCAAGATCTTGTCTTTTAGAAATTTTGGGTCTGGCCGCCGCGTCAGCAGCTTCGTTCGTGGTTGAACCTTCCTCGGCAGCAACCCGAAGAGTCATTGCAAGGGAATACACATCAGATTCCGGACTACTAAGACCCCTACTAGTTTCGGGCGCCAGAAACTCTTGTGACCGGTCGTCAACACCAGTTCCCACAATTTCAAGACGTCCTGCTTCAGCGGCCCGTAGCGCATTACCCAAATAAACTGCCGAAAGTTTCGAAGATGTATCCAAACCTAAGATCACGTTGCTCGGTGAAATATCTCCATGGCAAATCCCGTTGCCGTGAAGGGCTTCAAGGCCTGAGGCGAGCTCGACACCTAGTTTGACCACTTGGGCCGGGTTAAGTGTGTACCCGGCTGCCAAGAAAGATCTCAGAGTAACCCCGGGGTAATGCTCAACTACGACGTAGGCGCTCTCCTGAAATCGACCCCAGTCATATACACGTTCCACACAACGGTGCGACACCAATGCCGCCTTAGTTGTGTCAACTACGAGACGTCTCGAAAATTCAAGATCTTCAGAAATCGAAGCGCCAAAAACCTTTATGGATACATGATCACCAGTCTCTAGGTCATGAGCAAGATAGTTGACCGAAGCCTGGGCATGAGTCTGGTAGGCCATGAGTCGGTAACGGTCATCAAGAACTCGACCCGTTAATTCGTCTGACTCGTCAAGAGGCACAACTCGACAGTATCGCTAGTAGCGGCCAGTCTTATGGCGTCGAATTTCAACCGCTTCCATATTCGGCCATGATAGGGACGTGGAGAAGCCTCAGAAAAGCGGTAAGTCAATGCGTGATAACACTGTCAACTGGAGCCTTAGAAAAGGTGTCGCTTCATCCTTGACCATCTTCGTAGTGCTCTTCTTAGGGTTAGTGATTTGGGTCGCCTCTTCGACTCGGGGAGCGCCACAGCCGACTACTTTGCCTAGTGGACTTCTAGGGGTGATCCCACAAGAAGGCGACCAAGCTCCGAAACAGACTTTGGTCGGTGTTTCCTTAAGCCCTGGTTGGGAGCCAACCCTGATAATTGATGGTCTCCCTATCCCAAGCGAGCAGCTGGATGCTGGCACTCAACAACTAGGAGAATTCTTCTTTAGTCCCGGTAGTGACATGGTGGTCTCTCAGTTACGCAGGGGCCTCATTTGTGCCAGGGTTATCGCCATCCCGATCATTGACGTCGAGGTAGACAACATTGATCATGAGTGGTGCTGGACCTCTTTCTAATTCAGCCCCCTACGGCAATTGTCCTGTTTCAAGCAAATGGCGAAGTTCTGTCTCTCCCACTATCGGTATACCTAAGTCAGACGCTTTATCGATTTTCGACTGACCAGCTTCGTTACCTGCAACCAACACATATGTGCTCTTCGAAACGCTGCCGGGGGATTTACCACCTCTAGCGATAATCGACCTTTTTGCCTCGTCCCGACTCACAAACCAACCATCCAAAGACCCTGTTACTACGATCGAGCGGCCAACAAGCACCTGTGGGGCGTCCGCATCGCCGTCAGTGATGTCTAGGCGCACCCCATGCAGTCGGAACTTCTCAACTATCGACTTATTATGATCATCGGCAAAAAAATCTGTAACGCTTGAGGCTATGACGGGCCCAATCCCATCTATAGCTTCAATGTCGCCAATTTCTGCCTCCGCAATGTTATGTAGATTGCCGAATCTGCGAGCAATGAGTTCTGCTGCACTTGGGCCTAAATGCTCTATGCCTAGCCCTATGAGGACGTTGGTCAAGGGTCGCTCGCGGGCGGCGTCGATAGCGGACATCAAGTTATTGACCAACGTCTCGTTTGATGAGCCGCTCACCAATAGCTCCATGAGTTGCGGCTTGCTTAAAGCAAACAAATCACCAACGTCACCAGCCATGCCTTGTTCTACGAGTCCGCGAACTGTCCGTTCACCTAAGCCTTCGATATCCATGGCATTTCTGCTCGCAAAATGGCTGATCCCGGTCTCGACACGGGCAGGACACGCTCGATTCACACAATAGGTGTTCGCATCACCTTCCAACCGCTCTAGTGCTGACCCACAGCTCGGACACACCTTTGGGAAAGACCAAGATTTCGATTCAACGGAGCGCTCGACCAAGATTGGGCCCACGACTTCTGGAATAACGTCACCCGCTTTACGAACCACCACCATGTCGCCGGGGCGAACATCCTTGGTAGCCACTTGATCTTCGTTATGTAACGTCGCCATTCCTACCGTTGAACCTCCAACAAATACCGGTTCAAGAACCGCAAACGGGGTAGCGCGGCCAGTGCGCCCAATCGAAATATTGATATCGAGGAGACGCGTGATTTTTTCTTCTGGAGGAAACTTGAAAGCGATCGCCCAACGCGGTGCCCGACTGGTGGATCCCAACATCTCACGTTGGGCTAGATCGGCAAGTTTGATCACCACACCATCGATCTCGTAATCAGGTTCATGACGCTTCGACTTCCAGAATTCACAGAATTTTTGAACTTCAGAAAACTCGGAGAATTCAGTGACTTCGGGGTTTACCGGAAGTCCCAAGCTCTCCAGTAACTCAAAAGTCTCTTGCGATGAAGCCATCAGCGGGCCCCCAAGGACTTCGCCAACCTGATAACTCCAAAAAGCCAGCTTCCTCGATGCCGTAACTGTCGGGTCTTTCTGTCGAAGACTTCCTGCCGCTGTATTTCTCGGATTAGCAAATACTGGTTCGCCCTTTGCTACTTGCTCTTCGTTTAGGGATTCGAAACGGGAAATCGGCAGATAAACCTCACCCCTGACCTCAAGCACCTCGGGAGCATTCTTAATTCGATGAGGAATATCTTCAATCGTTAGGACGTTATGCGTGACATCTTCTCCAACTCGACCGTTGCCTCGAGTTGCCGCTTGAACTAATTCTCCATTTTCGTATCGAATAGAGACGGCAAGTCCGTCGAACTTAAGTTCACATACAAACTGACATGGATCTGAGCCTTGTACACCTTTCAACACTCGGTCGTACCATGATTGAAGCTCGTTCATATCCATTGCGTTATCGAGCGACATCATGGGGATTTTGTGTTCAACAGGAGCAAAGATCTCACTGGGAGCCGAACCAACCGATTGAGTCGGCGATTCTGGTGTCACCAGGTCGGGGTTACGGGCTTCGATTTCAGCAAGGTCGCGTAGTAATCGGTCGTAGACCGCATCGGGAACGGTTGGCTCGTCACGCCCATGATAAGCCTCGTTGTGAGCTGCGATCTGGTCGCGCAACTGGTTTACGCGATCTTGATCTGAATCAAATCCAGTCATGACAGAACCGACTCTAGCTAGCCAGAAGACCAGGTTTTGTCGTTCTAATACCTCGGCAGTTAGGAACAACGTCCCCAGATGAGCCACGATTGGGGTGTGAAGGTCTTCAATCCTCTTACAATTTTTCTCGGCGCGTGGGCACTGACGCCATTTTCGCTAGGGGCTGCCATTGATTCAGCACTGACGGAAGACACAATCCAGCAACAGCTCTGGACCTCGATCGCTTTCTGGATTGTGTGGGGATTCGTCCTAGGAGGTTCGATCATTAAAAGGCCGTGGGGCTTAACGATGATGCGTGTTCTCGCGCCAGCAATGCTTCTCGCCCTATTTGCTGCACATTTGTATTCCCGTATTTCAACGGACATTTTCGTTGTGGCTCTCGTTCACGCCGCTGTCGTCAGTTTGCTGGCACTGCTACCCGAAACCGGCAACGTGATGGTCGACGGCATTAGCTACGGCGACGAAAAGCGGTTCTTGCTTCGGATCCCGAGCGCCATTCTCATTGGACCATTAGTGCTGGTCTGGGGGATCGTGATCTTGAGCATATGTTCAGGCCCCATCCTTGTCGTCTCAAATAATTGGCGTCTAGGAGTGCCTCTGCTGGTGATTGGATGGCCGATCGCCGCATTGGGATGTAGATCAATACATCAACTTGCGCGAAGGTGGATCGTTTTCGTACCAAACGGTTTCGTCATTCATGATTATTTGGCTACCAGAGAACCTTTTCTTCTTCACCGTCAAGACATTATTTCTATAGGTCCTGCTCCGGCCGACGTTGATATCAAAGCCGAAGGTGTAGTTGACGTGAGCCAATTTGCCTTAGGACCTGTACTTCAAGTCACGCTTCATGGGGAAGTAGAAGTGGTGCCAAGGTCTCGGGGCGTGAGCGAAGTGAAATGGGGGACAACAGTTTTATTTTCACCAACTCGTCCCGGAGCAGTGCTGCAAGAAGCTCGCCTCCGCAGAATCGTGCGTTGACGTCTAGATTGCGGTCGCTCCGCCAATGACGAGGTCGTCGTTATAGAAGACCACGGCCTGGCCTGGCGCCACCTTCCGGTGGGCGTCAACCCACTGGACGTTACCATCGGAAGTCAGAGAAGCAGCCGCCTGGTTTCCATGAGCACTGATTTGAACCTGCACTGGTCCTATGTAGGGCTTGTCTACCCACACATGATCAGCCAGCTGCACATCGTCTGAAAGTAAATCTTGGGCACCACCAACGACTACTCTCCGAGATGGGACGTCAACTTGCACCGCGTAGGTTCGATCCGTGTTGCCACCAAGGTTGAGTCCTCTTCGTTGGCCAATGGTGACCAACTCAACTGCGTCAATAGCGCCCAGATCATTACCGTCTACGTCGACGACATCTGCGGCGTGCAGATCAAGCCGGTCGGACAGAAAACTGGTACGTCCCTCAGACGCGGTGATAAAGCAAACGTCTTGGCTGTCGGGTTTTGCAGCAGATCGAAGACCCTGGTGATGCGCTAACTCGCGCACTTCGCTTTTCGTCATTTCTCCGACTGGAAACCGAAGCATAGAGAGGTCCTGAGCCGTCAGCATGTATAAGACGTAGGACTGGTCTTTGCTCTCATCGACCCCGCGCCCGAGTCGTAATCCTCTATTGGTTTCAATAATTCTGGCGTGGTGGCCAGTAGCCACCAAATCGAATCCCAACTTCTTGGCGCGACTAACCAGGGCATCAAACTTTATGTGCCGGTTGCATTCGATGCATGGGTTAGGAGTCAAACCCGCCGCATGAGCGTCTACGTAGGGACCAACCACATGTCGATCAAATTCTTCGCCGTAGTTGAAGACAAAGTGATCAATATCTAATTGTTGTGCGACGCGACGAGCGTCATCAACATCGGAAACCGAACAACACCCCTGATCTTGGGGGCCTCCCCAAAGTTTGAGGGTCACCCCGGTCACATCATGGCCCTGTTCTTTCATAAGGGCAGCTGACACAGCACTGTCGACACCTCCTGACATCGCCACCAACACGCGACTCACGATGCACCTCGGAGCTGCTCTACACAGCGAGGTATCGCCTCCACCGCGTGCTCAACTTCCCAATCTTCGGTGCACCAGCCAAGCGAAAGCCGCAATGATCCTGCAGCGACAGTCCGGTCCATTCCCATAGCAGCTAATACGTGTGAAGGTTCCATGGCGCCAGAAGCGCAGGACGCAGCAGCTGAAGCCATCACACCATGTCGTTCGAGCAACACCAATAAAGCTTCACTTTCAACATCTTCAATAACTATCTGCAGCAGCCCTGCAGCTCTTTCTGACTGGGGAATCGTTTCAAAACAACCAGGTATCGCTGTGGCTAGAGCCCCAGCAAGGTGTCCGCTGAGGCCACCTAGCCGATCAATCTCACTTTCCCTTGATTTGTCTAGGCACTGTAACGCAGCTCCTATAGCCACTATGCCAGCCGTGTTATGTGTTCCGCTTCTGCGCTCTGCTTCTTGTCCTCCACCGAGTATTTGTGGGACTAGGGCAACCTGGTTTCGAACCGCCAACACACCGACACCTTTGGGTGCGCCAAATTTGTGTCCACTGAGCGACATCATGTCTGCCCTACGCGCAGCGTTGGCAATGTCGAGCCAGTTAACCGCTTGAACGGCGTCTGTGTGCAACAACGCCTGAGGGGCGCAACGATCCCGTACTTCAGCAACCGCGTCGAGATCAATAATTCTGCCCGACTCGTTGTTAACCAACATCACCGACACAACCGAAACATCCTCATCAAGCAAGGTTTCGAGATGTTCGAAATCGATGTCACCGTTCGAAGTGACTTTAACCAGCCGTCCATTGTGAGATTCCACCGGATAGAGCACTGCGTGATGTTCGGTTTCAGGACAGACAGCGATTCCGTTTGGTTTACATACTCCATGAATCGCAAGATTGTCTGATTCAGTCCCACCGCTAGTGAAGACAATCTCATGCGGCCCAAACCCTAAAAGCGTTGCACAAACTTCTCGAGCATCATCGATAGCTGCTCTGGAGGATCGAGCCATTCGGTGAGCACCCGATGGATTGCCGAAGTGCTCAGTTAAGTACGGCATCATTGCATCAAGAACATCTGGCCTAATCGGAGTTGAAGCAGCACAATCGAGGTACACCGGGCGATCTAAATTGGCTGTCTCCATCCCTCCAAGACTACGCCCCGAAATAAAGTGAGCGACATGGAGCTGTCGAATTCAGTCAACTACCTGTGTTCAACTTACGGAGATGCTTTTGCCGATGTTTACGATGATTGGTACCAGCAGGTCACAGATGTGGATGGGACAGCGGCTCTCATCAGCAGCCTTTCCGAAGGTCTCGAAGTCTTGGAGTTGGGCGTTGGGACGGGCCGCTTGGCGCTACCAATAGCTGCCGCCGGAGTACCAGTCACTGGCGTGGATTCCTCTTCAGAAATGCTCAAACGTCTAACTGCTAGAGATACCTCGGGGCTGGTTACCACTCACTTAGCCGATATGGCTAGGTGGCTTCCGGTTGGGCGGTTCAAAGTAATTTTTTGTGCATACAACACGTTTTTCAATCTTGTCGATCCAGAGGACCAGGAAAAATGTCTTCAGCTCGTCAGCGATCGCTTAAGACCCGACGGCTTATTCGTTCTAGAAGCTTTCGTCCCATCTAACTATTCTCTTCTACCGACCAGGGGTGTCGAGTCTCGCCACACGACAGAGGCGACAGTGCTAAGTATCACAATCCGAGAAAAGATCTCCGGGGTTGTGCGAGGCCAAAGCGTCCAGTTAGGCGGAGCCGGACCCATCCTTAGACCTTGGCGAATACTTATCAAGACACCCGATGAACTGGATCAGATAGCCGCTCGGCACGGCTTGGATTTGGTGGAACGGTGGCAAGATTGGCATCAAAGCCCGTTCACCAGCAGCAGTGATCATCATGTCTCGGTCTACGCTTCAGTTAATTCTTAATTGTGTTCCCAAAATGGGGGGCGAAGGTCGATGGAAATCCAAGTCTCGATAGATCTCCCTGCAGCCCCTACGGAGGTATGGAGCTATTTACGAGACGTCACGAAGCATTCTGAGTGGATGATGGATGCACGCAGCGTGGAGTTGACGTCTGAGGTCTCCGAAGGTCGCGGAGTTACCTTTGTGTGCCTAACAGCCGTCGGTCCTTTTCGACTTCGCGATCATATGGAAGTGGTTGAGTGGGAGCCCGAGGAACTTATGGCTGTTAAACATTCGGGCCTCGTCGCCGGAGTCGGCAGGTTCACCCTTTCTCCTATTTCAGCAGGGACACGTTTTAGTTGGAACGAGTCAATTGATTTGCCATGGCACTTCGCGGGCAGGATTGGAGAAAGACTTGCGAAGCCAATTCTGACTGCAATCTGGCAGCGAAACTTGAGGAGTCTCCGAAAAAGAATTCTCCAACGACAAGAAGCTGGAACAGGCGTGGAGCCGGGAGGACTCATCAACGTGGGTTCTGAGTGGGAACTGCGCCACTACGGGCCAGATCATGTAGTTCGCACAAGTACCCGAGAGCGAGACTTATCCCGAGAAGCCGAAGCATTGGAGATAATGACATCTGCAGGGTTTCCGGCCCCTCAGTTAGCTGAACGCTTATCTGCATCTTCACTGGTGATAGAGCGCATCGAGGGTCCCACAATGTTGGAAGACCTCACATCGAGGCCATGGACATTGAACAGGCATGCAAAAAACCTCGCCCGTTTGCACAAAGCACTCGGAAAAATTCCCGCGCCCTCGGATTGGGAGAGTGTTAGCGAAGGCGATTCCATCGTCCATTTGGACCTTCATCCAGGCACCATCAAGCTGAGTAACGGCAAACCCATAGTGTTGAATTGGAGCAGCTCATCACGTGGATCGCCGTCATTTGATGCAGCTGTGACATATGTGATCCTCCGCACAGCAGAATCGAACAGCGGGCGGCTAGCCCGATTACTCATAGGCAGCCTCAGGAAAAGATTCGCCAAGGTTTTTGTGAACGAATTCGGCGCTGTTGAGGTCTTCGCTCAAGTGCGCGAAGCAGCAGAGCTTCGGCTGCTGGACCTTAATTTGTCTCCACCTGAAAGAGAGGCCGTGTTCGCCCTAGCGCGAGGCGAGCTCGATTAGTTCAACCGTTAGACAATTCAATGAGCCGAGCTGCCGCCGCATACGGGTCAATCTCTCCGCGGGCCAACTTCTCTTTTAGCTCCGCTGTCTCTGGGCTTTCCATCGTGTTGATGACTCGCTGTTCGAGGCTTTGAGTCACGATTTCAGTCAGTTCAGCCTGAACTCGAAGGTTCCGCCGTACCTGAAGCTCACCACTCTCTTGGAGGTAAGACCGATGTTCTCCGACCGTTTGCCATAATTCATCAGCACCAATGTGATCGGTGGCCACAGTCATCACAATCGGAGGTTCCCAGTCCCCGAGCGATGAAAGTTCAAGCATCTGCTGGATATCTCGTCGAGTGTCATCTGCACCCTTGCGATCGGATTTATTGATTACGAAGATGTCGGCTATTTCCATAAGTCCAGCTTTATTGGCTTGGACGGCATCTCCCCAACCCGGGTTAACAACCACGATTGTGGTGTCGGCAGCTCCCGCTATTTCCACCTCTACCTGCCCAACTCCGACCGTTTCAACAAGTATCCAGGGCCAACTCAGTGCGTCAAGTACTCGGATGGCTTGAGGTGCAGCGAGACTAAGCCCTCCCAGATGACCTCGGGTCGCCATGGATCGGATATAAATTCCGTCATCCGTCACGTGGTCTTGCATGCGAACTCGATCACCCAAGATCGCTCCACCGGTATACGGAGATGAGGGGTCCACGGCCAGAATCGCCAGTCGTTGTTGTTCTGAGCGAACGACTGAAGCTAGCTCAGCGGCGAGACTGGACTTTCCTGAGCCTGGTGCGCCCGTCATTCCGACCGTATACGCGGCTCCGATTTGAGAGTATGTATGAGCCCCCAACACACGTGCTGCATCCCCTCCACGTTCGACGAGGGACATAAGTCTTGCCAGGGCTAGACGCTTACCTTCACGTGCTGCCTCAAACAAGGCGACGGGATCTGTGCTCGGCCGGTTCATCTAAGACAGTCGGTTAGTAGATCAGCAATCAAGTTCGCGCGACTTGGGCGCCGACGGACGAGAGCTTACCTGCCAAATCCTCATATCCCCGGTCTACATGGTGTGCGTTCGAAATAACCGTTTCCCCGTCCGCTGCCAATCCCGCAATCACTAAAGCGGCTCCAGCGCGTATGTCGTGAGCTCTTACGGGAGCGCCTGACAGCCGTTCAACACCACGTACTACCGCATGACGTCCTTCAGCTCGTATTTCCGCACCCATCCGTACCAACTCATCTATGTACCGGAACCGTCCAGCAAATATGTTCTCTGTGACCATTCCCGCTCCATCTGCAACGGTCAGCGCAGCAACCAAAAAAGGCTTGTAGTCGGTAGCTAAACCAGGATAAGGGAGCGTTGATACATCAACAGCTTTGAGGCGCTGAGTGACCTTAGCCCCCAAGCCGAAATCATCTTCTTCCAGCATCATGCCCATCTCTTCGAGCTTGCGAAGAAGCATCTCCATGTGATCCGGGCGAGCACCTCGTAGTCGAATCTGTCCCCCACAGACCGCCAAAGCAGAGAGGTATGTTGCTGCTTCTATTCGGTCAGGCATCACCGAGTAAGTAACAGGAGTCAGCGTCTCAACACCCTTGATACTGAGACGCGACGTTCCCACCCCTTCAATTTGAGCTCCCATTTGCGACAGAAAATTTGCGAGGTCGGTAATTTCAGGTTCCCGCGCTGCATTTTCGATAACCGTGACTCCTTCAGCTAGGACCGACGCCATCAGCAAATTTTCGGTAGCCCCCACCGACGGAAACTCCAAGAACACCTCAGATCCAATCAATCGATCAGCCTGGCCACTTATGTCGCCGTGTTCATAAGAAAAAGTTGCTCCCAATTGTTCCAGGCCCTGCAAGTGCATGTCGATCGGACGAGACCCGAAATCATCTCCCCCCGGCATCGCCACTCGGGCTCGACCAATTCTGGCGAGCAGAGGGCCCAAGACCACTATGGAAGCCCGCATGCGTTCCACCAAGCTATAGGGCGCTACTGGGTCGATCTCAGTGGGGACATTGATGTCGATGCGCTGACCGGTTCTCTGAATTTTGACTCCCATGGCCTCGAGTAGCTCGGCCATGATTGCAACATCTGTTATGTCCGGAACATTAATGAGTGAAGTTGAGCCTTCAGCTAACAGCGATGCTGCCATCAGTTTCAAGGCACTGTTCTTCGCTCCAGCAATATGAAGGTCACCGTTTAAAGGTCCACTTCCCCGCACAAGGAATTTATCCATCCCTCCAGTATGTTCATCCAAGTGGAGAAGGACACATCACTCCCGTGACTCATTTAGAAATAACACACCAATTTGACGATGATGGGCTTAGACGCGTTCGTCTCCCAAGAACCGATTTAGTTCAGGAAAAAAATCTCGGGAACAACCAATTCTCGCTGATTGATGGTCCATTCAAGGCTTACAAGAGGACCCTCACCATCACCTCAGAACCGAACAAACACCTAGTCACTGAACGATTTGACTATGAACTTTCGATTCCTTGGTTTGGCTTTCTTTTCCGTTGGCCAGTTCGTCACGCGCTTCGTAACCGTCGCGATGACGGCTCCGCACCATTTTGGGCCCCTCCTGATCATTTGGGGCAAAGAGCGACGACAATTTTCTCGACTTTGTGTGCCATTGCATTACTTTCGGGCTTTCTCTCCAACGCGCCGGCCGAGACACACACATATGCGGCAGACGAATTTAGGGTCAACCAGTTGAGCCAAGGATTTCTCGGAGCTCTCATCCGCGTCGGCACCTTGCTAGCTATTGGGTTTGCTGTGCTTGCTGACCGGCATGGACGGCGACGCATCCTCGCCTGGGCGATGGCTTTTGGAATCGCATCCTCCTGCGCCGCTGCTCTTGCTCCGTCCATAGAAATCTTCGCTGTCTGTCTCGTAGTAGTGCGGACCTGCAATGCAACACTTGGGGCAATAATCGTCGTTTTCGCTCTGGAAGAACTACCAGCGGGCAGTCGCGCTTGGGGTCTCTCCGTGCTTGGTCTTTCGGCGGCTCTAGGAGCTGGTTTTGTTGTCTGGGCGCAACCCGTAGCCGGCATAGCCGAGTGGACCTGGCGTCTTATTTTCCTGATCCCGGTGTTCATGATCCCACTCATCGTCGGCACCATTCGTCGACTCCCCGAAAGTCGAAGATTCATTAATCATGTAACAGGCCTCAAGCTAAGTAACTACTGGAGGCCTTTAGCATTACTGGGTGGAACCTATTTCTTGCTCGGGCTCTTTCTTTCACCCATTGATTGGTTCAGAAACGAATATTTACGCGACGAGCACAGCTTCAGCGCCCTGGATGTCAGTCTTTTCGTAGTAACAACCGCCACTCCGGGAGGCATCGGTCTTTACGTAGCGGGACGGGTAGCCGACTTGCGCGGTAGAAGAATCGTCGTAGGGGTGGCGACGGTCCTCGGGCTTGGCTTTACGACTATCTTCTTCAATTCTTCGGGAGTTCTGCTTTGGCCTCTTGCATTGGCCGCCATCATGCTGGCCAGCGGCCTACTGCCAGCGATCGGTGTATATCGAGCCGAGATGTTCCCGACTGCTGTGCGAGCTCGCGCCGCGACAATTGTGGGAGCAATTGGTGTTGTGGGTGGATCAATCGGGATTGTTGCCGCAGGCTGGATGCGGCTGCGGTGGGGTTCTTTCGGCCCTGCTATGACCGTTCTTTGGGTAGGTCCACTCATCGCCGCATTGATCGTTTGGAAACGTTTCTACGAAGGCACGCGGCAAGAATTAGAGACACTCAATCCGGAGGATATTGAACCTTTGGGTTGTTGAACCGAGACGGGCTATTTTGACGACAGGACCCATTCGTTTACGACTTGAATGATTGTTGCGACATGGGCCCTGCTCGTTGGGTCATGCCGTGCACCGTCCAAGAACTTGGTAGCCACTTCCCCTCTTATTCGCGTCAGGTGTTGGCCAAATTCTTCAGGGGAGCCGAACGGATCATTGTCTCCGGAAACGAACAGGCATGGCACTTCGATGTCGTCGAAATGTTCAACACGTAAGTTGTCTGGCTTGTCGGGTGGGTGAAGCGGATAACTGAGTAGAAGTAACCCTGCGGCAGGCATCCCTTCAGCCACCGCCATTGAGCAGACCCGACCTCCCATCGAACGGCCCCCGTATACCAAGCGATCTGGTCGACACCCCAATTCGTCTGCCATCGCCCGTTGTTCCTGAATAAGTTCAGCCACCAATTTCGGAGCCCTCGGAGGTACACGCTTCCCGTTGCGGCGAGACAAG
This sequence comes from Acidimicrobiales bacterium MED-G01, assembly GCA_002457435.1. Taxonomy (GTDB): domain Bacteria; phylum Actinomycetota; class Acidimicrobiia; order Acidimicrobiales; family Poriferisodalaceae; genus MedAcidi-G3. Next base: position 6,682 of record NTLA01000018.1, on the reverse strand, counting down.
AACTCGCTTCTGATAACCGGCAGCGGCGATAGTGAGGCCTCCAACGCCACTAGGGTCGCATGCTCCTTCGTGCCACCCGCACCGGGGAACAAAACCATTCCTTCAATCATCGGCATGCAGACTCCTTATGTGGGCAGAATAGGTGCCAATCCTGATGAGGAGGGACATGGAAATGACAACGACTCAGTTCGCAAACGGTGCCGTGCTTGCATCCGTCATCGAAGGAGTAGGCGTGGTGACTCTAAATCGCCCTGAGGCGCGGAATGCTTTAAGTAGCGAGATTCTTAAGGCACTACCTAAGGCCCTGGGTTCCTTGGACCAAGATCCTGATGTAGACGTTTTAGTGCTCACCGGGGCTGATCCAGCGTTTTGTGCCGGACTGGATCTTAAAGAACTAGGAGGGTCAGGAGGGAATATAGACCCTGATGCTTCTTTGGAAGCCAGCGGGCCTTTCCCCAGCCGCTCAAAGCCATTGATCGGTGCCGTCAACGGAGTGGCCGTGACTGGTGGACTGGAACTGGCTCTCAATTGCGATTTTCTTATCGCGTCTGATCGGGCGGCTTTCGCAGATACCCACGCCCGGGTGGGTGTAATGCCGGGTTGGGGGCTCAGCGTGCTTCTTCCTCAAGCAATCGGTGTCCGGCGGGCTCGAGAAATGAGTTTGACCGGCAATTACGTAGACGCCACTACCGCTGCCGAGTGGGGTCTAGTGAACAGAGTCGTTGCACACGACAGTCTCCTGGAAACAGTGCACTCGCTAGCGTCTGACATTCGTTCCAACGACCAAGAAGGTGTCCAGCAGATGGTCAGAACTTACGAACGGACCGCAAGTACCACCATCGCTGAGGGATGGGAGATAGAAGCTTCAATGGGAAGAGATTGGCTAAAGAAGACCAACTTCAAACCAGAGAAGGTGGCCCAGCGAGTCGCAGATATACAAAATCGAGGGCGATCTCAAAACAACTCCTAGGTCAGTTACTACGGGCCTCAATCATTCGAACAATCTTTCCCGCTATTTCTAAGCTTGCTGTGGCCGCAGGGCTAGGTGCATTAAGGACATGCAGACTATTGCTGGTCTCGGTAATCGCGAAGTCATCCATTAACTCTCCTTCTGCGTCCATTGCTTGGGCCCGCACCCCAGCTGGGCTAGTTTCCAAATCTTCAACGCCGATTTCCGGGACCAATCGTTGCAAAGCACGCACAAAGGCAGCTTTACTCACCGATCGCCATATCTCGCCAGCTCCCGTGCGCCAATATTTGCGGGCCAATCTCCATAACCCTTGATTACCTATGTGCTCCCGGATTTGCTTAGGTTCGATATCTCGCCATCTATACCCCTCGCGAGCCATCGCCAGGACAGCATTCGGGCCGGCATGCACCGAGCCGTCAACCATTCGAGTCAGGTGCACCCCTAAGAAGGGAAAGCTTGGATCTGGCACTGGGTAAATCAGTCCTCGAACCAAATCACGGCGATCCGGCACCAACTCGAAGTACTCGCCCCGAAAAGGCACTATTCGATTTCCTTCTGATGCGCCAACCATTTCTGCAACCTGGTCACAACGAAGACCAGCACAGTTGACGACTAGTCCCGCGACCAGCTCTCCACTCGAAGTTGAGACGCGAGCGCCTTCACGGGATTCTTCTATCGCCAAAACTTGAGTCTGATAGCTGATGACACCGCTTTGATCTTCTATTTCAGCCGCTAACGCTTCGCAGACCGCTGCGTAAGACACAATGCCTGTAGAAGGAACATGCAGTGCTTCAATACCGAAACAGTGGGGTTCAATTTCATTCAGACGGGACGCGCCGATCAGTTCAGCGTCAAGTCCATTTAAGTCTGCCCGCTCTCGTAAGGCTCGGAGGCGATCTATCTCATCGTTCCGGGTGGCAACGATAACTTTTCCGCAGATCTCGTAATCGATACCTCGCTCGGCGCAGAACTTAACCATGGAGCTTCGCCCAGCCACAGCAAGTTCGGCCTTCATGGAACCAGGTGCATAGTAAATACCAGAATGAAGGACCCCAGAATTTCGGCCGGTTTGGTGCGACGCTAAGCCCGACTCCCTCTCGAGCACCAGCACTGATGCTCCGGGGTACTCAGCAAGATATTGGCGAGCCGTGGCGAGACCGATAATGCCAGCTCCAACAACTACGAGGTCAACATGTTTAGGCATCAAGGGATTAAGCACTCCTCTGATTGAGAAGGATATTGCGTGCTGCGGTGAGCGCTTCGATCCGCCGTCCAGCGTCCTCAGCAACACCACCATGATCGGGATGAGCGGTACGTAGTAAACGACGAAACGTGCGCCGGACTTGCCGCGAGTCTGGTAACTCGTCGATGGAGCGACCAGAGAATCCTAGGACGTCGAGTGCCCAAGTAACTGAGTCAGTGCCTAAACCGCTGCCCCAATGATCGGTAGGAGAACTTCCAGACACAAAGCGAAGCAGGTCATCATGATCGTTACCTTGCCATCGTCGAGCTGACCGCAAAAGAGTCAATAAGCTTCTGCGCATTGGTCTCGGCTGTTGGCGAATCCGATACAGGGCCGCCAAAACATGTGGCTCGGGACGATCGCTAGGAGCCAATTCAAGTGAAATTCGACCGTCTGGGACACTGACGAGTCGATGGGTTGAACGAGTGAGCCCTATGCGGTCCTCTTGGAGGCGGTGACGCAGGCGTGGTTGTGGGATTCGAGCACCGATTTCGATGAGGTTTAGTAGATCGGTTAGATCACTATTCTCATCGTCCTCTAATTGTTGGGCGTGAGCACCAACCACTGCTGCCAGCAATAATCCGCCTGTTCCGGGGGAAGGGTCAAACGTCAAATGATCCTCACCCAAGGCCACGCGACGCGTCGGAACAGCGGGCCGTGAATGCCAGACGTTGAGCTCTGCCAGAATCACTCCATGGACGCTACTAGCCGAAGTCCCCAGTGACTCATACTTATAGCCTGCGAGGGGCTAGGGTCAGTCCCTATGGCTGAGTCACTTTCTGAGCTTCCTGATCGAAATCTAGCCCTTGAGTTGGTACGCACTACTGAAGCAGCGGCTCTAGCAGCAGCTAGGTGGATGGGCAGAGGAGACAAAGATGGTGCTGATGGCGCGGCAGTAGACGCTATGCGCATCATCCTCGACTCAGTGCCCATGGACGGCTTTGTCGTGATCGGGGAGGGTGAGAAAGATGAAGCACCAATGCTCTACAACGGAGAGGCAATTGGCGATGGAACCGGAGCTAAAACCGACATAGCAGTTGACCCCATTGATGGGACAACGTTGACTTCACTGGGGCGGGGGAACGCTATTTCTGTGATCGCCGTTGCACCCAGAGGAACAATGTTTGACCCCGGGCCGTGCGTCTATATGGAAAAAATTGCCGTCGGCCCACAATCCAAGGGTCTAATTTCCATCGATAAAAGTCCAACCGAAAATCTGGATGCGATTGCCAAGGCAACCGGGCGAGGGGTTCGCGACCTGACCGCCGTGATACTGGACCGAGACAGACATGCGGAGTTGATTAATGAAGTCCGGGAGAGTGGTGCCCGTATTCGCCTAATTCCCGATGGCGACGTAGCCGGAGCTATAGCTACTGCCACGAGCGACGGTGCCGACGTTCTCTTTGGCATAGGGGGAACCCCTGAAGGCGTGATTTCCGCGGCAGCGCTGAAATGTCTAGGCGGCGAAATGCAAGGAAAGCTGTGGCCCCGGAACACAAGCGAGCGACAAGCCGCTGTAGACGCTGGGTACGATCTTGATCGAGTTCTGCACACTGATGATCTAGTCCGGTCTGATGATGTTTTCTTTGCCGCTACTGGTATCACAGATGGAGAGCTACTCAGAGGCGTCAGATTCACCGCCGAGGGCGCTATTTCTGATTCTCTGGTCATGCGTTCCAAAAGCGGCACAGTTCGCAAGATCGAGGCGACTCACAACATAGACAAATTGAGCGAATATTCGTCAGTGGACTTCACCTGACAACATCACCGTTATCTAGCGAAACGCGCCATTATCGTCTTCACCTCTATGCTCACTCGTATGTCAACAACCAATGACTTAGAGGAAGGGACAGCTCAGCAGCTGGACTTCAACAAAATCGGTTCGATCGGCCAAAGTGGACATCAGGTAGTCCCCGTAGTTCTGCAAGAAGCTGACTCCGGCGATGTGTTGTTCGTCGGCTACGCAAACGAAACTGCATTACGAATGACACTTGAACTCGAAAGCGCTGTGCTGTATTCAACTTCTAGAGAAGAAATCTGGCACAAAGGCGCCACGTCGGGTGACACATTGTCTTTGGTGGATGTGCGAGTTAATTGTGAGCAGAATTCGCTCTTGTACCGAGTTCGACGAGAAGGACAAGGCGCCTGTCACACTCGGGGTCAGGACGGGTCCACAAGATCCGGGTGTTACTACCGCGTTCTTGCCAACGAAAACGAATTGTTCTTTGTCGAGTAGCTATTAAATAGCAGCGTGCCGCTACCTCGGGAAGCGAGCTGAGCTCAGTCGGCTTCTGAGACCTGGATTCGAGTTTCGGCCCACTTCTTAGTAGCCGCAGCCTCAGTGTCATCAGCGTCTGCGGCAAGGGCCTGTTCAGCAGCTTGCAGGTCCGATTGGGCGTCCGCCACGTCAATGTCCTGAGCTGCCAGGGCGGCATCGCTCAGAATGGTCACAGCGTTCCCGCTCACCTCGACAAACCCGCCATTGATAGCCAAAGACACCACTCCGTCTTCCGCCCAAAGTTGTGTTTGACCAATATCAAGAGCGCCAATGAACGGCGCATGGTTGTCGAGGAAGGCGATGTCGCCGTCAACGGTACGGGTGACGACTTGAGAACATTCCCCTGAGAAAAGCACCGCTTCGGGCGAGACAAGTTCAACTTGCATATATCAGCCTCACTTACCAATCAAGACTGTTCTAATTCGCGGGCCTTAGCCATCGCTGATTCTGCATTACCGACATTTAGGAAGGCTTGTTCGGGCAGGTGATCGAGATCACCGTTGCACAACATTTCAAACGATTCAATGGTTTCCTCGATCGGCACGAAAATTCCTGGCATGCCTGTAAACACTTCAGCAACGAAGAATGGCTGAGACAGGAACCGCTGAATCTTGCGAGCTCGATCAACTGTGATCCTGTCCTCTTCGGATAGTTCATCTAGACCAAGAATGGCGATGATGTCTTGAAGTTCTTTGTATCGCTGCAAGATTTCCTGGACCCGACGAGCGACCGCGTAGTGCCTGTCTCCCACAACCTCAGGAGTGAGAATCGTTGAGGTAGACGCCAACGGATCTACAGCCGGGTAAATACCCAACGATGCAATTTGACGACTTAACTCAGTCGTCGCATCCAAGTGCGTGAACGTAGTGAACGGCGCCGGGTCGGTGTAGTCGTCAGCTGGGACATAAACAGCCTGAAGCGACGTAATCGAGTGGCCTGACGTAGACGTAATTCTTTCCTGCAACTCCCCCATCTCATCGGCGAGGTTGGGCTGATATCCCACAGCTGAAGGCATACGGCCCAGCAGTGTCGATACTTCTGATCCTGCTTGAACAAAACGGAAGATGTTATCCACGAAAAGGAGCACTTCTTGACCCTGAACATCTCGGAAATACTCAGCCATCGTCAATGCCGAAAGCGCTACACGCAGGCGCACTCCAGGAGGCTCATCCATTTGTCCAAAGACCAAGGCGGTCTTTTCAAGCACCCCTGACTCTTCCATTTCGAGGTAGAGGTCGGTTCCTTCACGGGTGCGTTCACCTACACCAGCAAAAACCGATACGCCACCGTGCTGCGAGGCAACTCGGTTGATCATCTCAGTAATGAGAACTGTTTTGCCTACACCAGCTCCCCCGAACAATCCGATTTTCCCACCTTCCAAATATGGTTCTAAAAGGTCAATGACCTTAATACCCGATTCGAAAAGCTTTGCTTTGGGTTCCAGGGTGTCAAAGTCGGGCGCATCTCGATGGATTTCCCACCGTTCGGGCACTTCCCCGATGTCGTCGGTATCAAGAGGTTCACCCAACACGTTAAAGATGTGGCCCAACACGTTGTCGCCAACTGGTACTGCAATTCCTCTGCCTGTGTTGCGCACTACAGCACCGCGCGTCAACCCGTCGGTGGCCTTCATGCAAACAACGCGTACTTTGCCGTCACCGATCTGTTGCGCAACTTCGCCACCAATAGTCACCCTTTCGCCTTCTAACTCGGCCTCCATCTCAACGAACGTGTTGATCTCTGGCAGCGAACCGCGCGGAAATTCGACGTCGACTACTGGTCCAGCAATAGCGAGAACCTTTCCGTCTTTGGTTTCGGTGTTGTCTTCGGTCATGGTCATATTTAATGCTCCTGAAGTTTCAGGCGTCGTTTCGGTCAGATGCGAGGGCCGCGAACGAACCCTCAAGTGATTGGGTGATGAGATCCTCAAGGCCATCATCGTCGTCTTGGCCCATTGCTTCGGCACCACTGACGATTTCCATAATCTCAGTTGTTATCGAATCTTGACGGGCCCGGTTCATTATTCGGGTGAGGTTAATTTTCAAGTCTTCAGCATTGTCGGTGGCGGCTTTCATCGCTCGTTGCCGCGCGGCATGTTCTGATGCGGACGACTCCAGCAGCGCCGCATAAAGCCTCGCTTCGGCATACCGCGGAAGGAGTCGTCCCAAGATCTCAGCGGGTTCCGGTTCGA
>NTLA01000017.1 GCA_002457435.1 Acidimicrobiales bacterium MED-G01 | reverse complement strand
GCATCCGTTCATCGGATCTCTATTCGAGAACTTACGAGACCCGACTCACCTCGTTTCGTCAAGATTCCCGAGAGCGAGCGCCCTGTGGTTCAGCTGCCAATTGGAGGAGACCTAATACATGCTCCCACCGGCGCGGTCATGTACCAGTTTCGGGCTGTTGCCTATGACGGCGATGACGTTCGAGTTGACGAGCTAGAGCAACCAGTTTTTGCGTGGCGTTAAAGTTCGACCAACGCCGTTACCCGTGAACGGACATCGAAGAGTTCGGATTGACCGTGCGCGTCCGGCGGAAGTTACCCATATCAATAGCCAATCCCATATGAGGGCCTGTCACTTCAACTGGGTCAGCATCATGGTTGTGACCGTTTTCAACGGCTGTAATTAGCTCAGACATGCAATAGCCAGCTATGGCTGCGTTCTTGAATTGGTTCCCGCTCGTACCGATTGCTACGTAGAACCCGTTGACACAGGTCCGGTCGTATATCGGAATCCAGTCATCTGCCACGTCATAGACCCCGACTACTCCGCGTTTTTGATGGGGCACTCCAACATCGGGAAGTCGGCGATTCAATCGCAGAACCTGGGCCTCCCATTGGTCGGCCTGTATCTGACCTTGATGATCAGCGTCTACCCAATGCAGAGGGTCACAATCTGGTTCTGTGCTCCCAACCAGGATGTTGTTCCCTACATCCGGTCGCACATAAATCCCGTTGTCATCGTCAGCAATATTGAAGCCGCGATGTTCGAAATCAAGTTCTTCTGGCGACGGAACATGGTGCACCTCTTGTCGCAACGGCGTTGTCGCAATGGACATGTCGTCTAACGCCCCAGCCATCTCATTAATGATTCGGCTGTGTGGTCCCGCAGCATTGACAACAATAGGGGCAGATATCAGAGTCCCATCTCCGAGTTCGACTCCAGTGATTTGTCCACCGTGTTGAGTGATAACAGTGACTTCAGTATTGAAACGAAAGTCGCAATTCAAGGCTGCAGCTGCTGCATGTAAATTGTGTGCCGCGAGCTGCGGATCGCTCACATATCCAGCTTCCGGTGTAAAAAGTCCACCCTCCAACCGTTCTGTTGGTTCGTCCCAGAAGCCGGCGTCTTCGGGTCTTTTGGGTGGCCCGAAGCGACGGAGGTCAAGTTCGGGGAGATGAGACTGAAAGTTTTCTTCGTCCCAGTCTTCGTATGGGATTCCGATGGAATCGAAATGTGGGAGCACCTTCAGGTGGTGGCCGCCTGTTGTTTTCAGAGTCACCATGCCGCATTGGCTGAACTTCGCGAGTTCAGTGCCGCGATCAGCCTTCAAATGCTCTCCCCAGTTTTCCCAGTAACGAAGTCCCTCGTAGGACATCGCAACACCCGGGTATGTCGAATACGTGAACCGAACAATCGCGGAAGAAAAGCTGGTTGAACCGAAGCCAGCGCCTCCATGGCGATCAACCGTAAGGGTGCGGAAACCCCGTCGACCAAGTTCGTATGTAATTGACGAGCCGATCACCCCGGCACCAATCACTACTGCGTCATAAGTCTTGGGCGACATCGGCTGATTCTTTCATCAATTGTTGGCAAGATCGAACGCTCTTTAGCCGATGCGGATTGGCTTACCAATGCCCTCGCTCAGAACCTCTGGACCAGCATTGGTGACGTGTATGTCGTCTTCGATCCTGATGCCTCCGAACCCTCGAAGCGGCTCTACAGCATCCCAAACAACCTCTTCGGCGAACCGCTCCCGAACTGCAGGATCAGCAAGAAGCGCTTCAATGAAGTAAACACCCGGCTCAACGCTAGTAATCATGCCTGCTTCGAGTGACCGATCAGTTCGCAGGTAACGGGATTGGGGGTGGGAACTCGGTTCTCGGCCTGCTGGGTAACCACCGGCATCATGAACAGTGAGACCTATCAAATGGCCGAGTCCATGTGGGTAGAACAATGCAACCGCGCCTGATGAAACCAACTGATCAACTTCACCGCGTAACAGCCCAAGCTCTACTAGACCCGAACCAATTATTCGAGCTGAATCTAGGTGTATCTCGCGCCACTCCTGACCGGGTCGGCAACGATCAATAGCTAGTTCCTGAGCGCTCAACACGACATGCCATAGGAAAGATTGGATATCAGTGGGTTCTGCTCCTACGACCATCGTTCGTGTGACGTCACTCGCATACCCCCCGAATTCGCCACCCGCGTCAATCAGCAGGAGTTCTCCTTTTTGCAGCGTCCGCGTAGAAGGATTCAAGCTGTCGTCTTGACCGTAGAAATAATGAAGGTAAGCACCGTTGGGCCCGGTTGCAACAATGCTCGGGTAGGCAGTTCGCACAGCTCCAGCACGAAAGAATTCAGCCTCCATGCCTACTTGGATCTCGCGCTCTGTCATGCCGGCAGCAACATTTTGGTAAACCCAATCGAAACCTGACTTGCTCGTCGCGGCTGCCGATCTCAAAGCCGAGAGTTCTAACTCATCTTTGTGCACGCGTTCAGCGGCGATCCCGGCTTGGATAGTCGGGTCATCCCATGCCTCTACGACCGTTTGCTCGCTTCTCAGCGCTATCCATCCGTCGAGCTCCTCGAGAGGCAGCCCAACGGGATCCGCGGGTTGATGCCAAACTTGATCATCCGGTGTCGATCGAGGACCGAACAGTTGCCATTGATCCTGCATCGCGTCGAAGGCCAGCACTGCATCAGGGATACCCCGACCAGACAAGTACGCGAAGTCTGGATGAGGTTGGAAGGAATGATCCATGTCGCTTCCCGCCATTGGCAGAACTGAACCGGAACGAACCAAAATGATTTCGTTTTTGAGGTCCCATCGACCCATTACACGGTCGCGACGCGCCGAAAGTAATTTTTCGTTATCGCGATTTGCCATAAGTGAAATCTACTCCCGGTAGGCACTCTTTGACTCATCGTGTCATTGTGGTGCTATGAGTACTTTGATTACCGGGGGCACCGGGTTCATTGGAGCGGAAATAGCTCGAATGCTTATCGACAGTGATGACGAGGTTCATATCGCCCACCGATCAGGAAATTTGGGTCGACTTGAAGGCATCTCTGACCGTGTTCACCTTCACCAATTTGACCTTTCTTTGCCCGGAAGTGCTTCGGCGCTTCTTTCAGAAGTAAAACCAAAGACCTTGTTTCATTTCGGAGCAATTCTGACTGCTCCGGGTGAACAAGACCCACAGGCGCTTTTACAAGCCAACGCCGCCGGTTTCATCGAGACCATCGAGGCCGCGCGACTTGCGGGGACCGAGCAGATGATTTTTGCCAGTTCGATTGGGACTTATGGGCGTGACACTGGAGGCGGAACAATCAATGATCTGACTCTTCAACGGCCGAATTCTGTATACGGAGTGACAAAAGTCTTAGGCGAAAACCTTGGCGCCTATTACCGCCAAAAATATGGCTTGGACTTCAGAGGTTTACGCTACCCGTCAATCGTTGGTCCCGGAGTAACCACCTGGAGCGTGGCCCAATACACCAGTTGGATCATCGAAAAACCTGCTCTAGGTGAACCATTCGAAGTATGGGTTCCCCCTGAAGCGGTGGTATCGATACTTCATTATCAGGATGCCGCGCGAGCTGCGATTGAACTTGCTCAAGCGCCGCTCGAATCGATCAAATCAATTAACTACTTGGTTGACGGTATCCAACCCACCCCAACCGCTGGTGAGTTAGCAGACGCGGTCCGTTCCAGAATCGCGGATGCGGACATAACATTCTCACCCCCTGAAGGAGCGGCTGCGGGCTCAGTTCGAATTGATGACAGCGCCGCTCGGGAAGAGTGGGGTTGGCAACCAAACTTCGATACCGAAGGCATGGTTGATGCCGTGATAGCTGAAGTCACCGGGTCGGTCCGCTAGACAATCAAGAATCTTGTGGTCTTGAGCCGGGCTAAGGTCCCAAGCACACGGGTCAGGTTTGTTAAGGGGAAAGTTATGAGTGTCGAGCGCTCCACTGAAGTCATGGCTACATATCTGAATGAAGTCCTAGGTAAGCGGAAGTTTGAGCTGATACCTGGATTCGTTGACGAAGAAATGCTTGACCATGCAACGGGCATGCGGGGCCCTTCCGCCCTTCATGCACATGCAAGCGGATTTTGCGAAAACATTCCGGGCGTCAAGATCGAAGTCGAAAACATTGTCGCTACCGAAGATGCGGCGTTCGGAATTTGGAACTGGAAAGGTGAGCCCACCCAGTCGATGGGTACCTCAGCAAATGGCAATCCGGTGTTCCCGCAACGAGTGCTGAGTGTGTTCAGGCTCCGCGATGGAATGCTTATTGATTACGAAGCTTTCGTAGACGCAGGTCAAGTGCGTGCCCAAATTTCTGCTCCTTAGCTGCAGCACTGGCACACGGTCGCCATCGTTTCAAAGAGCCGTAGCTTCAGGCATTTTCGATGCACGTTCCAGAGTTTCGTTTATTAGCGTTTACAATTTTTGATTGAGCTTTCTTATTCAATTCTCATAAAGCTCTTAGGCTTCATTCAGGTTCATTGGAGAACTTTGTGTCTAGACACAAACAACATCTAGGAGTTCAACAATGATCCCACGCCCGAAAGTGAAATGGATAGCGCCACTAGTTCTTACCGGTGCACTGCTTGCCGGTGGTAGTGCCGCTATCGCAGCCGAAACCTGGAACAGCTCAGACGACAACCGTCCGGTTGATCTTCCTTTCCGAAGAAAAGCTTCTGAACAAGACATGCAGGCTCGTAAAGCAGAAATGCAGGAACGGTTAGCGGCTCGGGTTGAGTCTGGCGAAATTACTCAAGCCGAAGCCGACGATATTCGAGCCAAGATGGCTGACCGCAAAGCCAAATTCGAAGAGCGTCGCTACGAAAAGAGCTAGTAGATAAAAACTTATATACCTGCAGACAGGCCCCCGGGATTCGGTTCGCTGATCACCGGGGGTCTAACGCGCCTGAGCCTGATCAGGTTTCCTGATGGGCACTCGTTTCCAGTTCAACCTGATCTTCTTCGGACACCACCACCCACGTTCCCATTGGCATCAGGTCCACCGAAGATAGATACAGAGTCGCGGGGCGCTGCGATGAGCCAACATCCATGCGAATTAAGAGACGCCGCGCCAGCCGAGCGAGCCAACCCTCTTTACTGCCCTTTGAAGGACCAGCGCGTCGACTCGGACGATTCGGAAGATCAGGAGCGATGAACTCCAACATGTGACCAACTTAGCAAACGTTTAGTAGGTATGTGGACATATGTTCCTACTTGGCTTCCTAATACCCATCTACGCTCGGTAAATGGACGAAGATCTGGCATCAGCAGCTCACGTTGCCGGCCATGCCGTTACGGGCGAACTAATGGGCTTCGAGTGTCAGGGGCTGACCATTCGGTGGACGAGCCAGGAACTGGGTGTGTGTCGTTGGCCCCAAATGCCGGGCCATGTTTTCGAACAACTTCAATTCCAGCGTTTCGGACCCGACGACCCAGAATTCCTGGAAATAAAAGATTGGGTGATTCGCCGAATCAAATCGTATTTAGGAGGATCGGTAGCCGAAGCTGAGCTGACCGGCTTCATCAATTTGCCCTGGCTGACGACCGATTTGAACATGATCAGCGTCATAACCCGTAACGTGTTCGGCCAAGCAGGACCCCACTTTGATGAACTCCTCACGAGCGAAATTATTTACGATATCGATCTGGGTTTAGAGATCGAAGATCTAAGCCGCGTTGTTCACCGTGCCAGAGACTTGTGGGAACACGAAATCCAGCAGTTGCTTGTGGGTTGGCAAGAATGGTTGCACTTAGTTACCGATCTGTTACACCAAAGAAAGTCGTTAAGTGGCGACGAAGTTCGTTCACTAAGACCTGCCCTGTAATCCGAATCGCGTGCCACTAAATGCGCTTAAGATCTCCTTATGACTGGCTCTTCAAATCAACCATTACTCGAGCTACCTGACGTCCAAACCTGGGATCTAGACGGCAAGGTAGTGCTAATCACGGGCGGCGCTTCAGGGATTGGCGCCGCTACCGCCCGCTTGGCTGCATCTGATGGCGCCAACGTTGTGCTCTGCGACGTTGATGAAACCAACGGGCAGCAAGTGGCCGACGAGGTCGACGGAAAGTTCGTCTCTTTGGACGTGACTTCTGCTGGGTCATGGGCCGCTGCCACCAAAGATTTAGATCGCCTGGATATTGCAATTCTAAACGCCGGAGTTGAGTTCAGAGATCCGGCGGATTTCGAACGAACGCCAGATGACCCAGGTGCGTGGAACTTAGACTTATACGAGCGGGCTAGAGGAGTAAATGTTGATGGAGTGGCCTTTGGCCTACACGCCCTTGTGCCAATCTTTGATCGCTCAGGGGGCGGCTCAATTACCGTCACCGCTAGCCTCGCCGGGCTGATTCCTTGGTCGCCCGACCCTATCTACAGCATGACTAAATGGGCAGCCGTTGGTCTTGTTCGTGCCGCCACCACTCCCCTGCGTCGCAAAAACATAATGATTAATGCTGTGTGCCCGGGTGGAGTTGCTACTCCAATGACCAGAGTCTTCGATGGTTCGGTGCCTCCAGGAATGGCCGATCCTTCACACATCGCGACTGCTCATCTGGGCATCGCTACGTCTGGGCACTCAGGCCGGATTATCAAAGCGGTAGTTGGTTTCCCACATGCTGCGCATCAGTTTGCAGAAGTAACAAATACCTTTTGATACTTCTCTAGAGGATCAGCTAGCGACTCGCTAGTGCGCTACTGTTCCCCATTTTTGCCCCCAACGGGCAAGTTCGTCCAGAACTGGACGAAAGTCATGTGCCGAAGCTGTCGGTACATACTCGAATCGTTCGGGATTCTGTTTGTATCGACGACGCTCCAGCAACCCATGACCCACCAATGTGTTGAGGCGACTAACCAGCACCGTAGGGGCTATCCCTAACGTCTTCTGGAGTTCATCAAACCTTGTTCTGTTATTCATCACCACTTCTCGCAAGATCAAAGGGGTCCACCACTCTCCCACCACTTCAAGGGTTTGAGCTATTGGGCATTCCATTTGGCCAAAACTCTTACGCTTCATGAACGACAATTTAGCGTCACATTGCGATCCATTAAACCAACTTCTTCTCCGGTGGTATCCACACCAGTTATCTCGATAAAGATTTCCTTCACCCCTAGTCGGCGTCAAACGCAGACAGATGTGAGAAGAACGTCGGGTTTAAGCAACAACTACGCTGAGCGCCGTGACTTTAGAAGTTGAACGTTCGGACAACACTCCCGGGATAGTGCGCCTGACGTTAGACAATCCACCTGTCAACGCGACCTCCATAGATGATCTTCGTTCGATCGCTGATGTTCTGACGTCTCTTCCAGAGAGTGACAAAGTCGTTGTTATCTCCGCTCGAGGCAAGGGATTCAGCGCTGGCGGAGATCTCAAAGAAATGGATCAGCTACCAGGCCATGAAGGAATCCTTCAACAATGTTTGGAGTCGGCTCGGGCTTGCACCGCTATCTCTCAATGCCCAGTTCCTGTCATCGTCGCGATACACGATTACTGCCTCGGGGTAGGAATAGAAGTCGTTGGAAGCGCTGACATAGCAATCGCTAGTGAAGATGCCCTATTTCAGTGGACGGAGATAGACAACGGCACTATCGGAGGTGCGGCACAGGGCTTTCGAATGCTTCCACCTCAACTATTGCGGTACCTAATGTTTACGGCGGAACCAGTTACAGCTCGTGATTTGTGGTCAAGAGGGGCACTCACAGAGGTGGTTCCAGCGTCAGAACTCACAAACCGCACAAACCACGTCGCCGAAGTAATCGCCAGCAAACAACCCGACCTCATGCGTCATCTGAAGTCTTCGCTGGACACTCTCGAAGCGGTGGACATCGAGAACGCTATGCGTTTCGAACAGGGGTTTATCTTTCAACTCAACATGGAAGGCACAGGGTCCGCAGCAAGAACTGCTTTTCTTGAAGGAACCCGTCAGGGAGTCAAGAAGGACCCTCTCGAGCCAGGTGCCTAACAAATAAGCGGTTCGCGAAAAGAACCGCATGGTCCCATGTGAATAGTCTCTTCATATGTCTGACCCGAGAACCATGAGCGATGCTGATGCGCGTGCCGAGATCACAGAGACAATCTTGAGCTACGCCGAATACGTAGATAGCGGTGAGAGCGAGAAATGGGCTCAACTGTTCTGCAAAGACGCCATCTTCGACGAGGGAAACGCAGTCCAAGGTCGGGCACAGATTGAGGCGCTCTTGCCGAAACTCTTAAAACTTTTCACTGCGACCTCTCATCACATCAGCAACATTCGAATCAACCGCGCTTCGACTAACGAAGCGACAGCAACTTCCTATGTCTACGCTTGGCATAGAAAGCATGACGGGACTGACTTTGAGTTCTGGGGTCGCTATATCGACCTTTTGGCGTTTGAGGAGGATGCTTGGCGCTTCTCGTCGCGAAAGGTTGAGCAGTTCGGTGCGCGGGGACTCAACATCAAGGTTGACCAGGCCCCTCGCCGAAATTTCGAAAGTTCGTGACGTTCTAAAAGGTTTTGGCCGACCAGATAAGACCGGATCAACTATTGATCGGGTCCCGTGCGGTCGATGTAGGACATCTCCCCGACCCAATTGTGGTCTCCCATGGACCTAAAGGTTCTTTTGTGAATCAGCCAACCTGTATCGCTTCGAGAAAGTTCATCGTCATACCGTCCGAAGATCCATGCATCGGGTTGATGGTTTTGAAATTCGTGCCATGCGTTGACGTATGAAGAGGCGACCGCTTGGTCTTTATCTGGAAAGGACACCTCAATGTTTGAGACGAAATGAGCCGACTTTGCATAAAGGCGACCCGTTCCAATTGCAAAGAATTTTCGTGCAGCGGCATGACCTTGAACAATGGGGAGTTGTCCGCCGTAATCCAAATAACAGTCCTCCGAAAAGAGACTCACAACACCGTCTGGTCTGTTGTCATCAATTGCGCGGCAATACGCAGAAAGGAGATCAACAATCTCTTGCCGATCTGATAGTTCGCTATGTGAATATGTCATAAGTACCTAGTTTGCTTTGTTTATGGAGGGCGACCGGCCTACGGGTCCCGACGGTCGGTATTTGTTTCTACGGCAGGCTCTCGAGGTAAACCAAGTACTCGTTCCCCGATGATGTTTCGTTGTATTTCATCCGTACCACCGGCTATCGACATTCCTGACGCGAACAATGCCGATTTCAGGAAATGTCCTTCGTCAACGGCGTCGCCACGGGCGAGTTGCGATGCCGGTCCGGCAGCGAATCCGAGATCTCGAAGCTCACGACATAAAGCGGAATTGAGTAACTTGCCGATCGACGGGTGTAAATCGCGGCTTGCATTGACATCTAAAAGGTTGCGGTGGATCTTCGCTACCGTCGAAGCGTCGCGCAGAACGGGTTCCCGGTTGGGCACAAGCTGGTTGAGGAGGTTGAAGGTCACATCATCTTTTACAGACCCCGTTGCGTAGAAGAACCCGGACGTAGTTCCTCCCTGTTTTTGTTCATCTTGCACTTCTCCCACTGGTGCGGTGAGGTCAACTTGGTTGATTACGTCACCACCACCATCGTGACCAACGGCATCCGCGTCTCTTTCATGTTGGAGCATGGTCATTGCGACCCTCCACCCTTCGCCTAACTCACCGATGATGTCTTGGTGGTCGACTTCCACGTCAGTCAATGACACTTGGTTGAATTCCTCGTCTCCGGTCATATCTCTGAGGGCCGACACCGTGACGCCTGGTTGTTTCATGTCGACAATGAAAAAGGAGATTCCTGAATGACGGTCAGATCCCGACTCAGTCCGTGCCATGAGAACAGCTCTTCTGGAGGCGTGCCCACCTGTAGTCCACACTTTGGAACCGTTGATAATCCAACGATCACCGTCTCGTTCAGCTGAAGTCTTTAGCCCAGCTAGATCGGAGCCAGCATCTGGTTCACTGAAGAGCTGACACCACATTTCTTGGCCGGTCGCAATAGGTTCCAGATACCTGTTAAGAAGTATCTCGTTGCCATGTTCCATCAGCGTTGGTGCTACGAGGGTCACACTCACGTCATTGGGAACTCCGAAAGCCCCGACGGATATCCGAGCACGTTCGACTTCCATGTGTTCTTCACGACTCATGTCTTTTCCAAATTGTCCGATCGGCCAGTGCGGATAGCCCCAACCCGATTCGGCTAATAGTCGCCACCAGTGCTTGACCGACATTGCCGGATCCCAATTTGTCAGAAACCAATTTCGTGCTTGTTCATATACCAACTTGATGCACCCCAATCCGCAGGCCGAGACCCCACAATTCCTGCGAAACAACAGCCGAACCTAGACTATGGCCAATGGTCAGCGCAGTGAAATCCTTCTCCGAGCTGAAGGTCATCGAGTTGGCCGGATCTATCGCCGGGGCTTATTGTGCAAAACTTTTTGCCGATAACGGGGCTCAAGTAGTGACTCTAGGAGAGTCGCAGTTGACGCAAAGCCAATCCCTATACCTCAATAGAGGCAAATCGGCCGGACCAGCTGAAGATGATGATCGTGTTCGGAATGCCGATGTGGTTATTCGCAGTGCTCCTTGTGGCTCACTGCAGCAGCCATTCTTTCTTCCTAGTCCCGAGACGGTCCTTGTCGAAATTTCTCCTTATGGATCCTCTGGGCCTTACTCTGATTGGTTGGGTACCTCTGCGACCGTATACGCGCACTCTGGTCACACTTATTTGACCGGTGACCCTCAGAGGGAGCCTCTTATGGGCCCTCCAACTCACCCACCGTACGCTGCGGGGCTGTTCGCCTTTATCGGTGCGATGGGCGCCCTATTCGACCGAGAGCGCAACACCCAGATTCATTCGGTAGAGGTCACCCATCTTGAAGTTCTGGTGGCTCTGCATCAGATGAGCTTTGTGCGTTATCAGCTCGGCAAGGACGTGCTCTGTCGAATGGGCAACCGGTGGACCGGTCACGGCCAACCTAATGGCATGTACCGCTGCGCGGATGGCTGGCTGGCTCTGTCGGCTCCAACTGACGTTCAGCTCGAAACTCTTCTCTCCATTACCGGCCTCACCGATTTATTGGACGATCCGCGAATTCAGTCGCCTATGGATTTTCAAGAACATCCTCAACTTTTAGATGAACGTCTTACCCCTTGGTTGCTGGAACGTGAAACCCGCGATGTTGTTGGACTTTTCCAAGCCGCACAAATTCCTTCTGCTCCAGCCAATACCATCCTGGGACTTTTGGAAGATGACCACCTTGAAGACCGAAATTTCTGGCGGCAAGCTGGACCATGGCTAGTCCCGGGTCCAGCGTTTCAGACTTCGTTAGTAGGTGGAACCCCTGCCGAACTGCCGGCCTCCGAGGATAGCGAAGGCCCTCTATCAGGGATTCGAGTACTCGACCTAGCGAAGGTGTGGGCTGGGCCTCTAGCGGCTCGAATATTGGCGGAACTCGGAGCTGAGGTGATTCAGGTCGAAGCACCTTGGGGAAGGGGCCCTCGAGAAATCCCGGAGTCATTGGTAGTCGCCCAACGATTCCATCCTGACAATATTCAGGGTCCCGACCAGTGGAACCGAAACGGCCATCTAATTAAGTACGGACTGAACAAGGAGTCTGTTGTCTTAGATCTCAGCAGAGATGAAGGTTTAGCCGCATTAGAACGATTGGTACCCAACGTTGACGTCCTCATAGAAAATTTCAGTCCTCGTGTGATGCCTCAACTGGGGTTAGATGAACATCGCCTTCATCACTTAAATGAGAATCTGATCTACATGACGATGCCTGGTTACGGCAGGTCGGGTCCCGCTGAGAATTGGGTCGCTTACGGCACGACAGTGGACTCTCATGCCGGACTCTCACAGTTGGTCGGTTACAAGGATGAACATCCCTGGAAGTGTGGTGTGGCGTGGCCAGATCCGATAGCTGGTTTACATGCAGCGGCAGCGATTCTTATTGCTCTGTGGGATCGGTCGACGAACGGTGGCGTCACCATCGAAGCGGCGCAATTCGAGGCGACCATATCGGTTATCGGCGATGTGATAGTTGAAGCTCAGATGAACAACCACGACCCATCGTTAATGGGTAATCGTGACCACGATTACGTTCCACAAGGCGTCTACCCCTGCAAAGGCTCGGACCAGTGGGCGTCAATTTCAGTGATAGATCAGCAGGCTTGGGAAACTCTGTGTCAAGTGGCACAGCTGCCAGAAGAGTGGACTCAACTCAACCGGTCGGAACGTCAGGTCCTTCACGACAGCATTGACGCTGCTTTGAGAAGTTGGACTAGCAATTTTGATCAAATAGATCTAGCCGAATTTCTTCAAGGGCAGGGCGTCGCAGCAGCACCGGTTCTCAATGTCCCTGGCGTCTTAGCCGATAAACATTTGAAATCTCGCTCTGTCTTCGGAATGGTAGAACAACCGCGAGTGGGCCCAATTTTGTTCCCCTGCCTTCCCATTCATTTTTCTGCTGCATCGGAGCGCCCGCCTACACGACCTGCGCCGGTGTTGGGGGAAAACAACCACGTGGTTTTGCAGAATATTGGTGGCTTATCACCGACTGAGTTAGAAGATCTGGAAAGACTCGGTGTCGTGGCGACGGAACCACCAGTCTGATGCGAGCAGCGATTGGTGATCTGAAGCTGCGGCTGTATCAAAGTGTTTGACGCATTTCGGTACCAATGACCTCAAAACCAAGTTTTTCGTAAAATCCACGATTGCCCTCCGTCGATGGCACGAGGTACAGACCCATTTCGAAACAACCGCGTTCTTTTGCGTCATCAATGGTCCGTTGGACCAGAATGCGTCCCAGGTTCAAACCTCTCGCAGAATCGTCGACGATTAGCTCTTCCAGTTCGCAGTATTCGCCTCCGTAACGAATCGTCAAGTTATAAGAGACGGTAGCTATGCCTACGATTCCATCGTCGTTTTCCGCAACAATGACGGCTCCCCGTTCTCTGCGAAGGTGCGACTCGTAGACGGCTGCCCACTGAGAGTTTTCTTTCTCGCCGGTTAATTCTTCTACCAGCTCGAATACTCGCATCTGATCTGAGGTTGTTGCTGGTCGGGTCCGTACGCCGTTTGGATGATGCTGGATACCCATCAGGGAGCTGCGACTTGGGGCGAGTAAATGTCATGAGAGCCAAACTGGTTTTGCTTCACCGGGTCTCCTGTTTGGGTGAAGTGGGCGACGCCACTTACGACAGCTTGAAGATATGGCGGAATTGATTCACGAATCATTTTTCTCTCATAGGTGGCTCGCCGTTCAGGGTCTACGTCCGAACGAACATATGAGATCACTTCGATACCGAAACCGCAGCTGGTCATTGAGGTTGGCTCAATCCACCAACGCGCCTTCGCGATTTTTCCCGCAGGAGGCCCAACCAGTAGTTCGTAGCCATTGCCTTCGGCCCATGTCAACACGTCGCGCTGGTAGTGAACACCGCTGTAGTAGTGGACGTGATCCAACCCCCCGGGGCCGGGCCATTTTTCAACAGGATTACTTGAACAAAACGGGTGGATATCGGTCAAATTGCCTGGGGCACTGATCGCCGCCCAAACATCTGAAGCAGTGGCCTTTATGGTTTGAGTTGCTTCAATCGGCGCTGTCGGTTGCAAGCCTCTTTCAACGAAGTCATTCATCAATCCTCCAATAGCTGTGTTGATCGTATCTCCGTTCAAATCTGATCTTCAGCTACTCCTCTAGCTGCGGAACCCACCTCGTATCTCTATTCGAGAAATAATTAGGTTATGCCAGATCCACATTCCGTTAACGAACTGATCTCTATAGATCGCGAGATTCGGACACATTGGATCTGGGACCGAGAACTTCCCAGCGAAAACCAAACCGACCACAAGGGAAGATGTCTGATCTGCGAGCTAGTCCACCCAGCTACTTCTCCGCAATGGACAAGGTGCAAGCAGACCGGCGAGTCGAAGATGATCGAAGAGCGACATGACGGTTATGAGTTCATATCCCATCAGAATCATGGTGACCTCTCCAAAAACTCTGAGTCTCAACAGCCGTAGCGACCATTGTGATATCGCAAACAACGATCAGTAGAAAAATCTAAGTCCTAATCTTCGTCGAGGCTGTCGTCATCGTCCGCAGCGAGCAAGCCTTCAGGGTCTATTTCTAAATGCCGTCCATGGTTGGCCAAAATTGCGGCTATTCGACGGCGTTCTTCTAGTTCTTCTTCGTCGTCCGTCACGGACTATTACCCGATGGAATTGCTGAAACTTTGGCTGCACGACCTTCGATACGCGCACCTTGGGCTACTAGGTGGGAACCCATATCTCTCCACAACGACCTCAGGTGATAGTGAGGCACTACAGGGAAAAGGTGATGAAGTAAATGGTGATCGTGTCCGCGAATCAAAAAAGTTGAACCCACAAACGTATAGATACGTGTGTCTCGATATCGGCCTGTTTCAGCATGCGGGTGATGGGGTAACCAGCCAAAAACCAGAGACAACCAGAGTCGCCCAATCCACGTCGGGACATACCAAAGAAGCCATACCAGTTGGGCATAGCCCAACACAGCGCCCCCTATCAATACCACTAGGTGACTCAACACAACTGGTCGACTGGCCGACATCGCCTCCGAACCTCGCAGTCTGGCCATTTCAGCTAAACGCTCTCTAACCGTCAACGGCAAGAGGCGTTGAAGCGGAGGAATCAACCCAAGAAGGGGTCCGAGGGGATATAAACAGAAGCCCAATATGGCCCGGACAACTAAATCGGTGGGTGTGCCTTTTGCGTTTAAGAGGTCAGGGTCTGTTGCTTGATTGGCGTGGGTGTGATGCTTTAAATGCGTAATTCGGTGAGTTACAAAAGATTCGCACAGCAACCATCCGCTTATTGAACCTACGCCTCGGTCAATCCATTTGAGCTTAGGACGTCCAGCAGAAAGAGTGTTGTGGATCGCTTCGTGCATGGGCATATACCCAGCTTGAAGAAAGAACACGGCCAGTGGGATACCAAGCCATATTGAAAGCACATCGGTCATCACAAGTGCGGCAGTTACGCACCAGCCACCGACAAACCAAAGAAAATTAAAAATACTTCTCCAGCCGATAGCACCTACATACGGTTCAATACGTTCTCGTTCGTACTGAAGGCGGTCCGTTCCGGTGAGCACCTCCATATTTCCCCCTTCAAATCAGATTCAACCGAATTGAGTTCTAAGTCTGACAGTACATCGGGTGAAGTCCAACCTGACCAACATGAAGGCAGCCGTTAACCACCAAACAACTGCGATCCCGTTGGGTGAACTCAATAGGACAACTCTGGGTTAAGAATTAATGTCAGATCCTAAATCTTGTCGAGCTCTAAATCGGGTGTTGGCTTCGTCATGTGCAGCTATTGCCTTAGGGGACTGCTCAACTTCGAGACGTTCCTCGTGAATGAAGTGTCCGTACCGGTCCTCGCCCCGGACAAGTAGCGCGCTCGGTATTGGTTCTCCAATTGGTCGGACACTCGTTGGGATATAGCTAATTCCTATACCGATACGACGGTTTTCGGTGTCGTTGCCTGCCGATGAGTGGACGACATCAGTGTGATGGAGCGACATCTCTCCTGCTCGGAGGGGCATCAAGGTGCCGGTTTGATCATCAAATTGATCAAAGATCCCCTGACCTCTTTTGATCATGTTCCATTGGCCCGGGTCGTCCTGGTGGTCGAACTGTCCGAGTTTGTGGCTTCCTGGAATGACTCGCACGCAACCCGCCTCAGGCGGACACTCTGAAAGTGCCACCCATGCTGTGATGTGGAGATGGGGTTCAAGAAAGAAATACGTTCCGTCTTGGTGCCAATGCACAAACGCGGGTGTGTGTGCCTCCTTGATCCAAGTTGTCGAATGGTAAACGAGAATGTCGGGGCCGATCATGGCTTCGACAGCATCAAGAACTTTGGGGTGGTGAACCAGGTAGTCAGCCCATTCGAACAGCAAATATGACTTAGATTTTTCGGGAAATTCGATCGGGTGCCCTACTGAATTCTCATAACGTTCCAGTCCATCTCTACAGTGAGCTACCTCGTCGGGGTTGAGGACCTCGATGGGAGCACACCACCCTTCACTTTCGTAACCCTCAACTTGAGTGTTAGTGATTTGTGCGCCCATTCGGTCCCCTCGGCTATGAAAATGCAACCTACACCGGCAGAGGGTAGGCCGTTTTGATTAGAGAATCGTTGCTTGAGTTTGGTCGACCCTGCCGCGCTTTTAAGCTTGGTCGCTTATTCGAGGTGGTTCGATCCATGGTTGGGCGATCTCCATCCACTCTGTCGCCAACGAGCCTTGGGTTTCAACTGTGGAATCTACGAGCGGTGTTCGCCGCGTTATGACCTTGCAGAATTCGTAGGCACTTGCGGTGACCGTATTTGTGGCACCGTCCGGTCCCCAGTCCCACCTTTCCCCGCTGGGGCTGGTGAGTTCAACCCGTACTGGTTGGCTCGGTGGAGCTAAACCACGATTGACATAACTGAATTCTCGGGTGACGACACCGATATGAGCGATATGGCGAAGACGGTCCGTTCGGGGATATTGAAGGCCGAAGCTGTCGGCCAAATCGAGAGAATGGGTCCACGTTTCCAGCAGCCGGCTTGTGGCCAAGGAGCGAGCACCGATATCTGGACCGAGCCACGTGATACGGGCCTTTGGGTCGGTCTTTCGTAATGCGTTGATCATCTCAGCACGGAAATTGAGAAACCATTCCCACAATTCGTGACCTTGCATTGCAAGCACTTCTGCACCCACCAAATTACTCAATGAAATTTTGGCGTCTGACAGCTGAGCGCGCGTCGCCACAAATGCTTCTGAGTTGGTCACCGCTAGGTGACATGCCCAGTCCGCTGCAGCGAGATGAAGGATCGTCTCATGGGTATCCCACCCTTCGGCAACCGTTGGCGCACGCCACTGATCTTCAGTTAAATCTCCAACAACGACAGATAATGCCTCTGTTTCAGCAGCTATGTCGTCGCAGATCTGATCCACATTCAGACCCTAGTTCGTTCTCATTCGGGTCCGACCGATAGATGAGGTGTCTCAAGGTTTTCGAGCTTGACGCAAAGCATAGAAAGCAACGGCGGCTGCGTTTCCCACGTTGAGTGAGTCAGAACTTCCTGACATCGGGATTCTTACTCGTCGCGTGGCCATCAACATTGCTGATTCGGTAAGGCCAGGACCTTCGGCCCCAAACATTAATGCAACTCGGTCGTCGTTCGTATATCGCAATGCACCGATATTGGTTGCGTTGCTGTTAGGGGTCATAGCCAAAACTTCAATGCCTGCTTGTCTCGCTTCGGCGACACCATCCGCGGTGTCGTTTAGCCACGCATACGGGATGGTGAACCCTTCTCCCATAGACACGCGGCAACACCGCCGCGATAGCGGATCGATTGAGTCGGGGCTAAGAAGCAGAGCATCGATACCGAGTCCTGCGGCGCAGCGCATGATTGTCCCCAAATTTGTGGGGTTATTGATGCCTTCCACGATGACCAACGATTTCAGCGACCCGTCACTTATTAGGTCGTCGACGGTGTGAACTTCTTTGCGATAGAAACACGCCAGGGCTCCGCGATAGGAGTGATATCCCGCGATGTGTTCAAGGACCTGTTCTTGTGCCGCGAAGACATCAACATCATCGAATTCCTTCGGCAGGGGTCGACTTCTTTTGGCATCCACCAGGACAGATCGCAGCTTGTATCCAGCGGCTATTGCCCGGTTGATCACTATGTCGCCTTCAGCAATGAAAAGGCCTGCCAGGTCACCGTCAAGTGACTCGAGTCGTTGCCGCAGCGCCTTATCTCGCAAACCTTGAAACACGTCAATGCGAGGGTCTGTTGCATCGTCTATGGGTACAAGCATCAGTTCATTCTCATTGTAGTAACCATCAGGTTTTACGCACTATCCAAGCTTCTTCCGCGGGCCATTTTCTCGCCCAGTCAAGGGTGACGTAGGGATACTGGCTCTCCACAGAATCATCAGATGGGTAAAGCTCGACAAGATCCTCGATCTCGAAGCCACTCCGCCGAAGAACGCCGATCCAATCACCGTGTGACAGGTGAAATTCCACTCCCGGGTCGTCGTCCCATTCCATGCGATGCATATCGAATTGAGGACGTTGCAGCGACGTGGTAGCTGGGCCATCGTCGTCAGGCACCGAGAGCATGACCTGTGTCGAATTTCCGAGAAAAACTAGACGCCCACCAGGTCTCAACACCCTCGCCGCTTCAGGAATCCAGCGATAAGGATCGCACCAGATTGCCGCACCATATTCCGAGATAGCGAAATCAAATGATTCGTCAGCAAATGGAAGACATTCAGCATCCGCGTGAACTAGGGGGAAAGTCAGATCAAAACGATCCTGTAATCGGTGCGCATTGGAGAGCTGCACTAGAGAGTTGTCCACCCCAATTGGGTGTCCACCAAGACGACTCAACCACGCCGACACATAGCCCGTACCGCAACCCAATTCGATTACTTTTCCCTGAGAAAACCTTGCTAATAAACCAACTTCGGATTCCGGGATCTGATGAATACCCCAGCGAGGCTCAGTCTCAGCCCAGGATTGTCCTCCCCGCTCGAGCCAGTCGGGGGCCCACGCATCCCAAAGAATCCGATTTCTCCCTACATGACTCATCGGTTCATTATCTGGCATACAAATGCAGCGTAGATCAGACGTTGAGCATTTCCGACGGGATGGCGGCCCTGAGGCTTACCAGACCCGGAGCTGGGCGCAGGCCGTCCGAAGCTTCGACATCTGAATCACTTTTTCGACAATGCATTCCTTGATCCGTCAGGTGTACAAGCTCACTTCGAGGAGGCGAATTCTAGTTTTCAAAGAGCAGCACTTTGGAATCGGCTAGCGAAGCAATCCGCTCTTTGGAATAACCCAGCACCGAACTCAGCACAGATTCATTGTCTGCCCCCATCCCTGCAACTCGGCCGTTGGTCCCAATATCGACTCCCCGCGCATTGCGTGCCGGGATTTTTAAGTTGGTGTTCGTATCGACAAGAAGTTCGCGATGCCTAGCCCAATCTGATGATGCAAGGTCATCTATTGAAACCATTTGGGCTGCGGTAAAGGGTGAATTGCTTTCCAGAGCTAACAAGAAGTCATCGAAATTTTCGAAACTTGCCGCCCAGTCCGTCAACATGCTGATTATCTCGTCTTTATGTAGGTCCCGTGCAGCGAGTTCGGCAAAACGCGGGTCCTCAATCAATTCAGATCGATCCATTGCTTCAGCTAATTCCGGAAACCGAGCCACGGGACTACCGGCTACTCCCCATAGCTCACCATTGGGCAACTCAAGTATCGGCGATTCGTGACAAAAGCCGCCATTTGTGGGACCCCAGCCACCAGCTAGTTCTGTTGACACCCACTCTTGCATATAGACCAGTGATTCGATCATGCAGACGTCTAGGTGGCCGCCAAAGCCTCGCCGTTCGACTTGGACCAACATTGCGTTAATCGATGTCGCCGCCGATAACGCGGTTACTGAATCGCCGAGCACTAAAGAAGGCTGGCGTGCCGGTCGATCATTCTTCCGCTGGTCGTACTCGATTAGCCCAGATTCCAAATGCCCAATGGGTGCGTATGCTCTCCGGTTTGCCCAGGGCCCAGTCTGACCAAACCCTGTGATGCTGCAATAGACGAGCCGGGGATTTTCTTTACTAAGGCTCTCGTAATCCAACCCAAATTTTGCCATTACACCCGGTCGAAAATTTTCGACGATCACATCACATTGAGCAGCGAGTTCAGCGACAAGTTGTGGGGTCTCATCGTGCAACAAGTTAAACGAACAGAAGAGTTTGCCAGCGTTTTGTTGAGCAAAGTAGGGCGTTATTTCGTTCTCCAGCAGCGGAGGAAACGTTCGACTCAGATCACCTTCGGGAGGCTCAACCTTGATGACCTCTGCTCCCTGGTCCGCGAGTATGCGGGTAGCTAGCGGCCCAGCTACTACGCGGGTGAAGTCCAGTACTCGAATACCTTCAAGCGGTCCCATATGGAAAATTAACCTCTTTGTCTCGGTCCTTCTTAGGCCAGTGACCGCAGACTAGACATCTGAGATCAAGTTACGACGGGTAAATCGTGCACTGAGCAGGTTTCGGTGCAGGTATTTGCTTCAAGGGTTCGGTACGAAATCATCGAGCACCTCTAATGCCAGAAAAAACCGATACCCCCCATTTACTCTCTTTCTTGTGAAGTATGTAGAAGCTATCGATCGATTCGATCACCGATCCATCTTTGCGATGCCGGGTGCCTTCTATGGTCAGGTGCGCACGGGTTTCTTCAAGGTGAACGATCCGAATTTCGGTCTGGGGGTGGTCAAAGCCAGTGACCTCTCGCATCTTTTCCGGATCGAATGGGTACTGTTCGCGGACCTGTGCCTCATTTTCAGAGACATATATCACCGGCAAATGCACCAACGTTTGCAAGTCATCGCGCGTACCACTGACGAAAGCTTCGTTGTACCGGCCCATGAAGGCTTCAATTTCTGCTTCTAGTTCTTCTCGCCGCTCATCCGTCATACTCATACAAGGCAACTTAATGTGTCAGTGCTCTCAGGGTCTGTTAGCGGCTTCGAGATCATTTGCTAAGGGAACGAAAGACTTGCCCAGTAGCCGGCACCTATATCTCCTCTACCACGGACAATGCCGACACCCGGTGCTGCAACACCAGACTCGGCGCTTCAGAAACTGAGCTGTGAAGACCTGAAAACCAGTGTCCGGGTCTATGTAGCTGTCTTCGCCGGCAGCTTCAGCCTGGTCGTGTTTTTGACGTGCGGCTTCTGAAATCACAGGCGTAAAGCCTAGGTCAACGAAGGCCTATTACTCCGAATCCACATCTTTCGATTCATTCACCGGATGAGACTCCGGTTCTTCATCGGTTTCAACAATCGGACGCATGGCCTCTGCGATCCCAGTCACTGCACCCAACACTCCGCTGAACTCTGTTGGAACAACGATCTTTGTGGCCCTTCCGTCAGCTATCTGAGTTAAAGCTTCGATGTAGCGAACAGCTAGAACATCACTGGTTGGGTCTCCGTCATGGATGGCCTGAAAGACTTGGCGAGTGGCTTCGGCCTCTCCTGCTGCAACGGTTTGCAACCGGTAACTTTCGGCTTCGGCGACAGTTCGTACCGCCTGTGCTTCACCTTCGGCCGCGAGAATCGCGCTTTGCCTTTGGCCTTCTGCTTCAAGAATTTGGGATTGTTTCTCACCTTCGGCTCGGGTGATTTCTGACTCCCGGAACCCTTCAGCTTCGGTAACCGTTGCGCGCCTCGTACGTTCAGCCTTCATCTGTTCATGCATAGCGGCCATTACATCTGGTGGTGGATCTATGCGCTGAATCTCAACGCGAACTACGCGCACTCCCCATTTGTCCGTTGCTTCGTCAAGTATTTCTCGCAGGGCCGCGTTGATGCGGTCTCGGGAAGTCAAGGCTCCATCGAGTTGTAGGTCTCCTACAAGGTTTCGCAAGTTGGTCTGAGCCAGCTTGGTAATTGCTAGGACAAAGTTCGCGATGTTATAGACGAGGCGCTGAGGGTCGGTCGGTTCGTAAAACACCACAGCATCTACTGAGACAACAACGTTGTCGGAGGTAATTACCTCCTGGGGTGGAACGTCAACGACTTGCTCTCGCATATCAACCCGTTGGATGGTGTCAATGAAAGGGACAATGATCTGAAGCCCTGATTCTTTGGTCTCTTTGTACTTGCCAAGACGTTCAACAATTCCTCGTTCATAGGGTCGGACTATTTTCACGCCAGCGACCAGGAAGAGAACAACCACTATGGCGATAACGGCCAAAAGTACGTACGTAAACATTATTTTGATCCTTCCTCGGGAGTCTTACGAACAACGACTCGGGTACCTCGTATTTCGATGATTTCGACAGTCGAGCCAGAATCAATCGGTCCGAGATCGGAGATTGCTCTCCATTCTTCACCACCGACTTTAACCAGGCCCGATGTTGCCGGATCTCCGGAAATGCTTTCTATCGTTCGGCCAAATGCTCCGATCAATCGGTCATGCCCAGCTCCTGGTGGTGACTTCATAGCCGCAATCGAGATTCTGCTTCTTCGCCAAAAAACCGAAAACAGTGCGCCTCCAAGAACAACGAACACAATCCAGTCGACCACCAGAGGGGCTCCGAAAAAAGCCAAGACCATGGCGACAATTGCGCTCAGCCCGAACGGAATCAGAATGAACGTTCCTGCAACAAACATTTCGCCTGTGATGAGTACGGCAGCGATCACCAACCAGACCCAACGCCAAGTATCAGGGTTTACGTCCATGTGGTCCTTTGCTCACCTAGAAGTCTATGCCCACTTCCCCACAGAGCCAGACCCTGATGAGTCACGACCAGTGGGCAATAGCTAGTCGTTGTTTTCTTTGTCCCGGATTTCTCGATAGTGAGCTAAAGCTTTTCGGTACTGTTCCACCTCAACCGCGCCCGAGATTAAGAATCGGTTATCGATGACGACCGCTGGCACACCATTGATGCCGCTACTTATGGCTTCGTTGTACTCGGCGAAAACCTGCTTCTCGAAGTCTTCTTCCCTCGCTGTTCGAACCTCTTCAAATGCGTCCGTGTCGATGTCTGTTTCGTGGGCAACTTTCAGTAGCACGTCAGAACTTGAAACGTCGCGGTTTTCGACGAAGTAGGCCTTCAACAGTTTGTTGTGATATCGACGCCAGGTTTCTTGGCCAAATGTGGCAGCAGTTTTGCCCGCTATCGCAGCTGGTAGAGAGTGCGACGGTGGTGGACTGGTACCCGACCACGGGCTTTGGAACTCAGCTTTAGGTTCGAGTCCTGCCGGCCGTTCCCAACTTTTTGTGTATTCGGTAAATTCAGCGAGGCTTCTTTGCTCAGGTTGAGGGCGCAACAAGAACGACTTCCATTCAATGGCAATAGCGTCGCCCTCCTGCTCAGCTAGCTCGTCAAGACGCACCGCCCCAACCCAACACCAAGGTCAGAGGTAGTCGGACCAAACGGTAATTTGCACAGTGTCAGAAGGCATTATTGAGAGCCTAGATCACCGCTTACGGCGTGAGCCTCGAGGTCTGACAACGTCGCCCATTCAAGAGTGGCGATATGGGTAGCCGCCAACCGGACTTTCGGTGCAGCTCCAGCTTCGAGGGCCTCCTGCCATCGGGGTGCACACAGACACCATGAGTCTCCGTCTCGAAGTCCGGCGAAGCCCGCTTCGGGGTGAGGTGTACTTAAATCGTTACCGACGTTCTTTGAGAATTCCAAGAATTCGTCGGTGACAACGGCACAGACTGTGTGAACTCCCATATCACCTGGCCCAGTATTACAGCAGCCGTCCCTGTAATAGCCAGTTAAAGGATCTCTGCTGCAATCCTCGAGGTCGGTACCTAAAACATTCTTTGCCATTGAGTTAGTAGCTCCAAGTAATTTTGTCGCGGTTCCCCGGGTGGTTCGTTTCAACCCCTTGTGTCGAAACATGAAGTTCCTAGAGTTGATCTGCGAAAGCATCCCAGACTGGGTCTCACAATACGCGTGTTAGAGGTCCCTATGTAGATGCTGCTAACCAACCTCGTCACACCTACCCGTTCTCAAACTAAGTTTGCGATGCTGCTTACCGGGGGGTGAGGGTGACCCAAGAAGAATCAACTCTGATGCTGGATGGCATCCACGTAGTCGATTTCAGTCAGTATTTGGCCGGCGCAGGTGTAACGCGCATGCTGGCAGAATTGGGCGCGGACATCACCAAAGTGGAAATCGGTCCAACGGGAGACGGTGGACGTCTGTTGCCCATTTTGAAAGACCAGAGAAGTGGCTTTTTTGTTCAACACAACCGAGGCAAAAAAAGCATCGCACTTAACTGGGAACGCGATGAAGCACTCCAAATAGCACGGGATCTCGCATCAAAGGCTGACGTTGTTCTCGAAAACTTCGGAACCGCTGAGACCTTACGCAGCCGCAGACTGGACTACGAGTCGATCAAAGCCCTAAATCCCGGGGTTATCTACATCTCAGTTTCGGCCTTCGGTCGCACCGGTCCGTGGGCAAGTAAGCCGGGTTTCGATTTCATCGCCCAAGCAGCATCAGGCCTCATGCATATGACAGGGTCACCGGGTGAGCCACCCGGTGTGGTTTGGAGTGCTATCGCCGATAACAACGCTGCTGTTCACGGATTCGCTGGACTGGGGTACGCGCTATTTCACCGAGAAAGAACAGGACAAGGTCAGTTCCTGGATCTTGCGATGGTCGACTGTATTTTCCATCATCATGAGATCGCTCTTCAAGCTTGGCACCTGAGTGAGGGCGATTTCGTCCCACAACGTATGGGGCAACACCATGAACTGGTGTTTCCTGTCGGACTGTTTCGGGGGCCAGATGACTGGATCGCCATGCTCGCACTGGATTTCCAATGGGAGAATGTATGTCGTGCTATGGATCGGATCGATTGGATCACCGATCCTCGTTACGCAGAAATGTCCGATCGAGCGAAACGAAAAGATGAACTCATTCCCGTTATAGAAGAGTGGATGTCTACCTTCGAGACGAACGAAGCGCTCCTAGACCATTTGGAAGAATACCGAGTGCCGGCAAGCCCGGTTCTGAGCCCGCTCGATGCTATCGACCATCCACATTTCAACGCCCGTGACATGGTGAGATGGGT
The DNA here is from genome assembly GCA_002457435.1 of Acidimicrobiales bacterium MED-G01. Classification (GTDB taxonomy): domain Bacteria; phylum Actinomycetota; class Acidimicrobiia; order Acidimicrobiales; family Poriferisodalaceae; genus MedAcidi-G3. The sequence continues at coordinate 17,746 of NTLA01000017.1, read as the reverse complement.
CGAGGACCCAATCCACGGGTCGGTACCTATTCCCGGATTCCCTTGGAAGTTCAGCACCAGCGGTCAGCTACCAGATCTGGTAGCTCCTTTGCTAGGTGAACATAACGCTGAAATCTTAAAAACAAAGCTGGGTTACAGTTCAGAACAAGTCGAAGACCTCGAGCGTTCGGGCATCTTGCTTGACGGGCCTACGTAGCAATCGGAAGCGAATTAACAGTTGAATCCAATTCGCGTGCTTCGATAAATCCACCATTGCGATTCGGCATGGTTCACGAGTTCCGCTACCCCAATGGAATCGAAATAGCTACTTCGCGGGTACACAGAAAATTTCGAACAGGTCAAACACAGTGAACAATGAAGTCTCGAACTCTGTTGGGTTTAAGGAACAGCTTCAGGCCCACCCCATTTGGGGGCGTTTAGGACTCTCCGTCCCAAATTTTCTCAATTAAACGGTCTGATCTGGTTGCGCGGCTGGGCGATCTTCGATCCATTTTGATTTCACCATCTAGGGCTTTAGTTTTCTTATTACCGTTAAACCGGTGAGCGCCAGCGCGACCAATGCGGTGGCTACAAAGATCAACATCCAATTAGCGCCTGTATCGGCTGCTGTTAAGGAAGTTGGTTGGTCCGTTCGGATTTGTTCGGGTCCCGGTTCGGGAGCAACCTTTTTCGGCGCATCTTTCAGCTTTTTCGGGCTCTCAGCATTTTCATCGATGTCAGGTCCACTATTAGTCGCGAACCATTCAATTATTGGGCTCGTGGATCGGCCGACAACTAGAGGCCTTGTGTAGCGGCCTATCTCAGTCCCGAACCTTTCCAGTGTTCCTATCGACACCACATACCTACCAGCTGCTCTACCCGAAATCAGCAAGCTGTATTCCCCTTGTTGAGCTTCTTCCAAATGGTCTGCCAAACGCAGGTAGGTGGTGTTGGTAAAAGGTTCGTGGAAGGTTTCGCGAAACTGAGCGCTCAAGACGAAAGAAGTTTGATCTGGTCGTATGACTTTCACCTCGGGTAGCGATTCAATTTCGAAACCAATTTCTGGGAGGACCGCTGGAACGAGCAGCGACAGATTCAAAGATTGTCCCTGTTTCATTCGGGCTTGGAAACCCTGAGTGCTCGTCGGCTCTTGGAGTCGACCATACATAGCAAACGAAATGGTTCCGTCAGGAAGAAAGGGTCCAATTTCAGGAGCGAAGTGGTCTTCGGTCAGGAAGACCGGGTCGTGGGCACTAGAAGTCGCGCTGTAACCGACAACAACAGCAACTATTAGCGCGAGGCAGACGCAGAAGCGTCTCGCCGAACGGCTCCAACTTATGGAGGATCCAACGAGGGTCACCATGACGAGAGCCAAACCGCATCCTGCGACAAAGACCAAGATTCGCGTGGAAGTCATACCTCATTGTTCCATGAACTCAGAGACGGGCCACTTGACTGACGGGCGTTTCGGGCACTTCTCTTTCTTGTTCGTCCCACGAGCGGGGAAACGCAGTTATTTTGAAGTTATGACTCCACCCTTACGTTTCGGCATTGTCCATGACTTTCGCTGCCCACCTGCGAGCGACATCACAATGCCCCAGGTATACGCAGAAACTTTCGAACAGATTGAATTGGCCGAGTCCCTTGGGATGGAGCTCTGTTGGTTCACTGAACACCACTTCATTGAAGACGGCTACTTGCCTAATTTTGTCCCAGTTGCTGCGGCAGCAGCGGCAAAAACAGCCCGAATAAGATTCTCAACCGACATATGTCTTTTGCCATTCAGACATCCAGTTCGTTTAGCTGAAGATCTAGCGATTCTTGACAACATCTCTAATGGGCGAATGGAACTCGGAGTGGGAATGGGTTACGCCACACACGAATTCCAAGGATTTGATATCCCCATAAGCCGTCGCGTCTCCCTGACCGAAGAAGCGTTACAGGTTCTGCAACTCGCTTGGAGCGGCGAGTCATTCAGTTTTGCAGGCAAGCGTTACCGATTCTCCGACCTTCGAGTCACGCCTGATCCGGTTCAACCGGGAGGTCCCCCGCTGTGGCTCGCCGCTACTAGTCCAGCCGGTGCAAAACGGGCGGCGACATTTGGAACGCACCTACTCCCACAGGGCCCAAAGCACCTAACTATTGACCCTTGGAAAGCCGCTGTCGAGGATGTTAGCGATCGTCGTGTCGGTTTGATCAGGGGCGTCTTCGTTACCGACGATCCCGAGAAAGAGTGGGAACCTGTTGCCGTAGCCGAGCAATACCGGCGAGATGTTTACGTAGGACTCATCAAAGCGAGCCGCGATCACAAATCTGAAGTCGCTGACAGATCAGGGCCAAAGAAGACACGAACTCCCATCCCGCTCAATCCCCTTGCCTGGACTGTTGGTTCTGTAGACCATTGCGTCACAGAACTCGAACAACTCATTACCGACAACGGCATAACTGATTTGGTGACTTGGGGGGGTCCTCCAGGTCTAGCGCCCTCTGTCATGAACGATTCCCTCACCAGATTCGCCAATGAGGTTATTCCGAAGTTGCGTGCGCTCTTAGAAGGGTGAACAGGTAGTTAGTTCTCTCACCGAGAACACGTTTCCCCAGAATCCCTTCGACGTTCCTGTCCAGCAACTACCAAAGACAAGTATCAATCATCTAACGAGGGGCGTCGGCGTTGTCGCTTGAGTCGACCACGTTGAGTCTTGGCATCCGTCCGTTTACTTTTCGCAGACCTGCTAGGACGAGTGTTCTTCCTCCGACGTTGAACTTCTAATGCATCGCGCACTCTGGTTGACAAGCGCCTTAGCGCTTCATCTCTATTGCGTTTCTGAGAGCGATACTGGTCTGCACGAATAGTTACGAGTTCACCAAAAAGGTTGATCAAGCGCGTGCGTTGTTCGATAGTTCCAGCTTGGGAAGTGGCTATATTCCAGCGAACTTCGGCGCGTGTTTGTGCACGGTTAGCGTGCTGGCCACCCGGGCCACCGGAAGTTGAAAACTGCCACTCGAGTTCATGACCTTCGATAACGAAGTCGTCTCTGACCTTGAGATGAGAGAACTTCATAGACCCATTGTGACTGAGAAAAAGTAAAGAGACCTCCACTTTGACGGCGGAAGTCTCTTATAAGCGGTTCTGCTTTTTGATTTCTAGCAGGTATGGCCTTCTGTTGATTTGGCACAGGTTTCGGTTAATTGTTCGTCAGAGACGTAGGCCTTGACGGTGCCGTCCCAATGAATGGAAGTGCGGCATGAGGTGCATCTGTAGGTACTTCGATACGACCGAGCCCGACCACTTGCGTGGTGTGGGAATTTCATTTTGCTGTTTCTACTTTCATTTGTTCAGCTTTCTTTGTACCAGCAGCTCACTTCTTCGCCAAGATTTTTTTTATGGTCTTAACCAAACTGTCCTCAAACGGTAACCATCTTAAACAGCCTCATATCGCTGATATCTGGGGCAGAATCATAGGAGTTAGCTGAGCGACCGTTATCATCTCTCCGTCCGGTACGGCAAAGGCGCAACGACCTACATGACATCGCCAAACAGTGTTAAATCAGGTCCGAGCCTGTTGCCTTATTATTTGATCGTCTTCGGGATGGCGGCGGGGTTGGCGAGCGTTATAACGCTCTTGGCGGAGTTCCGAAACAACCTTGGATTTTCTGAGTTCGCGATCGGGGCGTCAGTCGCTGGCGGACTGGGCGCAGGTTTTATCGCGGCATTGGCGTTAGGTCCTCAAGCAGACCGGGGTCGGGCTCCGTTAATGCTGCGCTCAGGCCTTTTGTTGGGGCTTGCCGCTCTAGTTGTTATGGCAGTCGCAACAGAATTTTGGTTGTTCATGTTGGGCCGCGTATTGATGGGCCTGGCATTTGGGGTAGCGCAACCTGCCGCTCGTCGCACTGTCATCGTCGCCGACCCTCAAAACCTTGGTCGAAACATAGGTCGGTTAGGGGCGTTTGATGTGGCCGGCTTCGTCGTCGGGCCTGCTGCGGCTGCAGCGCTTAACGCGATTGGCGGCTTCCGTGCCCCGTTCTGGTTTATGGCAGTCTTTCTGGCGCTACTCATTCCCACGGCGTGGCGAGCCCAAAGCGATACGGCCGCTAAAGACGTTGCGCGGCAACCTTTATCTGACCTGTTGCGAAATCGCCGGCTAGTCGGAGCATGTTCGGTTGTATCTGCCTACTTCGTCTTTATCGGGGCGTTCGAATCGGTGTGGATTCTCGACATGGACAATCGAGGTGCTTCTCAATGGCAGATCGGTGTGACCGTGACGTGTGTCGCCCTTCCCATCGCCGTGTTAGCCCCATGGGGCGGCACACTCGCCCAACGTTATGGTTCTCGGAAATGGGCCATCGGGATGGTCGCTACCTGCGCGGCTTTTTCGGCTTTATTCGGTCTATTGCCGGGGCTTTTGGCGTTGATATTGCTCACCGTGGCATGTGGCTTCGCCGAAGGCATCGGCTTTCCGGCTGGCACCATGCTGATTTCAATTTCGGTCTCCGAAAACCGTCAAGCAGCCGCACAGGGACTTGCAAGCGCGATCGAGGTCGGTACTGCAGCCATAGCCGCACTTGTTTTGGCAGCTATCTATGCGACCGCCGGAAATACTGCAGCCTGGCTTGTCACTTCCATAACCATGGCCATTCTCTTAACCGTGGGATGGAAGCTCACCGCCGGTATTGGCGGCCCACAAGAAAAGGTCCCTCAATCCTCAAACGAATGACCCCTAACCGAGCGAAGTTAGGCGCCCTCCAACACAGTGGGGAATATGGGTCCTCCGAGTTTGTCTCCTGGGTCGAGCCCATGTTCTGGGGGCAACGGCATCGTGTGCGGCTTCGGGTCATACACAACGTCTTCTCCAACCCAACGACTGGCAAACCCCCAACGACGGTCAGTTAATGACGAGTTGCCTTGCGAGCCGTGAACGGTAAGGGGGTGAAAAATCAGCACATCCCCAGGCTCAAGGTCCCATGCAAGAACCTCATACTGCTCGCGGTTGGAGTCGATATCAGGCATATCTTCAAGCTCTGGATTAATCATGTAAGAGTTGTAATCCGGAGTTATTGCTTTGAAGCGGTTCGACCACCGGTGTGAACCCCTCACGAATTGGAGTCCGCTTGACTCAGACGTGACATTGTTGACCGGAATCCACATACTGATAATTTGCTCGCCAGCAATTGGCCAAAAAGTCAGATCGTGGTGCCAAGGGGTGGGAACAGTGGATCCCGGTTCCTTTAAGAACAACTGGTCATACCAATGAGTCACCGACGACGAGCCAAGAACCTGCTGCGCCAGCCTTGCTAACGGCGAACCGAACACTATGTCTTTGAAATAGTCGCTCTGTAACCACATGAACAGATCGGAGGTGAAACCGCGGTCCTTAAGAGATAGTGCCTCACCGAGCTTGCTTGGCGACTCTTGCGTGTGTTCTATAGCCATGGCAATTCGCTCAACCCAACTGTCAGACAACACTTTGGGGGCACGAATCACGCCGTCTGCTTTCAGTGACGCCACTTCGGATTCTGAAAGGCTGCGTTTCGGCTGTTCAGGTTGGTCGAATCGCATAATCAACACTAACTGCTAGAACTGTGGAGGCTTTCGAGTGGACCTACCACCCGAACTCGGATGCGCCGGGCATCACCTGGAAGATAAGCGAGTGGCAGATCTTCAACTTCGATCACTTCGACGAGAGTTGAATCAGCCCCCGACGCCACTGCGTCTTCTGTGGCAAGCCGAATAGCCTCTGAGACTGCTGCATCGTGTCCCATGTCATGGAACACTCGGTCGGTCACTCCGCTCACTTCAGCTAACGCAGCCCCGATTGCGTTGGCGGTGTCACCGTGAACTGGCCGAATTACCTCTTTGATCCCTACCATCGCGTCGGACACTGCAAAAGCCCCACCGCCCACGGCGATCAGTGGAACTTCGAGCGAGGAAAGTTTCATCCGGTCAGCACCATCGGCAATCATCTTTGCTGCATAGTTGAGTACTTCGTCGGCGTTAGGTAGATCGGGACGAGAGGTGCCGTCAACCTGCAGCGATCCCGCCGCTATCGCGGCATCGGTGAGCGTCGGTACAGAGCCACCGAAGGCAAGTGCTTCTGTAACTAGTCGCTGGCCAACGCTGTCGGGACCCAGTCGGAGCGGATTTGTGTGAATTCTGCTCCCTCCACCTAGGCCTATTGAAAGAACATCTGGGAGTTGAAATAAGGTGCGTACTCCTCCCACTTCAACTGCTGCGTTCGCTTGTCGGGGATAACCCGATACCAGTGCTCCAAAATCTGCGGTGGTCCCTCCTACGTCCACTACAAGTCCATCATCAACTCCTCCAAGCGCGGCTGCTCCTCTCATGGAATTCGTAGGACCCGATGCGAAGGTAAGCACTGGATACTTGACCGCCTCGTCAATTTGCAGAAGTGTGCCGTTGTTTTGGGTTAGAAACAGACGCGTTTGAGATCCGAGCCCCGCTTGGTCTATCGCAGCTCCAAAGGCCGCGATAACTGATGTGGCAAGCTCAATAAGGCAGGCGTTGAGACCCGCTGCGTTTTCTCGTTCTAGAAGACCTAGTTGGCCAAGCCGATGTGAAACCGTGACTTGAGCTTTTGGATGGTGTTCTGCAATGAGTTCGGCTGCTCGAATTTCCTGCCGGGTATCAATTGGCGAAAAGCTGCCTGCTACGACGATGGCATCAATACCGCTGTCAGCGAACTGGCGAGCGGCATCAATCACCGCCGGTTCATCGAGTTCTTCGAAAGGACGGCCGTCGTATTCAATGCCGCCCCGAACGAGGAACATGTCACTGCGAACTGTTTCGGCGAGATCGGATGGCCATCCGGACAGCGGAGGTAATGAGCGGCCTGCTGGGAGTCCGATTCGAAGGAACCCGACACGATTCAGGTTCGATCGCTGCACCACAGCGTTGGTGAACTGGGTCGTACCAATTACTACTGCGCCGATGTCTCGATGCGAAAGCCCATCAAGGACGTTTCGAATTCCGCCGAGAACATCGGTGGTGGTCGGTGTCTTGATTGTCTCGACCACTCGTTCGCCGTCCAGTAGAGCGCCGTCTGTGTTAGTTCCGCCGACATCAATACCGATACGTCTCATGGGCAAGGGTCCACTGGGTCGAGGTTGTACCCCATCGCACGAGGGCCGACGTACTCGAGAGCAGTTGAACTGAGAAACAGCGGTGGCGCAGAAATACCAACCAGTGCTACCCGTTGTCCATAGCGAGCGGTCTCGGTTCCGATCGCTTCACCTGATGTTGCATCTAGCAGGCAGATGAGATGCGGCACGGTCGCGATGACCTGATTTTCAAGGCGTGCTACAAGCCATTCGTTCTGAAAGTCAAGCTCTACCTCTGAACCCGAATATTGATCCAGGCCCGAAATCTTCGCGACCCCACGCAGAAAACCACCCGTCGTGTGACGATCCACATCAACAATCTTGCCCGTAAAAAGAACTTGGCCGTCCGCTGCTGAACATATCGCCGCGACCGGGTCGTCGTGCCCGACCCGGGCTTTTCGGACTTCCGCTCCCAGATGTATCGCGAAACTCATGGAGTTCGCCACTCCCCAACGCTTGACCTCTGCTCCGCTTCTCGGTGCTTTGCACGTCGCTGCCATCGAACCTGTTTCGATAGTTAGGGCCCTACTGGCACGTTCCATCCACTTCCATGTGGGAACCTGCGTGACGATTGCTTCCACACCGCGTGGGTCGACAAGTGCTAGTGGCCACGGTTGAAGACCGCCTATAGCGAAGCTCGTCATTTGGGCCTCTGGGTATGCCCTACCCATAGCGTCTGCGTCAACGATTGGTATTTCAAGGTGTGCTGAGGCCATTAGCGGCTGAAAGGCGTTCGAACCGCCAATTTCGGTTGCCATAACTGCGTCAAAAGTCGATCCGGTGTGTTCGGCCATCACCTCCACGGCTCGTGCCACGTCACGTGGGTCTTGCAGCCGTTCTTGCATTACCAGTGGCGCTCCCATTGTTGACACCACAGCGACCCTTGCCTGGTCGTCTAATTCTTGAGGGTCGATAAGTTCGAACTGCATGCCATCGGCGGCAATACGTTGCATGTTGAGGTGATTGAGATAAGGGCTTCCGCCTCCACCGGTGCCCAGAACCCAAGCGCCGACGGCGAGGTCGTCGACGTCCTGGGCGTCCAAGATACGTGTCATCCGAGCATCTCTGACGCCACATGGGCTGTGCAGCGCACAGCTGACAAGACTGGTACCCCGGTAATTTCTCGAACGCTGTTCAACAGTGCAGCTTCATAGCCGAAACAGTCGAGCACCACGAGGTCTACACCTGCATCAGACAATGTTGTGGCTGCCTGGCCGGGGTCTTCTCCGGGCTTGACCGCAGCAACAACGACCTCTCGATCAGGGCGTTGCCACTGCTGTGTTAACGATTCGACCTGTTCTGCGAGAGGAACGAGTACACCCAGGGTGCTGCGAGCTGGGGCAACTGCCTCGACAATGCGTCCCAGAATCGCGGATGGGAATAGTGCGTTCGGATAGTTCGGTAATCCTTCAAATTGACCAGTGCAGGCAACCAGTACTGGGCGGCTGTCGCTCTGTTCAAGTATTTCAGTTAAGCGACCAGTGACTGCCTCCTTAGAGACCATGACCTCGGTGCCGTCGGACAGGCGGGTGTGGAACGTATCAGCCGCACGTCTAGGCGCTAATTCAGCTACTTCATCATTAGATAGCCCGTCTAAAGCGCCGCGGACTTCAATGGGTCGCTCTCCCAGAATTTGGCGGAGCTCAGTTTGGATATCCTCCCGAGGCGATTGGCCGATAGTTACGACAAGCAGCGACTCCACGATGCTCACTGTAATCCACCCCTCGTTTAAAGTTTTTGTCAGGTCTCTCGATTGTGGACGCCTAAAAATTTTGAGTAATCAGTACTCATGGCGATAATCGTGTGCCGCTCGGTTCCGTTTTCCCTGTGCACGTTGGGGGCGTGATACTCCTGCGACGTCATCATGTCGATGAATGCGGCCGGTCGAGGGTACAAAACGAGAGAGACGTAATCCCATGATCCATCTGCCAGATCCCCCAACGCCAACGTCGTCACAGGTCCCGCCCAAAGAATCGTTCCTTTGTTGGCTTTCAGTAGTCCGATAACTCCTCGGCTGTACCTCTGGTACGCATCCCAACCGCTGCCCTCACCGTCTAAGGATTTATCCCTGAATTGCATCAGATTCAGCATCACAACAGGTTCATCTACATCGAGTTCTTCCAACCCTTCGATATGTAGTTGTTCTCGATGAACACTCATTCATCCCCCATTCAGCACCGACACTCACACCTACACGTTTTAGTCAAATGGGAACACCGCTGCGAATACGATGACCATTCGTTACATCGGGACCCGGCGCAATTCCTCGAACATTGGCAGACCTCGGGGTTGATCGCGTGGTCGCAGTGCGCTGCGGTGGGAACTTGTTGATCGGGGAGAGCCCCGAGAGCGAAGACGGGGTGAAGCTGGCCGCGACCACTCTTGAAGCGGACGCTGTGTTGATGGCGCAGGGATTGACATGAGCCCAGTAGCAGCGACAATGGATCCATGATCGATTCACAACATCTGATAACAACCGCGGACGATCTTCGTCGCTTGGTTCCGCCTCCCCGGCCAGCTCAGGAAACCAAAGTGTTGTCATCTCTTGACGGGCACTGCCGTAGATGGATCGAGCGAAGCCCGTTCGTCGTTGTATCCAGCGTCGACTCATTAGGGAAGATGGATTTGTCACCCAAGGGTGACCCTCCCGGATTCGTTCAAATCCTCGACGATGAAACGTTGGCTATTCCTGATCGGCCTGGTAACCGCCGACTCGACACTCTGCACAACTTGTTGGAGCGGCCTCAGATCGGTCTGATGTTCGTCGTCCCGGGAAGGGGCGAAGTGTTGAGGGTGAGCGGTACTGGCCAGATCGTCACTGATCCTGATCTGTTGGCCGCAATGGCGATCGGTCGGCGTCTACCCATTCTCGCGTTGGTCGTAACGATCGGTGAGGTGATGTTTCATTGCGGGAAATCGGTAATCCGGTCGAAGTTATGGTCCCCTGGTGACTGGCCCGATATTGATGGTCTGGCCAGCTATGCGGAGTGTTTAGGCGACCAAACGATCTCCGATGAGACCGTGGCTCAAATGGAAGCACGGTTCGGATCGTGGCAAGAGGGCAACGAGCTCTATTAGGTGTGCGGCAACCTGCGGAGCCAGTGGTTTCAACTTTGCGACAGACAACTAGCTGCTGACACTCAAACCAACGAGCAACGTCGCTACAAGTTCGGGGCGGTAAACAAACGGTGAATGGTCTGTGTCCCATTCAATTGACTGGGTAGCTCGGGCAGCCATTTTGCGTTGGCCAGCGACCGGTAACGCATTGTCGTAACGGCAAACCACATACGTTGAGGGTTTCGTTTGCCAAGCTAATTCTGATTTGCCCTCGAACGGCTTCAAACTTTGGGGACGTAACTGCCTGGCCGCCCACCCGAAGTCCTGCTCATCATGTTCGTTATAAAAGACTGCTTTCCCTAATTCGGGTTTAACGGTGATAGTTCCATCATCATGAACTTCTAAACACCGATTTAGATCGTCGGATCTATATGGGGTGGTGTCCTCATTCTCTAATCCAAGGAAAGCTGTGAGATATACCAGGTGGCCGACTCGGTCATGAGTTCCGGCTTCGGTTATCACCGTGCCCCCTCGCGAATGACCAAGCAAAATCGCGTTCTCGCTTCCAGGTAATCCGTCAAGAGCATCTCGAACCGCTGCGTTGTCTTCAGTTTGGTTTGCTCCCGTGGAAGCATCTACGACGCTCGGTAAGTCCGGTGCTACCCAGTGAATGTTCGCTGCATCTAAGTAGGGGGTCACGTGCTCCCAACACCACGGCCCATGCCAGGCACCGTGAACGAGCACAACTGGTTTGTTCATGACCACAACCTAACGGAAGACCTGCAGCATCATCGCAGTTCAAAGCTCCGAGTCGGCTTGGCACCGGTTGGTTCGTGCAAGTGAAAGAATATGCCTGGGTTGAGGTCAGCCTGGAAAGGCCTGACGCACTGATTTCGCATGGGTGCCTAGCGCCACGGGTTTCGATTTGTTGATCCCACCTTAAGGGGGACGTCGTGAAAGATTTGGCCGGAAAAACTGCAGTTGTTACAGGAGCGGGGAGCGGTATTGGCAGAGCCATGGCGAAGCGGTGGGCGGAAGCGGGGATGAACGTCGTGCTCGCAGACATCGATGAGGTAGCACTCGATGCCGCCATCACCGAAATCTCCCAAGTTGGACCGGCAGTGGGTTTACCTATCGATGTCACCGCAGCGTCAGAAGTCGAAGATCTGCTCGCCTTCACCATTGATCACTTCGACCGAGCCCATCTGGTCTGCAACAATGCCGGTGTTGCTGGGCCTCCGGGTCACGCTCCGCACGAACTGACCATCCAGGATTGGCAATGGGTACTCGACGTCGATCTTTGGGGAGTTATTCACGGAATTCGCACGTTTGTCCCGCATCTCCTTTCATATGGAGACGGTCACATCGTCAATACCGCCTCCCAATCAGGGCTCACCTCGGGAGCCGTCATCAGCGCTGCCTATTACGCAGCAAAACACGCAGTGGTCGCGCTCTCTGAGTGTCAATTCCACGATTTCTCGCAACGGGCCCCTGATATCAGCGTTTCAGTATTGTGTCCCGGCGCAGTGGCCACAAACATCATGCATGATGAGGCTCACCGCCCCGAACGTTTCCAAACAGTGCCCACACCTGTGGTGACGGAACACACCGAATCGGTCACCTCGGCTATGTGGGACGTCATCGCGTCGGGCCGTCCAGCTCACGAAGTGGCCGAAATTGTTCACAGTGCAGTAATCAACGACGAGTTTTATATTTTTACCGACCCCAACATCATTGAATCGATCACGGCGCGACATCGGGCGATCGAACAGCGTGGCTTGCCCACTACCGGACGCATGGACACGGACGTCACCGGTAATTAGGTCGCGACAAGTATCGGTGGCATCTCTCTAAATTGTCACCAAGCAGCGATGGGTCAACGATCTCCGCCGTTCAGGGATGGGCAACACAGAACTCACGCTGAGAACCGGGGCAGGCTATGCAGTCACCATATTCATCTGGGAGAATCAGACCATGACAGTGAAGCTCGGATATTTATTGCCCACACGCGAGAAGATCATGCAGTCAAGCCCCTCAGTTCGTCCGATGATCGATGCGGCAAAGCAAGCTGCTGACCTCGGCTTTGACTCAATTTGGGCAGGCGATTCACTGTTGGCCCGTCCACGACACGATCCGATCACCCTCCTCGCCGGCGTGGCTGGCGCTGTGCCCAACGTTGAGGTAGGCACAGCCGTCTTGCTTCCAGCGCTACGTAACCCGGTCGTGCTGGCCCAACAACTTGCGACCGTTGACCAGATCTCCGAAGGACGGTTGATCGTTGGCGCCGGAATCGCTCCTGATACGCCCGCTGTGCGCCATGAGTTCGCCGCCGCCGGAGTTCCGTTCGAACGTCGGGTGGGGCGGTACATGGAAGGGATCAGGCTGTGTCGCGCCCTGTGGAGCGGTAAACCGGTCTCGTGGGACGGACGTTGGCCAGTCGACGCAGCCACGCTCGCTCCAGTCCCATATCGCAAAGGTGGTCCACCGATCTGGAGCGCGGCGACAGTCAGCGCTGGTATTGAACGCACCGCCAGACACCACGACGGTTGGTTCCCCATCGGTCCAGATGCAGCAACCTTTTCTCAACGAAATGAAGAGTTTCGGGCAGCAGCCACTGCAGCGGGTCGCAACCTTGAAGACCTCACCACAGCGATCTACCTGACCGTGTCGATTATGGACGATAGCGTCGACGCCGAGGCAGCCATCGACACATACCTCGAGGATTACTACAGCGCCCCCGCACCCGCTATGCGAAAATTCCAAGCGTGCAAAGGCGGTACCGAAGACCAAGTAATCGATTTCATTCGCGCCTTCGTAAAGGGTGGCGCCCAGCATCTAGTGATCCGCTGTGTCGGAGATCACGACTCCATCCAGCAGATTCTTGCCAGGCGACGCGACGAACTCCTTGCCTAAGCGGGGCTGCAACACGAATACCCACGCGAGCACGGCTTCGTCGAGACTTCCTAGAGACCTGAACAGTGAGAGGGCGTGGCCTAGCCACCTCATCCGTTTCACAAAACCGATCGGCACTATCGCGAACAAAATTATTCTAAGAAATAAGTTATTTAGAGCATAAACTAGGCAATTAACGTGCTTTCCTTGGCAGTGTGCATCTTTTTTGCAAAAGACGCGGCTGTTAAAATTTAATTCTGGCTACAGTGACCGAAAGAGGGACCGTTCGTATGTAGGTCTTTTGCATCTGGATAAACGGAGGTATTGAACGTGCATGACAGCTCGCGTCGCGTTTACGACTCAGTTCTTGATTTACTTTCAGACGTCGATAATCCAACCCCATTGGTCCGATTGTCGCGTCTAGTTCCCTTTGAACACACCGAGGTGTACGCCAAGCTCGAGTGGTACAACCCCTTTGGCGCTGTCAAAGACCGAGTCGCTTCGAACATGGTGCGTGATGCCGAAGAATCCGGACGGATAGGTTCAGCCCAGAAACTGGTCGAACCGACCTCAGGCAACACGGGTCTCGCTCTCGCGATGGTCTCCAACGCTAAGGGTTATTCGCTGACCACTCCCCTGTCGAACCAGATCCCGGTAGAGAAGCGCACGATTCTGCGTCTAGCGGGGGTCGATGTTATCGAGCTCGAAGACACTCTATGTCCAGCTCCAGGGGCACCCGAAGGTGCCATTGCGAGGGCTGACGAAATCGGGAACCAGCCAGAATTCGAAATGTTGAACCAGTACGCGAATGGAGCCAACCCAGATGCGCACTATCGCACCACCGGGCCCGAGGTTTGGCATCAAACTGCCGGTCTTGTAACCCACTTCGTTGCAGGTCTAGGTACTTGTGGGACCATCAATGGTTCGGGAAGCTTCTTGAAAGAGCAGGAACCTGATGTGCAGATAATCGGCGTGCACCCGCCCGCAGGTCACGACATTCCCGGGGTGCGCAGCCTCACCCAACTGAGTCAGACCGAATTCTTCACACCAGACAAATACGACGGACTAGTCGAGGTTGAGAACAAGCTGGCATTCGAGATGTGCCAGCGAATCAACCAAGAAGAGAGTCTCATCGCGGGGCCGAGTTCGGGTATGGCGCTAGCTGGGGCCTTGGCGTCGGTACCAGACGAACCAGGCAACGTTGTAGTGGTGATTTTCCCGGACAGCATCTTCAAGTACGCGTCGTCAGTTCTCAGCAACGTTGCCGGGCTTGGAACAGCACCCGCCTCGGGCACCAAACGCGAGCAGTTGCTGGATTCGATGATCGAAAACGCAAGAATCAACTCCAATCTGACAGTGGATGTAGACGCTGCTCACGACTTCTGGCAACAACACAGGCCCCTGGTGATTGACGTGCGCGAACCCGACGCCCACCGTCAGCGACACATTCCCGGGGCAATCAATATGCCCCTTAATGACCTCGCCGAACTTGCCCCGTTTCTTCCGGAGAATCGCGACGCGCCACTGCTCAGCGTGTGCGAACGCGGGAACCTTTCACTGTCCGGGGTCTTATTTCTTAACAGTCTCGGCTACCAAAACGTTCGAAGCATTACAGGTGGCACCGAGGCCTGGGACGAGCAAGGGTTCGCAGTCACGTCAACATAGATCAGATCTGACGCCTGTGGACCGGCAATAATCCTCACTGGCCAATGCGAATTGTCAAGACAACGTAGCTGCAACCCCTGATATTTATTTGACCAGAATTCCCCGCGACGGGCGGCTAGCGAGGGTAGTTCCTTTCAACCCAACCGAGGCTAAAGCTGATCACTCGGGGTTTATCAAAATGTAGTGAGGTATCAGATCGCTTCTCCCATAGTATTTAGTACTAAATACTATGGAGGAATCATGAAATCGTTTAAAACTGCTTTGACAGGCCTAGTTGTGGCTGTTTTGCTGCTGGCCAGCTGCGGCAGCGACACGCAGGACGCTGCGCCACCCGAAGAGGATGTGGCGAGTGAAGAGGTAGCTGGCGACATCATCGATGTAGCAGTTTCAGCGGGCCAATTCCCCACTCTCGTGGCAGCGGTCCAGGCAGCTGGATTGGTCGAGACCTTGCAGGGTGACGGCCCATTCACAGTATTCGCTCCCACAGAAGAAGCATTCGCTAATGCCTTGGCAGCCCTCGGACTGACGGCTGAACAACTTCTGGCGGACACCGAGACCCTCACCGCTGTGCTCACGTACCACGTAATTCCAGGCAAAGTAATGAGTTCAGATCTCATAGGTGCCAGCGACCTGAACGTTGCAACTGTTAACGGCGCAGAGGTCACCGTCAACGAAGACATGGGGACAGTCTCAATCAACTCTGCAAATGTCGTCACAGCCGACATTGAGGCCTCCAACGGAGTAATACACGTAATCAACGAAGTACTACTCCCGTAAACCCACCTAGTTGCGCCAGGTAACTAGTGACCTATCGAGACATGCACGACCGGGTCATTAGGTTCTCTTCACTCAAGGCCGCAGATTCATGCGGCCTTGAGTGAATGCGGTCCGCATCAAGCTTGTCCAACTAGCGGTAGTTGGTACGCCCGGGCCGCCGTGTCGTGGAACAAGTCTCGCTTCTCATCATTCGAACAACCCGCCGCTATGAGTTTGAAACTGTTCCACAACGGTACGTAACCAGCGCCGCGCTTATCGACAGGGAAATTAGATTCGAACATGCAGCGATCTGCCCCGAAGACCTCAATCGCATACTGGATTGGACTGCTCCACGCGTCGGCTAGTTCCACCGAACTTGCAGGGCGGTCGCGCTTGTCCCATCGAAACCCCATCATCGGCATTCCGATACCACCCAGTTTCAAGAAGACGTTTCCACAAGACGCAAGATCGGCCATTTGGGCTTTCCAGTATTCAAGAATTTCTGGTCGTTGATCCTTGTAAGGACCCGTTCCCAGAATCCCACCCAGATGATCAAGGACGATGGGTGTATCTGGACATGCGCGGGCTACATCAACGATCTCCGATAACTGTGGGTGATACACCATCGCGTCATAGGTGTAGCCCAACTCACCGACGCGCCGAACCCCGTCAAGGTACGACGGGTCATTCATGGAAGCGCTCCTGCCCATTGCTAAAGGCGGATGATCATCCTGAGCCGTGATGTATCGAACTCCACGAAAGCGTCCCCTTCCGGCCGTTTCGTGAGCCTCCAGAACTTCCTCGACAGCGGCTCCTAATGAAACATCTGCGTTGCCTTGAATCGCCTTGATCTCCGCGCCACCTGATACAGCGCTTTCCTCAGCAAGGTCGATGACGAACTCAGTCTCCCCTACCGGTCGGAGGTGGACTGGGCCGTCTTTTCGATACTCGGCGTGGCATTCGAGAAACACGGTGCCCACGACGTTGTGGCCGCTCCCGGTGTCCGCGTGTAAGTCATCGAGCGTGTACGGCCATCCGGTATGACCCTCGTCAAGCCACAAGTGATGATGGGGGTCCAAAATGGGAAGTTCAGGTTCCAGGGCGTCTTCGACCACTCTCGAAATCCATTGAGCATGGGCTTTTCCTGATTTATCTTCCGCCACAGCACTACCTCCCTCTGCCTCAGTTACGCCGGTTCCAAACGAACCCGGCACCGCAAGCCGAAGCGTTCATACCTTAGAGGGTGGGCGATACGGCACATGAGATTGAACGACATGAGCAGGTCTTACTTTTGTGAAGCCAACGATGTGAAGGGCCCAGTCTCAAGAGAGACACCCGGATTATTTGAGAGAGCTCTTACTGCGCGGCCTCAAAAAATTGGTGATCGAACGCCCAAGGAGAACCAAGAAAAACTCTAGGACGGAGAGCCCCGCAATAGTTGCTCCGCCCGCCGTTCCATAATGGAAACTCAGCAAAAGACCCGCGAATACCGCTAATGCTCCTAAAAGCATCGAGACCAACATAATCATTGTCACTCGGCTGACCAGAAGAGCGGCCGTTGCTGGGGGAGCAACAACAAGTCCAAAGACGAGAAGAGTGCCGATCGTCTGGAAACTCACGACAATGCTGAGCGCCAAAAGCGCTAGTAGGGCGGCCTGGGCCAACTTTGGTCGCATGCCAAGGGTTTCAGCTTTGATCTCGTTGAAAGTCAAAGCAAGAAATGGTCGATAAAGCAAGACGGTGCAAATAGCGACGAAAGCGGCGGCGATAAATTGATTCCTGATATCAGCGTCTGACACTCCCAGCGCGTCACCAAAGAGTATTGACGTGACATCAGTTGCAAATGACCCTGCCCGTGAGACAATCACCACGCCTAGAGAGAGCATTCCCACGAACAACAAGCCGATTGCCGTGTCGTCTCGCATGACCGTTCTATTGGAAACGAAAGTTACGAGCCCGCTCATCACGATTGCAGCTATGAATGCTCCGATCAAAGGATTGAAACCCCAAAGAAGGGCCACGGCGATTCCTGGAATAACTCCGTGGGCCAGAGCGTCACCCAGAAACGCGAGGCCGCGCAGAACTACCCACGTGCCAACCAACGAGGTTGCCACTACAGCAAGCAGGCTTCCTAGCAACGCCCGCTGCATAAAGGCCGGCTCAAAAGCCTCCGTTACGAAATCCATTCTTAGATCAAGGTATCAATGGTCATCATGGTCATCATGGTCATCATGGTCATCATGGTCATCATGGTCATCATGGTCATCATGGTCATCATGGT
>NTLA01000016.1 GCA_002457435.1 Acidimicrobiales bacterium MED-G01 | reverse complement strand
GATCGAGTACCTAAACGAAACAACAACTAAGAGCGCAGCGACCATTTCACGGACGCGGATCAGACGCCGCAAGACCCACTTGTCGTCACGGAGCAGATTTTTGGCTGCAGGTATCACGAGCCTGTAAACCGAAGCGTAAGTTGCTGCCGTCAAAGCTCCGAAGATTATGAACGGCGTCTTGACGTTGAAAGCCACTGTGAGGGCGCCTGCTAAAGGTGGCCCGAAGACGAATCCTGCTATGTATGCGCCGTAAAAGGCACCCAGTTGGCGACCTTGATCATCACCTGCATTGACGATTATGTAACGGCGGCTTGCGGGCACAATCATCCCCACTCCGGCTCCAAGAACCAAGCGTGCAATCACAAATTGCCAGAGTTGATCGGCCAGACCGAACCACAGGAGACCTATTGCAGATGCAGCGACTCCGGCGCGCATTAGTAGCCCCCCGTAGCCTCGGTCGGCGTATCTAGAAAGCCACAACTGGGTAACGAGTGCACCGATAAACGCTGATCCAGCAATCCAACCGAGATTGCGTTCGGCGATGCCGTATTCGTTGTGGATTTCTGCGAGGAGTGCAAAAACTGAAGAGACTCCAGCCATAGTGGTTCCGGCGACGAGGTACAGGCTTCGCATCGATTAAATACCTAAACGGTGTAGCCAGGTGGGGGTCCAAAAGCTCCACTGAGATCTGGTGGTCCCTGATACAACCAAGTCAACTTCCTGCTGGAAAATTTCCAACCGTCGTTGTCCCTTCGGTAGGTGTCGTCGTAATGAGCAAGATAAAACAATGCTTTACCTGATTTAGCCTTCGCGAACTCACACATGTACCAACGGCCTTCACCCGTATCGTCAGTTATGGTCGCGGTCCCATTGAAGGTCAGCTGATTTACGGCTTCGAAGAGCGACATCGATTTTTGCATTGCTGCCCGCAGCTCCTCGTGGCCTCGCACAGGTCCACGACCGATATCCCATAGGCCGTCGCTAGTCCAAAGTTCAAGCCACCCCCTCTGATCATTGGTGCAAACTCGATCACAATAGGTGTGAACCAGCTGTCTAATCGGCTCTATTTCGTTCATCAACGGGAGGCTACTTTGGGACTGTTAGGTAATGGTCGAGCGTTTCGTGAAAGTGACGGATACGACTTTCTTGGTAAGCCGCCAACGTCACCGTTCCTCGTTTGTTGGTTTGTAAACCTTTTTGAATTCGAATCAGATTGTCGGTGTCCTGATCAACCACCATGCCTGCCCCTCCCAGCGCCTCGGCTTCGCTCCAGGAGTCGTGGAGACCAAGTTTCGTTACGGGGGAGGGCGGTGGCGGAGATCCTTCGTCAGGTTTCGCGAATAGCAACATGATCTCCATGATCGAAGTGTGTGGATCGTTGCCGTTGGGTCTGAAGCGGTAACAGATCGGGACACCTTGTCCTCCCCAAGGCACAAGATTTGGGAAGAGGAAGTACTCGATGGCATCGAGCACTTCAGAGGTTGAGAGCATGGACATATCAGCCTGAGAAGACGCACCAAGTTTCTCTCTAGCGCGGTCGGCGAGAAGATCTCGGACTCGGTCACCTGTTTGAGGAACTATGGGGTCGCCTCCGTGGAAAGGCACATCACGTTGCATTTTGCGGATCGTTTCCTCCGCTGGAACATCTCCGAGGTTGGGACTTGGTGTTCCTTCCAGAGTGATCATTCTGTTGACGTGGCGTGAGCCAGGAAAAATGTCGTATTGAGTGTTCGCGTCGGCGACGTACGCAGCTGTCTGGGGGTGGGTGACACCAATGTGGTAACTCTCGATGAAGGCTTCCAGTGCCAGCTTCCAATTGCAGGGCATCACCTTCTCTATGTGAGCTGCTTTCCAGCGATTATCCAAAGGAAAGTCTCGGAATTCATCGTCGAGTACTTCGATGTAGCTTTCGAATGGCTCACATTCATCGTCAAGGTTGATGAAAACAAATCCGCCCCAGAACGCAATCTGGGCAGTTGGAAGACAGAACTCGTCGGGTTTGATATCCGGGAAGTCCCAACTATTTGGTATATGTACGAGCTTGCCTTGCAGATCCCAGGTAAATCCATGAAACGGACATCTGAATCTCTGAATGTTGCCACCCTCGCTCCGCAACTGGGTCCCTCTGTGAAGACACGAATTTATGTAGGCAGTGATGTCGTGGAGGCCTTCGCCGGTTCGGACGACGATTACTGACTCGGTGGCGATCTCGTAAACAATGTGGTCTCCGACCGCTGTCAATTCTTCTGTCCGACAGGCCATTTGCCAGACCTTGCGCCAGACATGTTCAACTTCTAAGTCATGCCACTCTTGAGTGAGGTACCGGTCTACGGCTATCTCTTTATTGTCGCTAAATTCTGGCGGGTATTCGCGAAGGAGCACCTCCGGTGGAGCGATAGCATCATCGAGGAGGACTTCTTGGACGGTAGGCCCGGGTGCACGTCCTTTAGCAGTCCCCTCCATGCTCATAACTTAGCTTTCGACAGTAATCAGTGAGGCGTAAACTACTAACGCCTCATATTGAGTGATGCGGTGTGATCGTTCGAGTCTTCGGTCAACGGACCTCCGTAGATTTCTGTTTCGAACCAGTCAACAAATTCAGTGTCTCTTGCGGGCTTCCATAGTGACCAGGCCGCCTTTGCTCCCGGGCTTTGCATCAGTCCCAGCTTGAGTAAGTTCACTCGCATATCTAGTTGGTCTTGGGTAGCTAACCCATTTTCTTGTTGTTCGTAGGTATCGAATAAGTCGACCAGCATCGTGTTCGTCCATAACGTGACTCGCCACTGGTCTTCGTTTGTGAGGTTCTGTGACGAAAAGTCTTTAGCCAGAAACGAAACAAATTCTTCGTTCTGGGTCGATGACAGGTAACGCTCATAAAGTCGGTTAGTGAGGGTATGGCTGAATTGGGCTTTTGTGAGCTTTACGTTTAGTTGAGCTTCTCTGGCTAAATAAATAAGTGAGAGGGGCAAAAGAGCACCCTCAATTATTTGTGCAATTGCTCCCAAATCGTCAAGCATTGATAACTCCTTTAGTAGGGCGTCCAACAAGCTAGACCGCGACCAAATTGCGATGAGCCGCAGATTGCTGCATCGTTTTTCCGGCATGTAGTAGCGGCTTTAGGCTTAACTGAGTGTTCAGCAAAGATCGAATGATTGATCTCAGAAAAATTTAAATTCTCATTGGAAGGTGACGAAAGTGTCAACAGACATGAATATGGAAGAAATCCAGGAGTACGCAGGCAACATGTTGGGTCACATGGTTGGTGCGGCCACTGTTATTTGTAGCGACTTGGCTCACAAACTCGGCTTTTACGGCCATTTAGCTGGAAGTGGAGGAATGAGTGCCGGCGATCTATCCCAGGCAGCTGGAACCAATGAGCGATTGACCCGAGAGCTACTTGATCAACAGGCTTCGGCGGGAGTGCTGACATACGACGCGGAAGTCGACACATACGCACTGAGCGATGCGGGAGCAATGGTTATGGCAGAACAGCACTCGCCGGCTTGGTTAGCCGGTGGCCTGGGCGCGGTTCGGGCTATGTATGTGGGGTTAGACCAAGTCGAAGCTGCCTTTCGCGGCGATGGTGGAGTGCCTTGGGGCGATCATCACCCGTGCCTGTTCGATGGGACCCTTGAGTTCTTTCGGCCGTGCTATGAACACCACTTGGTGCAGGAGTTTATTCCGGCCCTAGAGGGTGGCGAAGAGAGAATCAAAAGCGGCGCTGTTGTTGCTGATGTGGGATGCGGCGCTGGCCTATCTACGTTGACTATGGCCGCGGCGTTTCCTGAGAGCACATTTGTTGGAATTGATTTCCATGGGCCATCTATTGAGATGGCTAAGGCCGCTGCCGAGGAGCAAGGCCTTTCTAATGTTCGCTTTGAGGTGGAAAGCGCCACCAGTTACCAAGGAAGTTACGACCTAGTCTGCTTTTTCGATTGCATGCATGACATGGGAGACCCCGTTGGAATTGCCACGCACGCGAAATCTCAGTTAGGAGAGAATGGCTCGGTCATGCTCATAGAGCCGTTTGCTTTTGATTCACGACAGGAGAACCATGCAGGTCTAGGAGGCGCCTTCTACGGCTTCTCCAGTTTCTTTTGCACGCCTTGTTCTTTGTCCCAGGAAGTAGGCCGAGGAATGGGAGCCCAAGCAGGCGAACCTGGAATGCGAGCAGTCTTTGATGAGGCTGGATACGGCAACTTTCAGCGTATTTCAGAAACTCCAACCAACATCGTGTATGAAGCATTCGCATAGTTGAGCGAAGTCGCTTCAGCTTGCTCTACGGTGCCACGTATGACTTCGCAACCATATTATGACCCAGAGGTGGAGAGGGCTCTCGAAGCCCAACCCACCCTGGGAACCGTCAATTCTGAGACACTCCACAAAGCGCGTAGCTCGCGGCTTCTGCGCAATGAAGGAGTCAAGCTTTCTGACGAGGTCGAACGCGTCGACCACTTTGTTCCGGGACCTAACGGTGATGAAGTACGAGTCAGGGTCCATAACACCAAGAACTCTGAAGAATTGAAACCGGCGCTGTACTGGACTCATGGCGGCGGGTACGTATTGGGTAGCCCTGAACAAGACGATGATCGTTTCGACCGGTGGTGTCCACGTTTCGGTCTCGTGGGAGCAGTTGTGCAGTACCGCTTGGCTCCTGAGCATCCCTATCCAAGTGGTCTTGAGGATTCCTATGCAGGACTGAAGTGGTTGAAAGAACACGGGGAGTCAGTCGGGGTCGACGTGAACCGAATTGGCATCGGGGGTCCCAGTGCGGGCGGCGGCATGGCAGCTGCGCTTGCCTTGCTCGTTCGTGACCGGGGTGAATTCGAGATTGACTATCAGCTCCTCATTTATCCAATGATTGATGACACCAGAGCCACCACAACCGCTGGATGGCAGGTCCCGATATGGGACCCGGAATCAAATTATTTCGGGTGGAGTTCCTACCTTGGTGAATTGTTCGGAACCGATGCCGTTCCCAGCCATGCCGCCCCGGCGAGGGAGGCCGACCTAAGTAATCTGCCGCCTGCTTTCGTCATGACGGGAAGCCTTGACGGATTCGCGGACGAAGACATCGAATATGCGAAAAGACTCAATCATGCTGGTGTGCCTGTAGAGCTTCACGTTTACCCCGGCGCTCCGCACGGATTTGACGGTTTCGCAGCTCAAACCGCGGTCGCGAAACAGGCCCGGTCCGATATCAACAGTTTTCTCTCGAAGATGCTGAAATCCGACTAGTTATCAAGACTTTACGTAGAACGACTCTCGTGCCTGAGATGGCGGGACAATAGGAATTTCGTCATCACCGAGTGGGGCCATCCACTGCTTTCTCTCGAGCGCAGCTTCGATGAAGGGAGCCAGTTCGGCGTCCTTGTCTGCGACGCGTTGATCCCTATGAGGAGCAAAATGAGGAAGAACCTCTTCGCCGAACAGTTCAAGACTTTCGCAAATGTCTTGATGCCGATTCTTGCCACCTTGCTGCAAGAAGATCACCTGATCAACACCAGCTGACTCGAATTGCTTCACTAAAGCTGTGTAGTCCTCAGGAGTTCCGATACCGGGGGCACCGATAGTCGGCAAGTCAGGTCCTCTGAGCTCTTCGTACTCTCCCCATAGGTTGCTGCGACCTGGCCGCGTTTCGTTGGCCACAAGGGCATTAACTGCGTACCTAAAGAACTGGAAGCCGTCGATACCGCGACGCATTGCTTCCTGAGCATCCTTGTGGAGGCTAAAGCCGGCCACCATCGCCAAATTGGCGTTCACGGTGTGCCCCAGTGGCACGCATTCTTCGCTTTTGATGATGTCGTAGTAGGTGTTCGCCCAGGTTGTCGCTTCATCGGGGTCAACGAAACTAAATGCGAGTGCCCCTAAACCGTTTCGAGCTGCGACCTCAATAGTGGACCGGTTCGTGCACGCGATCCACATAGGAGGATGAGGCTTTTGCATCGGTTTGGGCACAACGTTGCGACACGGCATTGAGAAACCTTCGCCCTCGAAACCCGGATAGGGTTCCATCACCATCATGTTTGCCACTTGCTCGGCGGCCTCTAGGGAGAGTTCTCGCTTGCGTTTGGCGTTGATTTCATAGCCTCGAAGCTCTAGGCGAGTTGCTCCTTCTCCGATACCGAATTCGACCCGTCCTCTTGATATCAGGTCCAGCATTGCGACTGTTTCGGCGGTGCGAGATGGATGGTTGTAATTCGGAATTACTTGTCGAATGCCTAAGCCAATTCGGATGCGCTCGGTTTTCGCTGCTAGAGACGCAAGAAACACGTCCGAAGCAGAGCAGTGGGAATATTCCTCAAGGAAATGATGCTCCACTGCCCACGCATGATCGATACCAATCTTGTCAGCTAAAACGATCTGCTCGGTTGCTTCTTCAATGAGACGCAACTCTGCTTCTTCGTCCCAAGGTTTTGGTAGTTGCAACTCGTACAACATCCCGAACTTCATAGCGGGTCCTCCTCTGAAGCCTCCACGACACTACAAGCTCGATCCTAAGGCATTCAGGTGTCTAATGATTGACTCAGTAGTCGAGCTTCAGGATTTAGCTAACAACAGACTTGTTGAGATTCCTTTGGCCACTAGGGACTGCTCTTGCCAGACTTCTGTTTCAACAGACGCAAGTCCCCCAGAAATTTCGCGACATATCGCGATAGCAACGAGACTGTCATCAGTCACAGGTCCGCAAAATCGAAGCGATAAATCAGGGTTGGGGTGCGGAACCCAGGTGCCCTTGGGGATAGCCGCATCGACAGGAGGGCCGACTGAAAGGTCAGCTGCTAGGCATGAGCCTTCGCTGCCGTCGTCAGCTACGTCCCACGGAATCGTGATGAGGGTTGCAATCGAGCCGCCGACGCGAGCAGCCCTTGGTTGAGCGGTATCGATGATGGGAACTTCAACGCCCTCTGGTTTGCGCCAAGGTTTAGCGCTTGCCGACAAGTCTGATGATGGCGGTCCTAAAAGCCCGTCGTCATGGTTAGTTGCCTCGATGTCGGTTCGCAGGGTTTCTGGGGCGGCGAAGGCAACGCGTGCTTCAGTTGTCGGTTTTCCGGACGCATCGCTGAATTCGACTCGAAGAATTGTGAGGCTTCGACCAGACGACAGGGTTGTCACTTGAACTGTTGCTTGGGGGGTTGATAAACCGCGGAGGAAATGAATATCGATGCCCGCTGTAACACGTCCAGGTTCGACTGTTCGCCCCAGTGCAATAGAAGCGGCGGCTAAAGCTCCTCCAGTAACCCCTCCGAAGGCACCGTGAATGTCAGTGGGTAATTGGAGGTGCCACGCATCATCGTGGAAAGAAGCGCCAAAGTATTCCAAAGGTGTCATCGCACTGTGCCTTTTCCTTAAACAGATATCTCTCAAGCGTAGGTGCCGTTGCTCTCAGAACTGGTTTGTTCGCAGTAGCGTGCGGCCATGGACCGCGACAACACCTCCACGAAACAACAGATTGCAAGACTGAAAAAGTTAGCTGAAGCGTCGGAGGATAAGCCGTTAGTGATGTTGAACATCAACCGGTATCGTCCCGAAGTTAACTTCCCAGCCGGGCAAAGCTACATCTCATATATGGAGGCCATAACCCATTCCGTCGAAGCAATCGGCGGTTCTGTTCTATGGCGAGCGGAAGTTCAGGGGTCCGTTGTTGGCAACCTTGAAGGTTTTCACGAATTGCTAGCTGTGTGGTACCCGAGCCATAAAGCGTTTCTCGACTTGCCTAACGCAGATGGGGCGAAGGAGATGTTTCGTTACCGAAAGACCTGCGTGGAAGAAGCTCACATTCTCGAATTGCCCGAGATCAGCTAAATGGGATTTCAAACCCAGATGGTCAGTGGACAGTAGTCAGCAGATGCTGCCAATCGGTGTGGTTGCCGACCGGTTGACAATTAGCGTCCGTGAAACTCAGGAGGCCGTTTCTCCATAAAGGCGAGTGGTCCTTCGGCAGCGTCTTCGGTTTGCGCCAACGCTTGTCCGATCTCAGTTTCGAGGAGCAGAGCTTTCGACTCCTCAAGATCAGCTGACTGTCGGACGACTTGCCGAGCTGCTTGAACGGCCAATGGAGCATTCGACGCGACAGTTTGAGCAATCTCTAACGCCGTAGGCAAAATCTCCGATGTTGGGACTAGGCGGTTAAATAATCCTGAGCCGGCTAGATCATCACTGATGATCGGCTTTGCGCAAAGCAGCATTTCCATTGCCAAGGCACCTGGCAGGTGTCGACGCAGTAAGGCAGTACCACCCATACCGGGAATGAGCCCTAAGGCAACCTCAGACAGACCTAGCTTTACTCCCTGAGCTACCACCCGAAGGTCACAAGCGAGCAATAACTCCATGCCGCCAGCTATGGCGTGTCCGTTGACCGCAGCAATGATCGGTTTGCCGATGTCGTGGCCAACGAGAGTTGCTCTCCGCAACAGATCCCGATCGGCCTTTATTGCTTCCTCAAAATCATCTGCTGGCTCTTTGATTCCTGTAATAAGCGGGATCGTGGTGCCCAGATCGAAGCCAGAACAAAAAGTCGAATCACCTGCTCCTGTAATTACCACAACCCGAACATTCGGGTCTTCCTTGATCTCTTCCCAGGTTTCCCCGAGCCTCACTATGAGTTCTGGATTCAGTGAATTCCGAGACTCAGGACGGTTCAGGGTCAGTAACCCGACGTGCCCTTCCAGTTGGTACTTGAGCACGCTCACATCAGATCCCTATGTCTCGCAAGTTGTAATCACGCAAATAAGATTTTGTTTCGTCGCTCCAAATGAATTGTTCTTCAAGGCCTCTGAACGGTTCGTAAACATAGCGATCCTCGTTCGGGAAATGCTGCGAACGAGCATCGATTCCCCAGGCAATGGCCTTTGAGCGTTCAAAGATGTATTCCTCGTTGTACTCAGAGACGGGATTATGTACACCCCCGCTTCGTATGCCGAGAACCGAGGATCGGCGATGAAATCCGAAGTTAATGGTCACCCGGACTTTTGAACTGGTGTTGGCGAAAGAGCCATGAATCGCCTGGCGACTTGTCATGGCCACATCTCCCGGACCGCAAATCATCGGCACAGCTTCAGGAAGTCGATCTGAACCAGCCTCCTCGACCATTTTCTTTATGTTGACTTTCCCCATACGGTTTGAGCCTGGGACAACCCAGAGACCGTTTGTTGCATCGCAACCGTATAGCTGGGCCATGAAATTGAATCCATGAGTGTGGTCATCTAGTTCAGGACTGTCCCAATGAGTCCAACCATCTTGATGCCAAGCGACTGAACCACCTAGGCCCGGCTGTTTGACCCACACAGCTTCGTTAAAGGGTGTGAAATCGGGCCCGTTGACCGCTTCAGCGACTCTAAGCAGTTCAGGGTGCCCGTAAAGGCGCAGACATGCGTCAGAAAACTGAAGTGAACCTAGAAATAATTGAACAACATAATCTGGTGCCTCGACAGGTGGAGCAGGCTCATTCATTTTTGCTTCATGACGACCGTAAGAAGCATCAGTTCCACCTAGCGGGTCTGAAAGAGGGCGAACCCAGCTGATGTTTCTGGCCTTAAGACCTGCGCCTAAAGCTGGATTGCCGTGTTTGTCGACCTCCGCGTCTTTACTGACAGGTGATCTTTCAAGCATCGCTGCCACATCAGCTTCGATTTCTTCGAGTTCTTGATCTCCTAAAACATCAGTGAAGACATAAAAGCCGTTTCGACTATACGAGTCCATAATTTCAGGATGTAAAAGCCCGTCAACTCCAAACCGGATTGGCCCTCGATTATCTAGTTCGAAGGCGCGAGCCGTGCCGCGTTCTCGATAGGCGATCATGTCGCTTTCATCGGCCCCGTAGTCAACAATTGGAACCTGAACTAACGGAAGTTTTGTATCCACCGTGCCCCCTGATGTCAGTTCTTTCTTTTGGGTGATGCCACCTAGTACAGCACGCCGAGAGGTTGGAATGCCTCACCATCCTTATTGCGGTACGGTCCGTTCATGCGCTTAGTGGAGAATTACATCGGCGGCTTACTTAAGTACGCGCACTTCCATGGTCGAGCCAGCCGACCCGAATATTGGTGGTTTGCTGCCGCAAACTTGATGCTTGGGGCGATCTTTTGGATCCTCGGCAATTTGGGTTCACCGGTGGGAAGTCTCAGCCTTATATATGCAATCGCCGTCCTTGTTCCCAACTTGTCGATCACGGTTCGACGTCTTCACGACATAGGCCGAAGTGGCTGGTGGCTGCCGCTGGGGATAGTCCCGACGCCGTTTGTATTTCTCATCCTCTTTTTCATGTGTCAGAGAGGTCAGATCGAAACTAACCGGTACGGCCCACCGTTAGAACAGTGAACAAAGTCGTTAACGAATCCGAACATCAGTCAAAGTGTCTCGTTAGTGCCCGATGAAAGCCAGTAGCTTTGATAGCGTGCCGGAGTTTCTTTACAGTGACCTGCTTCCCAGCGGTGAAAGCGAAATAGCTTACCGAAAGATCACAGACGACTACGTTTCGACCTTTGAAGCTGGAGGTCTGAGTTTTTTGAAGGTCGAACCCGAGGGGTTACGTCTGCTGACAGCGGCGGCGATGCGCGACATAGCTCATTTGTTCCGCGCGGAACACCTTTCCCAGTTGTCGGCAATTCTTGATGATAGCGAAGCATCGGATAACGACAGATTCGTGGCAATTGAATTACTCAAGAACGCCAATATCGCAGCCGGTGGTGTGTTACCGAGTTGCCAAGACACGGGGACCGCAATCATCTGGGGCACCAAGGGCGAACGAGTTATCACCGACGCTGATGATGGTGAGGCGATTAGCCAAGGGGTCTATGACACCTATCAGACTTCTAATCTGCGGTATTCCCAACTTGCTCCCATGACAATGTTTGAAGAGAAAAACACCGGCAATAATTTGCCGGCACAAATTGATATTTACTCAGGGCCAGGGGATATCTACAAGCTGGTGTTCATGGCGAAAGGCGGTGGTTCAGCGAACAAAAGCTTTCTGTTTCAAGAAACTAAAGCCCTCCTCAACCCAACGAGCCTAACTAAGTTCCTT
Source organism: Acidimicrobiales bacterium MED-G01 (assembly GCA_002457435.1). Taxonomy (GTDB): domain Bacteria; phylum Actinomycetota; class Acidimicrobiia; order Acidimicrobiales; family Poriferisodalaceae; genus MedAcidi-G3. The sequence continues at coordinate 32,568 of NTLA01000016.1, read as the reverse complement.
GATGAGAAACTCCGAACCCTAGGCACTGCAGCCTGCCCTCCGTATCATCTCGCTGTTGTCATCGGAGGAACTTCTGCCGAGCATGCGCTAAAGACTGCTAAGTATGCCTCAGCCAAATATCTTGAAATGCTCCCAGTCGTTGGAAGCGACGCTGGACACGGCTTCCGTGACCTTGAGTGGGAGCAGCGAATCCTTGAGCTAACACAACAGTTTGGCATTGGCGCGCAATTTGGCGGTAAGTACTTTTGTCATGACGTTCGCGTCGTGAGATTACCGAGGCACGGGGCGAGTTGCCCGGTGGCGATCGCAGTTTCCTGCTCTGCCGACCGTCAGGCATTTGCAAAAATTTCTTCGGACGGAATTTTCCTAGAACAACTGGAAGAAGATCCGGCTAAATATCTTCCTGAAACTGCAGATTCGGAGTTATCCGATGAAGTGGTGTCCGTTGATTTGGACCGCCCCATGAGCGAAATTCGCCAAGAACTCTCGAAATATCCGGTCAAAACAAGACTCTCCTTGACCGGCACCTTGGTCGTAGCTCGAGACATCGCACACGCAAAAATTCAAGAACGACTTGATGCTGGTGAGCAAATGCCTGAATACATGAGAGAATTTCCGGTCTATTACGCTGGCCCCGCAAAGACACCTGAGGGTTATGCCTCCGGATCCTTCGGCCCCACCACCGCTGGACGTATGGATAGCTATGTCGAACCCTTCCAGGCTGCCGGCGGCAGCATGGTGATGCTTGCGAAAGGGAACAGATCTCAGCAAGTTACTGACGCGTGTAAGACCCACGGCGGTTTTTATCTTGGCTCAATTGGAGGACCAGCGGCTCGACTTGCCAAAGATTCGATACGCAAAGTGGAAGTTCTTGAATATGCCGAACTAGGAATGGAAGCCATTTGGAAAATCGAGGTCGAAAATTTTCCAGCTTTCGTCGTCGTCGACGACAAAGGAAATGACTTTTTCTCAGAGGTATCGACTCCAGTTTCGATTAATTGAATCGCAACAAAATTCGTTCAGGAGCTTTGAGTAATCAGCGGAGAAGCGTTACCCAAGCAGAAAACGCAATTCCAGCTAACGCCAAAACGACCATCGTCACGATGCTCGACCTAGGGAGACGTCCGTCGCTGTCGCTTGGTAGTCGACGTCGCACTATTTGAAGCAGACGATCGGCCCAGGCCACGTCTCTGCTCAGGATCCCCAGTCCGACAGCAACGACCAGGAGCCCTGGGCCAGGCAAAGGCATCAAGATCACGCCGAGAATCGTCACAAATACACCGGATGCCATCCGGAATAGTCGCGTGACCGCACCCCGTCGAGCCTCTTCACGAGTTTCTTCCCGGTAACCCGTATCAAACTCAGCTTCTATGGCTGCCTCTTCGAAACGGTTTTCTTCGTCGCTCACCAAGCATTCCTCTCGCTTCACGCCCACATGGCCTATCCGCAGACCTCTAGTCTGACTCGTGGAATCATCAGACTGTAGGCGGTCTCAAGTCAAGGGTGGGGAAGCTATGGCTACATGGAACATTGGGAATGTCAAAATTACCAAGGTGTTAGAGATGGAAAAGCACTGGCCTTTTTCTGCGTTACTTCCCGGCGCTGATGAAGTCATAGATGAGTATGAGTGGCTGAGACCCGACTTTGTTACCGAAGAAGGGAGAATGAAACTTTCCATTCACGCGCTAGTCGTTGAATCGGAAGGCTTGACCATCATCGTTGACACATGTTGCGGAAATAATAAGCAGCGTCCAGGTGCAACCCCATTTGACAACCTCCAAACAGACTTCATTGGCGAGCTCGGAAGGTGCGGCTACAAGCCTGAAGATATCGATGTTGTTATCAGTACCCACCTCCACGTCGACCATGTCGGCTGGAATACCGTGCTGGTGGGTGACAGTTGGGTGCCAACTTTTCCTAACGCTGATTATCTCTTCTTGAAAACCGAACTCGAACATTGGGCCAGTGAACCGCAGCACTATGGACCTGTATTTGAAGACTCAGTGCAACCAATACTTGACGCAGAGATCGCAACAATCATTGATACCGACTACGAAATCACTAGCGAAATTGGACTAGAACCCACGGCAGGTCACACCCCAGGTCATGTCAGCGTGACTATTAATTCTGAAAATGAATCAGCTCTAATTACTGGAGATATGACTCATCATCCCGTCCAATTCGCGAAACCGGACTTGGCATCATCAGCAGACTGGCGTCAAGACATGTCCACAGCTACGCGATATGAGGCCTACAAGCGTTGGAGTGACGGGCGGCTCGTGATCGGCACACACTTTGCTGGAAGGACCGCAGGAACACTGATCGCTGAAGGAAATGGTTGGCGATTCGAAGCGACCTGACATGAGGAGTTCTGTCAAGAGGATCGCGACGGAATCAACAGTGATCCCGAATAGCTAGTAGCAGGCCATCACACCAATAAGTTGAGTCGAAGAGCAACGATGGTGTCTGAATGGATTCCCAAATGTTCAACTAAAAATTTTTCAACGCCACCATGGGCGCTATCGAGGTGGTTCAAGGTCTGCTCCATCGCCGGTCGCGGAGCCGAGAGAGCTGGTCGAATAGCTTCGATGTCGGCTCCCGCTTCCTCCAGGCTGGGTCTGAGGTGTTCGATCCGACGTTCAGATCTCAGCGCGTTCGTGAGTTCATAGTCATCGAGAACAAGGTCTCGTTCAACACCGCACACTTCGAGTATCAACGCAGCCGCAATTCCTGTCCGGTCTTTGCCAGCGGTGCAGTGAAACAACAACGGCCAGCAGTCAACATCAGCTGCTATCTCCAGAAAGCTAGCAAATTGATGACCAGAATCTGAAAGCATTTCGATGTAGCTATCCGCCACGTCGGCAACACTTACAGAAGTGATTTCGCCCGAACGTATTCTGTCGACGAACTCCGTTTGTTGAGCGATTTCATCGCCGATTGGGAGCGGGGCGTGGGTTGTAACGGTTGCCCACAGACGCGACACGTCTCGCTGTGCTTCTGCAGAAGTGCGAAAATCCACCACCGTGCGTATCCCGTAGCTCGTTAATTCTTCTAGGTCGTCTTCGGTGAGGTCGCTAAGGCGATCTGATCGAAAAATCGCGTTTGTGCGAATGCGTCGACCTTCACGAGTTAGATATCCACCGAGGTCGCGGCAGTTCATCGCCCCGCTTAACGGGAGCACGGCGGCGTCTCGATTCATGATTGCGGTCGTGGCTCTCTAGGTAATCCGAGGATTCTTTCTCCGATGATGTTTCGAAGGATCTGGGTGGTGCCACCCATGATTGTGTATGCGGGTGCATATATAAGGTTTCGCGACACTCTGTTACTCAACATCGACTCTGCACCAGCCGCGTAACCGACGAAGTTGGCCACCCTCTGTTCAAATTCGGTGCACCAAGTCTTTGTGACAGCCGAGTATTGAGCAAATGGATTTTGCCTCAATACGTTACGAAGCACCATGTCGCGCCCAATCTTGTATCCGGTTTCTATGCGAGCCATCTCTTGTCGAACCAGCGGACTTGTGGTGTCTGCTAGTTCTTTAGTGTCGAGGTATAAACGTTGGTTCGAAGCAAGACGGTCAATGCCGCCGCGTTCGTGTTCGAGTTGGCGCATCGTTTGACCAAAGCTGTTGTTGAGTTCACCCACAAGATTCTCTCCAGGCACCAGTACATCGTTGAAGAACACTTCGTTGAAATGAGAGTCACCAGAAGCGTCTTTGATGGGTTTTATTTCGATACCGGGTGATTTCATGTCGACAACGAATTCACTCATACCTTTGTGTGGTGGAGCGTCAAGGTCAGTGCGGCATATCAAATAACACCAGTCAGCAGATTGGGCGCCGCTCGTCCAAATCTTTTGGCCATTGACAACCCAGTTGGAGCCGTCCTCGATTGCTCTGGTACTAATCCCGGCCACGTTGGATCCAGCATCAGGCTCGGACATACCTATGCACCATTTGGATTTACCTTGTCGCATCGTGGGCAAGAATCGTTCCTGTTGCTCAGGAGTCCCGTAGGCGAGCAGCACTGGACCGATTTGTCGATCCGGGAAGAATGACCCGGCCATGGGAGCACGCCCTAGTAGAAGTTGCTCTGTCACAACGAATCGTTCAACTTCAGGACGTCCGTCCCCCCCTTTTTCGATTGGCCAAGTCATGCCGATCCAACCTTTTTCTGCCAGCCGCAGCGTGAATTCGTCGCTGTAACCAACTAGCCAACCGTCATCGGTGTTGAACAAATCAGATGTTGCTTCAACGACCCATTGGCGAGCTTCAGCCGCTAGGTCATCAAATTCTTGTGGCCATGTGTAATCCATTGACTTCTGAGCGTAGCTAAGACGCTTGGCTTCCAGCGATTTTGGCTGGTCGATTACCGCTAACCTCGCCAAAATGCGAGCAGTGGTGATAACCGAATACGGCAACGAAGACGTTCTAGAAGTGCAGGAGGTACCGGATCCCAGCCCGGGACCCGACCAGGTGATAGTTGGCGTCACGGCGTCAGCGATGAACCGAGCCGACCTACTTCAACGGGCCGGTCAATACCCGGCACCAGGTCCCAAGCCCTTGCATGAGATACCAGGTTTGGAATATTCAGGGGAGATTGTGACCGTTGGTTCAGAAGTTTCAAACTGGTCTGTCGGTGATGCGGTAATGGGCATAGTCTCCGGCGGAGCGATGGCTGAGATGGTGGTTACCCATGAACGAATGCTTCAGTCTGTTCCTCACGACATCAGCGTTGCTGACGCAGCGGCGATCCCCGAAGTCTTTATGACCGCTCACGATGCGCTTGTCACACAAGGAACTCTTCGTTCGGGTGGTCGAGCATTGGTTCATGCAGGGGCATCTGGTGTGGGCACTGCAGCCATACAAATAGCCAAGGCTCTCGGAGCCCAGATAGCAGTGACGTGTTCGTCTAGCAAAGTTGCAGCGTGTCGCGATCTAGGGGCGGATTTAGTGGTTGATTACACCCAGCAAGATTTTGCAGAGGCGATAGAAGAGTGGACTGAGGGTGTAGGAGTCGACGTTGTACTTGATGTCGTTGGTGGCGACTATCTGGCCAAGAACGTTCAGTGTGTGAAGGTTCAGGGTCGGATAGTCCAAGTTGGCGTTATGGGTGGGCCGATGGCCTCATTTGCGCTGGGTGCTTTGTTGCCCAAGAGAGCTTCTTTGACAGGAACTGTGTTGCGTTCAAGGCCGATTGAACAAAAGATTGAAGCTAATCAACGTTTCGTGGCGGAGTTGTTGCCACGGTTCGAGGATGGGAGCTTAAAACCCATTATTGATTCGAGATTCCCGCTAGAGCAGATATCGGAAGCTCACGCGTACATGGATACAAACGCAAATATTGGGAAGATACTGATTGATATTTGAAGTAATTCTTCAGATGAATTAACGGTTTGAAATCGCTACGTAGTCGCGCTCACTAGGTCCCGTGTACATCTGTCTCGGGCGATAAATCTTCTGCTCTGGGTCATCAAGCATTTCCTGCCAGTGAGCGAGCCAGCCTGGTGTTCGGCCAATGGCGAACAACACTGTGAACATGTCCATAGGGAAACCCATTGCCTCGTAGATCAACCCAGAGTAAAAGTCGACATTGGGATAGAGGTTTCGATCAATGAAGTACGGGTCACTCAGAGCCACTTCCTCTAACTTCATCGCGATGTCTAAGAGAGGGTTCATTCCTGTGACTTCAAAAACTTGGTCAGCAGTTTTTTTGATGATGGTGGCTCTCGGGTCGTAGCTCTTGTACACACGGTGTCCAAATCCCTGCAGAAGAGTCTCCCCGGATTTCACCTTTTCTACGTAGCTCGCGACATTGTCGATATTTCCGATTTCATGAAGCATGTGGATGACAGCCTCATTGGCTCCGCCGTGCAGTGGTCCGTAAAGACCACACGTTGCTGCGGCAACGGCCGAGTAGGGGTCAGCGTTGCTGGAACCCACGGTCCGCATCGTCGTAGTTGAACAATTTTGTTCGTGGTCGGCGTGAAGAATCAGAAGTATGTCCAAAGCACGTGTAAGAACGGGATCCGGCTCATAATTAGGGTCCGCAACGTTCCACATCATTCGAAGAAAGTTCCCCGTGTAGCCAAGATGGTTGACGGGGTACTCATAGGGAAGACCCAACCGGTTCTTGTAGGCGAACGCTGCCATTGTCGGCATTTTCGCTATTAGGCGGTGGGTTTGTATCAAACGATTATGCGGATCGTCTATGTTTTTGGCCTCGGGATAGAAAGTAGACAAGGCCGCTACTGTTGAAACAAGAGTTCCCATTGGGTGGGCGTCGTAACGGAAACCTTGCATGAATCGAGCGATGTTTTCATGCACATAGGTGTGCATGGTGATGTGGTGGACCCATTCCTCAGCCTGATCTGATGTTGGAAGTTCCCCATTCAGCAGCAAGTAGCAAACTTCCAGGAAGTTTGAGTGCTCGGCGAGTTGCTCTATTGGATACCCGCGATAGCGAAGGATGCCGTTAGCACCATCGATATAAGTGATTTGGCTGTTGCAGTTGGCGGTAGACATGTAGGCCGGGTCATAAAACCACATTCCTTTGTCAAGCTCACGAAGAGCGGCCGAGGAGATCGTGCCGTCCACAATTGGCACTGTGACTGTTTCTCCGCTGCGGTTGTCTGTGATCGTGAAGGACTCTTCGGACACGATTATTCCTTTACATTCTGTACGTCTTATATGTGCACAAAGGAGTCAAGCACTCAGGTGCGCCGTTGCACAGCTTGATAATCCCCGTTGGGACCGTACCTCAAGTTGGAGGGTTTCGCCTCTTTCAGTGAGTCAGTTTTCTGTGATGGCAAGTGAGAAGTGCCTAGATTCTGTGGCCGAGGTCGCCTTGAGCGGATCAAAGTGGTGAATTATCGTGCCGTCGTCGTGGTAATTGTTCTCGTTTTGAGCTGAAGAGCTCAACAAGGTCAACTAGTTCTTTTCGTGTGTCAGCTGGGTCAATGACCGCATCGACGAATCCTCGTTCGGCGCCAACATATGGGTTCAAGTACGTCTCTTCGTATTCTTCTATCCAGGTGGCGATTGTCTCCTCGGATTCGCCCCGTTGCAGAATCTGAGCAGCCTGGGTTGCGCCCATTACAGCGATCTCTGCTGTTGGCCATGCAAGGTACGCGTCATTACCCATCGTTTTGGAGTCCATGACTATGAAGGCCCCGCCATATGACTTTCTCAGTACCAATGAGATCCGCGGAACTGTTGCTCTCGCATAGGCGAAGGCCATCTGGGCGCCATGTCTAATCATGCCTCGCCACTCAAGGTCCTTGCCGGGGTAGAACCCGGGGGTATCCACCAAGGTGATTATGGGCAAATTGAATGCGTCACACATGGAAACGAAGCGTGCCCCTTTTTGGGAAGCTGGTATATCCAGGGTTCCGGCGATTGCCATCGGTTGGTTGGCAATGATTCCGACAGGTCTGCCCCCCATGCTTGCGAGCCCCGTAACGAGATTCTCTGCCCAGCCGCTGCGTAGCTCCAGGAAATCACTGTCATCAACAATTAAACCGATTACGTCGCGAATGTCGTAAGAACCTGTGGGTGTATCGGGGAGGAGGTCCCCAGCTTCTGGAGTTTTTCTGTCAACGGGGTCCGCAGTCACCAGAGATGGCGCTTCGTCCCGATTGTGGTCGGGTAGGAAGCGGAGAATGTCGCTGATTGTTGGGAGCACATCGTCGTGCGAAACAACAATGCTCGCTGCTCCGGTGTCTCGATAGTGGACAGCAGCTCCGCCTAATTCTTCGACGTCGACTTTCACCCCGGTCATTTGTTGTACCGGAACTGGTCCGCTCACGAAGGCGTAGGCGTTGTCTGCCATCACTACTATGTCGGCGAGTCCTATTAGCAGAGCGGTTCCTGAAACTGCTGGTCCTGTTACTCCCGCCAGGATTGGGACTACACCGGATGCCTTCGTAAGTACTCGTGCAGCTCGTCCCCATCCATCAAGAGCGGCGACGCCGTGGTTCGCGTCTGCACCTGATGAAGCGAGCAGTAGCACGATCGGAAGATGTTTCTCTAAGGCCAGAGTTGCGGCGGCGGTGAGTGTGTCGCCATCTTCTGGGGTGAGTGCTCCTCGATGTTCGGGGTCTTCGGCTCTGATGAGCATGACCGAGCGACCATCAAGGTCGTGTACTCCAGCAACGGCGTGGGCTGGGGTACCTTGACGTATCTGTAGCCTGCTGGGAGTCGTCACATGATTGAGCGTAGGCGAGTTAGATGGGCTAGTAGTGCTGGCGGGTCTAAACGCTTTCAAACAGCGGTCAAACCTTCGATGTTCGGCGCTTGATCTCGAACTACGCGTCTGAGTACATCCCGAGTCGCTGAGGCTGGTGCCGAAAGCATTCCCCGTCGACGAATAGCTAATCCGACGAGGCGTCGGGGCATATCTTGAAGGGTGAGCACAGCCCACCCACCGCGACCGATCCATGACGGTATGGCTGTTACGGGAACGATGGCCGGGGCGTAACCTTGAAAAGCCAGGGTTGCGGCGAGGCGAATACCATCGAGCTCAGCAATGGTGCGTAGTACTACATTTTCTTGCCGGGCCTTGTCGTCTATTAATACTCGAAGGTTCGAACCAGGAGGGCTAAGCAACAGGTCGTGGTTTGCGAGTTCAACAATATGGATTGGTCTGTCTCCGTCAGCTGCGAGGGGATGTCCTTCCGGCGCTATTACGACGAGTTGCTCTTCAAATAGCGGGGTGGTGAATAACTCGTCATGCTGCAGAGGGGTGTTTATAACGGTTAAGTCCAGATCGCCGTGTTCGAGGAGCGGGATCAGTGCAGTCGTCGTGGAATCTATAACGGTGGTGACGACGTCTGGAAAGCTGCGGCTTAGTTCATCCAATAAAGGCGGCAAAAGCCAACGCCCGGTAGTACCGATGATCCCGATCCGTACCTGGCCGCTGACTCTCGACGTCATAGATGTGACGTCATCGCGCAGGGCTGCGAGTTCCGTGTTTATCCGTCGAGCGCGTGTCAGTACGGCTTGGCCTTCAGGGGTCAGTTGGCCGGCGCTTCTGTCTACCAGTATTGCTCCGAGATCATCCTCAAGGCGCGCTATGTGAGTCGAAATGTTGGATTGGACGGTGTCCAAGGCGCGGGCTGCCGCCGAAAAGCGCCCATGTTCGGCGACTGCTGCAAGAGCATCGAGCTGTTTGAGTTCCATGAATTCAGGTTACCCGTAGAACCATATCTATCTGTTTTTTAGATCAAAAGTATCTATAAGTTCGGCTTGATGAATGACCCAACGGTAACTAAGGTGAAACCTGTCGGGAACAACGACTTCCCCCAAGTCGCTCGACATAATGATTGCCCCAAAGGTGCCCCCCACCTAGGCGATCGGCCGAGGCGGAGCACCCATTCCTCCTAACGGCTCTTGAAACCGGCCCGCCCCCCGGGCCGGTTTCCTAATTTTGGGCGGAAGTTTGGCTAAAGCCATAGGCGCTGGTTCACTGAGAGTCAGATAGAAGCTTTGATGATGTTTAAGGCAGACCCTGCCCTGAACCATTCGATCTGTTCGGCGCTAAACGTATGGTTGGTGGAGAAGGACCAGGTGCGGCCTTCGGGAGTTGTGACCTGAACCTGGACCTGTTGGCCGGGCGACAGTTGATTCAGCGAAAGCACAGCGATGCGGTCATCTTCCCCGATTTGTTCATAGTCGAGAGGATCGGCAAACGTGAGTGGAAGCATGCCCTGCTTCTTCAGGTTCGTCTCGTGGATTCTCGCGAATGAACGTGCGAGCGCCACCAAGCCGCCACGGAATCTTGGTTCCATGGCAGCATGTTCGCGGCTCGAGCCCTCGCCCATATTTTCGTCACCAATGACTACCCACCCTTGATTGGCCTCATGGTATTCACGGGCTATTTCCGGAAAGCTCTGAGTTGCACCGGTCAGCTGGTTTTTCCCATGACCCACTTCGTAACCATCGAAAGCGTTTACTGCTCCTAGGTAAAGATTTCCCGAAATGTTTTCGAGATGTCCACGATATTTCAACCAAGGACCAGCCATAGAAATATGGTCAGTGGTGAACTTTCCTTTAGCTTTGACGAGAATAGGAAGAGCCTCATAGTCATTACCATCCCAGGCATCAAAGGGCTCGAGCAGCTGGAGTCGGTCAGAGGTTGCGGCGACCTTCACTTCGATATCTGATCCTTGGGCAGGTGGTGCAACAAAAGTGTCTTGTCCCGGGTCGAAGCCCTGTGGCGGTAATTCGATACCAACAGGAACAGACAGAGCTACCTCACCTCCCTTGTCATTCGTCAAAGTGTCAGTCATCGGATCGAAATCGATCGTTCCAGCAAGAGCCAGCGCCATAACGGTTTCGGGTGACGTGACGAAAGCAAGTGTCGCCGCATCACCGTCGTTTCTCTTAGGGAAATTACGGTTGTAGGAGGTGACGATGACATTAGCCTCGCCGGCGGTGTGTCCGTCCTCAGCACTTCTGTCCCATTGACCTATGCATGGCCCACAGGCATTTGCGAGAACGGTTGCCCCTAAAGCTTCGAAATCGGCTAGGAGTCCGTCGCGTTCGATCGTTGCTCTTACTTGCTCTGAGCCCGGTGTAATAAGGAGTTTAGATTTGATAGTTAGCCCATTAGCTGCGGCTTCTCGGGCGATGCTTGCTGCTCGGGTGATGTCTTCATAGCTCGAGTTGGTGCATGAACCAATGAGCGCAGCGCTAATAATTGAAGGCCAGCCGTTAGCTTTGGCTTCTTCGCCCAAGGCGCTCACTTCTCTAGCCAGATCAGGTGTATGGGGTCCGTTGATATGGGGGCTCAGCGTCGACAAGTCGATTTCAATTACCTCGTCGTAATAAGCAGCGGGATTTTCAATTACTTCGTCGTCTGCTCGGAGGTGTTCGGCCACTCCATTTGCTAAATCGGCCACATCTTCGCGCCCGGTCGATTTCAGATAGCGGCTCATCGCCTCGTCGTAACCAAACAGGGAGGTCGTAGCACCAATCTCGGCCCCCATGTTGCAAATGGTCGCCTTCCCGGTGCAACTCAACGACTCCGCCCCTGGACCAAAATATTCAACAATTGCTCCAGTCCCACCATCGACGGTCAAGATTTCAGCGACCTTCAAGATGATGTCTTTTGGAGCACTCCAGCCAGACAGTTCCCCTGTCAGATGAACTCCGATCGCCTTCGGCCAACGGACATTCCAGGCGAACCCCGTCATGACATCGACAGCGTCGGCCCCTCCGACCCCAACCGCGATCATTCCGAGTCCACCGGCATTGGGAGTGTGACTATCAGTGCCAATCATCATCCCACCGGGGAAAGCGTATTGTTCGAGCACGACCTGGTGGATTATGCCGCTACCCGGCAGCCAGAATCCGGCACCGTATTTCGCACAGACGCTTTCAAGGAAATCGTAGACCTCTTCATTACTGTCATTCGCGGCCAGAAGATCAGTTTTCCCATCTTCCCTGGCTTGGATGAGGTGATCGCAATGAGTGGTAGTGGGCACGGCTACTTCAGGGAGGCCAGCGGTCATAAACTGAAGCCAAGCCATCTGTGCGGTGGCATCTTGCATCGCTACCCGGTCCGGATTCAGATCAACGTAGCTCGCGCCGCGGTCTAACTGTTGATCTTCCGACGCAAGGTGATTGATAAGAACCTTTTCTGCCAATGTGAGTGATCGCCCCAACTTTTCTCGCCCCATTGCAGTGCTGTTCGCGAGGTTGGCGTAAACGTTTGCAATCAGCTCTATAGGGGTGCTCGCTGCTACTGGCATGTAAGTTCCCTCTTTGGTATCCGCGCTGGTGGGCGCTCTAAAGAAGATACGCCTTTTAGCTCACTTCGCCACCAGTGGTTCGACTTTAGACGTAGGGCCAGCGACGTTCACCGTCGCTGCGCTTGTCATCTTTTTCGCTTAACACCCAACGACGACGCCATGGAGCGCCGTCGGGTCCTTGGATTCCGGGGCTCTCTTGTGAGTGTGAACGTTGCCGCGCAGCGAACCAGTTACCGGTCGCGGTTTCGTCAGCGAGGGACTCAACCGCCGCTTGAAGTTTCCTAGTGAATCGCCTGTTGTTGTCTTCCTCCGCGAATTGCAGGGGTCGCCCAAAGTTGACTGTGGCTTTAGACCTCTTCGGCCAGCTTCGCCCTTTTCGTAGAATGTCGAACGTTCCTCGGATATGCACAGGTACGACAGGAACTCCCGCTTGCTTCGCAAGGAATGCAGCTCCAGGGCGAAATTCTTGTCCCCAACCATCAGGTGACCTCCCACCTTCGGGATAAATCACCATGCTCCAACCACTTCGCAGTAGGTCGACTGCCTTTTCAATCGTGTTTCGATTAATGGAAGTGCGCTCTATAGGTATCGCACCTATAAACAATGCAGAGATCGCTGCTGTTCTTCTGTTACCGAAGAAGTAATCAGCTGCAGCACCGACGAAGGCTTTATGTTTCCAAGGTGGAGGCATAGAGGTCAACATCAACAATGTGTCAGCGTGGCTTTGGTGGTTCGCAGCAAAAATGGCAGGGCCATCAAGGTCGTGAAGGCGGTCAAGTCCTCTGATCGTGGGACTTGCGTAGTAGCTGATCACTCCCTTGCCGATGGTGGAAAGAGCCATGCGTCTGGTCAGCCTCGACGGGTATCTACGAGCCCAGTCAGTCTCGTAGTTTCCACCCGTGTTAGACGGCAGAGGAACTTCCCCTTCGGGTGTTTCCGCGGCCTTGAGAGGAAACTCGACTTTCCTGACCACCCGAGAAATAGAAGCTTTGGCTCTTCGATCGGTCAGATGACTGATTGGGTTTCTGCGATTCAGATCCGTCATTTTCGTTCCTCGAACTAGACGACGTCGGCCATAAGGACAGGTGGATTATGTAGATGAGTCAGAGTCGGGTCACGACCAACGACGTCAGTTGCCATCTCAAGAGCGTCGCGCATAGTAGTAGCTGAGCGAAAGCCCATTCTTTTAGTCGCACGTTGGTCACCGCCCACGATTATGACCTGGCCGACATGTTGAAGCGCATGTGAGCACCAATACCACATATAGAACGGGTGCACTCCGTGGTAGGCGTAAGAGGTCCGGTAGAGGTGGCGGTACCACTCATCTTCTGCGTACCGCTTTTCATATTTATGTTCGATCTTCTCTGGGTCAGTGGTGTCGGCCAGAACTTCTTCGAAGAAATCTATGTAGCTCGGGTGATGAACGGGGTGGAATTCCCAAGGCGTGGGGTGACTCATTATCACAACCCCACCTTCGCGCACTAGCGGTTTGCCTTTGTACAAATTAAAGAAGTAACCCAAGCCAAGGCAGGCAACGAGAATTGGGTTCATTATCGAGTTGACATTGTATGGCCCGAGGTAGGGGAGCCCCATAGAGAGAATGTCGGTTTGTCCTTCGACTCTGACCAGATGTTGCCGGTAGACGTTGGCTGTCGTCACTTTGTGGACTTCTTCGACTTCGCCGGCTTGGATCGAAGTCAACCCATATGGGGCTCGTATACCTTGAAAAATAGAACGCGCTGATTTCCGAGGGATCTTGTCCAGAAACTTCTTGGTGCCCAATAAAAGCATGCGCTCTTTGGCGCTCATCTCCCATTCGCGTTTTTGTAGGAAATCCCAAGGGGTTGGAAATGTGTCGTTGTTGAGTGTCGTTTCAATTTGGAATATCTTGACGCCAGCGTCTCTGATTAGTCGACCTTGACGCCAGTTCTTTGTGTGCAGCTCGCTCTTTTCCTGGTCCATGAAGGACTTGGATCGCCGCATCGTTTCAACGTTGTGGTGGTGACGTATCGCCGAATAGCCAGACAGTCCGGTAGCGACGCTCTTATGTCCTCCATCCATCGAAACTAAATTGATGTTGACGTAGATGATGAGATCGGACTCTGCCGCTCGCTTAGAGATAACGACCTCTTCCCCGTGGTCTGTTTCACCCAAGTGCGTTAAAGCTTCAGGGTCCTCAGCATCGAAGTTGTAGAGCTGACCGGTGGGAGCGAAAGCGTCATAGACACGGTCGCCTAATGCGTGTCGTAATTCTGACTCTGTCATCCTTCTGTGGAGTGCCAGAGCTGCTATGAGGTGAACGTCATCTACGCCGGCGCTTGCAGCGGTGTCGAGAACTTGTTCGATTATCCGACTCCTGATGTCGGGTGCTTGCATTTGAGGCAGTGGTAGTGAAATGTCATCGAAGGCGATAGTGAGTTTCATTCCTGCTGTGAGCAATGCGGCAAGTGGGGGAGAATCACCCAGAGGGTTGTCTAGGGCGTGACGTATTGCGCCGTCTACGTCTTCGATTGGTTCGATTGGCTCGTTGGGGTAGACAACTCGACTCCCGGGGGGCAGCTTTTCGAACCGAAAACCTTCTCCGTGGTGAAAGACGATTGGTGGAGTAGTCCGGTCAACTTCAAGTACGAGGCCTTGTCGACCAGACATCAACGAGCTCCTTCATTGGTGGTTAGTAGCTTCGGACGTTGCCCCATTGGAAGTAATGGTTTAGGGGCCCCAGCTGTCTTTGGCCAATCTTCCGTCAGCCACCCTCGCTTCTCAGCGATGGTCACCAAACGGGTTTCGGGATTTACCGCAACTGGGTAGCCAACAGCTTCCAGCATCGGAAGGTCAGATGCAGAGTCTGCGTACGCCACACCTTGTGATGGATCCAACCCGTTTTGTTCTGCCCAATCCACCATCAGTTGCGCACGAACTTCACCTGTGGGGGGCACGTCGAGCATCTCTCCGGTGAGTTTGCCGTCCCTGCGGTCAATTCTGGCTGCGATTATGTGATCGAAAAGAGGGCGGAGCGGTTCAACGACGATATCTAATGCACCAGTGATGAGTACCGTCCGGTGTCCTGCCGCCCTATGTGCTCGTACTCGACGGAGGCCAGCGGGGAAGGACTTGATGAGAATCAGGTCACTTAGCATTTCCGCAGCGTCCGCCTCGAGCTGCCCGAGCGGCGCACCCTTGTAGCGCTGGTAAAAGTAGCGAAGGAAGTCAGTTCGATCTCGTTTGTCGCGTCTCCAAAGTCCAGGTGTTTCACTCAGGGTTCGAAGAGTGAATTCAACGCGCTGTTTCGGGTTCAAACGGCGAGTTGCCAGCCATGCGTAGCTTTCGACCACATTGCTAGCAATCAGCGTGTTTTCTAGATCGAAAGCAGCGAAATGTCGGCCTTCTTCTAATACTGCTGAGCGAAGTCGTTCGGATCGGCTTGGTCCGGTCCGTTTTTCAGGGGTTGTCTTTACTCGAGCCTGTATAACCACGGTGGGTAAATGAACCTCAGTGATGTAGTGATGCCAATCGATGACCCTCGGGTCAAACCCAAACTGAGCCTGCTCTTCGGGTGGCAGCGACTCCCATAACGAAAGCGTCCGTTGTATTCCGTACAGCGCCTCGCACTTTCCGTAAGCCCCGTAGATGTCGACGTAGCCCTTGATTTGGTCGAGGTTTTGGCGACGCTCCGCGAACTTGCTTGTGAAGCTGTTCTCACCGCGAATCGGTAACCGATTGATGACTTTGGCGGCTAGGTCAAAGGCCTTGACTACACGATGAAGTTGTTCCTCTAGGCCACTTGACCCTGCGTATTTCCATTCAGTGCTCGCAGTCGGATGTCCCTTAGCGTCGTACACGGGATGTTCACGAAACCACTCCATAGCAGTGTTGAGCAGTTTTTTGAATTGGAGTGGATTCGTTGATCCGGAAGCTACTTGGAATACTTCTGGGTCCGGTTCCGGCCCTTTTGCGGCAACGGCGATGATGGTTGCAGCAACCATGTCAACCGGAATGACGTCGATAATCCCTTCTGGGTAGCCAGGGAAAGTATTGAGTTCACCTTTGGCGAAAGAAACGATGAGTGGCTCAGCCATCCGGAAGCCGCGGATCCAACCGGGTGAAGGTTCTGACCATGCCGACTCGATTATTGAAGGACGAACGATGCTTATAGGCACATCGCCGTGGAGTTCAACAAGTGCTGTTTCGCCTAATGCTTTTGAATAGGTGTAGACGTCGGGCCAGCCAAGTGATGTCGCGCGGCTCCGTCCAGCTTCCACCATTTGATCGTTGACCCAGGCTTCTCGAAGCTGTTCCGTTTTTGCAGCAAGCATGGGTAAGCCGGCGGCACCAAGTTCCTCTCTGGCACCTTTGCGAAAGTTGTCAAGTTGTTCAGGTATCCGGCTCCGAGCATCGAGATCGGCTCGAGTTCGGCGAGCGGCTTCAACTTCTGCTCTCCAGTCGACGTTTACCTGGAAGGGAGTGCCCGCGAGCAGCTCCTCGTTGGCTGCTCCGCGTCGATTTCCTGCTACATAGCAGGTTGAAACGGCCACAAGATGAGGAGTGACGTTCGCATCATTCAGTAATTGAATAATCCGGTTAGGTCCAAGCAGATTGATTTCTATTGAACTGTCGAGTGGGCTATCAAAGCTGACCGTTGCAGCAGAATGGATAACAACATCACATGATGTGAATAGTTCCTTGTCTTGTTCGCTTAGTCCCAGTCCGTCATTTGTGACGTCGCCTGATACGACAGAGACTCTTCGATCGCACTTCTCAGCAAAGTCGTCCCCCCATTGGGACCGGAGTGTGTCGAAAGCGTCGTTGCGAAAGATTTCTCGTTCCACGCGACGCTCGGCGCTGTTTCGGCGTGTTGGGCGAACCAGAAGAACGAGCTCACAATCTGGAACCCCACGAAGTAGCCGCTCAACCAGTGCCGTGCCCAAGAAACCGGTGCTGCCGGTTATGGCTATCCGTTTGCCCGAAAGGGACTCACTGATCACATCAATAGTTCTATCAGAAAACTTACCAAATGGTAAGTACATGTTTGATTTCGTCCTAGAATGTGTCTGTGCCCGTTCCTACCCGCGAACGCATCCTCAACTCAGCTTTGGCTGCATTTGGATTGCGGGGATATGACTCAACGTCTTTAGACGACTTGGCAGCTGATCTAGGAATCACCAAACAGGCGATCCTCTATCACTTCTCTTCCAAAGAGCATCTGTTGACTGCGACAATTGAACTTGCTGTTCGCGAACTCGGCGCTGCTCTTTCCGGGGCAGCCGATCCACAAGCACGAGGATTTCAACGTATTGAAGATTTGGTTCGAGCAACGTTTTCACTTGCCGCTCGGCGGCCAGAAGTCCTTGGTTTAGTGCGTTTGGTGACGCGTCAAGGTGGCACAGCCTCAGGAGAATTAGCGTCGGCTATGAGCGTCATGCTTGGGGAGGCGGTGCGTTTCGTAGAGACAGAAATGGTTGCTGGTCGCTTCCGTCGACACGACCCGCGCATGTTGTTGCTTGCTGTGTATTCGGCGGTGGTCGGCGTAGCTACCGAACCCGAAGTGATGCGAGCCCTCGGCCTTGAGCCGGATTTACGTTCGCTTGTGAAGGCTCGACGAGAAACTATTGAGTTTCTGAGAGCAGCATTGATCGCCGATTAGGAGCTCGGCGGCTCTAAGTCAGCGAACAATCGTGCACACGGAGCCACCGACCGTCCCCCACACGAGATGCCGAACTTTATATAGACGCTGTCGGCTGGGCCGTGTTGAGCGAGGTCCTTGCACGCTCGGGCGTCTTGGTTGCCACAAAGTTCCCATAGCTGGTCCAGCAGTTCATCTTGACCAGGTGGATTCATAGTGGGGTTCAAATCATCGAGTGATGGTGGTTCACCGTCGTATTCAAGGATCAGAGTGCAATAGGTGGTTCCTCGGGCCCCACAGCTTGTGCCGAACTGAGAGTAGAGGGACCCGCTTACAGCCACTAGCCGTAATTCGCCACAAGCTGAGGTGCTGCCCTCAGAGCAACGAGTCCATAACTGATCCAGATTCTCGTCGTCGCCAGGTGCTGGGGTCAGAGGGCTGAGATCTCCATCAGGTTGGTCGATGCCTAAAAGTAGTGAGCAGTCCATGTTGCGACGACCTCCACAGCTGAACGCAAATTGTTCGTACTGGCTTCCGCGAGGCGCTGAGTAGAAGAGGTCATCGCAGGCTCTAGCGCTTCCTAATCCGCATTCCAGCCAGTACTGGTCCAAACGCGGGTCCTCGCCCGGAGGAGCGTCACTTGGACTGAAGACAGATGGGGCTTGTAAGAGTTCTTCTGAAACCTGTGGCCTTTCGTTATCGGTCGGAAGTGGAACGGGCGGGTTGTTTGCGGTCAATCGACACAACTCAGTGGCTGTATCGAGGGCGATCTCCTCGTCAGGACTGAGATCGCTGTCGAGGTCGGTTAGGTTCAAATCCCAGCCTGTGAGGAGGCGACCCTCGACGCAAGCGCGCTCTTTCTCGGTGAGGTCGCTCGTAAATTGTTCTGCTTGATCAGGAGTGTTGGTTCCATACGAACATGCGGCTGCAATTAATGGAAATACCCAAAAAGTGAGGCAGCGCTTCATTAGGCCAACTTGTGTGAGATTGCCCCGACATCGCGTAAGGCTGTTCCATCGGCACCATCGGTTTGGAATGTTACTGCTGGGCTTTCTGTGGCCTCTCGGATCAGTTCGGTTAGCAGTTGGTCAAAGGAGATGCCTTCGTGGGACCAGAAGTACCAGCTAAGCGACCCGGGGATGGTGTTGATTTCGTTTACCCAAAGAGCGTCTGCGTTCCAAAGGAAGTCGATGCGTGCCACAGATCGAACCATGGCTAAATGGACTACTTGGTCAGCGATAGTTCTCAGCTGTCCCTCGATGTTTGGAGGTAACTCGGCTGGCAGTTCTCTGGGGGCGCTGGCCATCCCTTGCGACCCGGTTAGGTACTTGTCGGCGTAGCTGTATATGCCACCATCTTCTGGGCGAAGTGGACGTTCGACCGCGCTCAAAGTTGTCTCAGGGTAGGTCCGAACTGAGATGTTGAGGTCAATGGCGTCGCTGAGGTACTTCTGTATCACCGCTCCATGACGAAGCAGCGGTTGAGTTTTTACCAGTGCTTTGGCAGTTGTGAGGTCGTCAACCACTTCGATGCCTATTGAAGATCCACCGAACCGCGGTTTGATTATGAATGGACCAGTTTCGTCAAGAGCTAAGTCGTCGGTTACGAGATGTAGCGGCAAGCTTGCTATTCCTGCTGCCTCCATGGTTCCCGAAAATGCCAGCTTGTCCATGCCGATAGCGGCCCCTTGCTGGCTAGGGCCTGTGTAACGGATACCAGCTAAGTCAAACATTGCTTGGAGACTGCCATCTTCACCGGGTCCACCATGACAGCACACCACTACAGCCGAGATGTCGATGAGGCTTTGTTTGTTGCGTCTAGTGAGCTTGTAGAAACCGCCGTTCTCGCCAATTTTGATTGATATTGGTTCTGCTGACCTTGGTAACCCATCGGCGAACTCACTTGGTTCGATGTCGGCCGGAACCTGGAACCAGTTCCCTGTTTTGGACCAATAGAGAGCCACCACTTCGTTCCCGGCATCGGACAACGCTCGGACAGCCTGCAACCCTGTAAGGATCGAGATGTCGTGTTCGGGGGATGGGCTGCCGAAGCAGACTGCTGGACGGTTCATTATCTCCTATGAAACCGTAGATGGCCTCGGGACGGGTGTCACCCCCAGATTCTTGGTGAGGTCTGTACTCAAGCGTAGTGATCAGGTAGATCGTTCTCGTACAGCACAGCATCGCCTGCCTTGAGGTTTTTTCGGACCCATTTGATCGCCTCATCACGGTTCGGTAGCAAGTGAACCCGAGCAGTACCGTCTCTGGCTCCGTTAGCGAGAGCAGCCTTGTTTGTTCGACCGACAATAATGAGATCGTCTGCGACAAGGCTGGCGTCAACTCCGAACCGCCTATTCTCTGTCGCTTGTCGATTGCCGAGTTCAATCATTCCCGGTGTCACTACTGCTTTGCGGTTAGCACCAGTTCTGGCCAGTGTTTCTAAAGCGGCTGCAGCCCCTGCCGGATTGCTGTTATAGGTGTCGTCAACGATGGTGACACCTGATTGGCTGAGGAGAACTTGGCGCCGGTGATCTGCTGTTGGCAGGTCTGTCAGAAGATGAGCAATTGTTGCGTCAGGGACATCTAGTGCCGTGGCGACAGCGACGGCACATGCGACGTTGGTGGGGGCAGCGTCGCTTTCTAGCCCTGCAATAATCACCCGATCAGAAACCGTCACTGCTAGCCCCTCAGTCGAGGTAACAAAAATGTCTGCAGTCGGATCTTTGGCAGAACATCTCAAGACATCGATACCAGATGCCTGGAGGCGATCAGCTTCGGCCGCCAATCCGTAGGCGTCCACGTTGATCACCGCTGTTCTGCTGGTTGAAAAGATTTCACTTTTTGAAGCGACAACCGTATCTAGATCTCCAAAACGTTCTAGGTGTACCGGGCCGATCGCAGATAACACTGAGATTGATGGCTTTACCCAACTCACTAACTCGGCGATTTCGCCAGGGCCGTAGGTGCCCATCTCAGCTACAAAAATCTCGGTGCCATCGGTGAGATGTTCGTTAACTGAACGGGAAAGTCCAGCACTGTTGTTGAAGCTCGCGGGGCTGGCTACAACACTGCGAGTTTCAGACAAAAGGTGACGAACGTATCCCTTAATCGTGGTCTTGCCATAGGAACCAGTGATCGCCACTCGAATTGGATTGACGCGCTCCAAAGTGTTCGCTGCCTGCGTCACATACTTTTGAGAAAATCTTTTTTCGACTGGTTTCAACAAAACCAAAGCAATATCGATGAAGGCTGGAGCGAGAACCACAACGACGGCGTAGCCGACTGACCCGCCCCCGAGCTGTCGTATCGCCAGAAACAAGACAAAGGCGAATAGCACCGAGACAGCGGCCACGGTACGAAGTCTGCGAGTCCAAGCGAGAGAACTAGTGCGACCCTTGAGTTTGAGGCCCAACGGTCCGACACACACAACAAGTGCTGCAACGAGGCACGCGAATGGAAACCAAGCAGATGCGATCACAGAGAATACTGTGATCACAAACAGCAACGGGTTGACGGCCCCCAAGCTCCACCAGCGAAGAGCAAAACGTGACGCGGACCAGGCAAGATAATGCTCTCGTTGCGCAACTCGAAACCACCGCGCACTTGAGAACAGCAAAGCCCCGATACAGGCGACCAGATAGCTATCCGTAACAGTCACTACAGGGCACCCAAACGGCGATCAATTGCTTCGCGCAACGCGAAGGGAGCTGTGGTTGGCACAAAGTGGTCGATACCACCCAAAAGCGTCAACCTGGCATCTGCCAGTAGAGCCTCGGCCCTCGCTGCGATTTCGGGAGGGGCGGCATCATCGCCGTCACCCCATACAAGGTCCACCGGTGCCGATATAGACCGCAGTTGCTGTTCGTAAGATTCGTTGACGACGGTCACCAAAATGTCACGCATGACGCCCGATACAGCTCGATAGTCAGCACTCCCGTATTTGTCGCGTAGACCTTCTAAAAATCCGTCGCTGAGGAGACCCCACCCGTTCAATAGGCGCCCGAAGCGGTACGGCAAGGCGGGTCGAGCTCGGCGATGCGCTCGGTGGAGGAGCGGCACGCCGGTCAGAACGATTCCTCCGATGGCAGCCGGCCGTTGCTCTGCCAAATGGACCGCAACCCTTCCGCCGAAGCTGTGTCCGACCAAAATCACCGGGGTGTCGCAGATATCAAGAATCGGCGCAACAAGATTTGCGTACATGGACGCCCCTCCCGCCTCAGAGGGGACTGGTGATACCCCAAAGCCGGGTAGGTCAACGCTGATTGCGTCCAGGCCTTTGAGGCTCGATGCGAAATCTTGATGAGATCTGCCCCAGCCATGTAACGCGACAACGCGCGGAGCAGCAGTCCCAAAACGGGTTCCGAATAACGACCCGTCAGCAAAGCTAGATAGCGCCACTTAATGATTCTGATCGAAGTTCAGCCATCCGCGGGCGCGGTCAGCTGGTTTCGGAACGATTAATTGCTGATAAGAGTGCATGGAAGCTTGCTGTGACGATATTGGGGTGCAACCCAACGCCCCAATGGACACTCCGGTCCGCCGCTTCGATTTCGACGTAGGCAGCCGCTGCAGCATCCGCCCCCGTACCTATCGCATGTTCTTGATAGTCAACAAGAGTCAGGTTTATCCCACAGCCGTCAGCTAGCGCTGTTTTGAATGCTGACAGTGGCCCGTTTCCTTCACCGGTCACCGTTTTTTGTTCACCCGAGACACTCAAGGTGGCGGTCACTGTCGACAACTCCGATGATTCGGAATCAAAGTTGCTTTTGTGACCAACGTAGGAGAGCGGCTGAGTGAGGTGAAGGTAAGTCTCGTCGAAAGTTTTTTTGATGGTTTCAGGGACAATCTCGCCTCCCTCATCTGTGATCGACTGGATTACCTGACTGAATTCGATCTGAAGTCGCCGAGGCAGATCTAGCCCGAAGTTGTTTTTCATCACATAGGCCACACCCCCCTTGCCTGATTGGCTGTTGACGCGAATGACATCTTGATAGGTGCGTCCAACGTGAGCGGGATCGATAGGCAGATAAGGAACTTCCCAGAGGTCATATTCATCCGAGAGCGCTTCAAACCCCTTCTTAATTGCATCTTGATGACTGCCTGAAAAGGCGGTGTATACCAAATCCCCACCGTAAGGGTGACGTGGGTGAACTGGTAACTGATTGCAGTACTCGGTGATGCGGCGGATGTGGTCTATGTGGCTGATATCTAGTTCAGGGTCAACTCCCTGACTGAACAGATTCATAGCCAAGGTCACGATGTCGACGTTGCCTGTCCGTTCACCGTTTCCGAACAAAGTTCCCTCAACGCGGTCAGCGCCAGCCATAACTCCGAATTCAGCTGCGGCCACCCCGCAGCCCCGGTCGTTGTGCGGGTGCAGTGAAAGAACGATCGCGTCTCGATTGGTCACCGTGCGGTGGAAGAACTCAATCAGGTCCCCGTAAAGATTTGGGGTCGACATCTCTACAGTGGCCGGCAAATTTAAAATAATGGGATCTTCAGCGGTGGCACCCCACTCAGCTGACACCTGTTCACATATATCGACAGCAAAATCTATTTCGGTTCCGGTGAAGGATTCCGGCGAGTACTCGAAACGAATATTTGACCCGCCTGCTTGTTCGCGCAGCTCTCTGCATTGGCGGGTACCGGTCAGTGCGATATCAACAATCCCGTCTAGGTCGAGGCCGTAGACGACTCGTCGTTGAAGCGTCGAAGTCGGGTTGTACAAGTGAACGATTGCATTTTCTGCGCCCTTAATAGACTCATAGGTTCGTTCAATGAGTTCGGGACGGCTTTGAGTCAGTACCTGGATCCATACGTCGTCTGGAACTAAGTCTTCTTCGATCAGCATCCTGCAGAAATCGAAATCCGGAGCGGAAGCAGATGGAAATCCAACTTCGATTTCTTTGAAGCCCATTTCCACTAAGGCTTCAAACATCTGTTTCTTTCGGGGGACATCCATGGGGTCTATGAGTGCTTGGTTGCCATCTCGGAGGTCGACTGAGCACCACAAAGGGGCTTCGTTCGTCACCTTGTCGGGCCATGTGCGGTCGGATAGCTCCGGTGCGTATGGGTAGTGGATGTACTTGCCGAAAGGCATTGAACTGGGCTTTTGTTTACTTATGCCCTTCACGTCTGCCATGGGTGGTTCCTCCGTTTGTGCGTTGTCTCGCCTCGATCTGTTCATCTCGCCGTCCACTGCCCCGAAAAGCAGAAGAACCCCCCGGCCTTGCGGCACAGGAGGTTATGGCGAGGGCTTCTATGTGTAGCCCTCGCCTAAGTGAGAAGAAGTAGCCCGCGTAGCGATCCGTTCACGGCAATAACGATAGCACCGGAATTCTTCATTGGTACAAACGGATGGTTGGAGACATATGGTCTGAGATCGGCTCTAAGCAGCCTTAGCTTCGGCTGTGAGCCTGGACAAGAGTGTTTCTTTCGGTCCGGATGTTGAGACAACTGCGGCATGCACTCCCAAAGAGCGCATGGTCTGTCGAAGAATGGTGACACCTAGAGGCATGTATTCGGATCTCTTAGAGCTCATCCCCGGGAGAGCCAGTCGCGCCGGGATAGATAGCTCTGAGAACGTTTTTATTAGATGACCTAAATCGGAACAGTCGATGCCTAACCCATCGAGGTTTTCGGGTACTTCGGATCGACGAACAGTGTGGATCAGTTTGGTGGTGGCTAGCGGCATGCCGCCGACGATCACGAAAGAAGAATCCCCGGACTCCTTAATGACTGCTGCCGCTGTCTTAAGGGTCTCGGCGATGTGGTGTTCAAGACGGATTCTTGTAGATGTGTCTATGTAGCCGTCCTCAGAGGCTCGCGGCGCGAGGATGCTTGCTCCCAGGGGGTAACTAAAGTTGTGGACCGGGGTTTTCTTGCCGAGGCTGCCACTACTAATTCCTAGACTTCCGCCGCTGAGAGCGATGGTGGTCAAGCGGTCGGTGTTTGGAAAGCGGTTCGCGACGGCCTGCCAAGCGAGCGTGTTTTCTTCTTCGGGCAGCAAGATTTTGATTTGGCAGCCGGTTTCTCTTTCTATGTGCGATGCCACGGCGACGCCGTTCGCCGCCAGACGGAACGACTCGGTTGCGACGGCAACGACTCTTTGACAATTGTGGGCTTTGGCGTTGATCAGGAACTCATGGGTCACTCTCGTTGCTGCGGCTATGTCGCGCTCAGTGAACGACCCGTTTGCACTCACCGAAGCACCGAGGTGAAGGTGATGGCTCCTTCGGTCCATCTCCTGGCCCGTGTTGACAGTCAGCCGAAAGCTTGTGCTTCCCATCTCTATCAGAGCGGCTCTCACGAGCACGAGGCTAGGAAGATTGATAGGCCTAGTGGTGGACCCGAGGTTGAGTTATGTCGAAGACAGGTTTAGGTCAGTTCGAAAGAGAAGTCGGGAAGTACCTGCACTGAACGTCCAACGTGTTCTTCAACCATCATTGATTCCATGAGCGCCGAGTTGCTTGTCCCCGCCCACTGTCGTCCATTGGGGGTTCGTATTGAAGCTAAGCCGCGTTCAGGGCCGTCTGCTCCATGCATCACGGTGTACGCCTCAATAGTGCCGCCGCCAACATGTTCCGCGTCCAACTCGACGCTCGGGTAGGCATCTATTTCAGTCTGGCAGTCCTCATGTCGAAAGCCGTTAGCAGGAGGAGTGGTGCTGTATAACCCGAAGGCATGTTTGGTTATGTAGCCACCATTAGCTGAGCACAGGCCGATGCTTCCAGCATCTTCTCGCAACACGTTGGCCATCGTCGCGATCGAATGGGTGACGTAGTTGTTGAGAGGCCCACCGGCAAAGGTGAGGCCACCTGTTTGGGTTAACTGCCGGTCTATGCCTAGTTCCATTTCGGTGGCGGCGATTTGCACAGCTGAAGGGAAGCAACTGTATAAATCGACGTGATCGATATCGTCGGGTGTTACACCAGCTAGTTCCATCGTCTTTTTTCCGGCTACTCGGATAGCGGGCGAGGAATGAAGATCGGCTCGGTTCGAAACAAAGTTTGTATCTGCCCCATCTGTTCCTGATTGCGGAAACAGCCAACGATCGTGGGCAACGCCAGCTGCTTCAGCAGCCTCAGCGGAGCAAATGATTAAAGCCGCTGCCTGATCAAGATCCCAATTTGAGTTCATTGCTTTGGTGTAAGGAAAACCCACGAGACGGTTAGAAGGTCCTGGATTTCGAATCTCTTCAGCGGTCATCGGGTTCTGAACCCACGAATAAGGATTCGCGCATGCTACGCGGTTGAAGGTTTCCCAGAGTTTGCTGACACGGTCCCGATGCTCATCGATACTTTCCCCTCGAGAAGCCCGGAAAGCTGACTCGAAGATCGGATAAAAGTTGATAGGCATAGCGATTCCGCGTTCAAGTTCCACGGGGTGACTCATGGTCACGTCTTTACCCAATATTTCGTCTGGTTCGACTCCCACTTGATCGGTGTAAGGGATTCGTTGACCGGCGCGCTTTGCTCGTCGCCGACTCCAAATTCCTTCGGCACCGACGATAAGGACGATTTCAGCTTCGCTGTTTTGAATTCGTAAACAGGCTTTATTGATCAGAGATTGAGGTGTATTTCCACCATCGGTTGAGATGCCAGTGCGACTGTTGTTTCTGAACTCTTGTCTCAGTAGAGCCGCAGGATCGGGATAGGGCCATGCTCCTTTAACGACCCAGGTATCTGTTGCTCGATCTAGCAAAGTTCGGGCGCCTGCGTCGTCGGCTGCTGCTTCGAGGGCCACTCGCATCATCGCGAGGGGTTCTAAGGCCTCCACTGGGTTGTCTGGCCGTTGCTTCAGTTGGCCTGTGCCAACTAACACCGGGGTTCGGGGGTCAACTGAACTCATTGGCTTACCACCTCAGCGATCGTGCGGAGCAGCGGGACGGGGCCGCTGACTTGAAGAGTGGTGACCACCGTATCGTTCCAGCGCTGTAGGTCGTCTGCGATCTTGTCAATCGGGCCGACCAGAGCTACCTCTTCAACGAGAGACAATGGAATGGACGCGGCTGCTTCGTCCTTGCGGCCACTTAGGTAACACTCTTGGACCTCGTCCGCTACGTGCTGGTAGCCCATGCGACAAAAGACGTCGTAGTGAAAGTTGGCTCCCTTAGCTCCCATACCGCCCATGTACAGAGCCAGCATCGGCCTCACCTTGTCCGCTGCTCGTTCAACGTCAGCATCCGGAACAATCGAAACAGGACAGACCACTTCAAAATCGTTTTCATCAGGGATTCGACCATCGGCGCCGATTCGTGATTTCCCTGCCTTCGCGAAGCCATCATTTAATGCATCGGCATAGAACTGGTTGTCTTTCGGGGCGAAGAAGAGAGGAAGCCAACCATCGCAGAGTTCGGCTGACAGGGCGACATTCTTCGGCCCTTCAGCGCCCAAATAAATAGGGATGTGCTGCCGCAGGGGATGCACAGTCGACTTGAGGGGTTTCCCTAATTCCAGACCACCAGGGAAGGGCATTTGGTAATGATCACCTACGTAGGAAACCGGTTTTTCGCGCTCGCAGATCTCCCGAATAATGTGCACATATTCACGAGTTCTGGCGAGCGGTCGCGGGTAGGGCTGGCCGTACCATCCTTCGACGACCTGGGGACCGCTGACGCCAAGTCCCAGAATGAAACGGCCATTGGTGAGGTGGTCCATGGTGATGGCCGCCATTGCGGTGGCGGCCGGTGTTCGGGCTGACATTTGAACGATGCCCGTTCCGAGTTGAATCGTCTCGGTTCGGCTTCCCCACCAAGCCAATGGAGTGAGGGCGTCACTTCCATATGCCTCCGCGGTCCAGAAGCTATGAAAGCCAAGTGCTTCTGCTTCCAAAATTGTTTCTTGGGCATCTGACGGTGGACCTGCTGCCCAATACCCGGCACCTGTTGCCAGCTTCATGTGTTCACTCCCAGTCTTCGAACGCTTTGCGCATGCGTCTGTTCCAACGTGCTTCTAGCACATATCGCCTCCGATGAGGGTGGTAGCGGGCCGAGGTGGTTCTACCCTCAAGCTTGTGCCGTCATCGGAACAAGTAACCGCGGAAGCGGACAGGCGAAGAACATTCGCGATAATTAGCCATCCCGACGCGGGCAAAACCACCCTCACAGAAAAATTCCTGCTCTACTCAGGCCAAATTGCCGAAGCAGGATCGGTGAAAGCGCGTTCAGGACGAAAATCGGCAACGTCTGATTGGATGGAACTTGAACAGCAACGAGGAATATCGATCACCTCCACGGCACTGCAGTTCGATTACCGAGACCGAGTATTGAACCTCCTCGACACACCAGGGCACCGCGACTTCAGTGAAGACACCTATCGAGTTCTGGCAGCTACCGACGCGGCGGTAATGGTTATCGACGGGTCAAAAGGAATTGAGGCTCAAACTTTGAAACTGTTCGAAGTGTGCCGACAACGTGAAGTTCCCATCCTCACCTTTGTGAACAAATGTGACCGACCAGGTCGACCCCCTCTCGAACTCATAGATGAGATCGAAAATATGCTGCAGCTGCTGCCGACTCCGATGTCGTGGCCTGTGGGGGTGCCAGGAGATCTAAAAGGGATCGTTGACCGCGACTCAAACACCTTCATCAAGTACGACCGAACCGCCCATGGGGCCACTGAGTCAGAAGAACAAAGGTCACCAATCGATCAGGTCGACCCATCGACCAACGGTTGGAACGAAGCCAGCGAAGAGTTAGAACTACTCGAAGCGCTTGGAACCGAAATTGATCTCAAAGGATTTCTCGCGGGTGAGGTAACTCCAGTGTTTTTCGGTTCAGCTCTCACGAACTTCGGTGTACGGCTCCTACTCGATGCCGTCGTCGACTTAGCGCCGTCACCGGCTCCCCGGTACGACGTGAATAACGCCCCCAGACTGGTTGATGCCCCGTTCTCGGCATTCGCGTTCAAAGTCCAAGCGAACACAGATAGAGCTCACCGCGATCGAATCGCGTACGTTCGAGTGTGTTCGGGTCACTTTGAACGAGGAATGAACGTTACTCAGAGCCGAACTGATCGTCCGTTCGCCACGAAGTATGCCCACACAATGTTTGGTTCGGACCGTTCAACGGTGGAAGAGGCTTGGCCGGGCGATGTGGTGGCTCTTGTTAATGCGAGCGATGTGCGCGTCGGGGACACTCTGTATGCCGACGAGGCGGTCGAATTTCCTCATATTCCTTTGTTCGCACCAGAAATCTTCAGAAGGATTCGAGTCACCGACACGAATCGTTTCAAACAGTTTCGACGCGGTTTGGTGCAACTTGACGAAGAAGGCGTCATCCAAGTTCTCAGAGATGAAGACATGGGTGATGTGGAACCGGTACTAGCAGCGGTAGGCCTTATGCAGTTCGAAGTGGCCACTCACAGGCTCGAAAACGAATTCGGTGCTCCGGTCGAACTAACCAATGCGCCATATTCAGTTGCTCGACGTACCGATGTCGAATCGTCCGACGAGTTGCGAAGACTTCCTGGAGCGACAGTTCTCTCGCGAAGCGATGGAACGTTGCTCGCATTGTTTGAGAATGAGTTTTATCTGCAACGGATCAAAAACGAAAAAGAACACCTCACGTTGGAACGAGTGTTGGCTGAACAGGAATGGCTGAGCGACGGCACCAGCTGATGGTGCCGGCTGGTTGTTAGTCGGTGGGCAGCTGATCTGGCATCAGTGGACTCCTACCGATCCGATAGGACGAGAGAATTCGGTCGTCACAGACCCTGCACAGGTACACGACTTGGGTAGCGACAATAGATAATTGACTACCCCGAGACTTCTCCACAATGGCCTTAACCGCTCCCTCCATGTCGTCTCCGTCGCAACGGTCACATGTCGGGATTGCGTTGGGATCACGTTCCCACTGCTGGTCGCAACGTTGACATGTCACTTCAATCATCTCGCCGTTTTGTTGACCGAGGAGATCTTCAGTTTCACCGCACGCAGGACATTGCAACTCTTCCACGACATTACGGTAGTCCCATGGCGCTAGGTTCCCGTGTGGAGGCTCTTTGGTCGTGTCGATTGATCATTACGCAACACTTGGGATAGACCCGCTCGCTGAACATGAAACAGTTCGTCAGGCGTGGGTTGCTGCTGCTCGAATTCACCACCCTGACGGCCTGGGGGAGGTCACAGACGCTGAGCTTCGAGCTGCTGAACGTCGTATGCATGACATCAATGAAGCGTGGCGAATACTCGGGTCAAAAGAGCTGAGAACCGCGTACGACAAAGAACGACGGAGAACCAAAGATAAGTCAGTGGCTGTTGAGGAAACCTGGGATGAGGATTGGTTTGACGCTGAAGCTGAGGATCCTCCAGGGTTTGAAGTCGGTAACCCGTTGGTTGCGACAGTGCTGCGTATCTTGCCGTGGTTTGTGGTTGGCGCGATCGGTGTCGGCATCTTCGTGTTTTCGGCATTCGCTACGAATAGTCGACCTGAACGTTGGAAGAATCCTGATACTCGAACGATTCCTGAAGAGTGTGTGTTGATCGGAGATAGTGGGAAAGTCGAAGGCGACGCGGACTGTGTTGACCTGAAGGCGCGACGGGTTGCGGCTGGGCCCATCACAAAAGGTTCTCCTGTCAAGTGCCCTTTCGGGACTGAGAAGGTGGCAACACGTCGCGCCTTGGAGTTCTATTGCCTGGTGCCCTCGTCGCAAGGCGGAGACGGCTAGAGAACTACCCCTTGTTCGTACAACTGAGCTACCTCATCGGGTGTAAACCCTGCTTCTGACAGAATTTCAGCCGTATGTTCACCGTGCTCGGGTGCCGGTCCCTTAACCGACATTTCGGAGCCATCTAGGGCAAATGGTGGTGATACCGTCCGAAAAGGAAACTTTGCATCGGGCACCTGCTCAAAAGCCCTCAACGCCTCTGATTGAGGGTCATCTATGACCTCTTCAAGGTTTTGTATGAGACCCCACACCATCCCAGCTGCATCGAGCCGTTCAGCCCAAACACCCGAGTCAGCGGAACCAAATATGTCATCACACATAATCATCAACTCTGGGCCGTGTTGCGCCCGCTTCTCAGGGTCCACAAATCTTGGGTCCTCAAGCCAATCGAGCCGTCCCATCGCTCCGCAAAATGCGTTCCAGTAACGGTCTGCAGGCATCGTGAGCATGATCCATCTGTCGTCCGAGCAGCGGAATCTCCCAACGAGCGGCGACGGCGTTTCAATTCTCATGATCGGTCCGGGGACCTCTCCCGTCGCGAGACCCACCGAAAGGTCAGAACTCATCGTCCAAATAGCCGTGTGCACGAGCGCGACGGAGATATCTTGCCCTTCCCCGGTCAGGTCACGTTCTCGAAGGGCAAGCAAAATCGAAGAAAGAATTGCTAAAGAAGTCGTGTGGTCCCCTTGGCCGGGACGACCTGCAGGTGGTGTCTGACCCGGTTCGCCCATCATGTCAATCACGCCTCCGCGACTGAAAAAGGCTGTGTGATCGAAAGCGAGTCGATCTCTATCAGGACCGCTGTTGCCATAGCCGGTAAGAGTCAGATGGATCAGTTGTGGGTGATCTTCCCGTAAATCCGACGCTCTCAACTTGAACTTGGATTGACGTTCGGTGGTCAGGTTGGTCACGAAAACATCACATGACGCAGCAATTTTATGGGCGACCTGGATTCCTTCTTCCGTCGTCAAGTCGACGACGATTCCACGTTTTCCGCGATTATCTAACTCCCACCACGGGTCCGGCCCGTCGGGCACTGTGACGAGACCTCTCAGTAAGTCGCCGTGAGGGGGTTCAAGCTTGATGACGTCGGCCCCAAGGTCGGCCATGATCGCGCACGCGCTTGGGGCCGCGATCATCCCTGCGGCATCAAGTACCCGCACACCAGCCAATGGTCCCCCCGGATTAGCCATAAATCTTTTTAGGCCTGTCCGTAAAGGTCACGTAACTCTCGTTTGAGGACCTTTCCCGTCGCGTTGTGAGGAATTTCGTCGATGAAGATCACTGATTGTGGGACTTTGTAGCGGGCAAGGTTTTGTCGACAGTGGTTGATTATTTCAGTATCAGATAACTCTTCGTCTTCTTTGAGAACAACTATCGCCCGGCCTACCTCAACCCATTTGTCATCGGGAACGCCTATGACGGAAACCTCGCCGATGGCGGTCAGTTGATAGATCACACTTTCTACTTCTGCTGGATAGACGTTCTCACCTCCGGAGATATACATGTCTTTCCAGCGGTCAACGATGTAATAGAAACCATCTTCGTCTCGGCGAGCGGCGTCGCCTGTCTTCAGCCATCCGTCTTCGAAAGATTCTTCGGTAGCTTCGGGCCAGTTCCAATAGCCAGGGGTGATGTTTGGTCCTTTGCACCAAAGCTCACCGGTCTCGCCCACTTCAGCTTCGCGGCCATCTTCGGTGACAATCCGAACGCTGGTATGCATTGCTGGGACACCCGCCGAACCGATCTTGATAGAGCACTTGTCTGCAGGTAACGCCAGCACCAGGGGACTGGTTTCAGTCATTCCGTAAGCTTGTTGAAGAGGTAATCCTTTTTCTGCCCAGGCTTCGATTAGTGGAACTGGGGTCGGGGAACCTCCAACAGCGGGAGCTAACAGAGTCGGGAAAGAAGCTGACGCGAATTCAGGTACCTGGCTCATGAATAGCCAATTTGCGGGCACCCCTATGGTGTGGGTGACTCCAATTTCTGGATCACTGAGGAGTTGAAGTGCTTGGCTTGGGTCGAAGGTTTTCATCACTAGGTTTGTTCCACCGAAATGAAACGTGGGGTTAGCGAAAACGTTGAGTCCTCCGGTATGGAATAGGGGAAGAAAAGCCAGGTTGATCATGGACTCTGCGCAGGTGTAGTACTCGACGCTGTTTACGGCGTTCCAGAATGTCATGCCCTGGGTAATGATGGCCCCTTTAGGTCGGCCTGTTGTCCCGGAGGTGTACATGATCGTGAGGATGTCGTCGTGAGTGCAGTCTTCGCTCTCCAACAGAGGGCTATGTGTGGCTAATACTTCTTCGTAGGATGCGGCATCCCCAATAGATGGACCCCAAGTAATCCTGTGAGCGATGTCGCATAATTCAGCGAGTTTCGTTGCGTTATCGGCGAACTGATCGTCATGAATGATTACGTCCGGGCCGGCATCCCCGACGATGTATTCCAGCTCGGGGATTGATAGACGCCAGTTCAACGGAACAAATATGGCGCCCAGTTTCCAGCACGCAAATTGAGTCTCGAAGAA
>NTLA01000015.1 GCA_002457435.1 Acidimicrobiales bacterium MED-G01 | reverse complement strand
ATCATCCTCAGTCCACTGGGCGTGCCAAGTCGTATGAACGTCGGCCAAGTCCTTGAGGCACACCTAGGGTACGCAGCGCGCTGGGGTTGGGAAGTCAACGGCCAAGCAGTTGGCAATGAACCCATCTCGAATACAGCACGTAAAACCCGACCACGGACCGAACCATCGGTTTTCGTAGCAACACCAGTGTTTGATGGTGCGAGTTGGGATGAAGAAGAACGCGCTGGCGCCCATCCGACTATCCAAAAGACGCTTGAAAATCTCCGACCAGAAGCCTCATCAGGTGAACGAATGATGACGTCAGCTGGTAAGGCCGTTTTGTACAACGGCCGAACAGGCGAGGCCTATGACCAACCAATCATGGTCGGGTACAGCTATATCCTTAAGTTGGCTCACCTTGTCGATGACAAGATTCATGCCAGGTCAACTGGCCCCTACTCGATGATCACCCAGCAACCATTGGGCGGCAAGGCACAATTCGGCGGACAAAGGTTCGGTGAAATGGAAGTGTGGGCTCTCGAGGCGTACGGCGCGGCCTACCTCCTGCAAGAACTCCTAACCATAAAGTCAGACGACACCTTGGGAAGAGTTCAGGTCTACGAGGCCATCGTCAAAGGGAAAAACATCCCCGAACCAGGAATTCCTGAGAGTTTCAAGGTGCTGATCAAAGAAATGCAAGCGCTTTGCCTAAACGTCGAAGTGATCTCACTCACGGGTGATGAAATTGATATGCAAGGCCTAGACGAAGATGTCTTCCGAGCCGAAGAATCACTGGGAATAGATATCAGTCGACCTGAACGAGGGACCGACGAAGAAGACGAACTCCGGAGGCAACAATTATGAGCGCCGGTGCAGCAATCCTGACCCCTTCGCGAATCGAGAGCAGCAAATGATCGACGTCAATGAGTTCTCAGATATCCGGATTGGCTTGGCAACTGCCGATGCCATCCGAACTTGGTCCAACGGGGAAGTCAAGAAACCCGAAACGATCAACTACAGAACACTGAAACCTGAAAAGGACGGTCTGTTCTGTGAAAAGATTTTTGGTCCCACTAAAGACTGGGAATGCGCGTGCGGAAAATATAAGCGCGTTCGCTTCAAAGGGATTATCTGCGAGCGATGCGGTGTAGAAGTCACACGCCAAAAAGTTCGTAGAGAACGCATGGGCCACATCGAACTAGCTGCCCCAGTCGTTCACATTTGGTACTTACGAGGTACTAGGAGCTGGCTCGCCTACCTCCTTACCGGGTTGGAAATTCGCGAAGAGCTGAAAGCGAAACAACTGGAACGCGTCATTTACTTCGCAGCCAATCTGGTTACCTGGGTCGACGTTGATAAACGGCATGAAGATTTGCCGCGCCTCGAGTTAGAAATGCGCGAAGAGCTTGATGTCATTCGAGAAGAATTTGACGACGAAATTGCAGAACGCCTCAAAGAACTTGAAGAAGAGATAACCCAGCTTGAGGCTGAAGGTCTAAAAGAAAAAGATCTAAAAGCCCGCCGTCGAGACGCTGACCGAGATACTGAAGCGCTAAAAACAGAGTGCGATACCGAGCTTGAAACAGTGGAGCGCGCCTTCGACGAATTCCGCGACCTGCATGGTCGAAAAATCATCGAAGACGAACTTCTATGGCGCGAATTAGAAGATCGCTACGGTGATTACTTCGAAGGTGGGATGGGAGCAGAAGCCATAGCTCAGCTGATGGAACGCATCGATTTCGATGATGAAGAGCTTCTTTTGCGGGAAGCGATTGAAGCGGCTGATGGCCGCCGTCCCTTGTCAGCTCAAAGGAAACAAAAGGCGATCAAACGACTCAAGATCTTGAGCGCGTTTAACCGCAGAAACCCGAATGACAAACGGATCAATGATCCGCGAGCGATGATTCTGGACGCTGTCCCGGTCATTCCTCCCGATCTACGACCAATGGTGCAGCTCGATGGTGGTCGTTTCGCAACCTCAGACCTCAACGACCTGTATCGGCGTGTTATCAACCGGAATAACCGTCTGAAGCGACTTCTCGACCTTGGCGCACCAGAAATTATTGTCAACAATGAAAAGAGAATGCTCCAAGAAGCAGTCGACGCTCTATTTGACAACGGGCGACGTGGCCGTCCGGTCACGGGCCCCGGTAACCGTCCTTTGAAGTCGCTATCCGACATGCTGAAAGGTAAACAAGGACGCTTCCGCCAGAATCTCTTAGGCAAACGAGTGGACTATTCCGGTCGGTCAGTGATCGTTGTAGGCCCAACTCTCAAACTTCATCAATGCGGCCTCCCAAAGCTGATGGCACTGGAGTTATTCAAACCTTTCGTGATGAAGAGGCTCGATGATTTAGATCTGGCACCGAACATCAAATCGGCGAAGCGAATGGTGGAACGTCGAAAGTCAGAAGTCTGGGACGTCCTTGAAGAAGTCATCAAAGAACACCCTGTCCTGCTAAATCGAGCACCGACGCTTCACCGCCTCGGCATCCAAGCTTTCGAACCGATCCTGGTTGAAGGCAAAGCTATCCAAATACATCCACTGGTCTGTGCGGCATTCAACGCCGACTTCGACGGTGACCAAATGGCAGTCCATCTGCCGCTCTCCTCTGAAGCTCAGGCAGAAGCAAGAGTCTTAATGCTGTCGGCAAATAACATTCTGTCGCCAGCCGATGGTCGACCGATGACTGTACCGAGCCAAGACATGATCATTGGTGGCTATTACCTCACGCAAATTGATGAAGACCACGAAGAAAGTCAACCGGTCTTCAAGCACTTCCATGAAATTGAACGTGCACTTTCGCTAGGTCGAATCGAACTCCATCGACCGGTGATTTGGCGAACAGATGAGCTAGCACTCGAAGAAGGTGGCCATCAGATCACAACCCCGGGTCGAGTGCTGTTCAACGAGGCGTTGCCCGAAGGATTCCCCTACGTCAACAGGCTGGTGAAGAAGAGTGACATGGGAGACATCGTCGGCGATCTGTCCGATGGGTGGCCTACCAATGAAGTAGCTGCCTCTTTGGACCGGATCAAGGACTTGTCATACGAATACGCAACAAAGTCAGGGCTGACAATCTCCATTGATGACGTGCGCACCCCACCGGACAAAGCAGTAATTCTGGAACGTCACGAGTCAGAAGCAGAGCGTGTGGAGAACCAGTTCCGACGAGGCATCATCACAGATGGTGAGCGCCGCCAAAAAGAGGTTGAAATTTGGACGCAAGCGACGGAAGACGTCCGCAAATCGTTGGAGCGCGAACTAGAAGCTGATCCATTTAACCCAATCGACATGATGGTCGGATCCGGGGCTCGCGGCAACATGATGCAGGTCCGCCAAATTGCTGCGATTCGTGGCCTTGTAGCGAACCCCCGCGGTGACATTATTCCTCGACCAATCAAATCCTCCTATCGTGAGGGTCTAGCGATGTTGGAGTACTTCATCTCGACCCCTGGAGCTCGAAAAGGACTTGTTGATACAGCGTTGCGAACAGCTGACTCTGGATATTTGACTCGGCGACTCGTAGACGTTGCGCAGGAACTGATCATTAATGAGGAAGACCCGTTCGAACGATCGGGACCAGTATTGGGCCTATGGCTTGAAGATATAGGTCCAGACAGCGCTGACAAACGCACCTATTTGGAGACACGTCTGTTCAGTCGCTGTTTAGCTCAGGACGTAGAACTAACTGACGGAGTTATGGAAGCTGGAACGCTGGTTGGCGATGAAGAACTGGTCACGTTACGCGACGACCCAAAAGTCACCCGGGTACAAGTACTGTCACCATTAACCGACAACTCAGAGTTCGGGGTCGCTGCTAGGGCTTACGGCGGTTCCTTGGCCACCAGACAGATGATTGAAGTCGGTGAAGCCGTAGGCGTCATCGCTGCTCAATCGATTGGTGAACCAGGAACACAGTTGACCATGAGAACCTTCCACACGGGGGGCGTCGCTGGTAGTGACATCGCCGGCGGTCTCCCACGCGTAGTGGAACTATTCGAAGCACGAACACCTAAAGGTAAAGCCACGTTGGCCACGCGAACAGGTGTTGTTCGAATCGGCGACGATGATGGCCGTGGTCGTGAAATTGTTGTTGTTGGAGACGACGGAGAAGAAGAAACTCATACTGTCGCCACCATCGCCCGCCTTGCAGTCGTAGATGGGCAAGAGATAAAAGCGGGAGATCCCTTAGTTGACGGACCTCGCGACCCCAAAGAGCTCCTAGATATTCGGGGTGTTCGTGAGACTCAGCAATACCTGGTTGAGGAAGTTCAAAAGGTATATCGAGAACAGGGTGTCTCGATCCACGACAAGCACATTGAGCTCATCATTAGACAAATGACTCGACGGGTTTTGGTTGGGGAACCGGGTGAATCTGTGTTCCTACCAGGAGAACAAGTTGATCAACGTGTCTACGCCGAAGTGAACCGCAACCTTGTTCAAGAAGGGCAACGCCCAGCTGAGGCTCGGCCGGTCATAATGGGGATCACCAAGGCTTCACTTGCCACAGATTCGTGGCTCTCAGCAGCTTCTTTCCAAGAGACGACGCGTGTACTCACCGAAGCAGCAATTGAGTCGCGACGAGATGATTTGAAAGGTCTGAAAGAGAACATCATCATCGGTAAATTGATTCCGGCGGGAACCGGCCAAGGCCGATATCGAAATATAGACACGACCGCCCCGGACTATGAGCCGATGGAATTCTTTACGTCAGACGAAGATCTTGATCCTGCTGAGTGGTTAGCCACCATAGGAAGTGAAGAGGGCGCTGGCGGCGTCGAACTTGGTGACGCAGGATAGTTAAGCGTCACATGAGACTTGTAGTCGCGGGCACCTTCCTGGTGCTTCTTCTTGGCGCGCTAAGTTGCGCTACGGCGACACAAGATTCTCAATTTGGTGGTTCAAACAACAGTTCTTCGGGCGTGGGCCGCTCACTAGGGGCAACGCAACTTCTGGAGACCTTGCAGTGGCCGCGGGGGTTTAAGGCGTTGAGTCTCTCGGCCAGTGCGGAGAACCAACTGCAGCGAATTGTTTTTGATGACGTCGAAATAGCTGCCTCCGTAAGAGACGTTGCTGCCACTGGAATATCCCTGGATGGGCAACCCATAGGAGCACTAATGCTGATCGGTGTCGCGGACCCCGTGATTGGCAATATGAGTTTCGTCGAGGGTCTGAAGACAGCAGCTCTCAGTGAATCAGAGACTGCTCATTGGGGTCCAATGACAGGATCCATAACGCAATCTGATGGACAGGTGTGGGGCGTACTGCCCCTCAGTTCGGTAGTGGCGGTTGCCGTAACTGCTGAACGAGCCCACCTAAATGAGGTGATGAAAGCGTTAGTTCGAAGGCTCACTCGACCATAGGATCGGTTACAAGCTGCTTAGAGAGCCAAAATCGTAGATAAATATGGCTCTGTGCGGCACATCGAGGTTGCCTCTCCCTTACGCGACTCGTAGCATTATCAATCGGTCTTCTTCCGGCCCCGATACCTATTTGATGCCGAGTAGACCAATTGCAACCCTTAAAACATTTTGCGTAATCAGAGGAATTTGGTGCCCACAATTCAGCAACTGGTCCGAAAAGGCCGGAAATCAAAACCGACTAAGGCTAAGACCCCAGCCCTCAAGGGTTCCCCTCAACGTCGAGGGGTGTGTACACGCGTCTATACACACACGCCGAAGAAACCTAATTCTGCTCTGCGAAAAGTTGCTCGTGTGCGATTGACCAGTGGTATTGAAGTAACCGCGTACATCCCAGGAGAAGGACACAACCTTCAAGAACACAGCATTGTGTTGGTGCGCGGAGGACGTGTAAAAGATCTCCCCGGCGTTCGCTACAAAGTAGTTCGCGGCTCGCTTGATGCGTCTGGCGTGTCTGCTCGTCGACAAGCGCGTTCCCGATACGGCGCGAAGAAGGAGAGCTGAGATGCCTCGTCGCGGTGCTGCCCCCAGACGCGAGCTTGCAGCGGATCCGGTTTACGATTCGACACTTGTCACCCAAGTAATTAACAAAGTTTTGCAGCGTGGCAAACGCGCTACAGCGGAACGAATTGTCTACGACGCACTTGACATGGTTTCTGAAAAAACCGGTGGCGAAGCTCTAGATGTCTTAAAACGCGCTGTAGATAACACCAAGCCTCAGCTGGAAGTGAAGAGTCGAAGGGTCGGCGGGGCCACATACCAGGTCCCAGTTGAAGTTCGCCCCCGGCGCGCTAACACCCTCGCTATTCGCTGGATCGTCGATTACTCCCGTGAACGACGTGAACGTACCATGGCCGAACGACTAGCAAACGAAGTTCTTGATGCATCGAACGGCACTGGCTCCGCAACCAAACGTCGAGAAGACACACACCGAATGGCAGAAGCTAACAAAGCTTTCGCCCATTACAGGTGGTAACAAAAGAGCCGCGAGTCACCCCCAAAGGCCTCTGAAACCGGCACACTAGACGTTGGAAGTGCTCCGAGGAGCGCCCACAACTTTTCCCTCTAAGAACACTTAGCCCCTGACCCCAAAGAAGACCGAGGCAGACACCCCATGCCACGCAATCAACCCCTTGACCGCGTTCGAAACATCGGCATCATGGCTCACATTGATGCCGGGAAAACCACTACAACCGAGCGGATCCTCTATTACACCGGAGTGAACTACAAGATTGGTGAAGTCCATGATGGTGCAGCGACCATGGACTGGATGGAGCAGGAACAAGAACGAGGAATAACCATTACCTCGGCTGCCACGACCTGCATGTGGAACGACCACGTAATCAACATCATCGACACTCCTGGACACGTGGACTTCACAGTCGAAGTTGAACGTTCACTGCGCGTTCTCGATGGCGCCGTGGCCGTGTTTGATGGGGTAGCAGGAGTGGAACCTCAAACTGAGACCGTCTGGCGACAAGCTGACAAATATGGCGTCCCAAGGATGTGCTTCATAAACAAACTTGATCGAACTGGCGCTTCTTTCCACGACTCGTTAGCAAGCATCGTTGATCGCCTAGACGCCAACGTTGCGGTCCTGCAGCTTCCCATTGGAATCGAGGCAGACTTTGCAGGTGTAGTTGACCTTGTGGCCATGAATGCAATCGTCTGGCAAGGCGAAGACCTCGGAGCAAGTTACGACGTCGTCGAAATTCCCGATGAATTGCAAAGTGAAGCCCAGGAATATCGATCGAAGCTTCTTGAAGTACTTGCAGACGTTGATGAAGACATCATGATGGCGTATCTCGAAGGAGAAGACGTCGACGAAGAAACACTCCATAGCGCTATCCGTCGAGGAACCATTGGAAACCAAATAGTTCCCGTCCTTACAGGAACCGCCTTTAAGAACAAGGGGGTCCAGCCGCTACTGGATGCTGTGACCCGGTACCTTCCGTCGCCACTAGACATTCCGGCCATTGATGGCACCACATTGAATGGCGAAGAGACCCTAGAACGTCAACCTAAGGATGAGGAGCCGTTCTCGGCTCTGGCCTTCAAGATCATGACTGATCCTCATGTAGGGAAACTTGTCTACTTCAGGGTTTACAGCGGCAGCCTCGAAAAAGGCGGCCAAGTCCTTAACACAACCACCGGAAACAAAGAACGCATCGGACGTATTCTCCAGATGCACGCTAATAATCGTGAAGATCGCGACGATATCCAAGCAGGTGACATTGTCGCCGGGATTGGGTTAAAGAACACCCGAACCGGAGACACCTTGTGCGCGCCGGACAAACCCATAGTGCTAGAGCAGCTGACGTTCCCGGAACCCGTAGTGCACGTCGCAGTAGAACCACGCTCAAAAGGTGACCAAGACAAGTTAGGCAAGGCGCTCTCAGCGTTATCTGAAGAAGACCCAACGTTCAGGGTTAAGACCGATGAGGAAACAGGCCAGACGGTTATCTCAGGCATGGGTGAGCTTCACCTTGAAGTGTTAGTCGATCGAATGCTCCGAGAATTCCGAGTTGATGCGACAATCGGTAAGCCGCAGGTTGCCTACCGAGAGACCATTACTAAGGCTGTCCAGAAGTTTGAATATCGACACATCAAACAAAGTGGTGGATCTGGCCAGTACGCCGTTGTTGTGATCAACCTTGAACCAAGCGACGCAGGCGAAGGGTACGTCTTTGACGACACTATTAAAGGTGGCGTCATACCTCGGGAATACATCAGTTCAGTAGACGCGGGCCTTCGGTCTTCAATGGATAATGGACCTTTGGCAGGATTCCCGATGGTTGACGTGAAAGTCTCACTGATCGACGGATCGACTCACGATGTTGACTCCTCAGAAATGGCGTTCAAGATTGCGGGAACCATGGCGATGCGTGAAGCTGCCCGGGCTGCTGGACCAGTGCTACTTGAGCCGATCATGTCTGTCGAAGTGGTCACGCCAGAGGACTATATGGGTGATGTAATTGGAGATTTGAATGCGCGTAGGGGTCGAGTTGGCCAAATGGAAAATCGCGGAACTGCGCAAGTAATTGATGCTGAGGTGCCGTTATCGGAGATGTTCGGTTACGCTAACGATCTGCGTTCACGTACTCAGGGTCGGGCTACCTACTCGATGCAGTTCGAGAACTACCAGCAAGTTCCACCAAGTATCGCCGAAGACATCGTGAAACGAATCCGCGGCGAATAAATATCACAACCAAATATCGATTTAAAGAAAATAGGAAGACACCGGAGAGAAATCATGTCCAAGGAGAAGTTTGAACGGACGAAGCCGCATGTGAATGTGGGAACGATGGGTCATATTGACCATGGTAAGACCACGTTGACTGCTGCTATTACGAAGGTTTTAGCTGAGTCTTCGGGTGGCGAAGCAACAGCGTTCGAAGATATTGATAAGGCACCTGAGGAGAGAGAGCGTGGTATCACGATCTCGATTTCTCACGTTGAGTATGAGACAGAGAACCGTCACTACGCCCACGTTGATATGCCAGGTCACGCTGACTACATCAAGAACATGATTACTGGTGCTGCTCAGGTTGACGGCGCAATTCTTGTTGTGTCTGCTGCCGATGGCCCCATGCCGCAAACACGTGAGCACGTGTTGTTGGCTCGCCAAGTTGGTGTTCCCTACATTGTGGTTGCCTTGAACAAGGTTGACATGGTCGACGACGAAGAATTGTTGGAATTAGTGGAACTTGAGGTTCGCGAGTTGCTCAGCGAATACGAGTTCCCTGGTGATGATGTCCCAGTGGTGCAGGTCTCTGCTTTGGGTGCTCTCGAAGGTGCCGATGGAGCCGCTGACAAGATTCTGGAGCTCATGGCAGCTGTTGATGAGGCTGTTCCTGAACCTGATCGCGACAATGACAAGCCTTTCCTGATGCCAGTTGAGGACGTTTTCTCTATTACGGGTCGAGGCACAGTGGTTACCGGCAAGATCGAGACTGGTGTCTGTAACACCGGTGAAGAGATCGAAATTGTCGGTATTCGCGACACTCAGACCACCACGATCACTGGTGTCGAAATGTTCCGCAAGATCCTTGACGAAGGTCAAGCTGGGGACAATGTCGGGCTCCTTTTACGAGGTTTGGATAAAGAAGACGTCGAACGTGGCCAGGTGTGCTGCGCTAAGGGGTCTATTACTCCTCATACTAAGTTTGAGGCACAGGTCTATATCTTGACTAAAGAAGAAGGCGGCCGCCATAAGCCGTTTTTCTCGAACTATCGACCACAGTTCTATTTCCGGACGACTGATATCACCGGAATGGTTGAGTTGCCTTCAGGTACCGAGATGTGTATGCCTGGTGACAACACTGATATGACTGTTGAGTTGATTAACCCGATTGCTATGGACGAGGGGCTTCGGTTTGCTATTCGTGAGGGTGGCCGCACAGTTGGTGCGGGTCGAGTTACCAAAATCGTCGAATAACGACAATGGCTGCTTCACAAAAGATCCGTATACGTCTTAAGGCTTACGACCACGACATCGTGGACCAAAGTACTCAGAAAATTGTTGAGACCGTTCTTCGGACTCAAGCCAATATCAAAGGCCCGGTGCCTTTGCCCACCGAAAAACACAGGTACACCGTCGTTCGGTCACCTCATAAAGATAAGGACTCTCGAGAGCATTTCGAGATGCGGATCCACAAGCGGCTTATTGACATAGTTGAGCCGTCTCCGAAGACGGTTGACTCCCTGCAACGGCTCGAATTACCGGCCGGTGTCGATATCGAAATAAAAATCCAACAGAACTAGCAGTGATACATACATCGGGGTGGTGATTGGACCATGGCTCCGGTATCGTTTATTCCCCGTGTGTCTGAGTTTTAGATACACGAATCGACGTCCGGCAAGGCCGGCCTTAGGGTCGGAACCGGTCGGCACAACTTAATTCTCGCTCCGCCGGCTTTGCCGAGCGGAGCGTTCGCGTGAACGGCGGCCAACCGGCCCCGATTGGAAGAGGAAGACATCCGACATGGCGAATAAGGCGATCGTCGCCACAAAAGTGGGCATGACCCAGCTGTGGGATGACGACAACCAGGTTGTGCCGGTCACCATGTTGCAGGTCGAGCCGTGCCGCGTAGTCCAAGTAAAGACTGATGAGCGCGACGGTTATACAGCGGTTCAAGTCACCTTCGGTCAACGTGAAGCCACAAAGTTGAGTAAACCCGAAGCCGGTCATTTCGAGGCAGCAGGCGTCGAGCCGGGACAACGTCTAGTTGAACTGCGTATCGATGATGTAAGCGAAATCGAAATTGGGCAAGAACTAGCTGCTGACGTGCTCGAAGCAGGTGAAAAAGTAGACGTAACTGCTGTGTCAAAGGGCAAAGGATTTGCTGGTGTGATGAAGCGCCATAATTTCAGCGGCCAAAAAGCGAGTCACGGAACTCATAGAGTCCACCGGGCCCCAGGTGCTATTGGTGCCTGTGCAACGCCGTCTCGTGTGTTTAAAGGGACGAGAATGCCTGGTCGGATGGGCGCCGAAAAGGTAACCACCCTCAACCTCACAGTGGTTGAGGCTGATGCAGAACGAGAACTCCTGCTGATCCGTGGCTCAGTTCCGGGACCCAAAGGGGGCGTCGTGGTAGTTCGTGACGCGGTGAGGGGCTAAACAATGGCGACAACTTTGGACCTCAGAACCCAAGATGGTGGAACCGCAGGCACCGTCACCCTTGATGATGCCGTCTTTGGTATCGAACCCAACATGGCTGTTCTCCATCAGGTTGTAACTGCCCAGCTGGCCGCTAAGAGAAGCGGAAGCGCCAACACCAAGACCCGCGCTGAGGTAAAGGGCGGTGGCGCTAAGCCATACCGACAAAAGGGCACCGGGCGAGCTCGACAAGGATCGATTCGTGCCCCTCAGTTCACAGGCGGCGGAATCGTTCATGGGCCGAAGCCAAGGAGCTTCCGTAAAAAAGTAAATAAGAAGATGAACCGACTTGCTT
The DNA here is from genome assembly GCA_002457435.1 of Acidimicrobiales bacterium MED-G01. Lineage (GTDB taxonomy): Bacteria > Actinomycetota > Acidimicrobiia > Acidimicrobiales > Poriferisodalaceae > MedAcidi-G3. Next base: position 35,111 of record NTLA01000015.1, on the reverse strand, counting down.
TGTGTTCAGCGCTAAGTGACCGGGCCCAAAGTGAACGGGTAGTTGTCGTCGACCAGTGGCAATTCGAAACACCCAAAACTAAAGACGCCCTGACTGCTCTCGAGAACCTCGACCTTGAAGGAAAGGTAATGATGGTGGTCGCCCCTAGCGACGATGCAACCATTCGGAGCTTCAGAAATTTACCGTCAGTGCAACTCGTCCAAGCCGCAGAGCTCAACGCGTATGACGTGCTTTGTTCTGACTGGCTTGTGTTCACTGCCGACACTCTTCCAGGGGCAAATTCATGAAAAACCCACGCGACGTTGTGATTGCGCCCATTGTTTCTGAGAAGTCGTACGAACAACTAGAACAAAATGTTTACGTATTCCAAGTCCATACGTCGGCATCAAAGCCAGAAATTCGCCAGGCCGTGGAATCGATTTTTGATGTGACCGTAACGAAGGTCAACACGCTCAACCGCAAAGGCAAAGTTCGCCGTAACCGACGCAATAACACGTTGGGGAAACGAGCTGACACCAAGCGGGCCATCGTCACTCTCGCTGAGGGCGACTCGATCCAGATCTTCGAGACATAGTTATGGGAATTCGCGTACGTAAGCCGTCCAGTCCAGGTAGACGTTTCCAAACGGTCTCCGACTTTAGTGAGATCACTACTACAAGCCCAGAAAAATCGCTGCTCGCTAAGAAACATTCGACAGGTGGTCGAAATAACAACGGCAGAAAAACGTCGCGTCACCGCGGTGGTGGCCACAAGCAGCGTTACCGAATAATTGATTTCAAGCGCAATAAAGACGGGGTCCCAGCGACCGTCGCGAGTATCGAATATGACCCAAATCGAAATTGTCGTATCGCTCTTCTTCACTACCACGACGGAGAGAAGCGCTACATTTTGGCGCCCGCTGGTCTTGAAGTAGGGGACAAGCTGGAAAATGGTCAGCATGCCGAAGTCCGAGTGGGGAACACCCTGCCTCTGCGTTACATGCCAGTAGGAACCACGATACATAACATCGAATTGAAGCCAGGAGCTGGCGGTCAGATGGCACGTTCGGCTGGTGCCGGAGTTCAGCTAGTCGCTAAAGAAGGTGCGCACGCAACGCTGCGTCTACCAAGCACAGAAATGCGTCGCGTCCCCATCGACTGTCGCGCGACGGTTGGCTCAGTGGGCAACGCCGAAGCAGACCTAATTAAGATTGGCAAAGCTGGACGGAACCGCTGGAAAGGCGTGCGACCGCAAACTCGCGGTGTCGCGATGAACCCGGTGGACCATCCCCTCGGTGGTGGTGAAGGGAAAACCTCCGGTGGTCGTCACCCAGTATCGCCGTGGGGTAAACCCGAAGGCCGTACCCGCAAGAAGAACAACAAATCGAACGACATGATCATTCGTCGTCGCCGTACGCGCGGATCGCGGAGGTAACTAATGCCACGTAGCTTGAAAAAAGGCGCTTTTGTAGATGACCATCTACTCAAGAAAGTCGATGCGCTCAACGAAAGCGGCGAAAAACGAGTCGTCAAGACTTGGAGCCGACGTTCCACGATTATTCCAGAAATGATCGGCCACACTCTTGCCGTCCATGATGGCCGTAAACATGTTCCCGTCTATATCACCGAGGCGATGGTCGGACACAAGTTGGGTGAATTCTCACCTTCCCGAACCTTCAAGTTCCATGCGGGCCAAGAGCGAGGAGGCAGCTGATGAGTGGTCTGATTGACCTCGACGCAGTCGCTGGAGCGCGTTCGACCCATAAATTCGCTCGGCTTTCAGCATCCAAGGCCAGGGTTGTTCTGGACCTCATTCGTGATGATGACCTACAGCAAGCACGAGAAGAACTGCAATTCTGTGATCGGGGCGCGGCAGCGGTAGTTTCCAAAGTTTTGGAAAGTGCTGTTTCGAACGCAGAGAATAACGAAAATTTGTCGGCAGACGAACTGTATGTGGCTGAATGCTGGGCAGACGAAGGGCCTACGTTGAAACGATGGCGTCCCCGTGCTCGTGGCCGCGCCACCCGCATCAATAAACGAACCTGTCACATCACTGTGGTAGTCGCCCAACTCTCCGAAGATGAACTTGAGATGCGAGCAGCAAGTCTGGCCGCCTCAGGACGCCGCAGTGCTGATCAAGATCGAGCCGCTCGCGTTGCAGCAAGCAGGGATACTGAAGAAGAAACAGAAGCTGTCGCAGAAGAGCTTGTTGAAGAAGATAGTGACACACCTGACAGTTCTGTCGAAGCTGAAGTAGTTAGCGAAGAGGCAGAGTCTCCCGACTCAGAACCTGAAATCGGCGAAGAAATCGAAACTGATGCGGCTGAACTTGAATCAACGGAAGACACAGAACCGACCGACGAAGATGAGAAGGAGTCCTGATCATGGGTCAGAAAGTTAACCCCTACGGCTTCCGACTTGGAATTACCACGGACTGGAAATCTCGCTGGTACGCAGATAAGGACTACCAGGACTACATCATTGAAGATTGGGAGATCCGCAACTTTCTGCAGACTGAACTCCCGCACGCCGCTATCAGCCGCATTGAAGTAGAACGAACTCGCGATCGGCTGCGAATAGACGTGCACACAGCCCGACCAGGGATTGTTATCGGGCGCCGCGGAGCCGAGGCAGACCGACTCCGAGAAGGTCTCACCAAGATCTCAGGTAACCCAAAGGTTCAACTGAATATTCAAGAGATTAAACAGCCTGAACTTGATGCGGCATTAATTGCTCAAGGCGTCGCAGACCAACTTGCAGGTCGCGTGGCGTTTCGTCGAGCGATGAAACGGGCTGTGCAAAACGCCCAAAAGGCAGGAGCGTTAGGAATTCGGGTTCAATGCTCGGGACGTCTTGGTGGTTCAGAAATGGCCCGAACCGAGTGGTATCGCGAAGGCAGGGTCCCACTCCACACTCTGAGAGCCGACATCGATTATGGCTTCCGGGAAGCACGCACAACTGCTGGACGAATCGGGGTCAAAGTATGGTTGTACAAAGGTGACATTCTGCCGTACAAGGTGTCCGCTGACGAACGGATAAGTAAAGAAGCAGCGATGGCAGTAGGCGAAACCTCGGGTTCCGTTGAACAGAGCGGCCCTGTTGTCTCTGCTGGTGGACGTAGGCCGGATGCCCCTTCAGATGAAATCGAAGAGCCAGCCCCGCTCGTCAAAGAAGCTGATCCTGAGTTTGAAAAGCTCCTAGAAGAAGAAGAGCAGATCGAACGCGCAACACGCGAGCAAAGTCAAACCCCCAACTTCAGGCCGGGAGACGACTGACATGTTGATGCCCCGGAAAGTAAAGCACCGCAAAACCCATCGAGGCCGAACAAAGGGTAAAGCTAAAGGCGGAACCACTATCAGCTTTGGTGATTTTGGCATTCAAGCTTTAGAGCCAGGATGGATAACAGCGCGACAGATTGAGGCTGCCCGTATCGCCATGACCCGACACGTGAAGCGTGGTGGGAAGGTCTGGATCAACGTCTTTCCCGACAAACCAGTAACTGCGAAACCCGCAGAAACTCGGATGGGATCAGGTAAAGGAAACCCAGAACGCTGGGTGGCCGTAGTAAAGCCAGGAAGAGTCATGTTTGAACTCGGCGGCGTTGATGCCGAACTTGCTCACGAAGCCCTTAACCGCGCCATCCAAAAACTCCCCATCAAGGCACGCGTAATGAGCCGTGAGGAGGCAATCTAATGGCAGCCGCAGCCGCACTTCGTGAACTTGCCGATGACCAGCTGATCGATCAAATAGGCGAACTAAAACAAGAACTGTTCAACTTACGCTTCCAATTCGCTACAGGCCAATTAGAAAATCCGGCTCGAATGTCAGAAGTTAAGCGAGACATCGCCCGAATAAACACCGTTCTTAGGGAACGTGAAATTGCTGCTGCTGAGGCAGTAACAGTGGAGGAAAACTGATGACTGATACACAAGTCACCTCACAAGAACGCAACGGACGAAAGATTCGGGAAGGGCTGGTCGTTTCCACAGCAATGGAAAAAACCATCGTTGTCGCAGTGACCGAACGCGTTCGCCATGCCCGCTATTTCAAGACAGTCCAACAGACCAAGAAGCTCTACGTGCACGACGAGCAAAACGACGCCCGCGCAGGCGACCGAGTTCGAGTCATGGAAACTCGACCCTTGTCAAAGAAAAAGCGCTGGCGGCTAGTTGAAATCGTCGAGCGAGCTCGTTGATTCCGGAGTCGATGCAGTGATCCAGCAAGAATCCCGACTGAAAGTCGCCGATAATTCAGGCGCCAGAGAAGTCTTATGCATTCGCGTGCTAGGCGGCACAGGCCGGCGATACGCATCAATTGGTGATGTTTTCGTCGCTACCGTCAAGGACGCCATCCCTGGAGCCGCAGTGAAAAAAGGTGAAGTGGTTCGATGTGTGGTTGTGCGGACACGTAAAGAACGTCGCCGACCAGACGGTAGCTATATCCGCTTCGACGAAAATGCGGCTGTTCTGATTGACGAAAACCGGCAACCCCGAGGCACTCGAATTTTCGGCCCGGTAGGTCGCGAACTCCGAGACCAGCGGTTCATGCGGATTGTTTCCCTAGCGCCGGAGGTCCTGTGATGAAAATCAAAAAAGGCGATCTGATCCGAGTCCTTTCGGGTAAAGACAAAGGGACCGAGGGACATGTAATGGCAGTCAACTCTGAAACCGGTCGTATAACCGTTGATGGAGTCCACACAGGCCGAAAACACCAACCACCGACACAGACCAATGATCAAGGTGGAATCATCGATATTGCATTGACAATTAACGCATCCAACGTCGCCGTTGTGTGCCCAAAGACGGGCGAAGCTGGTCGCGTTGGATATCGGATCGAAGGCGACGCCAAAGTGCGATACCACAAGAAATCAGGGGAGGAACTGTCGTGAACACGACATTGATGGAACCCCGCATGAAAGTCCTCTATCGAGAGACTCTTCGAGATCAACTGCAAAATCAGCTAGGTCTTGACAACGTCATGCAAGTACCCAAGCTCAGCAAAATTTCTGTGAACTCAGGTGTCGGAGATGCGCTGGTCAACCGGGCGTTTTTGGACAGCGCCGTAGAGGATCTAACCAAGATCACTGGCCAAAAACCGGCGATTACGCGAGCGAAACAATCAATCGCAGGTTTCAAACTCCGAGAAGGAAACGCCATCGGCGCAAAAGTGACACTTCGAAACAACAGGATGTGGGAATTTTACGACCGGCTCGTGAGTCTCGCGATTCCCAGAATCCGTGACTTCCGAGGATTATCGCCTCGTTCCTTTGATGGACACGGCAACTACACATTTGGAGTTACCGAACAGTTGATATTCCCAGAAATTAGTTATGACTCAGTTAACAAAATCCGAGGCATGGATATCACACTCGTGACATCAGCCACCACCGACGAACATGGCCGAGCGCTTCTAACAGCGCTCGGGTTTCCGTTCCGCACTGAAGGGCAGAACTGATGGCCAAAAAGGCTCTTCGTAATAAACAGCAACGTACCCCCAAGTTCAAGGTCCGCGGATACACACGCTGTCGCCGCTGCGGCCGACCGCGGTCTGTGTATCGCAAATTCGGATTGTGTCGCGTATGTCTTCGCGAAATGATCCACGCCGGAGAAATCCCCGGCGTAACTAAGGCGAGCTGGTGAGGGGAGGACCACAATGACAATGACTGACCCAATAGCTGACATGCTTACCAGGGTGCGAAATGCACACCAGGGATACAAAGACCAGGTAGACATGCCGTCCTCAAAACTCAAGGAATCTCTCGCTGCGATTCTCAAATCAGAGGGCTATATCGCTGACTACGAAATTGCCGACGCTACTGATCGGCCAGGGCAGACCTTGTCTATTCAGCTGAAGTACACCCCTGACCGGAGCCGCACCATTTCCGGATTGAAGCGAATCTCAAAACCAGGCCTTCGGGTATACACCAAGTCTGACAGTGTCCCCAGGGTCCTCGGAGGGCTCGGTATAGCTGTTCTATCAACCAGTAAAGGCCTAATGACCGACAGAGAAGCACGTCGCAACCACATCGGTGGCGAAATTCTCTGTTACGTCTGGTAGGAGCCAAATATGTCGAGAGTAGGTTACGCCCCCATCACGATCCCAGACGGACTTTCCGTCGAAGTTTCAGCGGGCACAGTCAAAGTTTCCGGAAGCCAAGGTGAACTCAGCAAAGAGATGCCCGAAGGCATCGAAGTTCAAGTTCAAGAATCCGTAGTGACTGTCAGTCGAAACGACGACAGTCGCCAACAGCGTTCACTTCACGGTCTAGCTCGGGCGCTTGTCAACAACATGGTTGAGGGTGTCTCTAAGGGCTTTATGAAGGAACTCAACATTGTCGGTGTCGGGTACAGGGCCCAAGCAAAGGGCAGCAACGCATTGGAGTTAGCGCTCGGTCTCAGCCATTCGGTCAACGTAGAAGCCCCAGACGGCATCACTTTCGAAGTACCTGAACCCACCATCATCAAAGTCTCAGGTATCGACAAACAACTTGTTGGACAAGTCGCTGCTGATATTCGTGCCCTCAAAAAACCTGAACCCTACAAGGGCAAAGGGATCAGGTATGTCGACGAGCACGTAATTCGCAAAGCTGGCAAGGCCGCAAAGTAGGTATTGGAATGACATCACGCAGCGCGCAGCGCCAACGCCGACAGCGCCGAGTTCGCAAAAAGGTAACTGGAACCACCAGCCGACCTCGGCTCAGTGTCTTCAGGTCTAACCGCCACATCTCAGCTCAAATTATTGACGATGAAAATGGCCGCACGGTTGCAGCCGCCTCAACCTCAGAAGTTGAGTTACGAGGTGCTACGACCAGCAATAAAGAAGCTGCAGGCAAAGTAGGCGGTCTGCTTGCTGAACGAGCCCAAGCAGCTGGTATCGATTCCGTGGTTTTCGACCGCGGAGGAAACAAGTATCACGGCCGTGTAGCGGCCCTCGCCGACGCAGCCCGCGACGCCGGATTGAAGTTCTAGGAGCTGATCATGACCGATGCCAACGACAATCAAAATCGACGTAACGACGACCGAGGTAATCGACGTAACGACGACCGAGGTAATCGCCGTCGAGACGACAACCCACGAAACAGTGGAGATGACGGGTTACGTGAATCACGGGTGATCGACATCAACCGAGTAGCCAAAGTAGTCAAAGGTGGCCGGCGGTTCTCGTTCACAGCGCTTGTGGTTATCGGTGACGGAGCCGGCCAAGTTGGTCTCGGGTACGGCAAAGCAAAAGAGGTACCTCTCGCGATCCAGAAAGGTACCGAGGAAGCCAAGAAGAACTTGTTCCGCGTACCACTCGCAGGGTCAACGATCATTCACCCCATTCTCGGCGAAATGGGCGCAGGTCGTGTTCTGCTGAAACCCGCCGCTCCAGGTACCGGAGTGATCGCTGGAGGCGCAGCGCGAGCCATTCTCGAAGAAGCAGGGATTAGTGACGTGTTGGCAAAATCGCTTGGATCTTCAAACCACATCAACGTGGCCAAAGCGACTATTGCTGGACTGCAAGGCTTGAAGCGACCTGACGAAATAGCTGAACTAAGGGGCCTATCACCCGAGGAGTGCATCCCTGCTGCTCTATTAGCCGCCTACCGCGAATCAGAACGACTGACCCACCAGCCGAAACCAGCTGCTGAGGTATCTTCATGAGTGACCTAACAGTTAAACAAATTCGCTCCGCGATTGGTTCGAAACCCAAGCACCGTGGAACTCTCCGAGCATTGGGGTTAGGACGAATAGGAAAGACCAATACCCTGCCCGATAGACCTGAAATTCGAGGAATGATTCACAAGGTCGCCCACCTCATTGACGTAGAGGAAAGCTGAACAAGTAGCCATGCTAAAACCACACGACTTACAACCAGCTCCAGGGTCAAAGAAACGTCCCAAGCGCGTCGGCCGCGGCATCGCTGGAAAAGGCGGCAAGACAGCAGGTCGAGGAACCAAGGGAACCAAGGCACGTAGCAAAGTCCCAGTTTGGTACGAAGGTGGCCAACTACCGCTTCAACGCCGTCTCCCCAAAATGAAAGGGTTCACCAACCCCTTTAGGGTCGAATACCAACCGGTCAACCTAGACACCATTGCCGACTCACAGCTCGACGACATTGACCCCGAAGCGCTCTATAAAAAAGGCCTCGTCTCGAAGGGCGCGATGGTGAAGATCCTCGGTCGAGGAGAGATCGATCGTCCAGTAACCGTGAAGGCCCATGCCGTATCAAAGAGTGCAGAGTCGGCAATAACAGATGCAGGCGGCACTGTAGAGATTCTGCCGCCTACATTTAAGGGACCGCGACCTCCAGCTCGCGGCAACCAGCACACCAACCGATAAACGGGGTTTACCTTGCTCGGGAGTATGCGCAACATCTTTCGTGTTCCAGATCTTCGACTGAAGATCCTGTTCACCATGGCCATCCTTGGGGCTTACCGACTTGGCTCCCAAGTTCCAGTGCCCGGGATTGACTTCGACGCGATTTTGTCGCTCCGAGAACAAGCGGACCAAACAGGTGGAGTGCTTGCCCTGCTCAATCTCTTCTCAGGCGGCGCGCTGACTAACTTCGCCATCTTCGCCTTAGGGATCATGCCGTACATCACGGCGTCGATCATCATACAAATCTTGACTGTCGCTATCCCTCGGTTAGAGCAGTTACAACAACAGGGAGCTGTGGGTCAGAAAAAGATCACCCAGTACACCCGGTATTTGACACTTGCAATCGCGTTCATCCAGGCAACTGGTATCACATTCATATTTGGTCGCGGCCAGGGAACGGCGCTCGGCAACACCAGCGCAGTCATCGTCATCCCAGATTTCACTTTTCCCCGCGTGGCGCTCGTCATTATTTCGTTGACGGCAGGCACTGCATTACTTATGTGGATGGGTGAACTCATTAGCCAACGAGGGGTCGGCAACGGTATGTCCCTCCTGATCTTCGCTTCAGTCGTATCCACAATCCCATTTGACGGGGCTCGACTGCGAGCCGTCCAAGGAAACTTTTATTTAGGAGCTGCCATCTTGGTAGCGATTGCAATGATGGTCGCGATCGTTTTCATCGAACAGGGACAGCGTCGCATCCCAGTTCAATTCTCCAAACGGCAGGTGGGGCGGAAAATGTATGGCGGACAAAACACATACATCCCGCTCAAGGTCAATCAGTCTGGCGTCATCCCAGTGATATTTGCCAGCTCGATCCTGTTCTTACCGATCTTGCTATCGAACGTGGCGAACTGGGGATGGCTTCAAACCTTCGTGAATGACTATCTCACTCAACCAGACAGCATTGTTTACATTCTCTTCTTCGGCATGCTGATCGTTGGTTTCGCCTATTTCTACACAGCGATTTCTTTCGACCCTGTGCGTCAGGCCGACAATATTCGCAAGCAGGGTGGCTTCATACCTGGGGTACGACCGGGCCCTCAAACTGAGCGCTACCTCTCCAAGATCCTGAATCGCATTACCTTGCCGGGTGCCTTATTCATCGCGCTCGTTGCACTCATTCCCACAGTCCTTCTCTCGCTTACAAGTGACTTGGGAGCTATGGGTGGAGGTGGAGCCTCAATCGGGTTTGGAGGCGTATCGATCCTCATTGCTGCAGGCGTTGCTCTCGAAACGATGAAACAAGTAGACAGCCAGTTGCTCCAACGCAACTACGAAGGCTTTCTTAAGTAGTTGAGGCATATCTGATGACTCGACTCGTGATCCTCGGCAAACAAGGAGCCGGCAAAGGTACCCAATGCGCTTTGCTAGCGGACCACTTCGGAATACCCCATATCTCCACTGGGGACATGCTTCGCGCTTCAGTATCTGAAGGCACTCAACTCGGCCTAAAAGCCAAGGCGACCATGGACGCAGGCGATCTCGTTTCCGACGATCTCATTCTCGGCATTGTTGATGAACGGCTGGCTCAGCCGGATGCTGAAAACGGATTCCTACTTGATGGATTCCCTCGGACCGACGCACAAGCACAGGGACTGGTAGCAATGCTCGCGCCTCAGGGCATTGACATTGCTATCGATATTGAAGTCCCCGACGACGTGGTTACACAACGAATGCTTGCTCGTGGTCGAGATGATGACACCCCCGAGGCGATCCAACGTCGGTTGCAGCTATACCAAGAAGAAACAGCCCCGTTGTTAGATTTCTTCTCTTTGCGAGGAGTCCTGGCCGCTGTAGACGGTCTAGGAACCGAACAAGAGGTTCAAAGTCGCATTGTTAGCGCGATCGAAAGTCGGGATTGACTATGGCATGGAGATTGGTGCCTGAAGTCTCGCCCGGTATGCTCGTTCTTCGGCTTGTTGGTCGATCCAATGACGCCGCGTCCGTAATCGGTCGCATTTCCGGGTTTATATTTACCCCGCGACCCCAGCATCAGGTATCCCAATGAAGGTCCGCCCCAGCGTCAAAAAGATCTGTGACAAGTGCCGAGTAATCCGGCGTCATGGTCGAATTCGCGTGATTTGTCCCAACCCGCGCCACAAGCAGCGACAGGGATAGGAGTTTCTGAACTATGGCCCGTATCGCAGGTGTTGACATACCCAGAGAAAAACGAGTTGAGGTTGCCCTCACATACATCTACGGAGTTGGACGCACCAGATCCTCAGATATATGTGAAGCGCTGAACATTGGTCGAGCCACTCGCGTCCGCGACCTAACTGACGAAGAAATTGTCAAAGTACGAAACTTTATCGATGAGAACTACACCGTTGAAGGTGACCTCCGCCGCGATGTGGCGCAAGATATCAAACGCAAAATTGAAATTGGATGCTTCCAAGGAATTCGTCACCGCCGAGGCCTACCGGTCAGAGGGCAACGAACCCACACAAACGCTCGCACCCGAAAGGGACCAAGAAAGACAGTCGCTGGCAAGAAGAAGGTCCTTAAGTGATCGCCGGCAAAGAAAAAGACTGAAAGAAGAACATGTCGGATCCCCAACCAGCAGCACGGCGCCCCCGCCGTAAAGAACGAAAAAATGTCGGCCACGGCGTCGCGCATATTAAGAGTTCGTTCAACAACACCATTATTAGTTTCAGTGACCAAAAGGGAAATGTTGTCTCCTGGGCTTCTGCAGGCAATGTCGGATTCAAGGGCTCACGCAAGTCAACACCATTCGCGGCACAACAGGCAGCAGAAGAAGCTGCACGCAAAGCCATGGAACATGGTGTTCGGCGAGTCGATGTGCAAGTGAAGGGCCCCGGATCAGGACGGGAAACAGCGATTCGCTCAATCCAGACCGCCGGTATAGAAATTACTGGCATCAAAGATATGACACCCGTGCCACACAATGGATGTCGACCACCGAAACGACGGAGGGTCTGACACATGTCGCGTTACACAGGACCCAAAGCACGAGTTTCTCGACGGTTAGGGATCAACGTTTGGGGTACCGCCGGTGAGACCAAAGCCCTCGAAAATCGGCCGTACCCACCAGGTGAACACGGTCGTGGACGTAGACGCAGCCAAAACTCCGAGTTCCTTGTCCAGTTGCAAGAAAAACAGAAGGCTCGGTTCACCTACGGCATCACAGAAAAACAGTTCCGAAATACCTATGACGAAGCGGCAAGACAACGAGGTGTGACAGGTGAAAACCTTCTTCGCCTTCTTGAGCTCCGGCTCGACAACGTCGTCTATCGTGCCGGCTGGGCAGCAACCCGCCCGCAGGCACGTCAGTTCGTAAGTCATGGACATATAAACGTCAACGGTCGCCGGGTCAACGTGCCCAGCTTCCGTGCCCGTAAAGGTGATGTGATCGAATTACGACCCAAGGCTCGTGAAATGGTCACTATCCGATGGAATCTCGACGTCCTCGATCGCGCCGCTCCGATGTGGCTCGACGCTGGCGACAATGGCCAACAGGTCACTGTTCGAGAGGTTCCAACCCGCGAACAAATTGAAATCCCAGTTCGCGAACAACTCATCGTTGAGTTGTACAGCAAGTAATCCACCCCTGGCCCAATGGAGATATCGTGAGCATGCTCACCATGCAGCGCCCAACAGTTGAAGCCCTCGGAGACGAGCAAGATAACCGGCAGCGATTTGCTATCGGTCCTCTTGAACCAGGTTTCGGTCACACAATTGGCAATTCCCTGCGACGCACTCTGCTGTCGCATGTGCCTGGTGCGGCTATCACTCAAGTCAAATTCGACGGAGAAGCAGCTCTGCACGAGTTCGCAACCATCGATGGTGTGGTCGAAGACGTCACCGACCTAATTCTCAACCTCAAAGACATCGTCTTGATCTGCCACAGCGATGAACCGGTGGCGGTTCGACTCGATGTGTCAGGCCCATGTGATCTCACTGCTGGTGACGTTAACTGGGGGACCGACGTCGAGTGTGTCAACCCGGACCTTCAGCTAGCGACCTTAAGCAAGGACGGACGTCTCGCAGTGGACATCACTGTCCAAGAAGGACGTGGCTACCTGTCTTCAGAAAATCAAGACAGCAGTTCAACTATTGGTGTTATCCCCATTGATGCTCTGTTCAGTCCTGTGCGACGGGTTTCACTGGAAGTAGAGCCAACCAGAGTTGAACAATCAACAAATTATGATCGACTCATATTGGACATTGACACTGACGGAGCTATGACCCCAAGAGACGCACTTGCGTCCGCAGGAGATACGTTGCGCAGCCTGGTCGGACTTATAGCTGACATGAGCGAAGAACCTCTCGGGTTAGAAATCCAGGAAATCGCTATCGTCGAGACATCGTCACCCGAACTCGAACTGCCAATCGAGGATTTAGATTTGAGTGAGAGGCCACGAAATTGTCTCAAACGCGGCCAAGTCAACAGCATCGGTGAACTACTCGAAAAGAGCATCGATGATCTGATGGCGATCACAAACTTCGGCCAAAAATCGCTCGACGAAGTCGTCCAAAAGCTTGATGAGCGCGGTCTCGCTCTCAAAGGCATGACCCCGACGGTTCAATAGGAGCATCCTGATGCCAACTCCGAAAAAGGGTCGCCGACTCGGTGGCAGCTCAAGTCATCAGCGCTCAATGATGGCAAACTTGGCTGCATCATTATTTGCAGCTGAAGCTATCGAAACGACTGAAGCTAAAGCTAAGGCACTTCGCCCATATGCAGAAAAGCTGATCACGAAGGCTAAAAAGGCCAGCGCCGGCTCTAACAGCCTCCACCGGCATCGCCAACTTGTATCCAGCCTTAACGGGGATCAAGAGATGGCGCAGAAGCTGGTGGATGAGATTGGGCCCCGATACGAAGATCGGCCTGGCGGGTATACCCGAATTCTCAAGTTAGGTCCGCGCCACGGTGACAACGCTCCTATGGCGCTCATCGAATTGGTCTAAATCCGCACATAGAATTCGGCTATGCCGGAATTAACGGAACTAGAAACACTTCGAGGGTTCGATACCCCGACTATTTGCAACGCGATAGAACTCATTGTTCCCGAGCGTCGAGTTGAAGGTTTCACAACAGAGCCATTTATCTGCCACGACCCGTCCCTCCTCCCGATGGTCGGGTACGCGCGGACAGCCAAAATCAGGGCAACCAGACCGTCGGGCCGAAACAAGGTCGATGATATGGCGATGCGCATCGGCTATTTCAAACACATAGCAGAAGGGCCGGCGCCCACCGTCACGGTTATCGAAGACGTTGACGAACCAGTGGGCTTCGGTGCCCACTGGGGTGAAGTAAACAGCAACCTCCACAAAGGTCTGGGCTCGGTTGGGGTTGTAACCAACGGCTCGATACGAGATGTTGATATGTGGGCTGAGGGATTCGGTGCTTTAGCTGGTTCTCTAGGTCCTTCCCATGGGTGGGTCCATGTTGTCGAATATGCGATCCAGGTGGAAGTTCACGGCATGGTTGTAATGCCTGGTGACATCATCCATGCCGACCAGCACGGTGCTGTCGTGATTCCCGACTTGGCGGTCTCAGCTATTGAGAGCACTGTCGATCGCCTCGAGAAAGCAGAAGCTCGGCTAATTGGTCCTTCTCAACAACCAGAGTTCGATATCGAGGAACTCATTACCATTCTCGATCCCGAAGGTAGAGACCACTAATAGCGTTATCCAGCTGCCGTCACTGATTCCGTATCGCGACCGGAACGGAGCAATGTTCCGGGCCGAGCATCAGTGAACTGTCCGTCGAGCACCGCCTGTTCACCGTTGATGAACACATGGTGCACGCCTACCGCTTCGCTGTATAGCCGCCAGGCGCCCCCAGGGAGGTCTTCGCGGACTTCAATTTCAGCTGGAGCGACTTTGTCTGCATCAAAGATGACCAAATCAGCGCACCACCCATCTTCGATACGGCCACGATCCTTGAGGCCGTATAAGCGTGCTGGAGCATCGGTGAGCTTTTGCACGGCGCTTTCAAGGCTCAATAGATTTCTATCTCGAGCCGCTGCGAGCAGATAAGTCGAATAATTGAATGTCGCCAGGAAATCCAAGTGAGCGCCCGCATCGGACGCACCTATGAGACAACGTTCATCGTTCCATAGGGCCTGTCGAAGTGCCCAAGACTCTTCGTTGTCACCTGCCGCTGGAGGGTAGAGGCCGGTTTTCAGATCGTCTTCAATGACTATTTCGCACAAGGCTTCCCAGGGGGTCTCCCCTAACTCCTCAGCGATGTCACCAATGGTGCGACCTTCAAGATGCTTTAAGTCCTGTTTGGTTACTTCCCCAACGGTGAGACGTTCCCAACGGGCAATGCCGCGGAAGGCGCTTGGCTTCTGGGCGTTTTCGTTTAATTCACTGCGACGCTCAGGATCGGATAGCAACGCCAGCTTTTCCTCGTGTGGCAGAGACATAGGTTCTGACCAACCGTGCAACGTGTCCAGCAGAAAACCACTTTCGAAACACAGTCTGCTTTCAGCGGGCATGGGGGCTGTCAACGCTACGACACGACCACCTTGTTCAGCAGCAAAATCTGAAGCTCGTAACTTTTCTTGGATCACGTCGGCTTGCCGAGCGTTGGCGAAAATCACGTTCCAGTTAAGGGGCCTATCCGCGGCGACTGACATGTCTGTGAGTAACTGGTACACCTCGTCGTCGAATCTCTCAATAGTCGGTATGAATTCGAGAGCTACCGCAGACGTGTCTCTCAGCACAGAACACAGTTCCACCAGTTCGGTTTCTGAAGCGTGACGAGACGGCACAGCCTCACCATCTGCGTCGTTATGCGTCTTCGCCCAAGAAGAACTGAATCCCAGTCCACCAGCAGCGATACTTTCAGCCAGGAGTTCCTTCATGGCTCTGAGTTCATCGTCGGACGCGAATTCGCCCACTGATCGTTCACCCATGACAGTTCGACGCAATGCGCTGTGGCCGACCAGGAATCCAGCGTTGGGCATCAAACTGCCGTCGATGGCGTCAAGGTACTCGCCGAAAGTCCTCCAATTCCAAGGCACTCCTTGCTGGAGTGAAGCTAAAGGCATTCCTTCGACCCTGGCCAACATTCGCATCATGTAATCACCATGTTCTGGCTCCAACGGGGCGATGGTGAACCCGCAATTGCCACTTATGACCGTGGTGACACCGTGCAACGGAGATGGTGACAACGTTGTGTCCCAGAAGACTTGCGCGTCGAAATGTGTATGGACATCAACAAAACCGGGAGCTACAACCAAGCCCTCTGCATCGATTTCACGGTCGCCCTTGTCGGGTACCTCGCCGATAGCAACTATGCGTCCGTCACGCACAGCGACGTCAGCGAGCCGTCCCGGGCTCCCTGTGCCGTCGACTACGAGCCCGTTTCGGATAACAACATCAAACATCTTTACCCTCCCCTACCAATATGAAACTACCGTCCTAGTGGTGACCTTCGCCCAAACTGTCCGAATCGATCTTGCCTACAAGGGGACTGGATTTCGGGGTTTTGCCGAAAACCCAGACGTTCGAACCGTTGGGGGGGAGCTGCGGACAGCCCTTGAACAAATACTGGGTGAACCGATCGAGTTGACGGTTGCGGGTCGAACAGATGCGGGTGTCCACGCGATGGGTCAAGTCGTCTCCTTTTGTAGCAGTAGTCCTCGTCTTGATTGTGAACGTCTCAGGGTTGCTCTTAACGGCATATGCAGTGCCGATATCCGGATACACGCGGTGACCCCAGTAGCTGACGATTTCAATGCGCGGTTCTCCGCGACTGAACGCATGTACCACTACTACATTTTGAACTCCCCTCTCGCTGACCCACTTCGCGCTGACATCGAATGGCACATATCTGAGTCGCTTGATGTTGATGCGATGAGTCACGCCGCGAGTTTGTTTCTGGGAGAACACGACTTCACGTCGTTCTGCCGCCGCCCTAAAGGTCGACTTGAACAACCTCTGGTTCGAAACATCCGCTCGTCACAGTGGGTTATCCAGACCCAGCAACGAATTCAATTTGAAATAGCAGCGAACGCCTTTTGTCACCAGATGGTCAGATCGCTCACCGGCTTTTGTGTAGCTGTTGGTCTAGGAAAAGTTGAAGCTGAAACGTTCGAAGCTGTCATAGAAGCAAAAAGCAGGGCTGCTGCACCCCCGATAGCTCCTCCTCACGGGCTGATCTTGAAGCGTGTCGTCTACGGAGAAACTCATGAACAAGATCAATAAACACGAAATCACTCGTTGTTGACGTTTGTCGTTTGAACCATACGCCCGTAGCCTTAATGCCCGGCCACTTCACACCTGCGCCGGATCAAACTGGAAACAATGATGTTTCGGAAAACTTGAGAGGTTGACGCAGAGTGCGTACCTATTCCCCCAAAGCGAGCGAAATTCAACGCCAATGGTTCGTTGTGGACGCCGAAAATCTTGTACTCGGTCGAATGGCGACTGAGGTAGCCCGTATTCTCCGTGGGAAGCACAAGCCAACCTTCGCTCCGCATCTTGACTGCGGCGACCATGTCATCATCCTTAACGCCGCCAAGGTGGTCCTTACCAACGAAAAAGCAGAAAAGAAGTTGGTGCATCGCCACTCGGGGTATCCGGGCGGCCTTAAGTCACAGACATACGCTGACTTGCTTGAACGACAACCCGAGGATGCCATTCGTAGAACCATTAAAGGCATGCTTCCCAGCAACCGTCTCGGCGCTCAGATGCTCACCAAGTTGAAGGTGTATGCCGGGGCCGAACACCCACATGCTGCGCAGCAACCAGAAGTCTTGACCTTAGAAAACGCCATAGCGAAAGCTTGAGAACAACAGATAAATGACTGCTCCACTTACCCAGACAACAGGCAGACGCAAAGAAGCCGTCGCTCGAGTTCGACTTCGACCAGGTACCGGTGTGATCACCTGCAACAAACGGTCTTTCGATGACTATTTTACTTCTTCGGTCCACCGGCTGTTGGTGACCGAACCTCTTCGCCTCTTGGAACAGGCTGAGGCATATGACATAGACGCGACCCTCGACGGAGGCGGTCCCGCAGGTCAAGCAGGCGCTCTCAGACTCGGAATCGCACGAGCTCTCATCGAACTAGACCCCGAACAACGCCCTGTGCTCAAAGCTGCTGGACTACTAACCAGGGACGCTCGAGCTAAAGAGAGCAAGAAGTATGGTCTCAAGAAAGCTCGCAAGGCACCGCAGTACTCCAAGCGGTAAATCTTGAAGGAGTCGACATGACACTGTCATTCGGCACCGACGGCGTTCGTGGCCCCGCGCCCGAAATACTCGACCAAAGATTTGTGACGTGTCTCGCAACAGCCGCGAGCCAAATACTTTTGGCTGATCGGTGGATCATCGGACGCGACACCCGGGAGTCAGGGCCCGCGTTGTCCGAAGCAATCATGTCGGCTATCAGACGTAACGGATTGACCGCAGTTGATACCGGCGTAATCCCGACGCCCGCCGTCGCGTATTTGTCGAACATCGAAAACTCGGGAGGTGTCGTAGTTTCGGCCTCCCACAACCCTTGGACTGACAACGGTGTGAAGATCTTTGCTCCCGGAGGTCGAAAACTTCGCGACGAAGAACAATCGATGATCGAAAAACGGTTGAATGAGCTTCTCGCGGGTCCACCGGCCACAGTCCAACAAAGCTTCGAGTCGACACAACATGCCGACCCAACTGACGCATGGATCAACTCGATCGTCGACGCGTTGGAAAATAGAACACTCGAAGGAGCACATGTGGTTGTTGATTGTGCGAATGGAGCCGCTTCTCACATAGCGGAGCCCCTCTTTCGCCAACTCGGTGCCCGGGTTGACATCATCAACAACGAACCTGACGGACGGAATATCAACCAAGGGTGTGGTTCAACCAACCCTCAAATGTTGGCTGAGATAGTCAAATCGTCTAGGGCTGATTTAGGGCTCGCGTTAGACGGGGACGCAGACCGCCTCATCGCTGTGGCATCCAATGGAGCGCTCATTGATGGAGATAAACAACTGTGCTTATTCGCAACCGACCTTGACCAACGTGGACTGCTGGTCAACAGAAGTGTTGTCATCACGGTTATGTCGAACTTCGGTTTACGACAAGCCATGGAGCAGGTGGACATAGCCATCATCGAAGTACCGGTAGGGGACCGAAACATTCTGACCCGAGTCGATGCTGGAGATGCGGTCCTAGGAGGCGAACAGTCTGGGCACCTCATATTTCGCGACCATGCAACAACCGGTGATGGGCTGCTTAGCGGGGCACTGTTAACAGACCTCGTTCTCCGGAGTGACAAAAACAGTGCAGAACTTGCAAGCGATGCGATGCGTCAGGTCCCTCAAGTGCTCCTCAACGTCTCTGTCCCCTCCAAATCAGCTGAAATAACAGCAGAGATACAAAAAGAAATCGAGTTGACCCAAACACGACTAGCGAACCAAGGGCGAGTGCTGGTCCGGGCGAGCGGCACGGAACCTGTGATCCGGGTCATGGTGGAAGCGACGGCGGAGAGCCTGGCCCAAAGTGAGGCGGAGCGTTTAGCGGACGTCGTTCGAGCCAGTATCAGCTAGACCGCGAATAACAGTAGCCACACCGCCGCTACCCTCAACAGTATGTGCGGCATCATCGCCGTCCTTCGTGGACCGGAACATCGAGAAATTCTGACCCCGGACATCATTCTTCCGCGCTTAAGTTCAGCAGTCACTGTTCTCCGATCGGCCATTAAAGATCCAGAGAATATGTCCGCTCAAATAGCGCAAGCTGCAGATCTGTTAGCTGCAACGGACCGAGAACTGCGAACTGTTCCAGGGGTCGGCTTGCTTGTCTTCGACCGATCCTCGGCATTAGCGATCGAGGGAGAAATCCTTAGAGCTAACGACGCCCTCACGGCCATCGACGAACACCTCGACCACCTTGCTATCGACCTCGAACATCTGAACTCATCGCTGCTTGAAGTGCGCGATTCGCTCTGGGCGATAGAACAAGACCGTCTGCGAACAGCCGAAGCAGTTCTTGATCTCGCCAGAGGGACACCGGAACCCAGTTCTCTCCCAGGGCTGATGTCAATTCAGACCGCTCTCTCAGCATTAGACCGACTGGAGGTTCGCGGACGAGACTCAGCAGGCATTGAGATTTTTGTGGCGAACCACCAACTGCCGCCCAGTGCACTCCAAGGACCCCGTTTCAACGACGCGATCCTCCGATCAGGAGCAATTCGCAGCTGCGGAGAACACATAGCTTTCGTCTACAAGAACGCTGCAGAGATTGGTGACCTCGGAGACAACACCAACATCCTGAGGGCCGCAATACGCAGCGACGAACTGCTTCAGGAAGCCATAGCTGGCCCCGAATCTCAAGTCACCGTCCTCGGACACACCCGATGGGCAAGTGTCGGCGTCATATCCGAAGCAAACGCTCACCCGGTCGATTCACAAGAAATCAACAACCCGAACAAACCCTATGTGTCAGCTGTCCTCAACGGAGACATAGACAACTACATGGACCTGACGGAATTCCAGAACCTAGACCTGGCTCCAGAAATCACAACCGACGCCAAAATCGTGCCCACCCTGATTAGCAAACAACTGATATCCAATTCGAATGACCTGCAGGCTTTCCGCGCCACGGTTTCAACCTTCGAGGGTTCAATGGCCATCGCTAGCCACAATGCAGACCAACCTCACAAACTGTCACTCGCACTGAGAGGAAGTGGTCAAGCCATATACGTGGGCATCGCAGACAACTCCTACATCGTCGCCAGTGAGCCATACGGGGTGGTCGAAGATGCCTCTCACTGGATCCGAATGGACGGAGAGAAGCCAGCAGACCCCCGAAACCCAATATCCAGTGCAGGTCAAATCATTCAACTGGACGCAACAAACGCCGGTGACCTGCAGGGCGTAACCCGTCTCGCCTACGACGGAACCGAACTACCCGTTCGACCAGACGAAGTACTAACCGCCGACATAACCACACGAGACATCGACCGCGGTGACGCACCTCATTTTCTCCTAAAAGAAATTCAAGAAGCACCCGAATCAGTTCACAAAACCCTTCGTGGAAGGATCATCGAAACCGATGACAAGCTGCTGGTCCATCTCGGTGTCGAAACCATTCCCGTCACGATCCAGAATGCGTTTGCGAATAAACAAATTAAAAGAATCATTGCTATTGGCCAAGGAACCGCCGCAGTAGCTGCGCGAACAATCCCCCAATTCCTGGGTCCATTAATAGACGAACAAGAACTAACAGTTGAAGCTCAACTTGCCACCGAACTAAGCGGATTCTCTATGGCAACCGACATGTCAGACACGTTGGTTGTAGCGGTCAGCCAGTCAGGTACCACCACAGACACCAACCGTACCGTTGACCTAATTCGTCAACGGGGTGGCCTGATCATCGCCATAGTTAACCGTCGCGGTAGCGATCTCACCGTTAAGTCTCACGGCGTTCTCTACACATCAGACGGTCGAGATGTTGAAATGTCGGTCGCCTCCACCAAGGCCTTTTATGCACAGGTCGTAGCCGGTGTCCTGCTTAGCAGCGCATTAGCGAACCTGGTCAACACAACTCAAGATCAAACTGAGATACTCGGCGCCCTACGTCAACTCCCGAAATCCATGGAACAGGTTTTAGCAACACGCCCGTCCGTAGCAATGGCTGCGCAACGCCACGCGCCTCAGAAACGATATTGGGCGGTTGTGGGAAACGGTCCCAACCGAATTGCAGCCAACGAAATAAGAATCAAACTTTCAGAGCTCTGCTATAAAGCCATCGCAGAAGACGGAACTGAAGACAAGAAACACATAGACCTGTCATCTGAGCCGCTTATCTTTGTTTGCGCTGCCGGTCTCAGCGGATCCAACATCGACGACGTGGCTAAAGAAGTCTCTATATATCGTGCTCACAAGGCCGTTCCTATTGTGGTGGCCAGTGAAAACGAATCACGTTTCGAAGCAGCCGCAGAACTTCTCACAGTTCCCCAACTGCACCCCTCACTCGACTTCATCTTGGCGACTGTTGTCGGCCACCTATTTGGGTATGAAGCAGCGCTGGCGATCGATAACCAAGCTCTGCCATTACGCCAAATGCGCTCAACACTTGAAACCATCATTGCCGAAGGAACACTCGAAGACGGCGCCTTCGAACAACTGCAAGATGACCTAGCGATTCCCGGCAGTCAATTCCTCGATGGGTTGCGAGGTTCGAGTTACGACGGGCATCTTGAAGCGAGCACTGCTGCAAAGGTCGTCACCATTCTCCGATACGCAATGGGTATTGCATCTCTAGACAGCTATCAGATAGAAGTTGGCAAGGTCGGACGACCGGGCGTTGTCATCGATGATCTCAACGCGGCACTCACCAAAGCTATAGACGAGCTCACTCGACCAGTTGACGCAATCAAACATCAAGCAAAAACAGTGACTGTAGGCATCTCCCGATCCGATGAAACACTGCTTCAATCAACCCTCTCCAGAGCAGCCCTAGAGGCCGGCACTCCACGAGACCGCCTTTCCTACCGAGAACTACGAACCTTGGTCGCCCTAGATGCTTCAGTAGCCGAAGTCACCGGCTGGACCCGTTACCGAATCGAAGGAGACGTTGCAGAAGACGCAACGATCCAAGTTATTGATCGAGGAGGTATTGCATCTGGCATCGCCTCCAGAACTGACGCCAACCCAATTTTGAGAGGCGGCAAACACCGAGCTGCTTTCGAAAAGGAAATCATGGTTGGCGTCGGTAGTGACGGCCGCAGCATCATCCATATCCCCGAGGTAAAAGACAACCAAACAACCGGGCTCACCCTTCTCCACTGTCGATTTCACGACTACCTACCCACCCCATCGATGAGGGCCGTGCTGCAGGGGTACAGGGGAAGATACGGCGCACTTGAAGACGCCGTAACTGAATCCCACCCTTCCTTTCGCGACGACATCCTCTCCACCATCAACGTCGTCGACCTTCTTACCCGGCCCGTCTATGTCCTAGCGGAGTACTGGACATCATGATTGGAATCGGTATCGACCTAGTAGACGTGCAACGATTTCGAACCGTACTCCACCGGCGTGACAAAATTAGTGAACGCCTTTTCACAAAAAAGGAGTTGTCCTATTGCAACACTGCCAACGACCCGACTGAACGGCTTGCGGTCCGTTTCGCCGCAAAAGAAGCAGTAATGAAAGCTCTAGGAGTCGGCTTAGGAAGGATCCGCTTTCGCGAAATAGAAATTACTAAAGACATGACCGGGCGACCTGGCCTACAACTCCACGGCTCAGCTGCTCAACTCGCTGCTCGTACTGGAGTTCGTCAGTGGCACATCTCACTCAGCCACACATCATCGACGGCTGAAGCACTCGTCATAGCGGAATAGAGCACTGTGTTACCTATCGTGACGCCCGCAGAAATGAAAGTCATCGATGCGCAGGCAACAGAATCAGAAGAAATACTGATCCAACGTGCCGGCCATGCTGTTGCAACTGCAGCGCTACGAATGTTGGGTGGCAGCTATGGACGGCGAGTGATCATCATTGCTGGTAAGGGAAATAACGGCCACGACGGTCGAGTTGCCGCACAATTGCTTCAGCGGCGGGGTGTTCGATGCAAACTCAATGCCCCGGGCCCCGACGTTCTCGGTGACGCGGACCTTGTGATTGACGCCGCATACGGCACAGGATTTCGAGACAGCTGGGAGCCACCACCCCAACCTCAATGCCCGGTCTTGGCAGTAGATATCCCTTCTGGTGTCGATGGGCTCACTGGTGAAGACAGCGGTTCACTGCGAGCCCAACAAACCATTACATTTGGCGCCCTAAAGCCGGGACTTCTCCTCGAACCAGGTGCGAGTCGAGCGGGAAATATAGAAATAGCGGATCTGGGTCTTGGGATCACTAGCTCGCAATGCAACCTGATAACTGACCAAGATCTATTTGCACCCCTCTCCCAACGAACAGCCACAGACCACAAATGGACAAACGCGGTGCGTCTCATCGCAGGATCACCCGGGATGACCGGAGCCGCTCAACTGGCAGCTAGCGGAGCGTTACGAGCAGGAGCTGGGATGGTCGTTGCCTCTTCGCCTACGACAGATATCCAACAACGTGACATGCCAACCGAAGTAGTGACGCGACAACTCGCTAATGATGATTGGCTCCCAGAAGTATTAAAGGACCTAGAACGCTTCGCTGCTCTTCTTATCGGCCCTGGATTGGGCACTGAACCACATACCCTCGCCATGACAGCCGAACTTATAGAACGAGCGCCCATTCCAACCGTCGTCGACGCCGACGGTCTCACGGCCGTAGCAACCCGCCCCTCAGTCCTAAAGCGTCGTACATCCCCTACAGTGCTCACCCCTCACGACGGCGAATTCGAAAAGCTCACCGGATCGCCGCCAGCCGCAGATCGGTGCGCCGCAGTCCGCAACGCCGCTCAGAACAGCGTTGTACTGCTCAAAGGCCCAACAACACTCATTAGCGACACACAAGGCGACCTGATCTTCGTTCGTAACGCCAACCAGCGACTAGCCACCGCTGGTACCGGCGATGTACTAACGGGAATCATTGGAGCACTGACCCGAAACACACCAGCCCATCTAGCAGCCGCTGCGGCAGCTCACTGGCATGGGCAGGCAGCCCAACTCGCTGACGCCGACATGACAGCTAGCGATCTTCCTGCACTACTCCAATCGGCGCGATCAGCGATGTTCCCAACATGAACGACACTGAGCGTCCCACATGGTGTGACATCAATCTCGCCGCTTTAGAACACAATTACAAAGCCGTACAAGCGCACGTTGGAAATACCCAAGTGATGCCAATTGTGAAAGCAGACGCCTACGGTCACGGCCTCATTCAGGTCGCCCAAAAACTCGAGGACCTCAGCGCCTCCTGCCTAGGTGTCGCATACGTCGAAGAAGGTATCGCCCTCCGAGAAGGCGGGATTGGAATACCGATTCATGTACTTGGAGGCGCAGTAGCGCGACAAATACCTTTGTTCCTAGAACACAACCTGACCTTCACGGCGCCATCAGTAGACAAACTCCACCAAATAAACGAAGCAGCAGAAACCGCAAACACAAAAGCGACAGTCCACCTTAAGATTGACACTGGAATGGAACGCATCGGTGTTCACCACTACAACGCCGACACCCTTTTCGAAGCAGCACTCCAATGCCCATCAGTTGAAGTGGAAGGGGTCTTCACCCACTTCGCGTCGGCTGATTATCCCGACCTTGCATTCACGCGACTGCAACTCGAACGATTTCTTGAAGCACTCGAGTTTTACCCACGACGCAGCTTGCCCACTCCCAAACGCCATATAGCTAACTCAGCTGCCGTCGCGGCTTTCCCAGAATCTCACCTAGACCTGGTCCGCCCCGGATTACTGATGTACGGAATCGCCCCCACAAAGGACACGCGCCAACAAATCGAACTTCAACCGGTGCTGTCATGGCGGAGCGAAGTCATCTATTTCAAGGTAGTAGAAGCTGGGAATCCCATCAGTTACGGCAGCACCTGGGCACCCGAGAACCCCACCAGAGTGGTAACCCTGCCGGTTGGCTACGCAGATGGGTACCGACGTGCGCTGTCGAACAAAGCACAGGTAATTATCAACGACAACCTCCACAATGTCGTCGGCAGAGTGTGCATGGACCAAACAATGGTCGACATTAAAGACTCCAGTGCCTACAACGGCGACCAAGCAGTCCTCATAGGATCGTCAGATACCCACCAGATCACAGTGGAGGATCTGGCTCGATGGTCCGACACCATCCCGTATGAAATATTGACAGCGATAACAGCGCGAGTACCGCGCCGGTGGCACCCGTAACCAGTCGTACACTCAGAACTAGCTCCCATGATGCATGTCCGAACCCGTTCCGTAGAAGCCACAAGGCAAGTAGCTGCCGCTCTCGAACCGATCTTGATGCCAGGAGATGTCATCCTCCTCTCGGGAGACTTGGGAGCTGGGAAAACCGCTTTCGTTCAAGGCCTGGCAGCGGCACTCGGAGTCACCGAACAGGTCACAAGCCCCACATTCACCTTGGCCGCCAGCTACGAAGGCCGCTTGCGTCTTCACCACCTCGACGTCTATCGCCTGGACAACCTTGCAGAGGTCCTGGATCTCGACCTACCAGAACTCCTAGACGACCATGCAACAATCTGTATCGAATGGGGCGAAGTTGTCGTACCGGAACTGCCGAGAGACTTTTTGCGCATACGAATTCAACTTGGACACTTAGAAGACATCGATGATGCGCGCGTCCTCGAAATTGAGCCCATAGGACCCTCTTGGGTGTCGAGAAACCAAAAGCTAGAAGATGCTTGGAAAGACTGGACCACCGCCGAAATAGGGGAGCTCTAGCATGCTCGTACTCGGCATAGAAACAGCCACTCCACAAGTAGGAGTCGCCATAGGGGGCCACGAAGGAGTCATAGCCTCATTCCATACGGCCAGAGATCGACGTCATGCTGAAACTCTCGCCCCGGCCATCCAATTTTTATGCGCTCAAACCAAGATCGACCTTCAAGAGATTGGAGTCGTAGCTGTCGACATTGGCCCAGGTCTGTTCACCGGGCTCCGGGTAGGCCTCGCGACCGCTAAAGCGATAGCACACGCATGCAAAGTACCCATGATTGGGATATCCAGCCTCGACCTTGCAGCTTTCCCGGCCCGATTCTCCGACCGACTGATTGTGTCAACAGTCGACGCCCGCCGCGGAGAAATCTTCTACGCCACTTACCGGAAAACGGCCGGAGGCATCCAACGAATCTCTGAGCCTCACGTCGACCAGCCCGACAACGTAGCCAATCAACTCAACGCCAACGCCGAAGACTGCATAGTTGTAGGTGACGGAGCGCAACGTTACGCAGAAACTTTCGAAAATCTTCGAGGTGTCGAAATTGGTCAAGAAGGGTTCAGATACCCCAACGCGGGATCTCTCGTAGAACTCGCTCACCCTCGCGCGTTGCGCGAAGAATTCGTTTCTCCGTCTGAGGTCACACCGCTGTATCTCAGGGCTCCCGATGCCCGGATCAACTGGCAACAACGGGAACGCTCATGATCACCGATGAAACGCACATCGCTATTGAACAAATGAGAAAACGACATGTTCGAGCGATCCGCAACATCGACAAACAGGTCTACACAAAGCCATGGTCCGCGTCGATGTATCACGACGAACTGCGACGGCAAGACCGGCGGGTGTACTACGTCGCCTACCACAACAGCCGAGTCGCAGGCTACGGAGGAGCAATGATCGTCCACGACGAAGGGCACATCACCTCAGTAGCAGTTGACCCGCGAGCACAAAGCCGCGGCATCGCCAATCGACTAATGCTGGCTGTCCACCGTGGCAGCCTTCTCCACAACATCACCGCAATGACACTCGAAGTTCGAGTATCAAACGAACGCGCCCAAAAGCTCTACAGACGATTCGGATACGCGCCTGCCGGAGTGCGAGCCGGATACTACGGCGACAATGGAGAAGACGCTCTCGTGATGTGGTGCCATGACATACAAGACGCTGCCCACAGCGCGCTTCTCAACCAAATCGAAACTGAGATACCAGGCACCACAGACTGGGGACAACAATGACTGTAATTCTAGGAATCGAAACTTCGTGCGACGAAACCGCAGCAGCCGTGGTCGTCGACGGAAACCAAGTCCTCGCCAACGTCGTCAGCAGTCAAGTCGACCTTCATGCACGCTATGGCGGAGTAGTCCCGGAAATCGCTGGACGAGCCCACGAATCCTTACTTACACCCGTCATTGCGGAAGCACTGGTGGAAGCAGGGATCAACGACGAAGACATCGATGTTGTGTCTGCAACTCATGGACCAGGGCTCATCGGCAGTCTCCTCATAGGCGTATCAGCAGCCAAAGCGCTCTCACTCGGTTGGAATGTTCCCTTCATCGGCATCAACCACCACGAAGCTCACTTATATGCGGCTCTGCTAGAGG
Source organism: Acidimicrobiales bacterium MED-G01 (assembly GCA_002457435.1). GTDB lineage: Bacteria > Actinomycetota > Acidimicrobiia > Acidimicrobiales > Poriferisodalaceae > MedAcidi-G3. The sequence goes on along the minus strand of NTLA01000015.1, from coordinate 7,864 downwards.
AACCAGAAATAGAATTCCCACTTGTCGTAATGCTTGTGAGCGGCGGACACACCATGCTCATCGAGTTTCAAGACCACGGACAATATCGGCTCCTGGGTGCGACAGTGGACGACGCAGCAGGGGAAGCATTTGACAAAGTGGCCAGATATCTGGGTTTGGGATACCCGGGAGGTCCGGCTATCGATGACTTAAGCAAGCAAGGAGACCCCAATGCAGTCAAATTTACGCCCCCCATGCGCAACGAAGGTCTCAACTTTTCGTTCTCAGGACTGAAGACCGCAGTTGTGAATCACGTCCGGCAAAACCCTGGTGTGGAAACAGCGGACATAGCCGCTTCATTCCAAGCAGCAGCGGTTGATGTCCTCACCCACAAAGTTCGACGGGCTGCACACGAGGTAGGAGCGAAAGGTATCTGTCTAGCGGGCGGAGTAGCTGCCAACAGTGAACTCCGAGAGAGAACGCTGGATATATGTGTGGAAGACGGCATCCAAGGATTTCTTCCCTCCCGAGCAATGTGCACAGATAACGCCGCGATGGTGGCCGCAACAGCCTGGTGGCGAATGCAAAGCCACGGAGAATCCCCCCTAGATCTAGGAGCAGATCCGAATCTGCGGCTCCCATTTGTCGATTAATCAGACAAATTTATGAAAAATTCTGAGAAACGTTGCCCCAACAGGTTGTTTCTCGGCAGCTAACCGCCATATCGTTAGCACTCCCCATGTGAGAGTGCTAATGCTCCCATGAACCCTAATTACACAAGCTATGGAGGCGAACAGCTGATGAACCTGCAGCCACTCGAGGACCGCATTGTTGTGCGACCCGGCGTCGCTGAGGAGACCACTGCTAGCGGTCTTGTTATTCCCGATACTGCCCAGGAAAAACCCCAACAGGGTGAAGTCCTCGCGGTAGGCCCGGGAAAGCGATCCGATTCAACCGGAGAACTCATTCCCGTCGACGTGAACGCCGGCGACACCGTCATATACAGCAAATACGGTGGCACCGAAATCACATCAGACGGCGAAGATCTATTGATCCTAAGTGCACGCGATGTCCTCGCGATAGTGAGCTGAGTCTGAACAATGGCAAAAATTCTCAAATTCAGCGAAGAAGCACGACGTGGCCTTGAGGCCGGCGTTAACCAACTCGCAGACGCAGTAAAGGTGACGTTGGGCCCAAAGGGCCGCAACGTGGTGCTCGAAAAGTCATTCGGGGCTCCAACCATCACTAACGACGGTGTCAGCATTGCTCGAGAAGTAGAGCTCGAGGACCCATTTGAAAATATGGGTGCCCAACTCGTCAAAGAGGTAGCAACCAAAACCAACGATGTCGCAGGCGATGGCACGACCACTGCCACAGTCCTGGCACAGGCAATGGTTCGCGAAGGTCTCCGAAACGTAGCTGCAGGCGCTAACCCTATGTCGCTTAAGAAAGGCATAGAAGCAGCAGTTGCATGTGCTGTTGAAGCGATTGGCGAAATGTCCGAAGACGTATCTTCGGACAAAGGAAAGATTGCATCCGTTGCTGGGATTTCCTCAGCCGACCCCGCAATCGGTGAAATTCTTGCTGAAGCATTCGACAAAGTCGGCAAAGACGGTGTTATCTCAGTCGAAGAATCGAACACTTTCGGTGTCGACCTTGAGTTCACAGAAGGTATGCAATTCGACAAGGGTTTCCTGTCGCCATACTTCGTAACTGACCCCGACCGTCAAGAAGCAGTCCTCGACGAACCGCACATTCTGTTCGTCAATGGAAAAATCTCATCAGTGCAAGAACTTGTGCCGGTGCTTGAAAAGGTCATGCAGGGTGGAAAACCTCTCTTGATCATTGCTGAAGACGTTGAAGGCGAAGCTCTCGCCACCCTTGTCGTCAACAAGATCCGCGGAACATTTACCTCTGTGGCCGTGAAAGCCCCAGGTTTCGGTGAACGCCGTAAAGCGATGCTCCAAGATATGGCGATCCTCACTGGTGGCCAGGTCATCTCCGAAGAGGTAGGCCTCAAACTTGAGAACACAAGCGTCGACCTGCTTGGTCAAGCCCGGAAGGTCATCATCACCAAAGACGAAACAACCCTCGTCGAAGGTGCAGGCGACAGCTCAGATGTCGAAGGGCGCGTAAGCCAGATCAAACGCGAAATCGACGAAACTGACAGCGACTGGGATCGAGAGAAGCTTCAGGAACGTCTCGCCAAACTTGCCGGTGGCGTCGCCGTCATCCAAGTTGGTGCAGCAACAGAAGTTGAGCTCAAAGAGAAGAAGCACCGCATCGAGGACGCTGTTTCAGCTACTCGAGCAGCCATAGAAGAGGGCATCGTCCCCGGTGGCGGCACAGCATTGCTTCGATCCAGAGCAGCTATCGAAGCCCTATCACTAGATGGTGACGAAGCGACGGGTGCCAACATGGTGTTCCGTGCATTGGATGCTCCGACGCGACAGATTGCGGCTAACGCCGGTCATGAAGGCGCGGTCGTCGTCCAACAGGTTGAAACCGCTGGCGGCAATAACGGCTTTAACGCCGCCACAGGCGAGTTTGAAGACCTCGTCGCCGCTGGAGTAATTGATCCGGCCAAAGTGACTCGCGCAGCACTCCAGAATGCGGCGTCAATCGCTGCACTGTTGCTGACGACGGAAACACTCGTCACTGACAAACCGGAAGAAGGAATGGATCCTGCTGCAGCAGCTGCCGCCATGGGAGGCATGGGCGGCGGTATGCCGGGCATGATGTAATCCAAACAACTCATGTGTATCGGGGCGGACCTTCGGGTCCGCCCCGATGCGTTTTCCTAGGAAATCTCCTAGTTTGCAGTTGTGACTGAAACCGAACGAGGCGGTCCTCAACACATTCCACGACCGGAGCACTGGAGTCTCGGCGGTCCGGCTCCTTGGCCTACTTCGGCGCAGATGTGTTTGGACACTCTCGAACGACACCTAGCTACTCGACCAATCGGTTATCAGCGAACCGGAGCTCCACCTCCTAAACGGCACTCAGCTGTTCTCATAGCGCTGTACGACGACCTTGAGCCGACAGTCGTCTTGACCCGCCGGACACAAAAGATGCGCTCCCACAGCGGTGAAGTCAGTTTCCCCGGAGGAGGCCAAGACCCAGGAGAATCACTGTGGGAAACAGCTTGTCGAGAGGCGCGAGAAGAAGTACACCTAGACAGCGCACTGGTGCAGAGAATTGGTGAGCTCGACCACCTCACAACATTCTCCTCCCAAGCGCGCATAGTGCCCTACGTTGCGCGCCTCCCACAGAAACCCTCACTGATCGCCAACCCGGACGAAGTGGACAAAATCTTGAATATTCCATTATCTGAACTGTTGCTTCCCGGCGTTTATCGAGAAGAACGGTGGGCATGGCCCGGTTCAACCGAAGAACGTCCTGTCTATTTCTTCGAACTTTATGGAGACACCATTTGGGGAGCGACAGCAAACCTGCTCCACCAGCTACTAACGACTGCCTTCCAAGAGTCGGAAGAAACGAAATAAACCGTGATACGGGATCAATGACCGCTACAGTCGATTACTTCCCGAGCGGACGAATCGCGCATGGTCCAGGTCGATAACGCCCACGAAACAGTTCTGGTCGTCGATTTTGGCGCCCAATATGCTCAACTGATAGCTCGACGAGTTCGCGAAGCGCGTGTGTATAGCGAAATTGTGCCGAACACGATCACTGCCGAAGAAATCGCACGCCGTGCTCCGGCAGCCATCATCTTGTCCGGTGGACCTAAATCAGTCCACATTGACGGAGCGCCAATAATCGACGACGGAGTGTACGAACTAGGTATCCCGATCCTCGGGATCTGCTATGGATCGCAACTCATCGCACACCAGCTCGGAGGAACAGTCGACCGGAGCGGCCGCGGCGAATACGGCAGAACCGAGCTTCACCGAAACGACCAACCATCACAGCTCCTTCCTCAAAACGTGGCAACCGGTGATTCGGTATGGATGTCGCACTTCGATGCCGTAACCCAGCCCCCTGAAGGCTTCAGCATCACGGCATCAACCAACGACGCCCCCGCAGCCGTCATCGAAAATGTTGACAACCGCATATACGGGGTTCAATACCACCCAGAAGTCGTCCACACGCCGCACGGCCAGAAGCTTCTAGAACGATTCCTCATCGACATTGCCGAGTGCCGGGCTGACTGGACGATGACCAATGTCATCGAAGAAAGCATCGACGCGATCCGCAAACAAATAGGGAAAGGACGAGCAATCTGCGGTCTTTCGGGAGGCGTCGACAGCGCGGTCGCAGCAGCTCTGGTCCATAAAGCCATCGGATCTCAACTCGTCTGTGTTTTTGTTGACACCGGTCTGATGCGTCTCGGAGAAGGCGACCAGGTCGTGGAAACATTCCAACGAACCCAAGGAATCGAGCTAATTCATGAACGTGCCGCCGACGCTTTTCTCGAAGCGCTTCAAGGAATCACTGACCCTGAAGACAAAAGAAAAATAATTGGCGAAAAATTCATCCGAATCTTCGAAAAGGCACAAGGCGGGATCACTGACGCCCATTTCCTAGTCCAAGGAACCCTCTACCCCGACGTCATCGAATCAGGGACGAGCGAGGCAGCCAAAATCAAAAGCCATCACAACGTGGGCGGACTCCCAGACGACATGGAATTCGAACTGGTCGAGCCTCTGCGCACCCTATTCAAAGACGAAGTACGGGCAGTAGGCACCGAGCTAGGACTTCCAGACGAAATCGTTTGGAGACAACCATTTCCCGGACCGGGCCTCGGAGTCCGCATTATCGGAGAAGTAACCCCCGAAGCTGTCGCGCTGCTTCAACACGCGGACGCAATAGTCAGAGAAGAAATCTTGCGCGCCGGGTTGGAACGAGAGATATGGCAAGCGTTCGCGGTCCTGGCAGATATCCGCAGTGTTGGAGTCATGGGCGATGAACGCACCTATGCACGACCGATCATTATTCGCGCAGTTACTAGTGAAGATGCGATGACGGCCGACTGGGCCCGACTGCCCTACGACATACTCGAAAACATGTCATCGCGAATCATCAACGAAGTCGAAGGTGTGAATCGGGTGGTCTATGACATCACCTCAAAACCTCCTGGCACTATCGAATGGGAATGACTAGATGACTGACTTCCCACAAGGGTTCACCCTTCACGTAGGCAATATGGGCGTTAAGGACGACACCAACGACCTCATGCTGCTCGGCTGCATTCCTCAGACGACAATTGCAGGTGTGTTCACGCAAAGCCGTTTCGCCGGACCAAACATAGAAATCTGCAGACACAACGTCGCCAGTGGCACCGCAAGAGCTGTTGCTGTCGTCTCTAAGAACGCCAACGTGGCGACAGGTGAAACTGGCCACGCCGACGCCAAAGAACTCACAGAACTAGTGGCGGCAACGGTAGACGCAGACCCGACCGAAATTATTGTCGGCTCAACTGGAGTCATTGGTGTGCGCTACCCAATGGACAAAATTCGAACACACTTCACCCAACTCAACGCACCGTTTTCAGAACAATCGGCGGAACTCGCTGCCAGAGCAATAATGACAACCGACACTCATCCAAAGGTCGCTTCAGCTTCTGCTGGATCAGCAACCATCGTCGGAATTGCAAAAGGCGTCGGCATGATTGAACCGGACATGGCAACGATGATTGCCATAATCACCACCGATGCAGAAATTAGCTCAGACCGCCTTGATGAAACCTTTCGTCGCGTTGTCCAGCACACATTCAACGCTCTGAGCGTCGACACCGACACTTCAACCAGCGACATGGCCATCGTTTTAGCGTCAGGACAAGCTGGGCCAGTCGACGAGAACCAATTCGAAACAGCTTTGTCAGAGGTGTGCCTCAATCTCACCCGCCAACTCGCCGCAGACGGGGAAGGCGCAGAAACACTCATCGTTGTGAACGTCACGTCCGCCCGCGACAACGAACAAGCACGACGAGTAGCGAAGGCCATCGTTAATTCCCCACTCGTCAAAACAGCAGTCCATGGCTGTGACCCAAACTGGGGTCGCGTTGCCATGGCTATCGGAAAATGCAATGACGTTGATATCGACGAACACAACGTCGCCATCCAATTCGGTACACAAGAGGTGTACCCCACCCCAGCTACCCCGCAAACACTCACTGAACTGGAGACCTATCTCGCGGGCGACGAAGTCCACATCAACGCGGATCTCGGCATCAGCGACGGAACCTTCACAGCGTATGGATGTGACCTGACAGATGGATACGTTCGTATCAACGCCGACTACACCACCTGAACTTTGTGATGAACGCCAACGACATCCTCCAAGACCTCAATCCCGCACAACACGACGCCGTGATCCACAGAGATGGACCAATGCTCGTCGTCGCTGGCGCAGGTTCAGGGAAAACACGAGTCCTCACCCATCGCATCGCCCACCTCATTCGAGAAGACAACATCAACCCATTCCAAATCCTCGCCATCACGTTTACCAATAAAGCAGCCCAAGAAATGAAAGATCGAGTCGCTGCGCTGGTGGGTCCCGTCGCCGAAAAAATGTGGGTGTCCACCTTCCACTCGGCGTGCGTTCGCATCCTCCGACGTGACGCCGAACAACTCGGATATCCGCGTGCATTCTCAATCTACGACCAAGCTGACGCTACCCGCCTCACCGGATACGTTGTGCGCGATCTGGGTCTTGACAGCAAAAAATTCGTCGCTCGAAGCGTTCATGCACACATCTCCAACCTCAAAAACGAACTCATATCCACCGACGCAGCACTTGACAGGGCCGACGGAATTTTCGATCGAAAAGTCGCAGAGATTTACAACGAATATCAACGACGCCTCCGCACAGCAGGCGCTATGGATTTCGACGACCTCCTCACCGTCACCGTGGAGCTGTTCAACAATTACCCCGACGCCCTCAAGCACTATCAAGACCGGTTCCAACATGTCCTAGTAGACGAATACCAAGACACCAACCCGGCACAAAATGACATTGTTCTCAAACTGGGAGACAAACACCGAAACGTCTTCGTAGTCGGCGATAGTGACCAGTCGGTATACGCATTCCGCGGCGCCGACATACGAAACATTCTTGAATTCGAAAAAGCATTCCCCGACACCAGCGTCGTCGTACTCGATCAGAACTACCGATCTACACAAACCATCCTCGATGCAGCGAACTCCGTCATCTCCAACAACTTCGGACGAAAACCCAAAGAACTATGGACCGACAAATCGACCGGAGACAAGGTCATCCTGTACCGAGCTGACGACGAAGTCGACGAAGCCTCCTGGATTATCGGCGAACTACAACGGCGACATGAACAAGGAGGTCTTAGGTGGAGCGACGTCGCAATCTTTTACAGAGCGAACGCACAAAGTCGAATCATTGAAGAGCGCCTCGCAGGTTCCTCCCTGCCATATCGAGTTGTTGGCGGTACCCGCTTCTATGACCGACGAGAAGTAAAGGACGCACTCGCCTATCTACGAGCCATCGTCAACCCCACCGACGAAGTCTCACTTAAACGGGTCCTCAACGTGCCCAAACGCGGCATAGGCGACAGCAGCGTCGCGAGACTCGACCAATACGCCAACAGCAACGCAGTGCCATTCAACGAAGCACTCAACAACTGGCCCGAAGTAGGAATCAGCGGCCCCGCAAAGAAAGGACTCGCCAACTTCACCGAACTCATTCGACAACTCTCAAACCGCGTCTCAGATGGACCAGCGGAAATCTTGCAACTCGCCCTAGAACGCTCCGGATACATCGAAGAGTTACGAGACGAACGTTCAATAGAAGCAGAAGGACGACTTGAGAATCTCGCAGAACTCATAGGGTCAGCCGAGGCTTACGAAACCTGCGACGAATTTCTCGAACAAGTCTCACTCGTCTCACCCAC
>NTLA01000014.1 GCA_002457435.1 Acidimicrobiales bacterium MED-G01 | reverse complement strand
ATCTCAGAACACCCTTGCGCCAGGCATAGAACAAGCCAAGTACGAGGATGAAGATGAAGATCGCCATTTCAATTAACCCGAAGACTCCATAGATTTCTAACCGGGTCGCCCACGGGAAAATGAAAACTGCTTCAACATCGAAAAGGACAAACAAAACAGCGAAGACATAGTAGCGAATCTGGCTCTGGGCCCAGTCCCCACCCACAGGGTCGACTCCACTTTCGTATGCAATCAGCTTCTGTGGGGTCGGGCGCTGCGGACGGAGAATGCGTGCGATGGTCAGCATGGCTCCAGCCATGGCAATAGCCGCAACACCGAAGATGCCGACAGTCAGGTAACTCCGCAGTAATTCCGACACGATTATTGAGACTAGTTAGGGGTTTCGGGGCTTGCCAAAACCCTGCGCGGTGCCTCATTCCGCGGGCTTCGGACGTAGTGCAAGTTATCGTGCCTTGAAGAGAAAAGACGTGATTGTTGACCACGATTCTTGTTTCTTCTTTCACAGAGCCAGTATTGGCGATTTGACACGTCCTCGAACCTCACCCTCGGATCAATATTGGGACGGCATCTTCAGCGAATTCAATGAGAAATTGAGGTACTACGCCGGCGAGAATAGTGAAGCCGACTGCCGCAATCACGACCGTTGAAGTGGTCCAGTGCCATGTTCTCGAGGTCCTCTCTTCTTCCTCGTCTGTCACGTACATGACCATCACAATGCGTAAGTACATAAAGGCGCCGATGACAGCGGTCATCATTGCCGCGCCAGCTATGAAGTAGCTTTCGTTATTAACTGCCGCAGCAATGACTTGGAACTTTGCGATGAACCCAGAGGTCACCGGAATTCCGGCCTGGGCGAACAACAGCACCGTGAACCCGAGTGCTAATACCGGCCTGCTGCGTCCTAGGCCTGCGTACCGGCTCAGCGGGTGTTCATCGTCGGTCCCCATTGCACCCACGACCGCAAAGGTTCCCAAAACCATAATGGTGTATGTAAAGAGGTAAAACAGTGCTGCTGAAGTGCCGTCAGCACTTGCTGCGTGGACGGCGACGAGAACGTATCCAGCGTGACTCACTGATGAGAACGCAAGCATTCGTTTGACGTCAGTCTGCAGTATGGCCATTACCGCGCCGATAACCAGGGTAATGACAGCTAACACCCCAACTATGGGAGCCCAATCAACGTCGTGGCTGGCAAAAGCTGCGAAGAAGATCCTTAGTAGGGCCGCGAAACCAGCAGCCTTCGCTATTGAGGCCATCCACCCGGTCACGGGACTCGGTGCACCCTGGTAGACATCTGGTGCCCAGAAGTGGAACGGTACTGCGGCTACTTTGAACGAAAGGCCGACAAGCAAGAGCGCCATAGCTGCCATAAGTAAATGTTGATCCCGAAACACGACGGCATCGAGATAGTCGCGAACATGGACGAGGTTGGTGGACCCCGTCGCTCCATAGGTAAGTGCGATTCCATAGAGCAAGAAGGCTGAGCTGAATGCTCCAAGGACGAAGTACTTGATCGCTGATTCTCGAGCTTCCGATCGTCGATGATGCATGGCGATCATGACGTAGATACCTATAGATAGTGCTTCTAAGCCAAGAAACATCACTATCAGGTCGTTGGCTGACGCCATAACAATCGCTCCGGCAGCTGAGCACAGGAGCAATGCATGAAACTCGGGGGGATCAATCCCTTCACGATCTAGATAGTCATGTGAAAGGAGTGCCGTCGCCGCTAGGCCAATCAAGATCAGCATGGTGAAAAAGATGCTGAACCCATCAACCCCAAAAGCCGACGCTATTGATGACGAGGGGCCCTCGGTCTTTACGTCATTCCAGAGACCTATGGCAATGATTGATGAAGTGACCGCCGAGCAGAGTGTGGTGACGGTCGCAAAAGCTGTTGACGTTCGCTGCGGGGCAAGGGCACTGGCTAGCAGGATTGCTAGTGCTGCTCCTAAGAGAATGATTTGGGGTAATAAAGCCCACCAGTTAACTGATGGTCCAACGAATCCGAGAAGTTGTAGGGCGCCCATCAGTGGTCGTCCTCACTTCCGTGATTTTCGTCTACAACTACGGGAGCTCCTATATCAGGCTGAACATAGTCGGAGTGATGTTCGAGATGTGCTATCAGATCGTCAACAGCTGGTTCTATTCGTTCAAGTAATGGTTTCGGATATAGGCCCAGGAATACAATTCCCACGATGAACGGGGTCAATACCAAACCTTCTTTAAGGGTGAGGTCTGGCGTTTGCTCGTCCTCTGGGGTTGGTTCACCATGAAAGACTCTCTGGTAAGCCCATAGGAGATACAGGGCTGCAAGGATGACTCCGGTCGCAGCTATGACCGTCCACCAGCGACGCGTTTCGTAGGAGCCGATGAGCACTAGGAACTCGCCGACGAATCCATTCAACCCCGGTACCCCAATTGACGACAGCATGACAACGGTGAAAAAGCCAGCAAAGACCGGGGCTGCTGATTGAATGCCGCTTAGTTCTTCGATCGCCCGAGTTTTTCGTCTTTCGTACAGCATGCCGACCATAAGGAAAAGTGCTCCGGTCGAAAGACCGTGATTGATCATCTGCAGCACTCCTCCTTCCAGGCTTTGTGTTGTGAAAGCGAAGATGCCAAGAACTATGAAGCCCATGTGAGCTATTGAGGAATATGCGACAAGCCGTTTTAAGTCCTTTTGCATTGTGGCAACGATCGCGCCGTATATGACCCCAATAACGCCTAGTGTCGCCAGGGTTGGGGCGGCCCATACAGATGCTTCGGGGAAGAGGTACAGGCCGAAGCGCAGCAACCCATATGTTCCCAATTTGAGCATGACCGCAGCTAGGACCACGGACCCCGCGGTTGGTGCTTGAGTGTGTGCATCAGGTAACCATGTGTGAACTGGAATGATTGGCACCTTGATAACGAACGCGAGCGCAAAGGCTAGGAAACAAAGTCGAGCTGTGTTTGTCGAGAGAGCTTGGCGTTGGGCTAGTTCAACAACGTTGAAAGTGATGTCTTGATTACCGGCGCTCAGCGTTGCGACACTCACAATCGCGACGAGCATCAGTGCTGAACCGGCCATGGTGTACAAGAAAAATTTGGTTGCTGCGTATCGCCGGTCGTCATAACCCCACCCGCCAATAAGCATGTACATGGGGACCAACACGATTTCGAACATCACAAAAAAGAGGAATAGGTCAAGTGCTAGAAAGGCTCCGAAAGATCCGGCTTGCAGCAGGAGCAACCAAGCTGTGTATGGCTTTGGGTCGTGGTGTGGGTCAACTGCAATGAGCACTATCGGCGTGATCAGACCCGTGAGTACGACCAACCAAAGCGAGATTCCGTCGACGCCTACATGCCAGTTGATACCGAGATTGGGGATCCATGATTGGACCGATTGGAATTGAAATCCGGCCTCATGAATTGAAAACTGAGCCATTACATATAGCGAAAGCGCGCCGGCAATTGAAGCAAAGATGGCGCCAACGGGTCGCATCAGTTCAGGGCGACTGTTAGGCAGCAGCACCACTATTAGCGCACCGACGATGGGTACGATGATGAGCGCATTTAAGACTGGGAATGATGAGGCGCTTTGCGCAGCCACTAGTTGGATCACAGCAGCCCCCAGGCCAAGACCGCCACTATCGCTACTGCTCCCACTGCTACTCCAACGGCGTAGTTGCGCATATAGCCGGACTGTGTGGGTTGAATTAGTTGACCGAGTTTCATAACCAGTCGGCCGATGCGATTGACTGTCCCATCAACTATTTCAGCGTCAAAATCTGCTGTCTTTTGGAACCCTGAAGTTCCGGCGCCTCCGACTACGCGCGCGTATGTGGCGTCGACGTACATCGCGTTTTCAAGGAATTCAGGTTCTAGGGGTTCGGTTGGAATTCGCCGCATCAACCAACTCAGCACCGCTACCGATATGCCAATAAGTCCGGCAACTACGGAAACGATGGCGAGAATTATTTTCGTTGTAGTTCCTGAAGAGAAGTGGTGTGGGTGATGGAAGATGGGCTCTAGAAAGTGCTCAAGTATCAGCCAATCTTTTACGAGCGGCAGGTTGATTGCTCCTCCCACTATCGCTGCTCCAGCCAGCACACATAGAGGAGTCGTCATCGTCCAAGTTGATTCGTGTGGGTGGACATCTTCTTCCCACCGCTGTTCGCCGAAGAACACAAGGATCACTTGTCGACTCATGTAGTAGGCAGTGAGGAGCGCCGTGACGAGACCGACAGCCCATAACAGTGGTCCAATGTTTTTTTGTTCCCAGGCGGCAAGCAGTATTTCGTCTTTCGACCAGAAACCCGCGAATGGTGGAACACCTGCTATCGCCAACCATCCGACAATAAACGTGGCCGCAGTAATGGGCATGGCGACGCGCAATGCACCCATCTTTCGCATGTCTTGTTCGTCGTGCATACCGTGAATCACTGAGCCTGAACCCAAGAACAACAACGCTTTGAAAAACGCGTGAGTTATCACGTGAAAAATTGCCGCTACGTAGGCGCCCGAACCGATCGCCAGGAACATGTAGCCCAATTGGCTGATCGTTGAATACGCCAATACTTTTTTGATGTCGTGCTGGGCGACGGCACACAAAGCAGCAAATAGGGCCGTCGCTCCGCCTACTACTGCGATGATAAGCAACGCGTCATCGGTCAGGACGTTGTTCATCCGAACAAGCAAATAAACTCCCGATGTCACCATCGTCGCGGCGTGCACCATCGCTGAAACGGGGGTCGGTCCTTCCATTGCGTCAGGCAACCATACGTAGAGCGGCAATTGCGCGGATTTCCCGGCTGCTGCCACAAACAGGAGAAGCGAGACGGCTGTGCCTGTTGCCGCAGACATAGCAGGTGACCTAGAAATTTCTGTGTAGGTGACGGTACCTAGGGCTGACCAGATAGCGAATGTGGCGATCATGAATCCCCAGTCACCCACCCGGTTCGTGACGAAAGCCTTTTTGCCGGCTGTGGCCGCGCTTTCTCTTTGATGCCAGAAGGAGATGAGGAAATACGAGCAGGCGCCGACGCCTTCCCAACCTAGGAAAGTGACGACCAAATTGTTGCCGAACACCAACATGAGCATTGAGAACAGGAAGAGATTCAGGTACAAGAAAAACTTTGAATATTTGGGATCCCCGTGCATGTAGCCGATCGAGTACAGGTGGATTAGTGCTCCGACCCCGGTGACGAATAGGGCCATGGTGATCGATAAGGGGTCCACCAAGAATCCAGCTTCAACCCTTAACGACCCAGCTGGCAGCCATTCGAAGAGAATAAATTCGTATGAACGTTCGCCTTTATCACTGTCTTTGCCTAGCAACCCGATGAATACAACCAACGTCACTAAGAAAGATCCGGCGGCAGCGGCCGTCGCCACCCATCCTGCCCGAGGCTCCCCAAGCATGCGACCGGTGACCAACAGTAAGCAGAAGCCGAGCAGAGGGAGTGTGGGGACAAGCCAAACTAGTTCAACCACGAATCACCCCCTGAGTGCCGAAAGGTCGTCAGCGGTCGCGCCGGGTTGGCGGCGCAAGATCGCCACCACAAGTCCTAACCCAACAACCACTTCAGCAGCCGCGACCACTAGAACGAAGAAGACGACGGTTTGACCGCCAATGTCACCCAGTTGCCGGGCGAATGCCACAAAGCTGAGATTGACCCCATTCAGCATTAGTTCGACACACATCAGCATGACGAGCGGGTTGCGGCGGATCAGAAGGCCCGTCCCACCAATAACAAAAAGTAGGGCGCCAAGGACCAGGTACCAGCCGGTGGTGATTTCCATTAGTTGTCACCTAGCTCTTCGACTACCGCGCCCTGGATCTCTTTGGGTTTACGCGCGAGTACAACCGCTCCTATTACCGCGATCACCAATAACAGTGAAGTCAATTCAAACGCGTATACATAGTCAGAAAACAGTGACCGTGCTAGGAGCCGTACATTCTCATCTCCCGATGCAGCTCCACCCATAGCTTCGGCGCCCGTGACGGGTTCGTTCACAACCATAATTAGGCCGACAAGTAAGATGAGGGAGCCAGTTGCGAACACAAGGGCTGCCCATCTTTGAATGGGCAGAATAGACAGCTCCAAATTCTGCGCTCGATCAACTCCCAACAGCATGATCACGAACAGAAACAAGACAACGATCGCTCCTGCATAGACGATCACTTGGACCGCAGCCAGAAAATGCGCCTCCTGGGCTACGAATAGCACCGCTATCCCAAACAGTGTCATCACCAACATCAACGCAGAATGGACCGGATTTCGAGCAAGAATTACTCCGAGAGCTCCGGTCAGACATATGGCTGCGGCGACGATGAAGACGAGGGTGTCTACCATCAGCGGATGTCCTCTGACTCACCGTATTCTTCAGGCGAATTTCCGTTCTTCTCATGGTCGTCTATATCGCGTTGACCTATTTCAGGCTTCCGCGTTCCGTAGCCAAGTTCACCACTCCAGCCAACCCGATTTTGATAATCAGGATTCCCTGATGGCGAGGTAGCGCGCATCCAACCAGACGTGGCTAGATCGTCTCCTTCGTGCCAAAGTTCCCAAGGCTGACGTTGGGGAAGACCTTCATCGTCGACCACTAGTTCATTCTTTGTGTAAATGGCGTCCGACCGGTTAGCGAAGCTGAATTCGAAAAGCTTCGATTCGGTAATCGCCTCTGTGGGGCAAGCTTCAACGCACAGGTCACAGTGAATGCATCGTAAATAATTGATCTCGTATACGTACCCGTACCGCTCACCAGGAGAAACCGGTTCCGTTTCAGGGTTATCGGCGCCTCGAACGTAGATGCATTTGGCTGGACATACTCCTGCACAAAGTTCACAGCCGATGCATTTTTCCATACCGTCTTCGTATCGGTTCAACACGTGGCGGCCATGGAATCGCGGCGGCTTTGGACGTTTCTCTTTGGGGTATTCGGTTGTGACTCTTTCTTCAAAGAGTTTCATGAAGGTGACTTTGAAACCGTCGAGATATCCCATTACACGTCCTCCAGTTCTTTTTGGTAGGCACGATCTCCAGCTCGTAGCCCCGCAATGAGAAGGCTCGCTCCAACCGCTAGGGCAATGAAAGCAGCGCCATAGGTTGCTAGCCAATTCCAGTCGTGTGTGGCGCGCAGTTCTTTAAGGCTGATGAACATCAGCCAGAACAGGATTAGAGGAATCAGAAGTTTCCACCCCAGGTGCATCAGCTGGTCGTAGCGAAGTCTGGGCAGGGTGGCGCGGAACCACACGAACACGAACAAGAACGCGAGGACCTTAAGTAGGAACCACACGGTTGGCCAGAACCAAGTCATGCCAAAGAAAATCGGACCCGCTGGTCCTCCGAAGAAGAGAGTGACCATGATTGCCGACATCGTGATCACGTTCATGAACTCGGCGAGAAAGAACAAAGCGAAACGGATTGACGAATATTCGGTGTGAAAACCTCCCACCAACTCTTGTTCGGCCTCCACTAGATCGAACGGAGGCCGGTTTAGTTCAGCTGTTGCCGCAATTAAAAACACGATGAAGGGAACAATTCCTGAAGAAACAAGGAACCATCTACTGAACCCACCTGATTGGGCAGCGACGATGCCGTGAGTCGACAGGGTGCCCGCAAGTATCACGACCACGACCGTCGCCATTCCTAGAGCCGCTTCATAGGAGATTGCTTGTGCCGAGGCGCGGACGGAACCGATCAGCGGATATTTAGATCCCGATGCCCACCCGGCGAGCATGACTCCATAGACGGCGATCGACGACATCGCCAGCAAGAGGAGAATGCCTATTGGTGGGTCAGCTACCTGCAGAAACGTCTCTCGCCCAAAAATCGTGACAGTCCCCGATGATCCACCGCCAAATGAACCGCCGATGGGCACTACGGCAAATGAAAGAAAGGCAGTGACTGCCGATATGTATGGAGCGAGACGAAACACTAAGGGGTCGGCATTTTCTGGGCGCAGATCTTCTTTGAAGAAAAATTTCACTCCGTCAGCGAAAGTCTGTAATAACCCCCATGGACCTGCCACGTTCGGGCCTATTCGATTTTGCATGTCCGAGATCAATTTTCTCTCAAACCAGACCATGAACATGGTGGCCACAAGCAAAAACGTAAAGGCGACAAGAACTTTGACGGCCATGATGCCGAGGTCAGTTAGATCAACACCATCGATATAAAGCGGATCTCCTGTCATAACGTTTCGATCCTGATGTCGTTAATCATCGCAGTAGCGTCTATAAAACGGTTAGCGCCACCACCGGGCTGGTTGAATGGCAGCACCGCCGTTCCCCGTTGAACATTGCTATCGGCGACGGCTGTCAGATTTTCAGTTGCTCGGGTGGAGATCACGCGAACCTCGCTACCGCTGGGTATGCCCAGCCGTTGCAGGTCATTGGGGTGAACCTTTAAGGTCGGCGGCTCTGCCAGATGCTGAAGCGAAGGGCTATGAGCCGTTGCTGTCGCCCCATCCCAAAGCTTGCGTCCGCTGATAAGCCGAAGCCCGTAGCCGTCCGCTATTGGGGTGTCTTGCGGTACGGGCAGCGTTAGGTCTATCGAACTTTGTTGAACCAGAATGCCTTCGTGGGCTTCGTCACTAGTAACTCTTTCGAAAGTTATGCCTGAGTGGCTAGGAGCTACTTGCTCAATTTCGCGCCATATCTCTTCTTTTGAAGTTAACCCCAAGTCACCACCAAGACGCCATGCAAGCTCCGTCGCGATCATCCAGTCATCGCGAGTCGACCCCGGAGGGGTGATTTTTTGGGTGACTCTACTGACGCGGCCTTCGATATTCGTCGTGGTGCCACTTTGTTCTCCGTAGGCCGTAGCCGGGAAAACAATGTCAGCTTGCGCTGCCGAGGCAGTGACGAAGTTGTCGATTGCTATGACTGTCTTAGCTTTCTGAATGGCTTCTGCTGCAAGTTTGCGGTCAGGGAAGTCGCAAAGGGGATCTGCACCTAGAAGGACCAGGGTGTCAATTTTCCCGGCAACCGCTGCTTGAAGCATTTCGGTAGTCCCTAGACCTTGTTCTGTAGGAATCTCACCCCATTTTTGAAGAAGAGCTTTGCTTGGGTTATCGATCCTGACCCGCCCGGGAAGAAAACCTGCCGCAAGACCCATGTCGAGCGCTCCACGTACATTTCCTCTCCGCAACGCAGGGAGGAAGGTGGCGTGTGGGAGTTCTGCTCTGATCACCGCCGCTACCGAGATCGCTGGATCCGCAGATTCAGCCATTGAGGCACGGCCCAGAATGGTTACGACAGAACCGTCGCGTAGTTGCTGTGCCAGCGGGTCACCGCTCCCAAGCAACTCTGTCAGGGTCTTTGCCGCCTCTCCGGCTTGGCAACGAATTGAGTGTTGGGCGTATGACTCGCTTCCAGTGACAGTGGGTCCTATTTGGACAACTTTGGTTCGGCCCTTGGTGGCGGCGCCTCGAAGGCGCAGATGCAGTATCGCAAGTTCCTCTTTGAGATCCGGACCCACTATCAGGACTGTGTCTGCTTCGCATGCATCTGCAATCGTTGCTGGCGGGAGCCCAAAAACTATTTCCGCGGGTAAGCCGTCATCGAGTTGCGCGTCTATGTTGTCGGTTCCGATTACCGAGCGCGCCATTTTTGACCAGGCGTAGGCGTCTTCGTTGGTCAATCGCGACCCACCAATGATGCCGACTCCTTGTGGGCCAACCTGGCCGATGGCTTCTGCTGCGGCCGCTAGCGCAGAACCCCAGTCGGTACCCAGTAGTTGTCTTTGATTATCCGGGTCACGAACGAGCGGGGTGGTAAGGCGGTCGTCGCTGTTGATGGACTCAAAATTGAATCGTCCCTTGTCACATAGCCAACCATGATTTACTGACTCTACGTCTACCCCGAGGTAGCGAACGAGTTCGTTTCTCGATGACTGAACTGAAATTCGACAGCCCAAAGAACAAGTCGTGCATGTTGATTCAGTCTCCTCGAGATCCCATGGGCGAGCTTTGAATCGATACGGGGCCGCTGTAAGGGCACCTACCGGGCAAATTTGGACGGTGTTGCCTGAGAAGTAAGAGCTGAAGGGTTCGTCGGGAAATGTCAGCACTTGAGTTGAATTTCCCCGTTCCGTGAATTGGATGAGCGGGTCGCCAGCTATCTCGTCGGCGAATCGAGTGCAACGGTCGCATAGTATGCATCTTTCTCGATCGAGGTGGACTAGGTCTGAAATTGGAATCGGCTTTTCGAAGTGTCGTTTTTCTTCGACAAATCGTGATTCACCCGGTCCATAGGCGATCGTTTGATCTTGCAGTGGACACTCGCCGCCTTTGTCACAGACAGGGCAGTCCAGCGGATGGTTGACCAAGAGAAACTCAAGAATGCCTTCTTGGGCTCGTTTGGTGTCGTCCGATTCGGTATCCACGACCATTCCCTCAGCTACTGGGACCATGCATGATGGTTGAAGCATCGGGCCGCGACCGGTGTCAACATCGACTAGGCACATCCGGCACATACCAACCGATGACATTCGTTCGTGATAGCAGAATCTTGGTATGTGAATGCCGGCTCGATCAGCGGCAGCGATGAGCATTTCGCCTGGTTGCGCTTCGATCTTGGTGCCGTTCACCGTAACGGTTACTTCGCTTAGGTCTTGGTTAGACATCTACAGCCACCTCAATCATCGTTGGGTGTTCGTTACCAGCAACTTTTGCTTCGAATTCTTCTCGGAACAGTGTGAGTGCTGAGTGGATTGGAGCGAAGGCTGACGGCCCAACAAAACAGATAGTGGTCATTCGATATGGGAACGGAACGGCTTCAATCCCTTTGGAGGGGACTGCGGCGTGTGGGAAGTCGCCGGGGCAAATTGTTTCTCCGACCTCTATCAGCAATTCAAGATCTCGGGGGGTTCCTCGCCCCTCAACGACCCTGCGCAGTATCTGTTCGAGCCAAGTGCCACCTTCTCGGCACGGCACACATTTCCCACACGATTCGTGGGCGTAAAACTTGGTCAAGGTAAGGGCTGCCGCGGGGATATCGGCGGTTTCGTCCATGACCATGATTGCACCGGAACCCAACATTGATCCCTGGGGGCCGACTTGGCTCGCTTCGAATGGTAAGTCAAGTTGGTCGGGGGTGAACCATGGGGCAGAACCGCCGCCCGGGACAAATGCCTTTAGTTGATTGTCGTCGCGGATCCCTCCGCACATGTCAGCGCCATACAACAGATCGCGAAAGGTGGTGGTGCCGTTGACGATTTCATATACGCCCGGTCGCTTTACATGGCCGCTGACGGCCACCATGCGAGTACCTGGCGAACTTTCAGTTCCGATCGCCGTAAACGCAGACGCGCCGTGTTGGACGATCCAGGGAAGGTTGGCCAATGTCTCGACATTATTGACAATTGTTGGTTGTCCGTAGAGGCCTATTGAAGCAGGAAAATAAGGGGGTTTTAATCTCGGCATCCCCCGGTTTCCTTCAAGGCTTTCAATTAGAGCTGTTTCTTCACCAACTACGTATGCTCCTGCGCCCCAGTGCAAGACGATGTCGACGGAAAATTCGGTTCCTAAAATATTTTTCCCGATATAGCCAGCATCGTAAGCATCGTTTAGGGCCGTAGCCACGCGTTCTTGCGCTACTGCCATTTCACCTCGTACATAGAGGAAGCATTGACTGAGGCCAACTGCGTAGCAAGCGATTAGGCACCCTTCGATAAGTTGATGAGGATCTAGCTCCATTAAAAGCCGGTCCTTATAGGTTCCCGGTTCAGATTCGTCACCGTTAACAACTAGGTATCGCGGCCAGACTCCAGGGGGGCAAAATCCCCATTTGACGCCCGCGGGGAAGCCGGCGCCGCCGCGACCAAGCAATGTCGCGTCTGTGACTTCGCTGTGAACTTCTTCTGGGGTTTGCTCTAGGGCTTTTCTTAGAGCTTGGTAGCCATCTGTTGCTTCATATCTTTCAAGTGTGTGCGAGTCTGCATAATCAAAGCGAGCTGTCACAATCCGCGGAGTTTCATTAGCGATGAATCCGGGGGCATGGGCTATGGGGGTTCCGGTCATTTCGCTCATTGGTCGCTCCCGTTGTCGTTTAGCCAAACTGGTGCAGCTGTGACATCTTCGGGGGGCACCACACCTACGAACCGATTTTCGGGTATGTGCTGGCGAATCTGAGACAAGACGCCGTGTTCTGGCACTTCATGATCGGACGAAGATAGTTCTTCGATTAATGCATCAAATTGGTTGGTCGTCACTCTGTATTGGTGCCGGTAATTAACCTGGAGACAGGGGGCTTCGGTACATGCAGCTTGGCACTCGGCACCTTCGAGTGTGAACATTCCGTCGGCGGTAGTACTTCCTGATTTCACGCCGAGTCTTAGCTCAGCGTGTTCCATTAAATCCCCTGCACCCATCAAGGCACACGACATGGTTGTGCAAATGTTGATCACATATTTGCCAACCGGATGGCGTTTAAACATCTCATAGAAGGAGCAGGTGCCAAGAACTTCTGCGCTGGTGGTGCCAACAAGCTCTGCTATTTCTGCCATCGCCTCGTCCGTAACCCAGCCTTCTTGTTCTTGGGCCAAATGCAGCAGAGGGATCATGGCGGACCGCGGCTTGGGGTACCGTCCGATAATTTCTTCAGCCAACGACGAGTTTTCCTCAGTGAAAAACTTCATCTATCGACCTCCCCCATGATCGGATCGATAGACGAAATAACTGCTATCGCGTCCGCGAGCAGGCCGCCATGCATCATGTGCGGCAGCGTTTGGAGGTTTACGAATGACGGTGCACGGATGTGCATTCGTTGAGGTTTCGGTCCGCCATCTGACACCAAGTAACAGCCGAGTTCCCCTCGAGGTGATTCAACTGCCGTGTACACCTCACCCGGTGGCACCTTGAAACCCTCGGTGAAGATTTTGAAATGGTGGATAAGGGCTTCCATCGACTCATCGATACGAGCCCGGGGTGGAGGCGTAACCTTGCGATCTTCAGCTCGGTATTGTCCATCGGGTATCAATTCCAAACATTGTTCGACGATTCGCATCGATTCTCGAATTTCGTTAAGTCGTATCGCGTACCGATCAAATGTGTCGCCGTAGGTACCGACCACAATGTCAAAATCGACCTGGTCATACGCGAGGTACGGCATAGCCCTGCGCAGATCCCACGCGTATCCGGTTGACCGCAAGATGGGACCCGTGGCTCCCATAGCAAGAGCTTCTTCGGTGGTGATGACCCCAATTCCTTGGGTTCGTTCCCGCCAGATTGGTTGTCCGGTCATTAGAACGTCGAATTGCTCGAGGCGTTGTGGGAGAACTTCGAGGATGTTTTGGACGTCTTCTTGCCACCCGTCTGGAAGGTCGGCCGCTACGCCGCCTGGTCTGATGTAGTTGTGATTCATTCGAAGACCGGTGACCTTTTCGAAGAAGCGAAGCACTTCTTCTCGTTCCCGCCACCCGTAAATCATCATGCCTACGGCACCGAGATCCATTCCGTTTGTTGCCAAAAACAGAAGGTGCGATGACATCCGGTTGAGTTCGCACATAAGCATGCGAATCCAAGTCGCTCTGTCCGGGATTTCAATCTCGAGTAGTGCTTCGACTGCTAGCGAAAAAGTCAACTCAGTGAACAGCGGAGCCGCGTAGTCCATTCGGGTGACATTCGTCGGTCCTTGCAGGTATGTCAGGTCCTCTGCCGTCTTTTCCATACCCGTGTGCAGATAACCGATGACGGGTTTCGAACGCAGGACTGTCTCGCCCTGTAGTTCCATGGTCACTCGGAGCACCCCATGGGTTGAAGGATGTTGGGGGCCCATATTGATAATCATTCGTTCATCGTCTGGGTCGATGACTGATGCCCGTTTCTCTGCTTCGGCTTCAGACATTCTGAGAACGGCGTCTCGATTTCGGAGATGGTCTAATTTCGTCACCGGCCATCGACCGCCTTGAATTGAACCGGGATTCGTCCCATTGAGTAATCTTTGCGCAGCGGATGTCCCTGCCAGTCATCGGGTAGCAGGATCGGTGTCGGATCTGGATGCCCTTCAAACTCCAACCCGAACATGTCGTTTGCTTCGCGCTCCATCGCTTCTGCTCCCGGGTGGATGTCGGTGATAGTCGCAACGATGGGAGCTGCTTCCGGGAGTTGGACTCTGACGCGCAGTCGTCGGGAAGCCTCGACATCAAGCAAATTCACGACGAGTTCGAAACGTTCTGCTGTGACGGTGACTGGTAGTAAGCGGGTGTCATTTCCTAGATAATCTGCACCGCAAAGGTCAATGCATACTCCATACCCATCATCGCTTAATGCTTGAATGAGGTCGTGGTATTCAGCTGTACCAGTGTGCAGGACGGTCTGGTCATTGTTGACCACTACCGCTGATC
Source organism: Acidimicrobiales bacterium MED-G01 (assembly GCA_002457435.1). GTDB lineage: Bacteria > Actinomycetota > Acidimicrobiia > Acidimicrobiales > Poriferisodalaceae > MedAcidi-G3. Next base: position 36,511 of record NTLA01000014.1, on the reverse strand, counting down.
CGTGGAGCCTTTCAACATCATCCTCAGGCAAGTCTTCGTCACCTGATTCGATTTCCTCGTCGAGCGAGGCGGGTGACTCAGTCATAGAGGTTCCCTGTGCGGATGATGACGGGTTCAGGTTGGGCATCTAGCGCCGCTTCTTGGCCCAGTTCTATTTCAGCTCCTCGTCCTGTTTCGTTGCGTCTTTGAGTGAGTTCTCCGGTGCGAATCTTTTCGTGCAACGCGAGAATGGCATGCAGCAACGTTTCTGGTCCGGGCGGGCACCCCGGTGCATAGATATCGACGGGGACTACCTGGTCAACACCTTGGACGATCGCATAGTTGTTAAACATCCCGCCGCTTGAGGCACATACACCCATACTTATGACCCATTTGGGTTCCATCATTTGGTCATAAATTTGCCGCAGAACAGGAGCCATTTTCTGACTGACCCGGCCGGCAACAATCATGAGATCCGCTTGCCGGGGTGAGGCACGGAATGTCTCCATTCCGTAACGAGCCATGTCATAGTGAGCGGTTCCGGTAGCCATCATCTCGATGGCACAACATGCAAGACCAAAGGTCGCCGGCATCAAGCTTCGGCGTCGGGCCCATTTGACCAATTCTTCAATCGGTGCCGTGATTATGTTGTGGCCGAGACCAGCAAGTCCGTCATCACCTAGTCCCAGCTTGTGTTTGATGTCTGATAAATCAGCCATTAGGCGGCCTCCGAGTCGTCACTATCAGTCTCAAGTCCAATCCGGCCCTCAAGGCCGACCTTACGGATTGTCGATGAGGTCGTCCGTTCTGGATTAGTGGCTGGGGTTAACAGTCGACGACCGGGGCCCCAGTTCAGTCCGCCTTTCGCAAGTTCGTATACAAAGGAGAGAAAGAAGATGCCAGCAAAAATCGTCATGGCTATAAGGCCGAATAGACCCAATTCATCGTTCGCAACTGCCCACGGATACAAGAAGACAATTTCGATATCAAACATGATGAAAAGCATGGCAACTAAATAGAACTTGACCGGAAATCTTTCCGGTATGGCTACTTGGTCGGTTATGCCACATTCGTAGGCAGATCTTTTGGCGACGGTGTTTCGTTCTGGGGCTAGGAGACGAGAGGCAACGATGCTTAGAAGGACAAACAGAACCGCAAGTACACCTAGGGTCAGAACCGGGAGGTACTGCTCCATCTCAATTCGCCCTTTCCTTTAATTCAGTTTCCAGCTGCTTCCCGGACAGCCCATACAGCTTGATCCCGTCGGTGAAGGTGATAACAACCTAAACCAAAGAGCAACCCCGAGAAGATGGCTACAAGTGCTGGCCGCAGTCTGAGGTTGCCTTGGTCTCTGACCATTACGACGGTATATACCGGTGCTGCCTGGTCAAGTTCTGCCACAGGTAACAGAACTTTCCCGTCTCCACCCAACTTATTGGGATCGATGTCTGCAGTGGGTTTGTATGGCTGCAATTGAACGGCGGCATAATGAGGGCGGCCTCGACTAGGTATGAAGTATTGGGTCACCGCATTATCTGGAATTCCGAGCGGCCGATAACGTTCTCCACCCACACGCATAACTCGATGAACTTGATAATCGGTAGCAGCGCTGAACAGACATGTGTTAACTGACTCAAGACGGCGTGGGTCGACATCGCTGCACACGACAGCCGAATCCGCGGTTGCTTGGGCATCGGCCTCGACTACAACCTGCCATCCACCGCCTGGGGTGCTTGAGATGTCGTTGCTTAATTCTTGGACCAGTTCGACAGGGACCGCTTCAGGGTTCGTGCTGACGTGGGTGACCTCCCAAGCTGGTCCATGTCCAACCCAGCCAATCCCAAAGAACCACCAAATAATTCCCATGAGAAGGTTCCATCCCCATAGGCCGGTCCATGCAACTAAGAAGCCGAGCCTGACGCCAAGGTTGGTCGCTAGAAGTAAATAAACAGACCCGCATAGAACCAGAACGCTGATGAGAACCGCTAAATACCCGGTGATAACGGGGTCCCATCCCACTAAAGCGATCAAAGTCATTGGTCGTCCTTTGATGTATGCAACTCCGCGAACTGCACCGTTGATTGCTCTGTTTGATCCAAACTGCGCTCATACTCTGAAATCGCGCGGAGCTCTTCTTGGGTCAGAACGCGCCCGAATCCGGGCATCCCGTAGTTACCCAGCCTGGCAAATTCGCCGTATGCGACGTTGTCAGCTGCGCCTGAAGTGAGGAATGCAACTTGGTCTTCAATATCTGGGAAAAGGCGTTTTAGGCTTACGGCATTAAGAGCCGGGCCATATCGCCCTGACCCAGCTGGTCCCGGGATTACTTCAACTACGCCGCCGTTGTTGGGCAATTGAGCAGGTCCTCGTGCAGGCCATCTCGGGGTATGGCAACGGGCACAATGAAGTTCGAATAGAACTTGACCCTCACTTTTTTCGGGATGAGCTTCCATCTCTTTTTCTTTAGCCCCAAGCGCTCGTTCGGCGGCTTCCTCGTCCGAGATTCTTTCTCGCCACATCCAAGCGATAAGGTTGTCCACTTCTTGTGCAGTTAGAGGCCCGCCACCTGGCAATCCCCATGCAGGCATAACGCCTCGTCCGTAATTCAGGATCTGTCGGACTTCATCGACTTCGTCCAAGTTCTCGGCATCGGTGTCAAACCGCGTAAAGACTGAGTCAATAGCTGGGGCACGCCAATTAGTTTTTACGATATAAGTCTCTTGATCGGTGAATTGGTTACCTATGTCAAGGACAACCGGCGCATAGTTAGCTCCACCCATGTCAGCGCCATGACAGACAACGCACTCAAGTTCTTGCGCAAGTCGTTCACCCGCAGCCGCAGCTCTTTCACCGAATCCTTGTTCGGCGCCCGAACGCCGGCCGCCTTCTCGGAGCCAGTAGATAGGCAGCACCAATGCAATTATTAGGAGCATCAGAACGCCAAACGCCTGGACTTGTTCAAGCCGGCTTCCTTCAAGGACTTCGTCGTCTGGTAACGAACCGCGGTTGGCAGCAAGTTCTATTTCACTACCAACTTCACTCTTGCTCCGCCGGATGTTGACGAAGACATAAATTGCCCAACCGACGACAACAATGGCCAGCAGGACCATGGCGATCGAGCGCTCGGTGGTGGCGGCATAAATCACGGTTTACTGACTACTTTCGTGGCGTAGTGGGTTAAGGGATATAAGAAAATTTTCATTAGGCGCAGTGAGGTCCTTCTAGACCTTGGCCCGTCGTGTCGGTACCAATCGGCGGACCTAGGGAAGGACTACCTGTATCGATGATGACTTTGTCTCCATCAATGATTACTGGGAAACGATCCATACCTCGCGGAGCGGGGCCCGCCTTCTTTTCTCCGACACGGTTGTATTGCGATCCGTGACAGGGACATTCGAACCACTGAGAAGTGGCGCAGGATGGGACTTTGCAACCAAGGTGTGGGCACTTCTGCCATAGCGCTATGTAACCCATTTTGATGCCTTCTAAGACGGTCCCCGAATAAACAGCTTCGGCCGCTCGTTGAGTGGCGTCATCCATGGGAAAGGGTTGCAGATATGTCTGTGCCTCGGAGAAGTATGAAAAGTTGGTTGCAGGTGATGAGGACGCGATCACATCATTGACCGAGTCGATGGTCCCAATCTTTACTTTGGAGCCGAAGCCTCCGGTGGGCCGAGGCCAAAGAAAAGCAATGTTGGCGGCTCCGAAGGCGGACAGTCCCATGGTCATTAACGTGATTGATGCACGATTTAGGAATTGGCGCCGTGTAACTCCGACTTCTTCAGGATCAGGGGGGCTCCAGACCTCCGGTTGGACTGGTTCGGGAACGGCTATCTCACCGCCGACCCTCGCTAGGGCTACAGAGCGTTCAAGTTCTTTAGCCTCATCACTTACGGGAGCGCCGGCTAATGCTCCCGCATCACGCTTCTTGGTTTCACGCGACAGATGACCTAACCCCTGAGCATCGCGTTTACGAAGCGATGTAAAACCCACGACCGCGGCTAAAGCAACAAGCACAGGGATGGCTATGGCGATGATCGTACCGCTTGACACTGCGCTGCTCCTTACAGGTGGAAAATGCCGTGGAGCCCGGTGTCCCACGGATAGGTGAAGTTGAAACCTTGGCCCCTAAAAAAGGAACCAATGATGACCAGCACTGCCCAGAACATGAGATGGATGGTCTGAATAGAGATCGCGAACTTACGATCCTCAGGTGCATTCGACGGGTTGCGATCGATGTATGGGGCGAAACCCAAAAGCACCAAAACGATTCCTGGGATAGTGACGCCCGCGATCATCGGGTCGAACATCGTAAGTAGCTCTTGGAGACCTAAGAAATACCAGGGAGCTTTAGATGGGTTAGGTGTCGCGTTGTGGTTGGCCAATTCCAGTAGCGGTGCATTGATGAACAGTGAGAAAACCAATGCGAAGGCGGTAATAAACAGGGCCGCGGTGAATTCTGCTGCAAGCAGATGGGGCCAAACATGAACTTTGTCGCCCGGTGTGGCTTTAACGTCTTGGATGGAACCCGACTTGACTACCGTCAACAACCTGTGAGTATTCCCACTCGGTCCGGCCATTGCCGGCGGGGCGATAGTTGCTACGCCACCACCTGCAGGCGCAGGTGCGCCGCCCTGTTGGCTCTGCTCAAGTAAGGAGCGCGGGATTGTTTCACCATCATCATCCGAGGATGCACCGGCATCAGCTGATGGTGCTGGAACACCGTCAGCCTGAGCCTTGGCCTCTTTACTTCTTTTCAGTAAATGTTCAGGAATTTCAGTCATAGGAGTGCCTTCACCGCCGATCTATAGCGGTCCGGAGATGCCGCCGTCTTTGCGGACTCTCCAAAAGTGAATTGCCAAGAAGATGACAAGGACGAACGGGAGCATCAATACGTGCAGTACGTACCATCGAAGAAGAGTTTCTGCGCCGATTTGTTTGCCTCCCAAGAGCACGAAGCGCACTTGATCACCAAATACCGGTGTGAAACCCATCATGTTGGTGCCGACGGTCACCGCCCATAGAGATAACTGATCCCAGGGCAAGAGGTAGCCGGTGAACGAAAGCAAAAGTGTGAGTTTCAACAGCATGACGCCGACCACCCAATTGAACTCGCGCGGAGCTTTGTATGCGCCGTGGTAGAAGACTCGTGCCATATGTAGAAACACCGACAACACCATCAGGTGGGCTGTCCAGCGATGTAAATTGCGGACAAGTAATCCGAAACTTACCTGTGTGTGCAAGGACTCAATGTCACTCCAAGCGGCAGCTGCCGTTGGGCGATAAAAGAACATCAGGAAAATGCCGGTGATTGTCAGCAGTATGAACAAGAAAAAACTAAGTCCACCAAGACAGAGTGTGTAACTCACCTTGACAGCGTGACGCTTCACCTTCACAGGGTGAAGGTGATACAGGACGCTGTTCATAATCACATAGGACCTGTTGCGGGGGCTGTCTGTATATCCCTTGCGGAAAATGGACCCAGGCCTAAAAACTGAGGTCCAAAACTGGCTGTCTTGCATCCAGTCTGCTGCAGCAGTAGCACCTTGTTGCAGCCTCTCAGGCAGCGACTGTTTAGACTTTTCGATCGAGTTTGCCATTTAGATTCCGTCTATTCCTCAGAGTCGCATGCCGTAGGCGTAGCCGTGTGTATGGGTGCGGTCATGAACGTCACCCTCGGTCGGTGGGTTGTCAACTATTTTGCCCATCGATATGACACCTGTCGGGCATCTATCTACACATAGGGCGCAGCGTGTACATACATCGTCATCAATAATAAAAATTGCGTTATCAGCCGGGTCTAGACCTGGGAGATCAGCATCTACGGCTTCGTCTATTGCTTCAACCGCTATGTAATGGATGCATTTCCATGGACAAATATCAACGCACCCTTCGCATTGGATGCATTCTGATTGGTCAATGTTGATGAATTGTTTGGGCTTTACAGCGGCAGCTAGATAGTCAGCGTCGACAGTTTGCAATACATAGTCGTCTACGAACCGAGGCATCGGCGGGTTAGCTTCAGTCTTAGCCATCTCAGTTGCCTTTCATGAGTGGGCGGCCGAAATCTGATACTGGTTCTGCGACTGGCTTTTTCTCATCCCGTTTCTGCCACCAAAGCCACAGAAATGGAAGACCAGCTAAAGCGACTATGTGCTCAACAACTACAACGATGTCTGAGAGCTTCTTCAGGTCCATCCGCATTGGTGGGAACGTGATCGGGTTTCCGTCGATGAATTGGCCCTCGGTAAAGAGCATCCGCTCCACAGACCATCCCCATTCATTGTCGGTAAGCCGAACCCAGCGATCGGGCACAACCCCAAAAACCATCATTAAGAGCATAAAGATAAACGTGGCGCCAAGCATGGCTTCGCCCCACGAGGTGGGGCGGTCTGTAGGCCTGCGCCGCCCATACGCGATGACGGCATAAACCATAAGACCTGTGATCAGGATTGATGTCACAAGTGCAACCACGAGCCCTCCTGTCTAGTCCGTAGTGTTGGTGCGTGCTTACCGAATCTTGGTGAGATTCCAAGGAACCTCACACTATGCAAATCCACAGCGTGAATCTACGTTCAAATCTACCCGAGCAACGCCCGGATCGTTCGACGTTCTACCACGCTTTAACGACGGATTCGCAACTCAAGAATGTCTTATATGGTGGCACTCGCGCGCTGCTAATGCCGAACCCAAAGCCGGATTTTTTTTGAGAACTTCATTCTGAGTGCAACTTGAGCAAAAAGTGTCTGCCAAACTTGGTCCGCTACCCTCGTCAGCGCCTATCTTTGATGAGCGCACGTATCTTGTTTGTTTACCGATAACCCGTGATGCGGGATTCCAGATTGGGATCTCGCGGAGGACAAAGTGACCGAAGTTCCCGAGTATCTATTTGAGCGTTCCAGACAGAGGCGTATAGCGCTCGGCCTGCTTGAAGACGACGGCAGTGGCGGAGCTGCTGTTTCAGAGTCGAGTGGCGGCGGGGTTCAGGCCAGTTCAGGGCCGAGTGGCGCCGATGTGATTGCCGCCGCTAAGGCTGACGCCAAACTTGAACAAGTTGCTGACGTTGATATTGAACCTGCCTGGGTGTCTGCTGCTCATGCTCGGACCAAAATTCCGATGTGGGCCCTACCAGTCATGTTCTTCTTGCCGTTGTGGGCATTTGTCTATGTCAAAATGACTGAGCCTCCGCCTGAACCTGTGACTGCGATGACCGAAGGCGCAGCAACTTATGCCGCGCAGTGTGCAAGCTGCCATGGTGGTGACGGAGCTGGGAATGAAGGCGGTGGGGTTGGGCGTCCTTTATATAACGGAGAAGTTTTACTGACCTTCCCGAAACTAGACGCTGACATGATTCATTGGCTCAACGTCGGTTCGGAAGGTATCGGTCTCGGAAGCCCTTATGGGGCTACCGATAGGCCCGGGGGGGCACATATCTCCGGTGAAACCGGCGCAAATATGCCTGGTTTCGGCGGGACGCTCTCGGAGTACAAGATTTATTCCGTCGCCAGATACATCCGTGAAGTATTGAGCGGTGAGCTCTTAAGCGACGAAGAAATTACAGTTCGCGACGCGGAATGGGAAGAACTTGGCGGCGGCAAAGATCTTGGAGGAGGCGGGGGAGGCGGGGGACATTAAGCTCCGTCTCGTCATAGCAGCTTGAAAATACTCTGACACCGTCAAAGTAGGCCGGAGGACATGCGCTGATGACCATGCGTCTTTCTACAGAGGTACTGGTGATCGGGGCGGGCCCAGCAGGCACCGCGGCAGCTCATTGGGCCGCTGAGTCGGGTCGGATGGTCGTGCTCTTAGAAAAAGAAGCAATGCCTCGCGAACGAATATGTGGCGACGCCTTAACGCCCAAAGCGGTGGGGCATTTAGACGAGATGGGGATTGACGTCACCGATAGTGATTTTCATCGGCATCATGGTTTACGAATGACGGCACACGGCCAAAGCATTGAACTCAGATGGCCCACTGATCATGACCATCCGAATCATGGTTTGGTGATTAGGCGTCGGGTTCTTGACGAACTCCTAGCAGAGCATGCACACGATGCCGGGGCCCAAGTTTGGACCGGTGTTGAAGTCGCTGAGCCAATAATTGAACATGGACATCTGCGTGGCTGTCGAGCAATCGGTTCTGGCTGTGGCACCGGCCCCGAGGGAGAAATAGAAGTGCGTGCACGATTTGTGGTCATCGCTGACGGTCCACTTTCGCCATTTGGTCGGGCTTTAGGTACCGCTCGGACGAGAACTTACGCTCAGGGAGTCGCCATGAGGGCATATTTTTCTAGTCCCCGTCATGATGACGACATCATCGAATCAGTCTTTGATCTCCGAGATAGCGCTGGCGGACAACTCCCGGGTTACGGTTGGATATTCCCAGTGGGCGATGGGACCATCAACACAGGTGTTGGGTTACTGAGCCACCACCACGGAAACGATCCTCAATCAATTCGCGAGCTATTTGACAAGTGGTTGAGTCAGATACCTGAAGCTTGGGAGGTCGACATAGACAGCATCGAAGGTCCACCAGAAGGTGGACGTCTGCCGATGGGTGCCTCAGTCCGACCAAGGTCGGGTCCCAACTGGGTCGTGGTAGGTGACGCTGCGGGAAGTGTGAATCCATTTAATGGCGACGGAGTTGAACCGGCATTAAGCAACGGGCGATTGGCGGCTTCTGTAATCGACCGAGCCATAAGCACTGGCGACGGCCTCGAACTTCGGCAATACGAGAAACAGTTGGTCTCTAAGTATGACCATTATTACCGCCTCGGAAGATTAGCTACCAAGGCCCTTGGGAAACCTGGCCTGATGCGGCGTTTCACTCTGCTTGGCATCCAGTCTCGGGTTCTAACGGAGTTAGTAATGAGAATTTCGACCAATCTGGTTAATAACGACGCGGGGGGAACCGAATCTGTCTACGAAATCGGGAAGGTAATAGCCCGGCTTATTCCTGATCGCGATTAGCCAATTGAAGCAAGCTTTCGCAGTCAACGTGTTGCAGGTAACTTCCACTGTTTAGCTGTCAATTCAGTTCACCAAACACCAAGTCGAGTAATTGGCTCGCTGGTAGAACATCTAGTGACTTGTATCGCGCGAACGCCCCAGAAAAATTTAGGGATTCGACTAAGGGATTGGGCACGACGACAGTACGGAGCCCTGCTGCAAGAGCTGCCTTGAGGCCATTAGGGCTATCTTCAACTACAGCTGCGGATCCTGCTTCGACTTCAAGTAGCTCCAACGCTCGCAGGAAGACGTCAGGGGCCGGTTTCGAAACACCATCTACGTCATCGCGACACACGACATGTGAAAATCTTTCGTATAGCCCAACTCGTTTCAGATGATGGTCGACCCAACTATGGGGCGAACTCGATCCAATGGCTGTTGCTATCCCTCGTTGTTCAGCTGCGTCTAGTAACTCAGCTACGCCAGGTAAGACCGGTTGCTCTTCTGTTAACTGATTCTTAATCCGCTGGCGTTCCCCCATTACCGAGTCTTGGTCTATCGTCCGCCCAAGTCGATTTTCTAATTCCTCTACCCATGTGGATTTGCGGTCGGTACCCATTCCTTGAAGCCACCAGTCCGTGGGGAACTCAACGCCGTAATCTGTCCAGATTCGAGCTGTGGATTCATACGCTGGGCTCTCGGTATCAATGATTGTCCCATCGAAATCTAAAATCAGTGCTTGGTTCTTGTTGGTCAAACTAGAACTCCGATGACTGCTTGCACCAAGCCGTCTGTTGTCTGGTTTTCCGCGACGCCAGCTACCTCAAGCCCTTGTATCCGGCACTCTTCAGCTGTTGTGTTTCCAATGGTGATGATTTTTGTTGCTGTACGTCCCCCAGTTTGTTCTAGATGACCATTCACCGCAGAGGGCGAGGCGAAAGTAACGGCGTCAGCGGTAACGGCTCGCGTGGCCAACTCATCTTCTAGTGACGGGACCACAGTCCTATACGCGGCGACACGATCAACTTTCCAACCCTTATTCTGCAGACCTTCGTACAGCTCAGTCCTGCCGTCCGAGGCCATCGGTATTAAGACGTGATCACCAGGAGTTGGAGCTGGGAACGCCTCGGCTAAGGAAATGCCATCATTCTTAGTTGGCACGAGGTCCGGTTCTCGTTTGAGTTCGGACAGAACTTTGGCAGCCGTAGATAGCCCTATCGCAGCTATTTGCAATCCCTCAATTTTCTTCAGAACTCCACGCCGGGCCGCTCGGGCCATAAGAGCTGAAACGGCATTCGACGAAGTAAACGCTAACCATGAAAATCGTTCAAGTCTGAGGAGAGCATCGTCTAGTGGCTGACCTCCATCTAAGGGTGGAACCACCGCGATTGCAGGCGCAGGTATAACTTCTGCACCAGCCTCACCAAAAGCTTGGATGAGATCACTACTTTGGTGAGATGCTCTCGTTACTACAACTGATTTTCCTTTGAGTGGATCAACGCTCAAGAGGTATCTCCACCTTTTGCAAGCAAGTTGTATCCACCGCTAGCCAATAATTCTTGAGCTGTTTGTGCTCCCAACGTAATCGGGTCCTTACCTTGGTGTTTTGTCCGCAGAACTGTGCTGCCGTCAAGGGAAGCGAGGACGGTCTCTAAACACAGCAAATCTCCGACGTTATAGGCGTAGGCGCCGACCGGGAGTTCACAACCACCACCGAGTTCAGCCAGGTACGACCGTTCGGCCATGACGCAGGTACCGGTCAAATCGTCGACGATGGATGAAATCAATCCAATTGTCTGACGTTCGTCGTCCCGGCACTCGATAGCAATCGCCCCCTGGCCTACTTGCGGAACCATTTGATCGGACTCGAAGACTTGATCCGCCAAATTTGAAATACCTAGTCGGTCCAGAGCGGCCTTGGCCACTACCACCGCGTCGACGTCAGTCCCTTGAGCGATCTCGATTCGGGTTTTTATGTTTCCTCTCAGCCCAACAAACTGGAGGTCCGGCCGTAGATCGACAAGTTGCACACGTCGACGGGCTGAACCTGTGGCGATCACACCACCTTCAGGTATCCGATCGAGTTGGTTGCCTATGAGAGCGTCTCGTGGGTCACCTCGATCAAGAAACCCAACCAGATTGAGACCATTCGTGGGTCTGGACCTCAAATCCTTTGCGCTGTGGACTGCGATGTCGGCTCGCCCTTCCAGGACCGCTATTTGGACTTCTTTTACGAAGACTCCTTCACCAGCCATGTCTTGGATTTGTCGTGTCCGATCTTTGTCGCCCTCGGTCGCGACCAACAAAAATTCAACTTCAATCCCCTGAGATTTCAGGCGAGAAGAGACGGCTTCGGCCTGCCAACGAGCTAGTGGGCTAGAACGGGTGGCGACAATCAATTGGACCCTCGCTTGAAGGTCGATGGGGTCTTGGACCGAGTGTGCAAGATGACAACCTTTTGCTCAGGCGAAGACTTGCTTCGGTGCAGCAGTCTCGCAGTATCAGAAGCTTGTTTCCACTCCAGAGGAAAGTTGTACGGAGATTTTTGTGATCTTGAGTTACCAAGTTACGAAAAGGAGTTGAAAAGTAGCCGCCATGATGATGAGAAAAAGTAAACCCGCCAAGACCATGGTGGTGCCAGGTCTCATGTCGCTTCTCGCAACGTCACTTCTGCACCAACCGCAAGCTCGTCAGGGACAACACCTTCCTGCTGGCCCGTCGCGATTGCCAACAAACCATATTCGTCGTCGACTAGAGCAAGTTGTCCTGGGTTTACGTCGTCTGGGTGCTGTAACCGAACGACGCGTCGGTCATCACCAAATTCCAAAATTATGACATCGCCTAACCCGGATAGGGTGTCTCGGTCGATGTTGAGTTGAGCTGCTCCCTGTCGAGTGCGACGAATCACTTCTGCCGATATTGCGCCATCAGTTTCTGTCCTTGGCACAGGGACAAGCGATGGGAGCAAGAGGGCGGGATCTATCTCTTGACCTAACTCCAGAAGAGAACCTCCAGCAGCAACATGGCCAACCACGGGGGCGATGATGTCACGAGCTGGGTGTGTCACTCCTGGTGAAGAATTGTGGAGGCCTTGGTTCGTCAGTTGCACTGCTTGGCTAGCCCCTCCGACGACTGCCACCGCAGCCCCCAAGAGCCCATTGTCGGGTCCTACCAATATGGATTGGCCTTCACCGACTGAAACAGCTATCGCGGGCCGGCCAGCAAGATCTCCAACAGATGCCAATACGAGCCCTGGTGACAAATAGGGGACGCTCCGAGCAAGCATCAAGGCTCCGGCGCGGATGTCGCCGGGTTTTATGTCGTGACATAGATCTATGACTTTTGAGGTTGGGCTGAGCTCATGCAGTATGGATTGCAACAATCCGACAGATTCGTCCTCTTTACCTAAATCCGTTACGCAAGTAATCGTGTCGAACTGTGCCATATCTCAGTCTTGGCCTAGTTCCTGAGAGCGTCGACTGGCCGCTTCAATTGCCGCTGCAAACGCAGCTCTCAGACCATGGTTTTCCAATTCTCTCAAACCCGCAGCGGTTGTGCCCCCTGGGGATGTGACGTCAGCTCGCAACTCGGCGGGCGGTTTCCCTTCAGCTAACAAAGTGGAAGCGCCGAGGAGGGTTTGAACGGCGAGGTCTGTTGCTACTGAGCGGCTAAGGCCGGTCATTACTCCGGCATCAATCATCGCCTCCGCTACTAAAAACACGTACGCAGGGCCTGAACCTGACAGTCCCGTTACCGCGTCAAGAAGCCTTTCTTCGGTGCGAACAACGGTTCCAACAGCCCCTAAAATTTCTTCCGCCCAAGCGAGATCTTCTGGAGTGGCAACTGCGTTACCGCAGATTGCTGCTGCTCCTTTGCCCACCAAGGCTGGAGTATTTGGCATTGCTCTGATCGCTGGGGTAGCCGCCCCGGTTGCTTTGTCAATGGCGGCCAAAGTCACACCAGCAGCTACCGATAAAAGCCGTTTCGTTCCAGCTTCCGCAACTTGTTGAGCGACGGAAGCCACGACATCGGGTTTCGTAGCGATGATCGAACCTTCCGATGGTTCCATTTCAGTGGACACCCGCACGCCGTAGGTATCAACTAGTTCCTGGGCGCGAGTAGTTGAGGGCTCGATGACGGAAATATTTTTAACGTCGTGTCCGTTACGCAGTAATCCACCCAATAACGCCGCGCCCATTTTTCCGCCGCCAACAATCAGCAGTTCAACCATGGGGTCCACGGTAGCGGTCGACTTCGCCAGCGACTCAGCTCTATCTACTCTGCCTTCTTTTCGGGCTTATCTTTCAATTGACTAGCGAAACCCATTTTGAGCGCCGCACGCCAATACCGCTCAACATATTCCCAAATAGTCCCAAGGATTCGATCTAATTCGTCTTCATCTACCGCGTGGAAAGGGAGTTCACCGGTGAGGAAAATCGCGTGTTCAGGGCCAATCCCAAATTGAGCTCCCACTAGGTCATAATTTCGCCGGAGTAAGAGCTCAAACAATTCTTCTTTATTGTCATCCGGGTAGGGCAAAAAGTAGGTTTCGTATTTCAAGGTTCTTTGACCGAGGGTGAGCCACACGGTGGTGACATCACGTTCTTCACCTTCAAGACGGGCGTACCATCGTCTTTCGATCTCTTCATCACGAGCTACGTCTAGGAGCATGGGAAGTTCTTTTTGTTGGCGTCGGAACCAGTTGTCAATTATTCGCTCTAACGCGTCCAGTTCGTCTGGTGTTGCGACATCGCGCGTCACGCGCAAGAAACCAGTTCTCTAGATGTCAGACGCCCAAAGACCTCTATGGCGTTCGCCGCCCCGAGATCCCAACTGTTTAGCGTCGCTCGCTGGGCTCCCCGGCGACCCATTTCGTAACGCATTTCAGGCTTGTCGAGCAGTTCATCTATAGCGGCTGCGAATATTTTTTGATCACGTTCAGCTACTAAGAGCCCTGTCACGCCGTTCACAACGTTGTCTCTAAGACCACCAACATTGCTAGCGACTACCGCTGTTCCGCAGGCAGCTGCTTCGAGCGCTACCAGCCCGAAAGATTCGGACCGGCTCGGTACCAAACATATGTCAGCGGCTCGATAGTAGGCAGCCAAAGCTTGATGCGGCTGGGGTTCAATGAATACGACGCGCTCTTCAAGTCCGTGGATTTCAATCTGCTGCCGCAGGGCTTTCAGTGTTGCCGGGCCTTCATCTCCTGAAAGGCCTCCGACGACAACTAACTGCGCGTCCTGGCTTTTGCTCGAAGCTAAAGCTCCGATGGCTACGTCTAGACCTTTGAGCGCCTGGATGCGGCCGACGAAAAGGAGCACAGGGTAATCCCCTAGGCCTGTTGCTACCCGAGCAGAACGCAAAGGCCCAGGATTAAACACGTTGCTATCCACGCCTGGGGTCAATATTTCAATTCGATCACGAGGGATCCCGTAAAGGGAGGTCAACTGGTCTGCTTCCACGCTACCTGAGGCAAAAACAGCATCTGCGCAACCGATAACAGCTTCTTCCGCCCGAATTCGGTCTTCTGGTTCTGAGTCACCTGCGATGCTTTTAATTCGGCCCAAAGTATGGAAAGTCACCGCCAAAGGAATATCAAATTGGTGCTTTAGGTGGTGCCCTGCGAGGCCTGATAGCCAGTAGTGGGCATGAAACGCGTCGACAGGCCGTCTATCTAAGTAAGCCGCAACTCCTTGTGTCCACAGATCAAGAACTGCTGGGAGGTCACCTTTTTCGAGGCCATAGGGTCCCGCCTCGATTTGTATGACGTTGACTCCCGTTTCAAGTTCAACGAGTTCGGGGACGTCTGGATTTGTCCGGCGGACATAAACATCACATTCAGTTCCCTTGTTGGCCATCGAAGCGGCTAGCTCGCGAACATAGACATTTAGACCTCCGCTGTCTCCTGCACCTGGCTGGTCCAGCGGAGATGTGTGCATGGACAGAACGCCTATTCTGCGGATGGGTCCATCAGGCATATGAGTGAATTCGACTTCCGTCACGAACGACCAAGGTATGCCACCGGCTGCAACTACTCCACCCGATTCTGAATTGAGTGGGGTTTCTAGAGATTTAGTACCACTGCCGCAGCAGTCCATAAAGGTGCGACTACAACATGTGAGGCTAGCAGGGAGGTCCGTTGATCGTTCCTGGACGGAAGCAGTCGCATCATTAACCGCCCAAGCAGAGTGGCAACACTAAACAAACAAGCAAACACCCAATAATGATTCGGAGATATCGGCGATACCGACAATTGGACCGAAGTCCAGAGAACCGCTAACGAGCCACTGATAGCCATAATGGGCGCAAATTGGTGACGGAACCGCCCACTCGCACACACTTCCAAACCTACATCGTGGAAAAAAATTAGTACCAGTAGCAAGCCTGCTGACGAAGCATCACGAAGAGCCAACGCAATGAGACTGGACGCGGCGATGCCCGCAGGTAACCATCCGACCAAGATTCTCGCTGTTTGGAGCAACAGTGAGATTGACCCTCTCTCACCTATCGCAGCTATTAGGGGCGTGAAAACCAGTGCCCCAACCAGAATCAGTGCGGATAACCGAAAATCGTTGAAAAATCCGCTACAAGCGACAAGCAAAAGCAACGCCGACGCCGGTATGCGTTCGAAAATAGAAGGTCCAGCAAAGTTGGATGAAACTGAAGCAGCGGCCAGTGCCACGGCTATTCCAAAGGCAGTAGTTCCTAGGGAGAGCAAAAATATTAGGCCACACAGCCCTACGAAGTGATAGCCCAAGAAGCCACTACTTGCCCCATACAACGTTGAGAACCTATGAAGAAAAGTGCTCATTAACCGCCCGAGACCGGCGGGAGTACCGCTACCTCATCACCGCTAGAGATTCGTGAGTCTCCTTCTATGGGTTCCCCGTTAAGCCATACGCGACTTATCGACAATATCTGAGTGAACTCTTCACCTAAGTCACCTTGCGCTTGAACAAGTAGGTCTTGGACCGTGCTGGCCTCATAGGTGATAGTCCCGTTACCTGCAATTTCTCGTGCACCCGCAAAAAGTCGAAGAGTTACCTTGGCCATTCCCGGATCTTATCTTCGGTTGCCGTGGGGCTTCCCTTCCGAGAAGCTACGTTCTGTCATGAAGTTACGAGGGAGACCAATTCCTGGTGGATTTACTCATCCTTAGACATGGACAATCTGAGTGGAACGCTCTAGGGAAATGGCAGGGTCAAGCCGATCCCCCATTAACCGAGCTCGGGGAACAACAAGCAGCATCAGCTGCACAACAGCTACTCCATATCGGCGAAAGTTTCGACAGAATTGTGTCTAGTGACTTAAGAAGAGCCCACCACACAGCCCAAATCATCGCCCGACTCCTAGGTGGGAAAAAGGTCACAGTTCATAGTGAATTCCGGGAACGGGCCGCCGGGATTTGGCAAGGCCTAACACGCTCCGAAATCGAAGCTTCCTGGCCTAACGCCATTGAGGAGCAACGGTGGCCCGAGGGATACGAACCCGATGATTCAATAATCAGCAGGGTGATGCCTGGCTTGGTGCGTTTGACACAAAACAACAAGCGTGTTTTGTTAGTCGGGCATGCCGGTTTGATTCGCGCGTTGGATCGAGTCACCGATGCCCCTCACGCGGCAATCACAAACCATCTTTCCGGTCGGTGGTACGAGCTGCGAGATGAACTAACTCCAGGAAGTGTTGCTGATTTTTCCTCGCAGACTCCGGACCATGACTTGGAATAGACGCTCGCTCGCGAATTTATGTTTCGCTAACCCATGACGCGGCCATCACGGGATCTGTCCCGTCAACTAATGCCCGCAACGTTGACTCAACCTTCGAGAACTCAATCTCATACGCGTCGAGCTCTTCTTCTGTTATGGGTGTGCTTGACTCAACGCCAGAGTCTCCGTCGTTATCCACACCGTTAGTTTAGATTCTGCTTGAAGTTCAATCGGTGAACTAGAAGGTAATTCTGAGACCCCGGGTTTCCCCGCGATGGATGTTTAGCCCTGACCGATGTACTGCAGTCGAACTTTAGTTGTAGCAACATCGTCACGGTTAAGTCCGATCAGCACCAACGCTTTCGGCGCCTCTCCTGACCAGCGCTTAATTTCCCAGCGTCTTCCGACTACCTGCAGGTGAAAAAGGCTTCCCTCCAAGTCCTCGAACCATCCCTTTGCTCGCAGTAGTCCATGAGTCGACTGATCGAAGAATTTCCCGAGTTCCGTCGGCTGCCAAGGGCCTGCTGGTTCCACGACAAGAGAAACGACCGCTAAACCGCCCCCTTGTTCATGGCTGGCCATAGAAACACCATTTAGGGCTGCGCCAACTACCAAACCAAGGTCAATCACACCATCGTTAGCCTGAATAATTCTTCCCCCAGGAGCTACATCGGCAATGAGTTTTACGGCACGTTCTCGTTCTGACTCTGGGACAAGGTCACCTTTGGACAGAATGACGAGATGAGCAGCTTGCAGCTGACGAGCAACTAATGCAGCAATTCGTTGATCGGCGAGTTGAACATCTAGAGAACTGGCGTCAGCCACAGCGATAATGCCATCTAAACGACAGTTGTGGGCGCCTTGCACTATTTGGCCAATGGCAATCGGGTCGGCGATGCCGCTGGCCTCGATTACAACCGCGTCATAGCTGCCCGCGGTTACCAAATGTTCAAGCTGATTCTCCAGGTCGTCTCCAAGCACACAACACACACAGCCATTAGATAGTGAGATTTGTTGAACACTCGCGTCCTTTACTAAATGCGCATCGACTTCGACGGCACCAACATCATTGACCACAACCGCAATTCTCAAATCTTCGGGATTTTCGAGTAGGTGGCGAAGGACTGTCGTTTTGCCACTGCCCAGGAAGCCCGTAAGCACTGTCACATCTAGTTCAGTGGACGCGGTGTAGTTTTTTTGACTGCGTTCTCGCGCCGCGTGCAAAGTCGAAACAACGCTGCTCCAGGCAGCATCTACTTCGCCAGAAGACATCTCAGTTGGTTGATTCACCGGCAAGCACTGTGTCGCAGACCTCAATATCTTTGAGGTTTCTTGGATTCACCTGATACGGGTCGTCTGCCAGAACAGTGAAGTCGGCGTGCTTGCCAACCTCGATAGACCCAAGTCGGTCATCTCGGTTCAGTATGTACGCCGCATCGATGGTGATTGCACGCAGTGCCCTATCAACTGAAATTCTTTCTCCGGGGGCAAGGACTGTTTCTCCATCTGCACCTATCCGGTTTACTGCACACCATGCCGCTAGAAGAGGAGACAGGGGAGTTACAACCAGGTTGAAATCGCTGTGCAGCGCGAAAGGCGCCCCGGCTCGTTCCAAGGAACCTAACCGTGCCGTTGCTTCACTTCGGTCGGGGCCGAATCCGTGGTCACTATGGAGTTGCGCGCGGAAATGAACGAAATAAATATTCACGGAGGCTTGGCCTCCAAGCGCTGAAAGTCGTCGAGCTTGAGAGGGAGATGAAATGCAGTAATGCTCAACCGTGAATCGGTGATCAAACCTGGGGTGTATCCGCTGCAGCGCTTCTAAGGTGTCAAGGGTCATATCCAAGGTACGGTCACCGTTCGCGTGTGAATGGATCTGAACTCCCGCTTTCCAGAATGGAAGCATCCTCTCAACCATGTCTTCCCAAGGGACTTCACCTTTGTGTGCATTGTCCTCGTCGAGGTATCCAGGTTCGTTCATTACGAGCGTCATCGATGGGTATGACCCGTCATTTACATATTTGATGCCGTGCGTGTTGAGTCGATCGTCACCCTCGGCTCTTTTTGTTTCTAGAAAGTTGAGCATTTCGCTGCCATATTCCCTGACGAGTTTTGGCTCGAAAGGAATCATGAAGATGCGCAACGGGAACGTCCCCTCAGCTATTGCTTTGGCGTGGTCATCCCATTCAGGTTCGAATCCATCGGCCAGGCCCCAGATTAAGTCCGCTGTGGTGGTAACCCCAGCCGCTTTGGCTACGGCCCCCATTCGGTCAATTGCTGTTCGCCCAGCATTAGGGCCGTATATAAGTTTCGATACGGGTCGGGTAGCGAGTGCTGTGGCTTCTGTTTCTACGAACCAGCCGTTGAGGCGCCCATCAGGGTATCTGCCTATCCCATGGCCAACTGAGTCATCATTGACTCCGATCATCTCCAGCATTGGGGTATTGACGTAGACAATGTGCGGCGCGTAGGCGATCACCCAGATGGGGACTGAGTCGCTAATTTGATCCAGCATGTCTCGATCCAAGTGCCCAGATTGGCTCGCAGGGTCGTACCCCCAAGCTGTTATCGGGGTGGTGGGGTCTGTTTGTTCTGCTGCTAACGCTCGAAGTTGATTGAGAACAGCATCTCGGCTCGGGAGACCCTTCCTCATACCTCCAGGGGCCGCCGAGTCAATCGGGCCCACGTATTCCAAACCCATATAGGTGCCACTCAACCTGAGGTGGGTGTGAGGGTCGATGAAACCAGGCATCATAATTTTGTCGCTATATCGGTCATCAATTGAGTGGGGATACCGTCTCAACCAAGGCTCCATCGATTCGATTGACCCAACAGAAACTATTCGTCCGTCCGAGACGGCGACTGCCGACGCGTCGGGCCGGCCGGGATCCATAGTGTGAATGTGCGATGCCTTAAAAACCGTTATGTGTTCCAACACTTCCCCCAGTTTGTCTTTCGTACCGTATCTCGCGTGTTCTTAGCATTCTCGTGAGTTGCTTGCTCGGGCCTGACCTTTCCTTCTGAACACGAGTTGAACTGCCGTAGAATTGTTACTTGTGGATGAGATTCAGTGCACGGCACTTGAAAATGAATGGGAAACACCGCCCAACCCATTGATGCACCCACCATGTCTCTGTCCAAAGTGCAAGGTTGAACCACTTGATTTTGGACGTATACCGGGAAGGCTGCGGGCTAGCGGAATGCAGCAACGTCCGTTGGTCGAGTCAGTAGAACTAGGCAATGAGGGTCAGAGCGTTCTTTAATTCCATTGGCGCTCTTTCGGTTTCCTCGGTCAATTGGTCAAATAATCTTCATTTAAGTTTCTTAAGGCGAATGGGAAATGACCACTAATGACTGAGGACCTTGCGCGAGACCACCGGTACGATGTTGGTGGGCCGCTAGCTCATCGGGTAGAGCAGGGGACTTTTAATCCCAAGGTGCCGGGTTCGAGACCCGGGCGGCCTACATTTATCTCGCTATAGATGCCAGTTTGGCATTGGTTAATTGGACTAGATCTTCCAGCCTGATGGAGATATCTAGGCCGCGCCTGCCACCACTGCAGTAGAGGCGTCCAATCTTCGAAGACGAAAGGTCTATGACCGTCTCGAGAGCGGTTCGAGTGCCCAATGGGCTAATGCCGCCTCTCACATACCCGGTTATTCGTTCTGCCTTGTTTGGTTTTGTCATGGTTGCGTTCTTACGACCTAAAGCCACTGCCGCTGCCTTGAGGTTGAGGGTTTTGGAAACCGGGATCACAGCTATTGCCGAGTGATTTTCGTGTGAATTCCCTAGGTCAATGACGAGGGTCTTGAACACGGAATCCACTGGCACGCCTAATGCTTCAGCAGCCTCGAGTCCATACTGCTGGTTGTTTGGATCGTGTTCGTAATGGTGAATACCAATTGTAATTTCGGCAGCTTCCGCAATACGGATCGCTGGTGTCATATGGCTTCAACCTTACGGTGTCAGGTGTTCACTGCACGAGACGGATGTTATTGCGACGCCTCAACCAATATTCATGATCAACTTCGTCGGCTTCATGTCGCCGGCGACGTAACCGAGCAACTGCGGCATGACGTCGAGCTGATGTTTCTCTAAGGCTTTGTCGACTCATACGTTCGTCATTCATTTCACGGATTCGAGTTTGGACTTTGAGGCGGCTTAAATCGCTGATTGCATTCTCTACCGGTGTGTCGTGCTCGAATAATGTCGGCGTCTCCATGGCCCTAGTTTCACAAAGGGGTGGGACACCCTCATTTGGGTTCAACGTCCTGAGTGCCCGAACCCTCCCAAGCCTCTTTCAGTGTCATCAAGTTTGTCTGACTCCTCCCAGGCAACCTCTTCAACTTTTTGGATCACCAATTGAGCAATGCGATCCCCTCGATGAACTTCGTACGGTTCGCTCGGGTCGGTATTAACTAACAGGACTTTAAGCTCATCTCGATATCCACTATCGATCAATCCCGGAGTGTTAAGACACGTAATTCCATGACGCAGAGCTAACCCGCTACGTGGCTGAACAAAACCTGCATAGCCACGGGGAATAGCGACAGCGATACCTGTGCCTATTAACGCTCGCCCTCCACCAGGGGCGAGAGTCACCTCTTCGTTGGCTATCAGGTCTGCACCAGCATCGCCTGGTTTCGCATAATTCGGCAATGGGAGATCAGAATTGAGACGTTGAACTGGGATAACAACCACACCCTGACTTTAGGCACACTTGGACCAGGCTGCAGGCACCCCGTATAGGAGTCACAGTCCGCCTAGCATGATCGCATGCTTGTTTGGATGGACCTTGAAATGACTGGGCTGGAACCTGCGCGTCACGTCATCGTCGAAATTGCAACCATCATCACCGATGACCATTTGCAGACCGTGGCTGAAGGGCCAGATTTAGTTATCCATGCAGATGAATCCGAGCTGGCAGAAATGGACGACTTTGTGACTGACATGCATACAAAATCGGGTCTTCTTGAACAGATACGCATGTCATCCACAAGTTTGAAAGAGGCCTATCAAGAAACACTCGACTTCATCATGGAACATGTGGAGAAACCTAGATCCGTGCCGCTGTGTGGAAATTCGATTGGAACGGATCGAAGGTTCTTAGATGCGTACATGCCTGACATTGAAAACTTTCTGCATTACAGATCCATTGATGTTTCGACAGCAAAGGAACTTGCACGAAGGTGGAATCCTGCAGTCCTAAAAGGGGTTCCAAAGAAAGAAACCTCCCACAGGGCTCTTGACGATATCCGGGAAAGTATTGCCGAGTTGCGGCATTACCGGGAACATCTTTTTAACCTCGGTGAGAAATCGAATTCAAATTAGATAAGCCGGTAAGATCTCTCTAATGAACCGCCCAATGCGCGAGGAACAACGTCCCCCTGACGACGCAATAATTGAACTAGCTCCAAACGTTCGACGACTTCAATTGCCAATGTCGATGCCAGGCCTAGGACACGTCAACTGCTACATCCTCGATGACGAGCGCGGCGCCGCGTTGGTTGATCCAGGTTTACCGGGCCCTGCCAACTGGAAAGCTCTCATGAGAGGCCTTCAACAGGCAGAAGTCCCTCCCGAGCGGGTCCATTCGATAGTCATCACCCACAGCCACCCGGACCATTTCGGTGCCGCGGGACACTTCCACGAGAAGTACGGTTGCGAAGTCATCACACACAAGAATTTCCGAATGTGGTGGAACTTAGATGACGAAGATGACGAACCACTTCACAATGTTTCCGCTGCCGACGAAAACGCTCAACTTCGCGACGACCCCCTTTTCGCCGGGCTTGAGACCGGCCCAAGAGGGCCTACCCCTTGGGGAGGCGAGCGTTACAAGATGCCATGGCATCGTCAACTTGGTTACGCCATGATGAGAAAAGGTTGGGGCGGAGCTTGGTTTTCAACTCCAAAACCAACAAAGCGAATTGAGGATGCGGACCGCATCAACCTCGCCAGGCGCGAGTTCGTCGCTGTCCACACTCCTGGACACACCACTGACCACCTATGCCTGTACGACCCCGAGGCGGGCCTAATGCTTTGCGGAGACCACGTCTTACCAACCATCACACCGCATATCTCAGGTTTCGGTCCGGCAGCGGACCCGTTAAAGGATTTTTTTGTCAGTCTCGACCGGGTAGCAGCCTTCGAGGGTGTCAAATTGGGTCTACCCGCGCACGGTCAACCATTCACAAACCTTTCGCAACGTGTAGAAGACATCCAACGTCATCACCAGGAGCGTCTCGACTTACTTCGAGAGGCCTCCGACAAGTTAGGCCGGGCTTCCGTTCAGAAGTACATGAAGGAACTTTTCCAACAACGTTCCTGGGGCCCAATGGCCGAGTCGGAAACATTTGCCCATCTTGAACATCTGCGACAGGTTGGCGAAAATGATGCGACTCGCGCCTCTGACGGAGTCTTGGAATATTCCTTCAAATAGGGCTTCATAGCCGAACGATTCATCACAAGTGGAAGCATCCCTCAGTCGGGCTACCCTTCTGATTTGCATTATTAATGTGTGGTCGTTTTTATTCGTTTGACCCAGCCCTCACATTTGTGATGGCCTTTATTTAGTTAATCCTCTTAGGCAGGAATTGTTTGAAGATCATGCGTAATTATTTGTCCCCAAGTTGGCCCTGTGCTCCAAGCACAGTGCAGCGCGCGCTTTGTCAATCCGTCGCGTCCAACTTACGCGTGTCGACAAAATTCAATGACGGCTCTGCTTCGATGCGTCCGGCTACTTATTTCACCGGAATTAAGCATCAGGCATGGCGGCCTTCGGAGGAGCAGATGTAGCTGCAACAGCACATCAAAGAATCCACTGAAAGGCCGCCGGTAAACCGGCGGCCTTAATGCTTTTATCCCCCAAAACAAAAGTCCCTATTTAGTCAAGAGAAAGAACAACGGAGAATCCAATGCTTGAGCTCCTCATTGAAACCGAAGACCAATGGAATGTTGCTGGTCGATGCAACGACAACAACGGAACGTTGACCCATTTGTTCTTTTCGGACAACACCAATCACCAAGCACGAGCAAAGGCAATGTGCGCCAAATGTCCTGTCTCCACTGAATGCCTGGATGCCGCCCTTAACCGTAAGGAGTTATGGGGCATCTGGGGTGGTGAATTAATCGAGAATGGACAAATAATGGTAGGGAAACGCGGTCGGGGCCGTCCCCCTAAAGAGCCTCGCCCAGTTGTTGCAATCAACGAAGTTCCAATTCCACCGGAACTGATTCCTGCTTAATCGACAGAGGAGTTGCCACCCCCAGCTTCTCCTCTGACAGACCACCGGCGTGTCACCGCTGAGGGCCTCCGAAATGGCCGCCCAACAGCAAGTCGCAAGAACCGGTCCGGTCGAGGGGCCCCCGGGCTAAATGCCCGGGGGCTCCGACGCGTTCAAGAGGTACCGTGACCAATAGAAGTCCTCAATCCGACGCTCGAGAGCAACATGGCCCCTTCCTGGAGACGACCACTAATTGGTTTCTTGTGTCTCTACTTGGTGGGTGCATCGATCTTCTTATTGTCGGGCGGAGGTGGCCACTCAGACAACGCGAACTCCGATCTTCGCGATTTTCCCAGCGAGAGTAACGAGCCGCTGTACCTTCTTGAATTTTCTACGTTCGACGGAGAGGAGAGTTCTCTTTCTATATTTGCAGGGCGCCCCCTCATCGTTAACTTCTTCGCCTCCTGGTGTACCCCATGCGTTGAAGAAATGCCCGATTTCGAAAGGCTTCATCAGAGCCGTGGCGACCAGCTGAATATCCTGGGCCTCGCAGTCGAAGGTGCCCGGCCCGCACGAGAAATCGTTGAGTCGACAGGGGTCACCTATTCGGTCGGTCTAGATGAACACAATCTCCTTGAGGAACTCGGAGGGTTTGCTATGCCCACCACCGCCTTTATTTCAAAAGACGGTGACCTTCTTGAGAGCCACAGTGGAGTACTTGATTACTCTGGTCTCGTTGTCCGGGTAGAAGAGTTGTTTAGCGATGAGTGACGTAAATTTGGCTTTCGCTTTTACAGCAGGGATAGTCGCCACGATTAACCCTTGCGGCTTCGCGATGTTGCCAGCCTATATTTCGTACTTCTTAGGGATAGAAGCAAACTCGAGCCCAAACATTGGGGCGAGTATTACGAGAGCCTTAGTCACCGGGACGGTTGTTTCGTCGGGTTTCTTAATTGTCTTCGGTAGCGCGGGGTTACTAATTTCTTTGGGTTTCACAGCTATCCGAGAAATCGTTCCTTGGGTAGCCATATGCGTCGGGTTAATGCTGATCGTTCTGGGCTGCTTTGTGACTGCCGGTAGACGAATAGATATTGTTCTACCAAAATTTGATGCTGGGACCAGCGAGAGAAATCTTCGGAGTCTGGTGGCCTTTGGCGTCTCTTATGCCGTGGCATCTATCTCCTGCGGATTACCAACTTTTATTGTCGTCGTTTCGACTTCAGTCACTGGATTCAGATCAGGTCTGACATCATTCATTCTTTACGCGTGCGGTATGTCGGTGACTCTCTTAGCTCTCACCGTTAGTTTGTCTCTTGCGCGCTCCACTTTCCTTGAAAGGCTCCGAGCCTTAGTTCGTTACGTGGACCGAGGAGCCGGGGTCCTGATGGTGGCAGCGGGGGCTTACCTAGTCATCTATTGGGTACTCGAACGGACAGGCAGTCCGTCTAATTGGTTTGTTGCGCTGGTCGAAGGTTGGAGTTCAAATCTGAGCAACGCAGTCAACGACGTTGGGGGTGTCAGGACCGGCGTTTTATTGAGTGTCGTTGTTGCACTCGGGTTACTGGTGTGGTTGCTGCAATCAAACCCAGCTTCATCAGACAGAACGACTGAGGAGGCCAAGTAGTGGCATTGCATCTTGGACACCATGATCTCTTGGACGAAAACCGACCATTCGAAGCTCTGCTTTCCCAACCGGGGGTGAGTGAAGTACTGCACCTAGGTTCACGTTTCGGCTTCATGGCTTTCCACGGGGGCTGGCTGGAGGAAGTTACCGACGACATTGCAAGCACCGCAGCGGAAAGATCTGGAGCTTCTTACTACGGAGTGTTACAAGGCCCTAATGATCAGTGGCATATCCCCTCCCGTCTTGTGGATCCTGCCGAGTCAAAAAATCTGGGCCTCTTTATCGACCACGTTGACGTGGTTGTAGCAATTCACGGCTTCGGACGGCCTGATTTGTTGCGTTCCGTTCTGCTGGGCGGACAAAATAGAGATTTAGCTGAATTCGTTGCGTGTCGTTTAATCGCTCAACTACCTCATTATGAGATTCTTCACGATATTTCTTCCATACCAGTCGGGCTGCGCGGCCAGCACCCCAGAAATCCGGTAAACCTTCCTAGCGGTGGTGGCGTGCAAGTAGAGCTGCCGCCCCGGATTCGCGGCAAGAGCCCAATGTGGACTGGCTTCAAGGGCCCTGGACGAGTACCTCATCACGAAGCCTTGATAGACGGATTAGCGGCTGCTGCGCGGGATTGGATAGATCGTCAAGAAAAGCCTTAGGTCTCAGGGGGCTAATCTGCTCATACTCCAGCCAGTCTCGCTTCGTTGATATCGAATCCGGTCGTGCAGGCGGTGAGGGCGTCCTTGCCAGAATTCGATTTCATTTACAAAAAGTATGTAACCACCCCAATGGCTGGGGCGACGCGGGTGTTCGTCGCCTAGTTCTAGGTCTAATTGATTCCATGCTCGTACTAAGTCATCTCGGTCGCTCACTGGTCGACTCTGTTTAGAGATGACGGCCGAAATTTGTGACCCACGTTCCCGGGAGGAAAAATATTTGTCGCTTATTTCTGCACTTGTTTTCTCTATATGGCCATTGACCCTTATTTGGCGCTCCAATTCCAACCAGCCGAGGAGAGCCGCCGCTTTGTTGTTGTTTTCTAGGTCGGTAGCTTTTGCGCTTTCGTAATTTGTATAAAAGACAAGGCCGCCATCAATTTGGCCCCGCATCAAGACGTTGCGCGACGAGGGTTCCATTTGTTGATTGACAGTTGACACCGTCATCGCATTCGCGTTGTGGAATCCAAGTTCTTGCGCGTAACTGACCCAAGAATTCAGGAGATCCATGGGGTCATCGGGCGCTTCCGATTCCAGCAGTCCCTCACTCATCAAGAGCTCTCGGATCTGTTTTAATGAGTTTGGTTCTGGCATCACCGCTTGAACTCCGCTTCTCTACTAGGCACTATGCCATGGCAACACGATCTATAGCTGCCGTAGTGGTCGCTGCGATTGTAGGAGCGGGTTCTCGCTGGGCCTTTAGTTCCTGGATTGGTGATTCATGTGGCCTATTGGCAGCAAACATCATTGGGTGTGCTCTGATCGGGTGGGCGTCAAGTTCACGTCAATCGCGTTGGGACCAAGCATGGTTGACAGCTGGCTTGTGTGGATCATTAACAAGTTTTGCAGGTCTGGCGGTATTGCTCGGAGGTGGCCTAGAAGAACAACGATGGACCTTTGTAGTTCTCTGGGGCATGGCAACGCTCCTCAGCTGCGGAGTCAGCTTTGATCTCGGTCGTTTATTCGGGAACGCACGATGATCATTGTCCTCTTTGCGGGCTTCGCAGGTCTTGGCGCCGTGCTCCGTTGGAAAACTACCGCTCAATGGGGGAAATTAGGGACACTGATTCTTAATTTGGTTGGTGCTTTTGGACTCGGCCTTATCTCGGGTCTAGATGGTTTGCTGCCCACAGTGCTTGGCACAGCTGGAGTCGGGGCGATGACGACGATCTCGGGAGTGGCGCGAGAGGTCCACAGCCTCAGCTGTACTTCAAGAATCCGAGCGGCTATTTATCTTGGAGGCACCCTCGTCGCAGGGGTCGGTGCCGCTTGGGTTGGCGTTCACTGGTGTTTATGACTCTTTGGGCCCGGGGATCGATTCGAAACCCACATAGGGACGGAGCGCGTCGGGGACTGCTATCGATCCATCGCTCTGTTGCCTATTCTCCATAAGAAACACGAGTGTTCTGGATATCGCACATGCAGTCCCGTTTAATGTGTGCAGTAACCCGGTTCCTTGATCGTCTCTGTAGCGACTGCCCATTCGTCGCGCCGAATAGTCGGTGTAGTTCGAACAAGAGGTGACTTCGCGGTACGTACCTTCCGACGGCAGCCATACTTCAAGGTCATATTTCTTAGCTGCGGCGGCACCCAAGTCTCCTGAGGCTACGTTGATAACTCTGTAAGGCAATTCGAGAGAAGACACAATCTCTTCTTGGATAGAGCGAAGCATTTCGAGTTCGTCCCAACTCACCTCAGGGTCGCAGAACGAAAACATTTCTACTTTGTCGAATTGGTGGACACGAAAAATGCCTTTCGTGTCTTTACCGTAAGTCCCGGCTTCTCGTCGGAAACATGATGAAAATCCGGCGTAGCGCACGGGTAGGGAATCTCGTTCAAGGCGCTCACCTCTGTGCAGGCCTGCTAACGCTACTTCAGAGGTCCCTATAAGAAAAAGGTCATCGCCGGCTATCTCATAGACCTGATGCCTGTCGGTGGGGAAGAATCCTGCGTCGACCATCATCTCTTCACGGACCAACACTGGAGGAACTACCGGCACAAAGCTGTGCTCTTCAAGGATGTCGAAGGCGAATTGAACGAGCGCAAATTCAAGCCGCACAGCGGGGCCCATCAGGTAAGCGAACCTGCTCCCGCTATTCCTGCCAGCCCTTTCACTATCAACGAGCCCGAGGAGCTCACCCAGTTCCGCGTGGTCGTGCACTCTCGGTGGCGTCTGCTCCCCTACCTCCTTCTCGGTGATGAAATCATTTTCACCTCCGACGGGCACTGATTCGTGAGCGGGATTGGGGATCTGAAGAGCGAATTCTCGCATTTCCTCGACAGCCGCAGCTTCCAATACCTCAAGCTTTTCAAGTTCGGCCTTCAGTCTGCTCGCTTCAGCTATTTTTGATGTCCGATCGCTCGGTTCAGCTTGACCAATTTCTTTGGAGGCCGCATTCTGCGCGGCTCGAGCTTCTTCAGCATCATGCATCGCGGTTCGTCGGCGTTCATCTGCCTCCAGAGTCGCGTCGATAAGTGATGGCTTTGCACCTTTTTTTTCCGCTCCGGATCTATAGGCGGGTTCTTCTCGTAGACGTCGAAGGTCAATCACAACAGTTGAAGGTACCGGGTATCGGGCTCGACAGAAATCCGATATTGACTAGGAACCGTCAGACCACTCAACAGAAGGCGCTGATATCGCATCCGGAGGGGTTTTGCCAAAAGGCCAGGGACGTTCCCATTGCGGCAAAAACCAACATCGCAAGAATTACACCAGTGACGAATAGGTAGCTGAATACCTTGCTGTCGAACTTGAGGTGCATGAAATAGGAAACGACTATCTGGAACTTGACCACCATAAGGATCAACAATGATGGGACCTCCACCACACCAAAGTCCCAGAAATACGTGGCGACTTCGACCGCTGTGAGGACGGCAAGAATCAAAGCAACTTTGATATAGCCAACATCACTCAAACCGTGGTCATGATGTTCTTCGTGTGTCTCTTCTTCTGAAACGGCAACTGTGTTCATATGACCATTAGTCCTAAGGAATCAGGTAAACGACCGCGAAGATAACAATCCACACGATGTCAACGAAGTGCCAGTACAAGCCAATTATCTCAATAGTTTCTGCTCGCTCGGGACCTATCTGCCCTCCCGAAACAAGCACCCACATAGTCACAAGCATCACGATCCCGAGCGAGACGTGCACCCCATGAAAACCGGTGAGGGTGTAGAACGCGGAGGAGGAGATGTTGGTGGTAAAACCAAGGCCCTCGCGATAGAAACTGGTGAATTCGTAGACTTGGCCAGCAATGAAAATAGAGCCAAGGGCCGCAGTGGTAAGCAGCCATAACTTGCAGCGATCCATTTCGGCCCGCTGTATAGAGGTGACGGCCAACACCATGGTCAACGAACTCATCAGAAGCACAAATGAACTGACCGAAGTGAACGGAATGTCGAACAGATCTGCGGCGGTCGGGCCGCTGGTAGCGGGCCCAACGCGATTTCGGAGCAGCAGATAAGTTGAGATCAGCGCGCCAAAGAGCAGACAGTCTGAACCCAAGAAAGCCCACATTGTGACTTTCTCATTTGTTAGCCCCGTGTTGGTCGGCAGATGGTGATGGTCATCCCATTCGGTTCGACCATAAGCCAAGTTGGAGGTGTCAATTTCGTCGATGTCAGCCAACGGGAGCCTCCTCGGCTACTTCAGCATCGCCACCCTCATCTCCATCTGGAGCATTGGTGTCGGGGTCATGATCATCTCCGTGATCATCATGGCCAGCATTGGGGTCGGTGGCGGGTTCCAGACTCCACCCGAACATAGCGCCCAAGAGAAGCACAAGTCCTATCCCGGAGACCCACAGGTTGTAGATCAATCCCAACGCAATTAATGGCAGCCCTGCGGCTAGCACAATCGGCCAATAGGAAGGCGAGGGTAGGTGAGGACTTTGATCCCCTTTCTGAGCTATCTCGTTCCCATCCGCTATTTTACGAAGTTTGCCATTCTCATCTGGTTGGTACTTTTTATGCCAGAAGTCGTCGATATCGGTGATAACGGGCACGTAGTCGAAGTTGTGTTCTGGGGTAGGACAGGGGATCGCCCACTCGATAGTTCGGGCATCCCAGGGATCCGCTGGCTCTTGTGGAATGGTTCCGGCTTTATAGCCAAGCCAGGAGCGAACGATATTGACCGCGAAAACAATCATTCCAATCAGAATTACGAAAGCTCCGATAGTAACGACAGCGTTCCAGAAGTCGAAGCCGTCTTCGGGACCGTATCTACTGTGGCGGCGAGCCATCCCTTGAAGGCCGACTATGTGCATCGGCCCAAAGGTCATGTTGAAGCCCACCAGCAAGATCCAAAAGTGCCACTTTCCTAGAGATTCGCTCAGTTTGTAACCAAATGCTTTAGGCCACCAGTAATACATCCCAGCGAACAGCCCCATAAGAGCGCCGCCAAAGAGCACATAATGAAAATGGGCGACGATGAAATAGGTGTCGGTTTGCTGCGTGTCCGCGGGGGCAACGGAGTGCATGACCCCTGAAAGGCCGCCGATAGTAAACATCGAAACAAGAGAGATTGAGAACATCATCGGCACTGTAAATCTGAGGTTGCCACCCCACATCGTTGCAATCCAGTTCAAAATTTTGACACCCGTAGGAACTGCAATGAACATCGTGGTAGCAGAGAAGGCGGCAACACCGACCGGGCCAAGTCCAGAGACAAACATATGATGCGCCCAAACACCCCAACCCATGAAGCCAATCGCGGCTCCAGAGATCACGATAACTGAGTAGCCAAATAGTGGCTTTCGCGAAAACACCGGCAAGGTCTCAGAAACGATGCCGAATGAGGGGAGTATGAGGATGTATACCTCGGGGTGACCAAAGATCCAGAAGAGGTGCTGCCAAAGAAGGGGGTCAGCGCCCATCGCCACGTTAAAGAAGTTCGCGTCAAAGGTCCGATCGAAACTGAGCAGAATCAGCGCCACCGTAATAACCGGTAGAGCAAACAAAAGAAGAAACTGGACTACCAAGATCATCCAAGTGAAAACAGGCATACGCAACATCGTCATACCTGGAGCGCGCATATTTAAGACGGTGACGATCAGGTTGATCGCCCCAACCAGTGAGGCTATTCCCGCAATTTGAAGTCCTAGAGCATAAAAGTCCATGCCAGCACCGGGGCTGAACGTAACGCCGGTGTTTGGGGCGTACGCGAACCAACCACCGTCGGGGCCGCCTCCGAGAAACCAACTCAAATTCAGGAAAATTCCTCCGAAGACGAAGAGCCACAGCCCTAAGGCATTCATTCGGGGGAAGGCGACATCTCGAGCACCAATTTGTAACGGCACTATGTAGTTAGCGAAAGCGGCAGCGAGCGGCATAATCACGAGGAACACCATCGTTGTCCCGTGCATCGTGAAAATTTGGTTGTATTGCTCTGCCGTAAGAACGGTGCCGTTCGGTGTGAACAACTGTGCTCGTATCAGCAGAGCCTCGACACCACCCCAAAGAAACCAGAACATCGCCACGGCCCCGTACATGATGCCGATTTTCTTATGATCGACGGTGAAGAACCATGCCCGCCATCCACTGGCATTAGTCGGGCGCGCAAAGGCACCTGTCGAAAAACTGGTATCTCCAGATTCAAGTTCGAGGATTTCTGGGCGTTCCTCGGTTATGGCCATAGGGATCGATCTCCTGAAAGCCGCTGCGGGCGGGTCAACTTGGCATCAACGGTGGGGGTCCACCGAGGGTCATTAGATAGGTAACAAGATCGTCGAGCTCGCTGTCTGAGAGAGTCTCGGCGAAAGAAATCATGCCCTGACGATTGTCTGGGCGGGAGGGCTTCTGTCCAGGCGCATTGCGAATCCATTCTTTGAGGTCGGCAACATTTACAGAGCCGTCGTCTTTATAGAGTTCAAAGAGTGCCCCGGCGAACGAAGTTCGAGTCATCAAGTGGGTGAGGTTGGGGGCATATCCTGAGGTCAAGTTGGCATTCCCGCCGGCCGCCGACTCATACAAACCATTGACGACGTGACAACTTACACAGTGCCGGCCAAACAAGTCGTAACCTCGTTTTGCCGCCGCGGCTGTCGGTGTAGTTGCTGGCGCCAGTTGCTCTCGCACCCAGTTGTTGTAATCCTCGTCACTAAGCACCACTGCCCGCATTTGCATGTTGGCGTGGCTTAAGCCACAAAACTCTGTGCATTCGCCGTAGAAAATACCGGGTACTGGTGAACTTATCCTCCAGTGATGAACTCGCCCTGGGACAGCATCTTTCTTACCGTTCAGTTGCGGAATCCAAAATGAGTGAATCACGTCATTTGATTGAATTTCTAGATTTACTTCTTCACCGACCGGAATGACAATCTCGTTGGCAGTGACGATGTCATCAGTCCCGTCTTCATCTACGTCGTAACTAAACTGCCACCACCATTGTTGTCCTTCGACCTTTATCGTCCGTCCATCACCCTTGCCACTGAGGTCAAAGACCCCAGGGATAGTCACCACGGCGAGGAAAACCAGCATGACAACCGGAATCAAGGTCCAGGTCAGTTCCGCTTTCTTATTACCGTGTATTTGTTCGGGGAGCTCATCAGGGTCATCATCAGGCCGCTCTCGGAACTTGACAATGACAAGTACCACGGCAACTGCAACGAAAATGCCGACGGCAGTAGCCAAATAACCAGACAGCCGCATTATCCCGTCGATTTGTTTGGCGTTCTCACCGACTGGGTTGGTTGGGTCTATCCGTCCAGTCGCACATGAGGCAAGGGCCCCTGCAGTTAGGAGGAGTCCGCTAAGACGAATTAAACGGCCCATTAGTGAATGCCGCTTTCCTGCCGCTCTAGTTGTGGTGTTTGTTGATTTGTTGATTCTCGCGCTCATTTGATCACCACCGGGGCGTCAAGCGCTGGAGCTGAGTGTTCTTCATCGCCTTCTACGTGATTATCTTCACCGTGTTCTTTGTCATGGTCATGGTGGTGAAATTCTCTTTCGCCGCGTGCTGTTGCGGCTATTCCTCCGACGATAAGAGCTAATCCTCCCAATACCAAGACTGATGCCACGATAGCCGTGCGAATATTCGGCTTGGCGTACAAAAGAAAGGCGAAAGCCAAAACTACGCTGGACGCGATCATGGCGAACCAGCTGGCCCCATTTTTGCTGGAGGTCAATAAAATTCGGGATATCAGTACCACTGGAAGAGCTATTGAAAGCGCTCCGTACAGCGGAATTTCAAAAGGTGCCAGAATCCTCTTGCGTTCTACAGCATTTGCTTCTTGATCTGTAGACAAGTGCTCCGACCATGCACTGAAGGTCCACTCAACTGCTGATACGAGCATGGCGGATACGCCGAGTATGGCGATAAAACCATCAACAACAACGCCGACCATTAGTACGCCCAGCCCTATCGCTCCCATCACCGGCCACCAGGCGGGAGTGGCAGGATGGCTGCGAACTCGTTCGCGATCTATCGAGTCACCGTCTCCGATTGTTAACGCCAACCCTGCAAGCAACGCAAAGGCGGCGGCGGCCGTGCCCAGAACTATTGTTCCAAACATCACTATGTGGCCGTTACCGTCCATACCCGTTATGAGCCCAAGAGCTACGGCTGCAGCTGTGGCAAGGGTGATGCGACCGGCGAAGTATCTACTTGCTATTCCGAGCATGAGTCTCCTACTTCACCACGTAGACCGTGTACCAGGTCACAGCCCATACCAATGCTGCGAAATCCCAAAAGAAGACAGCAGCTCCAAATGCGGTACTCCCCTGCTGTCCGACGCTGCCTCCGAGAGATCGAAGTCCCATTAACCCCAAATAAAGGAGTCCAACGACAACAACCGCTAGGGCAAGGCCCGTGGTCGCAAAGGCAAGGTTCTGATATTCACCAGCACCGATTTCTAATCCCATGCGATTAAGGCTGTACATGACCATATTGATAAACCCGAGACCCAAAACAAGCGTCGTGGCAATAGCTGTCCACGCGTGAGCAGTGTCTCTGCGTCTGCTAGCCCACAAGGCCCAGTGGGCGGTGACCATTGATGCCACGAGGGTCAAAAGCGCATAGTCGAATTGGGGGTTTGGCACAGCTAAGCCATCAAGCCAGTCGTGGCCGGGGTGGGGACCAGAGGCATGGCGGCGAGCCATGTATAAGCCAAGGGCACCGGCCATCATCATTGATGTTGCGGCACAAGCGAACCCGGTTGCTACGAGTTGCGCTCTTGGCCGCTGAGCCTGCCCAGATGCCAAAGTTGGGGTGGTGTCTGACATTAGACCGGCACCTCCTCAGCCTCAGCAGAATCAAGTAATGGTGTACCAGAAGTCAACGTTGGTAGCTCATCTGGTTCGCCCATAGGTGGTGGCGAAGACAACATCCATTCGGGAGACTGAGCTCCCCAGGGATCATCAGTTGCCTGTACACCCTTTTTCAGGCCTACAGACACGAACAAATTGAGTAATAGCAAGGCGACTCCAGCTAACAGAATTGCTACTCCTGCAGCACCGATAGCACTTAAGCCCTCTGCACCACTGTCGTCAACCCAGTCGGCATAGATAGCAGTCGCTGATGGGTCTGCATATACGAAGTCGGGCTGTTCTGTGACAAGACCTGAAACCGTAGGACCAATGAAAGCAAGAAGCGCGCCCGCGCCAATAACGAGGAAGTTCAACAGCCCGAGTAGTTCGTTGAGTTGACGACCCCAAATCTTGGGCGCCCACCAATGAAGGGCCGCTAGAAGGCCAAGCAGTCCAGCGCCATAAATCAACACGGATTGTTGACCTGTGACCCAAGTCGTCATGCGGAGTTGTGGGTTCCCATCGTTTCCTCGACCGGCTATCTCCAGCCAATCTCCTGCAGCCCCAAGCAGGCCTACAAATGCACCCAACAGCACTAGTGTCCCGGCGCCAAAGGCCGATATCAGCGAAGTGCTGAGTTTCGGCAACTTACGATTCTGGATTACCGCCAGCCCTAAGAGGCCCAGAAGTCCAACTGTGCCGAGAAGTGCCCCGCCGTATAGCGCTACGAGGACAACACCTTCGACTCCGTCAATAATGTCGGCACCTTCTCCTGTAATCGCGAAGTTGGTCCATGCCCCAAATCCAAAGAGGCCAACCAGACCGATGGTGAAATACATGGCGAGGGGCTCGAATACCCGCCTTCGAGCAGCGGCAAGAACCACTTCTGCTGCGACGCCGAGGACCGGAACGATGTATATGAATAGTTGCGGTGTGCGATGAATCCAGTCGATTCGTTCCCAGATACCGTAGTTCCCAAGCAAGAAAACTCTTCCGTACCGGTGATCTATGTAGAGAATCGCAATCTGGCCCAGCAGGACGGGCAGGCTCACGATCAGCATTGACGCTGAAACCAAAGACGACCATGTGAACGGTGGGGTTTCGTCCATGTATAGGCCAGGGGACCTCATAGTCATGATTGTCGTTGCAACACTGATGGCACCAAGTAGCAGTGCGACCACCAGGCCGCTCAATGCCAATAGATGCAGGTCAACTCCGTTAGCCCATCCCCCGTAGGGACCCCCATTGCCTAGGTACGCGCCGATGAGCACGATGGCTGAGATTTGCCAAGTCCAAAAAGATGCCGTCGCGGCTCTCGGGAAGGCCAGATTTGATGCGCCGATCTGCAAGGGCACGATGTACATCGATAAACCAAGAAACACAGGAATTAGGAAAAGCAGGGTCAGTGCCTCGCGAGAGAAAGCAAAACCTTGAGCGAAGCTGTCGACACCAAGGCTCACAAAATCAGTCGCAGACGTCAGATCTAACCTGACAAGGAAGTCAAAGACAGCTCCCAAGACAAGGAACAGCAACGAGGAGACAATAAAAAGTCGGCCAGTTCGTTTGTGGTCAGCGGTCGTCAACCAGCCAAAAGGTGTGGGGTCTTCCACGGGCACGCCGGGGGAAGTTGAAGCCGTGGTGTTTTCGCTCATCGTGTCCTGCTGATTACTGCCTCGATAACTGGGGTGTGGTGCCCACCCGAAGGTTGACTGTGCCCGAATGCGCGGTTCAACCCGCGCAGGTGCTGAGTGTGCACTTTACTCACCAGATTGCCAGTCATGTAACTCGAAAGCTTGTTCTCTCATGGTCTTTTCAGCACTTATTTTGCTTGGAGATATTCATGCGGACGGTCCGAACGCCAGCACGTCGACAGCAACGGCAATAAACAACGCCCCCAGGTAGACAATTGAGTAGGTAAACACCTTCATGGCTTGCGCCGAACTAGGTCGGCGAAGCAGCTCAATCGTACGCCACAAGAACATCAAACCACCCGCTACCGCAACTGATAAATACAGAAAACTAGTTCCGGCGACACTGTGAAACCAAAGTGAAAGCCCAATGACGAC
>NTLA01000013.1 GCA_002457435.1 Acidimicrobiales bacterium MED-G01 | reverse complement strand
TGCTCTGAATCCAACCATGTTGCAGCTTTGTACTGACTGGCAGGTGATTAATGATGGTTCAGGAGAGCAGAAGCTCAACGACCACAGTGACCCAGCCTACGATCAACAAATTTTTGACAGATTGGTTGAGTTAGACAGAGAAGTCGGAGGAATCCTCGGGACGTTAGAACAAGTCCTTACGAGGTTTGACAACTACTCGTCGCGGTTCGCTGTGGCCATGCAGAAACTGCTGTCTGGTGAGTTGGACTGGTTGACCAAGCCAATTATGCCGAGCTATCACACAGTGTGGTTTGAGCTTCACGAGGACTTACTTGCGACGCTAGGAATTGATAGAGCGAGTGAGTCGGGCGAATAAGGGACTACCCTCGGCCCTATGACTGCGCGATTTGGCCGTGTCATTCCGGCAATGGTGACCCCGTTCTCTGACGACGGCGCTCTTAATATTGATGCATCGGTCGCCCTTGCCAAATGGCTCGTAGAACAAGGAAGTGAAGGCTTAGTGATCACCGGTACGACCGGTGAAGGCCCGGCTGTAACGGATGAGGAAGACTGGGAGCTATGGCGTGCCATAGCTGAAACTGTGTCGGTCCCGGTGATTGCTGGAACCACAACCAATGACACAGAGCACTCGATTCAGCAGACCCGCAAAGCTGAAGAACTTGGATGCGATGGCATTCTTGCTGTTACCCCTTATTACAACCGACCCTCACAAGAAGGCCTCTTTGCGCACTTTGAGGCTGTTGCTTCGGCAACCAATCTGCCAGTTGTTCTCTACGATATTCCCGTCAGGACCGGCAGGAAGATAGAAACTTCAACGCTCTTGCGTCTGGCACACGATGTTCCAAATGTTGTTGCGGTAAAGGATGCTGCAGGCGATCCGGGAGAGACAGCGAAGGTTATCCGTGATGCCCCAGAAGATTTCGAGGTATATAGCGGCGACGACGCGTTGACTTTGCCTCTCCTAGCGGTGGGTGCGGTAGGTGTTATCAGCGTTGCTGCCCATTGGTCGGCGCCCGAGCATGTTGCGATGATGGATGCTTGGGAGTCAGGCAATGCTGACGAAGCTCAACGAATCAATAAGCGTCTTCTCGAAAGTTTTGACTATGAAACCGGAGACGAAGCGCCGAATCCGGTGCCAACGAAAGCGATGATGAGAACACTTGGGTTAGATGTGGGCGAGCCGCGTCTGCCGATGGGACCGACACCCCAGGGCTTGGAAGACAAAGCTCGAGAGGTCTACTCGCGGTTGAAGGCTTGATTTGCAAACACCCAATGTAGGGATCACGTTCCTTGGCGGCCTCGGGGAAGTAGGTCGTAACTCTACGTGTGTCGAGGTCGACGGAAAACTCCTCCTGATTGACTTCGGGGTGATGTTTCCTGATGCGACTATGCCCGGCATCGATGTGGTTCTTCCAGACAACAAGTGGCTGAAAGAACGCAGCGAAGACATCGTCGGACTCATCGTGACTCATGGCCATGAAGACCACCTCGGTGGCGTAACCCACTTACTAAGAGACGTTGCGGTTCCCCTATATGGCTCCGAGCTAACCATGGGACTAGCTCGACACAAAGTGAAGGAAGCGGGCCTCGAAAATCGAACTTCGTTTCATGTAGTTGAGGATGGAGACCGGCTAGACGTAGGTCCGTTTGACGTTGAAGTCCTGCCGATAACGCACTCGGTTCCTCAGAGTCTCTGCATCGTTTTGCATACTGAGCAAGGGGTGATTGTTCATACGGGGGATTTCAAACTTGATTCAGACCCAGTTGATGGACGCTTGACTGCGTTGGAGCGTTTGGAAGAAATCAGAAGAGATTCGGGCATCCGGTTATTGATGGCAGATTCGACTAACGCAGATAAGCCTGGATGGAGTCCCTCAGAATCGACGATCGGTGAAACCTTCAAACGGCTGTTTCCTCAGTGGAAGGGGCGGAGACTAATAGTGAGTTGTTTCGCCAGTCATCTACATCGAGTGCAGCAAATCTGTGATGTGGCAATAGGGGAAGGGAGAACTATTTTTCCGCTCGGCCGGTCGATGGTAAATAACATCCGGATAGCCCAAGAAATAGGTGTTCTAGATTTACCAGCTCGTTCATTCGATTCGATTGACAGGCTCGACGAATATGACCCTGAAGATGTCTGTGTCATTTGTACTGGGTCTCAAGGAGAACCTAACGCCGCCCTGTCACTATTGGCGAGAGGAAGCCACCCCGACTTTTCTTTGTCGGAAAATGACGTGGTACTTCTCTCCAGTCACCCGATCCCGGGAAACGAGCTTCCGGTCTATCGCATCATCAATCGGCTGACCCGAGTGGGCTGCGAGGTAGTTCACGACGGATACGAACATGTTCACACCACCGGACATGCACAAAGAGAAGAGTTGCACCGTCTTTACCAACTTGCTCTGCCTGAGTGGTATGTGCCAATTGAAGGTGAACATCGAATGCTACGTCGGAACGCGGATGTGGCGACCGAAGCTGGACATGCCCGGGACCGG
The DNA here is from genome assembly GCA_002457435.1 of Acidimicrobiales bacterium MED-G01. Taxonomy (GTDB): domain Bacteria; phylum Actinomycetota; class Acidimicrobiia; order Acidimicrobiales; family Poriferisodalaceae; genus MedAcidi-G3. The sequence goes on along the minus strand of NTLA01000013.1, from coordinate 53,515 downwards.
AGCATCGTCGCAAGTGACGGAGATCAACTCACCCTCGATGGCGAAGGTCTTCGGATCAGTGGACAAATTCCGGCCCCGTATCGCTACGTCGATGGCCTTTTAGATGATTTGTCATCTGAGCTATTGGAGGATCGACGGAAGTTAGGCGAGAGCGGTTTCGTCCATGTGACCGTCGTATTGAATTTAGAAGATGGATTAGTTGCTCATCCAGAGATATCCACTCTGGGTTGGATCGATATGGAACAAAGCGTCCAAGTCCTCGCCGAGCTAGAAGTCGAAGTCGTTGAAGCGGTAGCTTCTGCGCTCGATGAACACAAAGATGTCGAGAGCATCGAACGAGCCGTCCGTCGGACTACTGGTCGGTTCGTAGGAAACCGAACTCGTAGACGCCCACCGATTTCGGCGACCGTGATTCTGGTTGACTGAACCAGAATTTCTCCGCCCTTTCGGTACTCTCGCCAGTGTGGGATTCACGCGCTTAATCAACCAAAAAAATTCGGAGCTTTGTCTAGCGCGTCGAGCGGTTGACCAGAAAAGTCCTAAGTAATGAAGTCAGCGAAATCATCGATATTCCGAAGAATGAGCGAAGCCGGTTTGCGCGGTCGAGGGACTGACATCACCGGACTCTTGTTGTTCGTGGTAGCTCTCATTTCTTTGCTGGCACTGTTCGGTGACAAAGCGGGCATTGCAGGACGCTTATTGGAAAGTGTCATGAGTGTTTTGGTGGGAATTTTCCGTTATGTCGTTCCCTTCGCCCTGTTGTTGTGTGCTTATGCCATATTGCGAGACAAACACAGTGAAAGGACCTGGAGAATTGCCTTTGGAGGAGCCCTCACAAGTCTTGCCTTCTCAGGTATGGCTCACTTATTAGGTGACGCAGCAGGGATTAGGACCACACTTGAAGATCTGCGTTCTTCGGGAGGAATTCTGGGCGCCATAGTAGGGGAGCCGCTTCGCGGTGCTGTGGATGAGCCAGGAGCGTGGGTGGTGCTCCTCCTGGCGGCCATGTTTGGCGTTCTAATCGTTACCGACACGGGCCTTCGACAGGTATTAGGGGCACTAGCCTGGATCGCTCGTCTCGGAGGTAGGCAGATTCGTCGGGGCTTAACCAACCTCCAAAGCCTCGGTTCTGACCGAGAGGCACCGGAAAGTTCGAGACGAGATAGACGTGCTTTGCCAACGATCTCGGCCCCAGGAAGTGGCATTCCTGCTCTTGAAACTGAGACTCATCCGACCTACGAAGAGGCTGAAATAGTTGAGGAAACAGACCAAGCGTTGCAACCTGACGAATCAGTTGAAGAAGAACCTGGTCTGCGTTTGCCCGCAGAAGACCCAGCGGATGGCGAATCCCCACCTGAACAGATGGAGATCGACTTAACAACTAGGCCCAGTGGAGATTGGGAACTGCCAGGGCTTGAGAGCCTAGAAAGATCTGGTTCCCAAGATGTTGATGAACGTCTCCTTCAAAACGGTGCCCGGAACCTCGAAGCTGCGCTTGCCAGCCATGGTGTCGAAACCAGGGTGACAGGCATGGAGGTAGGGCCGACGGTTACTCGATATGAACTGTCGCTCGGCAAAGGTGTCAAAGTGTCGCGAGTCACCAGTCTGCACAAAGATATTGCCTACGCGATGGCCTCGGCCGATGTTCGAATCCTCGCCCCTATCCCGGGTCGCTCGGCGATCGGGGTGGAGGTTCCTAACGCTGATCGTCATCTCGTCGCTTTAGGAGACATTCTTTCCACGAAGGCGGCAGCAGACGCGACACACCCGTTGGAGGTGGCGCTCGGGCAGGACATCTCAGGAAATGTTGTGATGTCCAACCTCGCTTCAACGCCGCACGTTCTAATAGCAGGGGCCACTGGAGCTGGGAAGTCATCTTGTATCAACTCAGTCATCACATCGTTGCTAATGCGGACGACTCCCGATGAGGTTCGGTTGATCCTCATCGACCCTAAGCGTGTCGAACTTGGTCAATATGACCGCCTTCCTCACTTACTGACTCAAGTGGTGACAAATCCGAAAAAAGCTGCGAACGCTCTGTCATGGGCGGTAAAGGAGATGGAACGCCGTTATGACGTTCTTTCTGAAATCGGGTTTCGCGATATCACCGGATACAACGCTGCGTATGACGAAGGACGACTTGCTTCCGATCTGAACGAAGAGCGCGAATTTGAACGGATGCCCTTTGTCGTAGTCGTCGTTGACGAGTTAAACGATCTGATGATGGTCGCAGCACGAGATGTAGAAGATTCCATCACCCGATTGGCTCAGATGGCTCGAGCCGTAGGAATTCATCTGGTTATTGCCACTCAGCGCCCGTCTGTCAATGTTATTACCGGGGTTATCAAAGCGAATATTCCATCCCGCATAGCTTTCGCCGTTTCAAGTCTTGCCGACAGCCGCGTGATTCTTGATCAACCGGGGGCTGAACGCCTGATCGGGAAGGGAGACATGTTGGTCCTAGGTTCCAACAGCAGCGTGGCCCAACGGGTTCAAGGCTGCTGGGTCAGCGAATCAGAAATACATCAAGTAGTCGCCCACTGGCGAAGGCAGGCGCCCAACACCAATTACATCGAGGGAGTTGAGGGGTCGAACGTTCCCGGCCCTGCAGTAATCCCAGGAGGTTCGTCTGGAGACGAGGACGATGATGAACTGATGATGCAGGCGATGACAATAATTGTGGACACTCAACTGGGTTCAACCTCAATGTTGCAGCGCAAACTCAAAGTCGGGTTCGCACGAGCCGGCCGACTAATGGACCTTTTAGAGCAACGAGGAGTTGTAGGACCTTCGATAGGTTCAAAAGCGCGTGATGTGTTGATGACTCAAGAAGAATTGGACGCGCTGCTCACTGACCGTTGACCTGACACCGACTTAATTCGCAGAGCTAGTGTCGTCATATGAGTAACTACGACGTTGTAGCCACCGGATTAGAGTTTCCGGAAGGCCCAGTATGTATGGCTGACGGATCCATCGTGTTGGTAGAAGTAAAACGCGGCACGATTTCTCGTGTCGACCCCGACAACGGGTCAGTTGAAGTCGTTGCCCAACCCGGAGGTGGACCAAATGGTGCCGCATTCGGTCCGGACGGCGCTTTGTACGTATGTAACAACGGTGGATTTACGTGGGGAGAGGCCCGCGGGCTCACCGTTCCGGGTTTGGTTCCAGATGACTATTCGTCAGGTCGTATCGAGCGAATTGACATAAACACAGGACAAGTCGAAGTCCTCTATGCAGAAGTAGACGGCGAGCCGTTAAAAGGTCCAAATGACCTCATGTTTGATTCCAGTGGGGGATTTTGGTTCACCGATCATGGCAAAACTCGAGCCCGGACGAGAGATCGCGGTGGTCTTTACTATGGCCGTCCGGATGGGTCGCTAGTCGAAGAAGTCTCATTTCCTCTCGATGGACCTAATGGTGTTGGCCTGTCACCCGAAGAAGACAGGGTTTATGTGGCGGAGACCCATCAAGGTTCCATTCTCTATTGGGAACTTTCAGGTCCCGGAGAACTGGCAGGGTCACCTCACGGTCGTTTCCTGGCTCGCCCGGCAGGGCGCAAACTCTTTGATTCCCTGGCGATGGATTCGGATGGAAATGTGAGTGTCGCAACAATTCAGACAGGCGGAATCAGCACTTTCACTCCGGATGGAGAAGAACTTGAATTTTTTGCTGTTGATGACCCGATTTGTACGAACATTTGTTTTGGAGGCTCAGACATGCAGACGGCTTTCATCACCCTCTCGGGAACCGGTCAGCTGATACGGACTGAATGGCCACGCCCTGGACTGGCTTTACCCTTCGGTGGTTAGAACTTCTGTTATGCAACGCAATGAGGGAGTTTCCCCCCGTTAAAGACGATCATGTCAGCGATCGCACTATCGAAGCCGACCCATTCGTAGTCAGCTTCAGAATTTTCTCGATACGCGACATGAAGGTTTCCAGCCAGCCTTTCACTGTCAGTCAGATCTTCAAATTCACCTAACTGAGTCACTAGAGCCTGCTCAACCGGGGTACGCCCGAAACGAATTCCCTCGGTGGCCGTCTCTTGCACGAATTCGAGGTAAGCCCTCTGATTGTTCAAGACTTCTTGGATCTGAGCCCCAGAAAAAGCTGGTCCGTGGCCAGGGACAACCACTTCTGCGCCCTTGTTTCCTATGACCTTGAGAGCATCGATGGTTCCCTGCACTGATCCGAACAAGGCGAACGGCGTACCACCGTGGAAGATGAGGTCCCCGGTAAAGAGGACACCTCGGTCTGGTACCCAGGCCAGAACGTCTCCATCTGTGTGAGCGATGTAGCCCAAATCAAATAAGTCCACTGTTAAGTCATCAAGATGGATTTGGGTGTTGCCCTCGAAGGTAACGTCAGGAGCACGGAATTCGAGAGATCCCCACTCCACTGACGGAAACGCTGCGCGGTAGTCAGGGATACCGGTAGCCAACATGACGTCTCGGCAAGAACTGTGACTAATGATCGTGGCTTCCGGGAAGAGGTAATTGCCGTGGGTGTGATCTGCATGGTGATGGGTATTAACTAGCAAAGTCACGGGATTAGGAGTTACTGACGCTATGGCGTCGATGTAGGCACGGTTTCTGCGCTCCGTTGAGGTGGTGTCAATACTGACCACTCCGCTCTCGCCCACTATGAATCCCGTGTTGTTAATAAACCATGTCCCGTCTGGTTGCACATAGCTGAATACACCAGCAGCTACTTCCTCTAGCAGCCCCGGGCCGAGGTTGTCGTGTAAGTGATTCGTGCTCATAAATAGAGCTTACGTGCACGGGCATACCATCTGGATCTACGCTTAAGGAATGAGCAGTGTGTCTAGCCATGAACGAGATATTGATGTATTCGGCCCGGAATACGTGCAAGAAGCACCAGAAGTCTGGAAACGATTGCGGTCGGAGTGTCCTGTAGCGCACACCTCTCTCAATGGCGGCGGTTGGCTACCCACTAGCTATGCCGATATCTCTTCGGTTGCCTACGACACCGAAAAGTTCTCGTCGCGAGATATAGGTGTAGCCGCGACACCCGAGGGTGTCAGCTTGCTCGTAGCCCCTCCAATTACTTCGGACCCACCATTTCATACAGACGCCCGCCAAATGTTGTTGCCATACTTCTCGCCCAAAGCGGTTGAGGAAATGCGGGAGATAACTCGGAGTATTGCTACTGAACTACTCGATGCGGTCGATCCGTCAGATGTTGTTGATGCTGCTGAGCAATATGCCAGGTACATACCGGTGCGAGTCATCGGGGCGATGATCGGCTTGCCTGAGGATGACTGTGAGATGTTCACCAGGTGGGCGACAGATATCTTGCAAAGCCATCCCGATGAGGAGTGGGAGCGTCTAACGACGGCAACGAAGGAAATTCTTGAGTACTTCGACATGACGATTGCTGATCGTCGAGCGAATCCTCGTGATGATCTGATCAGCAAACTTCAAGCAGAGACTCTCCCCAACGGAGACCCACTGACCGACAAACATATTTTAGGCACCTGTTTCCTTCTCTTGGTTGCAGGTATTGACACCACTTGGAGTTCCATAGCCTCGAATCTTCTTCACCTAGCTACTCATGAAGATGATCGCCGTCGCCTGGTTGAAGAGCCTGAACTAATCCCTACTGCGGTAGAAGAATTTTTGCGAGCCTATTCACCGGTAACAATGGCGCGTGTGGCAGCTGAGGACACAGAGATTGCAGGATGCCCTGTGATGGCTGGAGACAAGGTGTTCCTGCCGTTTGGAGCTAGCAATCGTGATCCAGAAATGTTTGATCACCCCGATGAGGTGGTCATCGACCGCCAAGAAAATCGTCACTTTGCCTTCGGTATCGGCATTCACCGGTGCCTAGGGTCGAACTTGGCCCGAATGGAATTAGTAGTGGCAATGGAAGAGTGGCTTAAGCGCTTCCCAGAGTTCTCGCTGGCTGAGGAGTCCGAGGTTCAATGGGGAGGAACCCAAGTTCGGGGTCCACGCTCCGTGCCAGTTCGGGTGGGCTAGCTCAGCCAGGACTCAGATGCCCGGAGTTGTTTTTGCGGACCATCGTTAGGACAACTACCACTGCGAGCGATGTGTATAGGGCGTAGCCGACAGCAAGTGGCGTGACCGTTGAGGTTATTTGACGGTCGATGATCGCACCTAGAAGTGCACCGATAGCGAGGGTTATGAACCCTATCGTGGACGCCGCGGTTCCAGCTAGAGCTCCCATAGGTTCGAGAGCCAAAGTCGTCATAGTCGGCATCATCACGACCATGGCGGCTATTTGTGCTGTCATTAGGACCATCCATAGGCCTACCGGGGGAACGCCGTCTGTTGAAAGGGCCAAGATCAGCATCAGTAAACTGACCCCTAGTTGGAAAGCAAGTGCGCTGTGTCCGAGACGCCTCGCTCCGATCCGTCCCACCACTCGCGACCCTGCCAAGGCGACGGCAGCCATCACGCCCATAGTGATGCTGAAATAAGGAACAAACCAGTTTGGCTTTTTGAAGATTTCGCTGATTATTAGTTCGGAACTACTCAGGAAGCTGTAGAAAGCTCCCCCTGAGAACAGAAGGGTTAGCGCATAACCAATCGTTACTCGGTTCCCGAATACGACTTTGAGCCCCTGTTTCGTTCCAGAGAAACTGAGGTCGCGTTGGTTGGCGCTATCTAGTGACTCAGCGATTCTGAAGGACCAGAGCCAGATAACAACGGCTACAACTAAACCGAAAAGCATCGTGAGCCGCCAAGATCCTCCTACTTCCACGAGTAGGTTTCCGATGACTGGGGCGAGCACGGGTCCGGCAAAAAAAATGGTTTGAACGATTGCCATGACGCGCGCCATGTCATCGCCTTCAAATCTGTCCCGGATCATGGCCTGGCTGATAGTGCGGGGAGCTGCACAGCCGATTCCCCAAAGCACTCTGGAAGCTAAAAGAAAGCCAAGGTTTGGAGCCAGCGTGGATCCGAGTGCCCCTAACGCGAATAGGGCAATGCCTGCTCTCAAGACAGGTATACGTCCGTAGGTATCTGCCATGGGGCCATATATCGGCATCCCGATGGCCATGCCGACAAAAATGCAAGTGATCGTTAGTCCGGGCAGGTTTGAGGTGGGTTCCATACCGAATGATGAACGTAAATCGGCGAAGGCAGGGAGGAGCATGTCGATCGACAGAGCGATGGCGCTGGTCAAAAGAGCAGTGAAGGCTATGAACTCGTGATCACCCTGAACGCGATCTGAGGCCTTCACGTTAAGAAGTCATGGCTGCGTAGATAACCCGTTCAAATTGTTCTAGGAGATCTGCGACTTGAGGAATCATGAAGGGAAGCGTTTGAGTCATTAGGAGAACCCCGATACCCGATCCGGGATCAACCCAGAAGTGCGTGTTGCATAGCCCAGCCCAACTCAACGAACCCGCCCCACGACCGCCTTCAACGGCTTCCTCATTGAGTTGAAAGCTGAGACCCCAAGACTTAGGGGTTCCTGACATGAACTCAAAATCAGCGCTCAGGTTGTTGTCCCGGGAAATAACTGGCGAAACCCGAAGGTCACCGATGCTGTTAGCGGACATCAGGGAAACAGTCTCTGGTGAGAGGATACGTTGGCCCGCCAACTCCCCTTTGCTTAAGAACATTTGAATAAACTTTGCATAGTCAAGCGTGGTGGAGAAAAGCCCACCACCACCGCTGTCAAATTCTGGCTGGTCTGTCTGTGTGCCCGAAGTGAGCGCCTTCCACTGGCCGTTACTTAAGACGTGAGTGTCTGCCCGCCGCTTGTTCATGTCTGGCCGACATTGGTAAGCAGTGTCGGTCATGCCTAGTGGGTCGAAGATTTCCGTTCTCATCCACTGTGCCAGCGACATGCCGCTTGCAGTTTCGAGGAGCTGCGCGGCCCAGTCGAGTCCGATCCCGTATTCCCAACGGTCACCCGGATCAAAGGCAAGTGGTTGGTGGATCGACTCTAATTTTCCGCTACCCACGTTAGGTATGCCGGTTTGTTTGGTCCATTCGGCGATTTCTGAGTTCCAGATCGCGTAGCTAAACCCCGAGGTATGAGTGAGCAGATTGCGCAACGTGACCGGTTTGTTGGGAGCGCGCAAAATGGGCCCCGATTCATCAAAACCGTCAAGAACCTGGACGTCGTCCAGCCATGGCAGTAGCTGGCCGGCTGGCTGGTCGAGTTCTAAAGCTCCGCGCTCTACAGCCTGCATACACGCAGCACCGGTTATTGGTTTCGTCATCGAGGCGATTTGAAAAACCGTGTCATCGGTCATTGGGTTTTGGTTCGTCTCGGATCTGACTCCGTGAGAACGAATGCTCATCAGTCCGTCTTGGTTGACTACTGCGGCTACCGCCCCGGGAATGATCTTGTTCTCGATCGCTTGGCTGATGCAATTATCAATGGCTTGATCTAGGTCCACTATTCCAAAGCCTCTCGCCAAGGTGTGGCATCGATCCCGTGGTACCGGTCTTCCAAGGCGTCGACAAGTTCGGTTGTCCAGAACGGATGTCCGGGTTTTGGCGCCCCAAAAAGAGCGAGCTCCTCAGGGGTGCAACTTGCTGCAAACTTCGACCAAGGCCCGCGGTTCGCATTTTGTTGAAAACTGTCAAACCCGATCCACTCATGGTGAGCATGCTTAAAGGCCATGTTCATGAGAAACCTTGACCCACCCTCTCGAGTTAAATTCACTCCTCGATGCCAGACATCGGTTCGGTAGGCAAGGTAGGAGCCCCGGCGACCCGCAGCAGATTGAGGTTCGGAGCCCGGTGGAGAATCGCCGAGGTTGAGTATCTCGGTCGGTCCCACGCCTTCTTCAACATCGGAAAGATACAAAAACCCAAGTAGGTTCCACCAGCCCGGTTCGATGCGGTCGGGAACGATTGTGTGATTACGGTCCTGATGGAAAGGTTGCTCGTAGTTGGTAACCCCGGTGTATTTACCCCATATTCGTGCCTGATAAAGACGGATGTCCTGGGAGCCCATTGCGCGTTGCGCGAAATCGACTACCCGCGGATGGATCTGGAGCCGATTAAGTAGGTGAGAGTCATAAGGGAAGAGCACATGTCCCAGAAATTGGCGTAAACGAAATTCGGTTCCAGCGGCGTCGTCTTGGTTGAGTCCGTGTGATCTTCCTTGGCGTGAAGGTTGATACCGGGCATCAGTACTCTCATTTTCAAAATGTGCGAGGGCTTCAGGGTCGCCCGAGTGATAGTCAGATGGATGAGGGAAATGTCCCCATAGTTCTTCTACAGCAGCATCTATTTCTTCGACAGGTACCAAATCGTGGACAACTGTCCAGCCCCGGGTCTGCCATTCTTCAACAGCTGTTTCGATATCGGTACTCACTGTTGGGCAGGCTAGCTGGGTTCAGACCTCTGAAGGTTAACGAGCGCCTTGGGCGTCGTGCACCCGAATGGTTGCTCCTGTAACGAAATCAGATGACGGAGATACTAAATAGAGCAGCGTGCCGTCTAGTTGGGAGGGTTTGCCCAACCTTTTCCGAGGAAACCCGGCAGTTATATCGCCCATTCGTTCAAGCATGCCGTCCATCATCTCGCTTTCAAAGGCGCCTGGGGCGATGCAGTTAACGTTCACGTCGTATCTTGCAAATTCCAAGGCCAACATTTCTGTCATTCGGACAACAGCACTTTTCGTAATCGCGTACCAAGAGGTCCCAACGCCGGCGCTGAAAGCGGCGCCTGAGGCGATATTGACTATTCGGCCCGGAAGCTCTGCCTCTTTGAGGCGTCGAGTGACCTCACTTGCGAGGTGAAACAGGGAGGTCAAGTTTGTCGCCACCATCTCATCGACGAACGCCGGATCCATGTTCAGCGCAAGCTGAGCATCAGGCTTACCAGCATTGTTGACAAGAATTTGGACGGGTCCCAGCTCCCGTTCTACCCGATCCACTGAAGCGAACAGCGCATCTGTATCTGTTACGTCAAGAGGAACAGGCAACACCTTCGCACCAGTGCTCCGCAGCTCTTCGGCAAGTGTTTCGAGTCGCTCAACTCGGCGACCCGCGATTGCCACACTCGCGCCGCATGCAGCCAACACTTGCGCGAACCTGTACCCCAAACCGGAAGTAGTGCCAGTTACAAAGGCTGTCTGACCGCTTAGGTCTGTCGAAAAGTTCGGCATATCTGACATTGGGTCTCCCAGAAGAGTAAGGATTGCTCGTCTTCTGTCTAGGCGCAGAAGGAAAGGTCGTCTAATCGCGTTGACACGAATTAGGGTGCGCGGTGGTGAACGACCAACTAATCCTTGAAGCAGGAAGAGTTAAAGACGGCACTCGCGCCCTAATTACGGGTGGCGGATCGGGGATAGGCAAGTCAATAGCAACGGCCTTAGAGTCAGCAGGAGCCATTGTCCTAGTCTGTGACGCGGACCCTTCAACGGACCCTGACTTCGTGGTCGACGTAGTAGAGGAAGCCGCCGTCGAGGAAATGTTCATCGATATAGAACGACGCCTGGATGGTTTAGACGTGTTGGTAAACAACGTAGGGATTGCCGGCCCAGCGGGACTAGTCGATGAAATTCCTACCGAGGATTTTGACCGGGTCCTGAAAGTCAATGTTGGCGGAACTTTTCGAGTTACTAGCCGAGCAGTGCCATTGTTAAGAGCTTCAGGGGGCGGCCTGATAGTCAACATAGCTTCGACTGCAGGAATTCTTCCGTACCCGTATCGATCACCCTATGTCGCATCTAAATGGGCCATGGTCGGTCTTGGGCGGAGCTGGGCTATGGAACTAGGCGAGGACAACATTCGAGTGAATGTGATTTGCCCAGGGTCTGTTGGAGGCCCTCGGATGGATCAGGTGATAGCACGAGAGGCCGTCGCTACGGGCGCAGATGAATCGATGCTCCGCAGCGGGTACGAACGCCAGGTTTCGATGCGCCGCTTCATGGATGCAGCAGATATTGCCGGCGCCGTGGTTTATATGGCCTCCCCAGCTGGTCGTCATGTTTCAGGACAAGTGCTTTCTGTCGATGGGGCAACCGAGACTTTGCGAAGTTCCTGAGCAGGGAGCTTTGCTATAGGGCACACTCGTGGAGTCCTTCAATCCCAGGAGCTAACAAAGTGAATGTCACCGAAGCAACGCAGCGGAGAGCATCAATCAGATCCTTTCTTCCTGACCCCGTGGCTGACGAGCAAATCAAAGACCTTTTAGAGGTTGCCGCCCGGGCTCCTTCAGGTGGGAATGTTCAACCTTGGAAGGTCTACGTCATTAATGGGGACTCCATGGAACGCTTTCGATCGTTCATCTCGAGCCGCAGACCAGGAGATTCTGAGTACCCGGTGTACCCACCCAGTCTTCAAGAACCGTACCGAACTAACCGATACGAACTAGGTGAGGCGATGTACGAAAAGCTTGGCATTCCTCGCGAAGACAAACCAGCTCGACTCGCTCACTTAGCGAGAAATTTTGATTTTTTTGGTGCACCTGCCGCGTTCTTTTGTTTCATTGAAAGAAACATGGGTTCAGCACAATGGTCTGATTTAGGAATGTTCTTGCAGACCTTCATGTTGTTGGCTGTCGAGGCCGGCTTGGATACGTGCCCGCAGGAAGCTTGGGCTAACCATTGGTCAGCTGTGCAAGAGTTCTGTGGCGCGCCGGCAGAAGAGATGCTGTTTTGTGGAATGGCAATAGGCAAACGCGACGAATCCAAACCTGTGAATGACCTCAGAAGTGATCGTATGGTTGTCGATGAGTGGACGACTTGGCTGTAAGGATTAGAACATGAACGATATCTACGAGATGATGAGCACACTGCGCGCTGTGCGTCGACTTCGCCCCGATCCCATCCCTGATGATGTATTGAACCGGGTGTTGCAAGCGGCGGCGTGGGCTCCCACGGGCGGCAACATGCAACCGTGGCGCGTGATAGTGGTGACCAGTCCAGAGCGAAAAAAGGCGCTTGCTGACATTTATCGTCCGGCCTGGTACCGGTATGCGAAGGGCTATGACGCGCGGATTGAACAACTACCGGCGGACGAAGCCGAAAAAGCCCGCCGAAATCGAGTGGCGGGTGATTATTTAGCGGATCACCTAGAAGAAGCCCCGTCGATCTTGATGTTCGTAGCTGACCCAAAAATGATGGCTATTACCGACGCAAAGTTAGACCGCATTTCGATGGTCGGCGGAGGTTCGGTATACACGGCGGTGCAGAACGCAATGTTGGCTGCTCGGACCGAAGGTCTGGGTTGTGTCCTGACGACTCTGCACTGTTTGGCTGAAGATGAGGTTAAAGAAGCCTTAGAAATCCCGGATGGCTGGGCGACTCTGGCGATGGTTCCGCTGGGCTATCCGGTTGGCAGAGGCCACGGCACAATTACTAGGCAAACTCCTGAAATGCTTGCTTTCGATGACGCTTTTGGAGTGGCTTGGAGTTGACCTCAGCAGCTACTCGACGGCCGACTGTATTTTCAGTCACCGAAATTAGTGACGGCCAACCGAGGACGAGAACACCTGAGTCCGGAAGCTCGGTTCCCTTGATCGTGATGGCGGTTGTCGTCGTCGTGTGGGGATTAGGGCCACCCATTACAAAACTGGTGACCGCTCCACCACTTATTGGAACCTTTGTCCGTTTCGGTATCTCATCACCGCTACTCCTCATTGTGTTGGCAGCAAGGGGGCGGGTTTTGTCACGCAAGGTTCTTCTTGCGACAGCGCTACCAGGTCTGTCTTTTGGCTTCAATCTGATTTTTGTTTTTTCAGCTCTTCAAGAGGCAACAGTCTCAGTTCTGTCGACAGTCATAGCGATGCAGCCGGCTCTTCTATTAGTTTTTGCTGGTCCGCTGTTCCGGGAATACCCATCCGGTCGACAGCTTGCATTCACCTTGTTGGGGGTTGTCGGTGCTGTTGGCGTGATTCTTGGTGCGGGCTCGCAGGTGCGATCCTCATGGCTAGGTGTCGGGTTCGCGGCGCTTGCATTAGCCACGTTCACGCTTTATTTCGTGTTAACACGGCTCGCCCGAGTAGACGATGCCGTGGATCCAATTGAATGGATGGCTGGCATCAACATCTGGTCTTTCCTATCGACAATCGTTCCGATCTTATTTTTGGCCGATCGATCTGATTGGGCTCAGTTCGGAGGAATCGATTGGTTGTGGATTTCGATCGTCGCGTTCGTTACCGGTGTCTTTGGGCATGTCTTGATGACCTGGTTGCATGGCCATCTAGAAGCTGCCCGATCATCTCTTTACATACTGACTATGCATCTGGTTGCCGTGGGGCTCGCATGGTGGATACACGATGAACCCATAACTTGGCTACAGGGTATGTCAGGGGGAGTGGTGCTGGTTTGTGTGGCTCTTGTAGTTACTGCCCCTGATCGCCGTGAGGTTCAATGATTGGGAAAAGGCGGAACTCTGTCAAAAGATCAAATAGTTCTAGAACCGGGGATGGGTTGCCGTCGATCATGATGGTTCCTTGGTCGAAAGCATCTGAAAATGATGCGACACCCCCTAACGCGTCGGCCAGGGCGTGGCGTGTGAGGGTTACCGTAGCTATGGCGTCGCTTGCGTGACGATCAGGCAGATGGTGTATTGCGCAATTCGTGATGCCGAGAACGTGATCTTCTTTTAGGTCAGAAAAAGTCCAATTGATTTTTATTTCTAAGTCGAGGATTGCTGAGGTGCCCAGTCGCACACCTATCGAATCAAATAGTTGCTCCGCGGTCATAGCGTGGGCAAATTGTCGCCCCCGACCAACAGTGATGTTGGGAGATCCATTGCGAAGCTCGTGTGCGCCGTAAAGGTATGCGTTGCGCCATGTTCCAGATTCAGCTTGATACCCCAGTTGTTCGAAAGCATCAGCTTGAAGCTCTCTTGCCTCTTGGTGTGACGGATCAGCGAAGACCACGTGGTTCACCACCTGCGCTACCCAACGATAATCACCAGCTTCGAAGCTGTTTCTTGCTTGGCGCAGCACCTTTTCAGGGCCGCCCATGAACTCCACATACTTCTCACTGGTTTTTTTGGGTGGATAAGGATTCAAGTGTGCCGGGTTAGCGTCGTACCAGCCTAAGTATTTGTTGTAGACGGATTTGACGTTGTGGCTGACTGTTCCGTAATAGCCCTGGACATGAGAGTCCGACGAAAAACATTCAGGAAGTTTGAGCTCCTCTGCGATTTCGTTAGCTGTCCAACCGCGGTTAGCTAATCGCATTGTTTGATCGTGCATCCAACGATAGACATCGCGCTGCTTCACCAAAAATTCTTTCAGGTCCTCTGTTCCGAAGCGAGGCCAATGGTGAGTAGCAATTAAGACATCGGAATTGTCTCCCCACAGGTCTAGTGCCTCGTTTATGTACTTAGACCAGGCAAGAGCGTCGCGAGTTTGTGCTCCCCTGATCGGGTACAGGTTGTGCATATTGTGAGTGCAGTTTTCAGCCATACACAACATTCGAAAATCAGGGAACCAAAAGTTCATTTCGGCCGGTGCTTCGGCATCAGGAGTATTTTGGAAAATGACTCGCACTCCGTCTATTTCCAGTTCGATGCCGGTGCTGTCGATGATTTCGGTTGGTGCGATGAGCCCCGATGGGCTGAAAGGGAGGGCTTTGCCAAGGCCGTTGTCGATGTGACCTCTGGGCCCTGGGGGCAGGAATAGACCGAACTGATACATAGCGCGGCGCGCCATTGCCGCGCCGGCAATAACGTTTTCGTTGACAACTTCTTCCAGAAAGCCTTCGGGTGCGATTATTCGAACATCTCCGTTCTCGACTTCCTCAGGAGTCGTGACACCCAGAATCCCGCCGAAATGGTCGGCATGGGAATGGGTGTAGATGATTGCTCTAACTGGTCTTTCGCCGAGTTGGTCGTTAGCGAGCTTCAGGCAGGCCTCGGCTGTCGCGGCGGTTGTTAAAACGTCGACCAATATCCAACCGGAGTTCCCGGCTATGAGGGTCAGGTTCGAAATGTCGTATCCGCGAACCTGCCATACGCCGTCCATCACTTCGAAAAGGCCGTGTATGGCATTCAGACGACCTTGGCGCCAAAGTCCGGGATGAACTGTGTCGGGCGCATCATGGTTTTCGCGTAGAAAGTCGTAACGGGCGCAATCCCAAACCGTATGATCGTCGACCATGACGGTGCCCCCAGGGAGGGTTGCAATCAAACCACGCTGCGCTCTCTCAAAGTCAGCCTCGTCATCAAAGGACATTATTTCTGAAGCGGCAGCGTTTGCCTGAGCTGTGAGCTCAGCAGCGCCCTTCGGAGCGTTGTTTGCATCTGACATAGTTTTCCCTTGAGTGAATCTTGAGAATTTATCTTTCTTATTAGGTGGATTCGACCGATCTGTAGGTGGTCGACAATGACTTGGCGATTCGGTCTGTCATGATCTCTGTTGAACCGTCTACATAGTTGGCAACCCGGGCGGCAGTCAATCTGTGTCCAATGAGGTGTTCTTCTCTCAAGCCGTTAGCACCCATGGCTTGGGCGCAAGCTGCGAGGGCTGATTCAGCGATCTCAGTTGCAAACTTTTTTGCATGCGCCGCGGGTAGAACCGCTGATTCGCTTTCGCCATGTTCTATTGCAGCAACAGCTTTGTTAGTCAGAGCACGAGCGGCTTCAAGTTGGTTAGCGACGCGCGCCAATTGCCATGAGAGCCCTTGGTGTTCGATGATCGGCTTTCCGAAACTTTCCCGTTTGGTTGCGTACCCGACAGCTGAACGCAAGGAAGCTTCGATCATCGCGCAACACATTGAGGCGACGTATGTCCTCGCTTCGTTGATAGTGGCTAACGCAGCAGAAAATCCATCACCTGCTGGTGCTAGCAGATCGGCCTCCGAAGCAAAGTAGTTGTCGAGTCGAAATCCGCCAGCCCCTATCGCGTGACTGCCGATCAGGTCGTAAGGAGTGACTCGTTCAAAACCGGGTTGGGTTCCGTCGATGAGAAATGAGGCGATACCTCGAGCGCGAGATCCGGGGTCTGTTTGGACATAGGCAACTATCACGTTGGAACTGGCGGCATTGGTGATCCAAGCCTTCTCACCGTTTAACCTCCAGCCTTTCGCATCGGAGGTTGCTTGGGTCGTGATAGCTGAGAAATCACTCCCTGCATCGGGTTCGGTGAGGGCGCTGGAGCCGAGTTTGTTGCCTGTGAGTAAATCGGAGAGAAACCGACTGCGCTGTTCTTCGGTTCCGTGGCGAGCCAATCTGGCTGCGACGTTATGTGAGTTGACCAAACTGAAGGCATAGGGCATTGAAACTTCTGACAGGACGTCCAAAACCGCTAACTTTTGGCCGAAACTCATTCCAAGGCCACCTAACTCTGGGTCTATCTCCATGCCCAAAAGACCTAATTGATGGGCTGAGGCGATGGCCTCGGCAGGGAAGACTCGGTTTCTTTCCCAGTCAACGACCTGGGGACTAATGACGCGATCACGGAATTCTTGAACGTGGTCAAGCAGGTTCAAGAATTCGTCTTCGGATAATCCAATGGGTTGGCTCATGCTTTGACCCTAGATGCCTGCGTAAAGTCGTTCACCGTGGAAGACATATTCTCTCCTGACCGTTTGACCGAGGTGTTGCTATCTGGGGTAGCTCCCCGGGCGCAAGGTCCCGCTGCTGCCGTGGCAGCGGTAGCTCGTAAAGGCGAGTTGGGTGCAGAGTTGTTGTTTATTGAACGCTCGGCCAAGAAGGATGACCCATGGTCAGGTCAGATGGCTTTCCCGGGTGGAAGAGCATCTGAAAGTGATGACGACAGTCTTGCTACTGCAGTTAGAGAGACGAGTGAGGAACTTGGGATAGACCTCGTAAATGCGCTTTTGTTGGGCCGACTGTCGGATTTAGAGGGAGGTCCCCGCGGAACCCGTCAGCGACTTACCGTGACACCATACGTTTTCTGGATTTCGGGACAGCGTCCGATAAGTGACCCGAATCATGAAGTAGCAGGAGTGATTTGGGTTCCCGTGAGCGAGCTTCTTGAGTCGAGTCGTTACATTGAATATTTTTATCCCCCGCTAGGTTCAGATTCTTGGCCCGGAATCAGCGTTGAGGGAGAGAGAGTGATTTGGGGTTTGACGCTGAGGATGCTGGTTGATCTGTTTCGAAGACTTGGCCAACCGCTCACAATCAGGTCATAGGGCGCCGCTGTGAATAGGCTGTTCTTATGAGTCATTTACCGTCCACGAATTCCGATGGACCCACAAAGGGCCCTGGATCTCATGACGTTGATGTAGTGGTGGTGGGTGCCGGGTTCGCTGGCATGTATATGTTGCACAGGCTTCGAACTCACGGATATTCGGTTCGAGTCTTCGAAGCAGGAACCGACGTGGGAGGTACGTGGTACTGGAACAGGTATCCAGGGGCTCGATGCGACGTTGAGAGCCTGGAGTACAGCTACAGCTTCGACAAGGATCTTGAGCAGGACTGGGAGTGGACCGAGCGTTATTCCAGTCAGCCGGAAATTCTTGCTTATGCCAAACACGTAGCGGATCGGTTTGACCTGCGATCTGACATACGTTTTGAAACTCGGGTTGAAGCAGCAGATTTTGATGAGAGCAGCGGCTTGTGGCACACCCGCACAAGCGACGCCACGACCACCAGTAGTCGGTTCTTCGTGATGGCAACCGGCTGCTTGTCGTCGACGACGCTGCCGGATATAGCTGGAATAGAAGAGTTTGGGGGAGTGACTGTTCACACAGGCCAATGGCCAAAGGAAGGTGTTGACTTAAAGGATAAAAGAGTAGCCATAATTGGGACCGGTTCTTCGGGGGTGCAAGCGATCCCGGTCATTGCTGAGCAGTGCAAAGATCTAGTTGTTTTTCAGCGCACCCCGCAATACACGATTCCTGCGCGAAACGAGCCGTTGAACGCGGCTCGTCAGGCTGATGTGAAGAGTCGGTATCGAGAATTCCGTGCGGCGAACTTTGCTATGCCACAAGCTCTCGGCTCAGAGATACCCAAATTCAATGACTCGATCCACGATGTTCCCGAAGATGAAAGATTGCGAAGATTTGAGAACGCATGGGAACGCGGAGGCACTCTGTTCATGTCCTCATTCAACGATGTGCTTGTCGACGAATCAGCAAATGTTTACGCGCAAGATTTCGTGCGAGAAAAGATCTCTGAGATCGTTCAAGACTCCCAAGTTGCAGCGAAGCTAACTCCGGAGCACATCATTGGTTGTAAACGTTTGGTTATCGATACGGACTACTTCGAAACCTTCAACCGGTCGAATGTTCGGCTGATTGACGTTAGCCAAGATCCGATCCACCAAATAACCAGCTCCGGTTTAGCCACCCAAGAGGATGAGTTCGAGTTCGACGTTCTGATTTTCGCTACGGGTTTCGACGCGATGACAGGCTCGATATTACGTGTAGGGATTACTGGAAGAGATGGGTTGACGATCCAAGAAAAGTGGTCGGCGGGGCCGCGCACCTATCTTGGTCTCACTGTCCCGGGTTTCCCGAATATGTTCGCCATATCGGGGCCGGGTAGCCCATCTGTGCTTACGAACATGATTGTTTCGATCGAACAACATGTTGAGTGGATTACCGATTGCATTGCTTGGCTTGATGAGAGAGGAGCTTCAACTATTGAAGCATTGCCCGAAGCCGAAGAAGATTGGGTTGAACATGTCAACGCAAAGGCGGATAGGACACTGTTCCCGGGGTGTAATTCTTGGTACTTGGGGGCAAATGTGCCGGGCAAGACCCGCGTGTTCATGCCCCTTCTCGGTTTTCCTGGATACGTGCGTCGATGTAATCAAGTTGCCGAAAACGACTATGAAGGATTTATTGTCCAGTGAATGAACTTGAGCTGCTAACCGAGGGGTGGGGACTCATCGAAGCACCCCGAGTCGATGAAAACGATCGACTTTACTTTTCCGACGTGCCAAATGGTGGTGTCTACAGGCGATTACCCAATGGAGAGATCGAAACAGTGATTCCGAAGCGCCGAGGGGTGGGCGGAATGGTTTTTCACCGTGACGGCGGCCTGATCGTCGGCGGACGAAATATTCAACATGTGAACGATGGTGAAATACGTGTCCTGTTTGATCCAGGGTTCCCGGGTTTCAATGACCTTCACACCGACTCGTTAGGCCGTGTGTATGTCGGGTCGTTAAAAATTGATCCGTTCGAAGAGGGCGCCGAGAACCCAGGCGGCGAATTATGGCGACTGGGTCCTGAAGGTGAGGCGACGGAAATGTATGACGGAGTATTGCTTACTAATGGAATTGGATTTTCTCCGGATGAATCCTTGCTCTATCACGCGGACAGTTTGCCGGGAAGGGTTTGGGTTTCAGACGTAGACGGCGACTCGGTGACTGGCAAAAGGGTTTTTGTTGAGGACCGCGCTAACGCGACCGATGGTCTTGCAGTCGATGTCGAAGGAGGCGTGTGGGTAGCGCAGCCGAGTGGTGGGAAGGTTCAACGCTACACACCTGATGGGAGCGAAGATATCTATGTCACCATCCCCGACCCGATGGTCACCAGTCTGTGCTTCGGCGGATCGGATCATAGGGACTTGTATGTAGTTACGGGAGGTCAGAGTCCGTTGGGAGGCTGCATATATCGAACAAGAGTCGATGTTTCCGGAGTCCCCGTCGCTCAAGCCACTATTTGAAGCCCCTCATCCCGGAAGCGTTATTAGGGTATTAACAATGCAAGACGTACCGTTCTATTGGTCACACGGGCATGAAAGTAACGATCTCATTTTTTGCATGCACGGGATTGGTTCATGTGCCGATGCCTTTCTGCCTCAGCGAGACCTCGCAGACCGGCTGGAGCACCGGCTGGTGGCTTGGGATGCCCCTGGATACAGATACTCACCCGACCCAGTAGATGAGCCGGGTATAGATGGATGGGCTGACGCAGCAGCAGATTTGATCCGGTCTTTGGGATATGAGCGGTCAATAGTGCTCGGGGTTTCGTGGGGCGGGGTTACGGCAACTCGTCTGGCTCTTCGTAACCCGGATTTAGTCAAAGCGCTCATACTGGCTGATTCAAGCGTAGGGTCCGGAACCAGTTCAAAACAGGCTGAAGCTATGCGCAGCAGAGCAGCAACTCTGACCGAATTAGGAGCTGCTGAATTTGCTGAGCAACGTGCGCCGCTTTTGGTTGCAGAAGCAACACCCTCTGAGGTCGTGGAGAACGTCCAGCGCTTGTTCGCGGACTCTATTCGAATGCCCTCTTACCAGTGGGCGTGTAATTCTATGGCAGAAGCTGACCATCGGAATCTCTTGTCATCGATTGAAACGCCAACTCTTGTCATATGCGGAGAGGAAGATCGCGTCACACCACCCAAGTTGTCGGCTCAGCTAGCAGAAGGTATTCCGAACTCAACTCTTGTGCATGTCGAAGCTGCTGGACATCTTGCCAACCAAGAAAAACCGACGGACTTCAATGCAGAAGTGTCGAAATTTATCCGATCAGTTGATTAACGAGCTCAGTTTTAACGGGGTGGCATTCTGATGCCGCCGTCGCAACGGATGGTTTCTCCGTTCATGTATGGATTAGTGATGCACTCCATGACCATGAATGCCAGTTCCTCCCCGTAGCCGAGGCGTTTGGGGAAAAGGACACTTTCACCCAGGTGTGCCTTGAACTGGTCGGATTGTTCCCCTTCGCCGTAGATCGGAGTATCGATCAAACCTGGGGCAATGGTGTTGACCCGAATACCGGTTGCCGACAGGTCACGGGCTACTGGCAGGGTCATACCCACTACTCCGCCTTTGGAGGCGGAGTAGGCAGCCTGACCGATTTGCCCGTCGAAGGCTGCAGCCGAGGCCATGTTCACTATCGCGCCCCTTGAACCGTCCTGATCAACAGGTTCGGTTTGTGCCATGGCTGCGGCTGATTGAGCCAACATGTTGTACGTACCTAGGAGATTTATTTTTATTACGAATTCAAATTGGCCAAGATCGGCTGGCACGTTGTTTCGGTCGATGGTTCTAGCTGCTCTTCCTAGTCCAGCGGAGTTCACAAGAGCGCGTAGAGGGCCCATTTCCGAGGCTGCAGCGACGGCTGACTGAGCGTCCTCGACATTTGAAACATCGCACTTCACGAACAAGCCGCCTAGTTCCGAAGCGACTGCTTGGCCCTTATCTTCTTGAAGGTCGGCAATAACCACACGAGAGCCGGCTTCTGCTAGTTGGCGGGCAGCTGCTTCGCCGATACCCGATGCTCCACCGGTGACGATGGAAGAGCTTGCCTGAAGGTTCATTCGCGGCATTAGGCACCCAGCCTTTCAATAATCGTCGCGTTCGCCATGCCCCCGCCTTCACACATGGTTTGGAGGCCGTATTTGCCTCCTGTCCGCTCTAATTCGTTGAGTAGAGTTGCCATCAGTTTGGTGCCAGAACATCCGAGAGGATGCCCCAGAGCGATGGCACCACCGTTGACATTGGTTCTGCTCAGGTCCGTGCCGTGCTCCTTTTGCCAGGCGAGGACAACAGAGGCGAAGGCTTCGTTGACTTCGAAGAGATCAATGTCTTCCAGCGTTAGACCTGAACGTGCCATGACTTTTTCCGTTGCGGGAATCGGTCCCTTCAACATCGTTACTGGGTCGGCACCGGCGAGAGCGAAGCTATGGAATTTCGCTCGTGGGCGAAGGCCCAGCTCGGCGGCTTTCTCAGCGCTCATTACTAGAACGGCTGATGCTCCATCAGTGATTTGGCTGGAGTTACCGGCCGTCACCTTTCCATCTTCGCGAAATGCGGGATTTAACTTCGAAAGCGAATCAGCGGTGGTGTCATGGCGGATTCCCTCGTCTGCGGTCATCATTTCGGTGTTGCCGTCTACTTCGATGGGTACTGGGACAATTTCATTGTCGAAGCGTCCTTCTGCCGTAGCGACAGCCGCGCGCCGCTGACTTTCGGCGCCGAAAGCGTCGAGGTCTTCGCGTGTGAAGCCGTATTCGTCGGCGATCATTTCAGCGCCGATGCCTTGAGGGGGCAAGCCGGTTTCTTCGTAACGGTTTTGCATGGTTTCGCTGAAGGGGAATCCCATGCCCTTCACAACGCTTGCTCCCATTGGGGTGCGCGTCATTACCTCGACACCTGCTGCGACGGCGACGTCGTAAGCGCCTGCTATTACGCCTTGTGCTGCAAAATGTAAGGCTTGCTGACTTGACCCGCATTGTCGATCAACTGTTGTCGCTGGCACCGATTCTGGCCATCCGGCAGCGAGGACTGCGTTTCGACCGATGTTCAATGACTGTTCGCCTACTTGCATGACGCATCCCATGATGACGTCGTCAACAATTGATGGGTCTATACCAGTTCGTTGTTCGAGGGCTTTCAACACGTGAGCTGCCAGGTCGACTGCGTGCCAGTCCTGCAGTTTGCCATTCCGTTTTCCGCCTGGGGTTCTTACCGCATCAACGATGACTGCTTCTCTCATAGGTCTACTCCTAATGGGGGCCGTTCGGAATGGTACTCCGAATTTCGATACTGAATCGTAGATCGTGATACGCCGCGTCGGCTAACTCAGAGCGCTACTTTGCACATGTGACTGTCCCGAGACCAGAGGAAAATGGTTCCGCTACCTTCTCGTCTCTGCGGGTGCCAACCTTCCGGCTGTTTTGGTGGAGTGGTGTGTATTCCTATCTCGGCGTGCAGATGCAGTTCCTTCTTCGGGGTTTGTTGGCCTGGGATCTGACTGAACGGGAAAGTGGTTTAGGTGTCGTATACCTAGCGTTCGGGATGGGGCTTTTGATTTTCACGCCGGTAGGCGGAGTGTTGGCTGATCGTTGGCCCAAACGTTCGCTCTTAGTTTTTGGGCAAGGAATAATCGCCCTAGCAGCGGCAGGAATGGGTTTGGCAGCTGTGTCCGGCAACGCCCGTTTCTGGATGCTGATGGTGGCGAGTCTTATTCAAGGAGCCATGTTTGGACTTATCGGACCGGCGAGAGTGTCGACGTCGGCTGAATTAGTCGGACGTGCCCAGCTGGGTAACGCAATCAGTTTGACGTCTATGTCGATGAGTTTGACTCGGTTGTTCGCTCCTGCTGCCGCGGGAGTTCTTGCTGGAGTGGCGACCATTGGCATAGGTGGGGCCTACCTAGTTGCCGCGGTCTTTTCGGTTGTGTCGACGCTATTGACGGCTCGTTTACCACGATTGGAACCGTCAAACCCCTCTCAACAGCGCCCCCTTGATGAGATTCGGGATGGACTCCGCTATGTGCGAGGTAAGCCTGAGTTACGGCGCCTTATCTTGACGACGACTATCGCGATCATGGTTGGGTTCAATTATGTGGCCTTCTTGCCGGCCTTGGTGGAAGGACAGATGGGCTTGTCAGAAAGCCATGTCGGATTTCTGACAACAGCGTCGGCAGCAGGCGCCGTTCTGATCACAGCGTTCGTAGCTTCGCGCGCGGATGGGCCTAATGCGCAAATGTTGTTGGTCTACTGCGGCATCGCATTTGGGATTGGGGTAATTGCGTTCGGACTAGCGCCGAATTATCTCGCTGCGTTGTTGATAATTGTGGTTCTTGGTTTCGCTACCAACGGCTTCATGGTTCTGACGAGTAGTCGTTCCATGGTGATATCGGACGATTCTTACCATGGACGGGTGCAGTCTTTGATGCAACTTGCGTGGGCTGGATTCGGAATCGCGGCAGCACCTTTGGGAGCGGCAGCGGAAATCATTGGTCTTCGCTTGACGATCGTGATTATGGGAGTCGCAACCGTCGTTGTGGTTGGACTTTACGGAATATCGCTTGTAAACACCGCCGTCCAAACGACCGAATGAGTTGGGTGGTTTGCGATGATGACGCTGAGGCGGACTCAACCCAGGATTCTGATGGGAATTGAGCGGGGACCCCTCACGTGACCAGCGCTGTAGTTGACGGCCGCTGGATCTACCAATTCGAAGTCTGGGAATTGGTCCATCCACATTTCCAAGGCGATTTGCATTTCCAATCGGGCTAGATTCGAACCGAGGCACCGATGCGCCCCAAGGCCGAACGCCGAATGACGGTTTTCTTCTCTGTCGATGAGGACTTCGTCAGGGCGATCAAAAAATTCGGGATCTCGATTTGCTGAAGGAAACGCCAGCACGGTCCACTCACCGGCATTAACGGGGCAACCTGAAACCTCCGTGTCCTCTTGAGTTACTCGAGCGATGAATACAGGCGAATACGCTCTCAAAAATTCTTCTACGGCGGTAGGAACGAGTTCCTTGTTGTGTGCGATGCGCCGTCGATCTTCAGGATGTGTTGCAAGATGCAGTAATGAAGAACCGATCGCAGACCAAGTGGTGTCGACTCCTGCTATCAGCAACAGAAACAGAGTTTTAGCTATCTCATCGTCACTGAGCTCCTCACCATCCATTCTCTGATCTAGGAGGTATTGGACTACGTCACCATCTTTGTGGTCGGCGCGACGTTCACGAGTCAGTTCGAGAAGATAAGCCATCATTTCGTTCGTGGTGTCTCGTTGCACTGTCGGATTGGTCGGCCCGACTTCCAATAAATCGTGCAGCCATGCCCGAAACCGAGGAGTGTCCTCTAGCGGGACTCCCAGCATGCGTGCAGTCACATCACCTGGAATTTCCTGAGCGTACTTAACAGCGGCGTCGAATTCGGTTTGTCCCTGCAGTCCGCTTAACAGTCCCGAACAGATTTCTCTGATCGTAGGTTCCCACTCAGCTGTTGCCTTCGGTGTGAAAAATGGGAGCAAAAGGCGCCGATGTTCGGTGTGCTCAGGAGGATCAATGTTGATTGGAGGCAGTACCAGTCCGCGCCTGTCAGTGGGTATTTCGCTAATGATGGTGCGTCGACTGCTAAATATTTCAGTGGCGTTCGCGGCGGCCGTGACATCACTGGCCTTGGTTAGCCACGTCATGCCCCCGTACCGATCGCTGTGGGCGACTGGACATTGCCCTCGGAGTTCCTCATATATGGGGTAGGGATCAGCTACGAATTCAGGATCAAAATGATCGAGATCAGAATGCCAGTCATCAACGGGTTCTCGGTTAATTGGTTCAGTCATTATCCTGCCGGCAGCTAAAGATGGACACCTAGATCGTAGCCAAATATTTCAGTTGAGATTAGCGAGGGGGACTACCCTTCGGCCGATGAAGTTTGCGCCGTTTGTTGATCTGCTGGGTGGAGAAGGAGCTCAGGCCTGGGAAATTCTGACCGAATCTCGGCTCGCCTTGGATCGAGGCGAAGATGTAATTGTTTTGAGTATCGGAGATCCGGACCTAGAGACACCTGGCTTTGTTGTCGATGCAGCCGTGGACGCGCTGCGCAAAGGCGACACTCACTACACAGAACTAGAAGGCCGCCATTCGTTAAGAGCATCAATAGCTAACAAGATTTCGCGCTCGGCAGGTGTCGAGATAGAACCTGAATGGGTGACGGTACTGGCTGGCACTCAAAATGCTTTTTATTCGGCTTGTCGATGCCTATTCGGTCATGGTGACGAAGTGATCGTGTTGGATCCCGCATACGTCACATACGAAGCTTGTATCGCTAGCACGGGAGCTCAGCAAGTCCGTGTAGAACAACCTGCTGCGACAGGCTTCAGGCCAGATGTCGATGCGATCGAGCGAGCGGTCACCCCAGCGACTCGAGGTATTGTGTTCTCCAACCCATCGAACCCGACGGGCGTGGCGCTCAACGGAGATGAGTTGGAGGCTATATCTCGGGTAGCTGTCAGCAACGACTTGTGGGTTGTAGTCGATGAGGTGTACAGCGACCTTGTGTTCGACGGAGTTCATCATTCAATTGCCGGGCTGCCGGGGATGCTGGAGCGCACGGTCACCGTAAGCAGTGTGTCCAAGTCTTATGCGATGACCGGTTGGCGATGCGGCTGGGCGGTAGGCCCTCCTGAATTAGGAAACCATCTACGACAAATGGCCTTAATCAACCTGTACGGCCTGCCAGGGTTTGTCATGGAAGCGGCGGACGTAGCGTTGCGCGAAGGAGCCGAAGAAACAGAAACAGCGCGAGCTATCTATCGTGCTCGACGAGATCTTGTGGTGAAAGAACTGAGCCGGGCAAGCGATCTGCCCGTTCTCGTCCCAGAAGCCGGAATGTTTTTGATGGCCGACGTCCGAGCCCATAACGCCGATGCAAACGATTTCGCGTGGGATCTGTATCGGGCAACGGGCGTTTCGGTGCTCGATGCCGGTGCCTTTGGCGCGACTTCGAGAGGATGGGTGCGAATTTCCTATGGGGTTGATGACCTGCAGCTAGAAGAAGCCTGTCGCCGGATAGCTAGCTTTACTGGCTGATTAGGTAGCTAGTCCCGGTTGTGTAGCTCACCTACTCGTTGTCATCACATGGAGCGTCGAGCTTGTCGCGGCGGTGGATCATGCATTCCCTATGTTTGACTCGCCAACCGTCGGCCGTTTTCACGACATGGTCGTAGTAGGAAGCTGTGCCTACAAAACCTTTTCCCAGTAGAGCCACGATCCGAAAGTTCATTGTCACAGTGTCTTCAGCGACGTCGACGTAGATATTGGTCATCATGTGGGTTTTAGGGTGTGCAGCCTCCACGTTCATGAAGTGCACGATGTCGTCGAGGCCTTCGAGGCGCCGTGACCCAACGCCAGTGAGATCGAAAACTGCGTCGTCTGTAAAGATTCGCCTTAATCGGTCCCAATTTCGGTCGTCGATAGCGTCACCGTAACGTCCTGGTAGTTCGTGAAGTTCCAATCGGTCAGCAAGGTCTATGTCCATGTCGAGATGCTAGACCGATCGGACTAGGTGTTGTTTCGCATTAAGCACGATGGATCAAAGGGAAGACATCTTCGTCGGTTATAGCGTCACCGGCTTTCAAGATGGTGTCTTCATCGCGAATTATCGGATCCGCGCCAGCCTTCGGATCCCAATAAGCATCATCTCCAAGCCAGCGCCATGAAATCGCAGCACGACGGCTGCTGCCGTCGTTTGGTCCGCTTCGATGAACAGTTCTGAAGTCGAACAGTAGAACGTCTCCGGGAACCACATCGAAGGAAAGGATTTCGTACAGGTCGGGGTAGTCCTCGAAGACCGGGCACTCGTCCTCGAAAGAGTCAATGTGCTCCGCAACGCCCTTCCAAAGGGCTTGCTCGACCTTCGCCGAAGGGAGGCCCTCCAGAGCCGGATATTCGGGTTTGAAGGTACGGTCCCAAAGGTGCGAGCCCCGAACGAACTGAAGAGCGCTCGATTGGGTGTTGGCGTCAGTCAGAGCTAACCAGGTTGAACAAATTTGGGAACCGTCCACTGCCCAATACGGGCGATCTTGGTGCCAAACGAACTGCTCTTGCGTGCCAGGCTCCTTCACGAACACATGGTCGTAATAGAGATGAATTTTGCTTGACCCCGTTGCTGTAGCTGCTGAAATGGCGAGGCCGCAATCTCGGGCATAACGGTGGAAATCCTGATGGGTCGGATGTAGGTAGCGATCTTGAAAGAACATTCCTGACGCTGTTTGAGTTGTCATAGATCCTCCGAAACGACCGGGGGACTCTATGAGTCGGTCAACTGATTCGAGAATTTCTGCTACCAGAGCTTTGTCAACTGCACCAGGAAGACAGACGACTCCGTCAGAACGAAATGTGGCGATCTCGACATCGTTCAGAACTCTCATTTGGTCACTCCCGCCGTAACGCGCTAGATGGTCTCAATGATGTCATGGTCAGAAAGGCTGTTTCGGATGTCGGTGTCAGCCTGAGCGGGAATATTAGGACACCAGGTATGCATAGCCTCTTCCATAGTGCTTTTGACCGTCGAAGCCACGGCAGAGGCATCGCTGCGTCTGCATTCAACAACAACGCTGTCGTGCACGGTTTGAACACCGACTGCTTCGTCGAATTGAGCGAGCCGTTCATGTAGAAGGCCGTAGGCTTCCAACATGATGTCAGCGACGCCACCCTGTATGGGAGCGTTGCGATAAGCGTTGGCCATTTGTGAAATGCGAGTCTCCAAGGATCGATTTAGCAACAAGATCATCGCGTTTTCACCCATTGTCTGCTGGACCTCTTCGATGACCGTTCGGCGAATCTTTCGATCTTCCAAGAGTTTGGTGATTTCGGCGGACGAAAGTGCTTGCCCTGCTTTTTGGAGTTCAAGATTATGACGACCAGTTAGTTGTTCTCGAACATTTCGAGGACCTTCCTTAGGGGAGCTAATGATGATTTTGGCGGCTCGTTCCAACACTCCTTCGGTATGAAATGTGAATTGTTGACGGCGACCTGATTCAGTAAATGAGTTAAAGCCGAACAGTTCACCTTTGTGGTCAATGACCACCGGTGCCTCGAACGAAAGTGACCATGCAACCTCGTCGATGGTCCAAGGTGCACCCAAACGAGACAGAACTTCTTCTGCTGTAGGCCAATTGCGATGCTCGTCGCGGTGTTGGCGGACCGCTTGACGGACTGCCGGCCACTGCTTGTGTAAAAGAAGTGTCAATGTCCAGTCGATTTCTTGGTGCGAGGTTGCAAAGCCTTCCACGAAGTTGTCTCGGTCGGAGACCCATGAAGCAATCTGCGGGTAGGCGCCCAGATATTGTTCAAGGAGCAAGCGTCCTTCTTCGTCGTTGGTTTCCACCCCGGCCTGAGAAAGACTTCTCGCAAGTCCTGCGCCGCGTTGACCATAAACGATTCCGAAGTTGATTCGTTTCGCCTTGTCGCGGTATTCACTGTAGATGTGAGGCTGAGATGCGCTTAACGAGGCCATATCCACTCCGAACATCCGCTCGGCAGTTGCTGAATGGATGTCTTCTCCAGCTAAGAATGCACGTCTGAGATTTTCGTCTCCTGCTACTTGAGTGGCAAACCTCAATTCAGCCTGGCTTAAGTCTGAATACACGAATACCCGGTCAGGATCTGGTGGCCTTATGTGCTCTTTCATTTTGGGTGAAAAGTTTTGGGCATTGGGACGACGACTTGCTAGGCGACCGGTGTTAGTGCCGACAACTTGTAGGTATTCAGAGTGCATGCGGCCGAGGTCGTCGATGTGTTCTCGAATTGATTCTCCATAGGTGGAGAGGACCTTGCTCAGGTCGCGGTATTCGAGCAAAGATGCGCAGATAGAACCCCCGATTTCAGAAAGCACCGTCGCTGTCAAAGGATCGGTGGGTAACAGCGGTCTGGCTTCACCGAACTTTGCGAGAGACCAAGCCAGAACTTCGTCGAGACTCCATTCGTTGAGCACTTCTTTGGCCTGACGTTCGCTAGCAGGGTTCCAAGATGGCTCGAGTGTGTTGCCGAACAAGCTTGCCTGACCGCCTCCAGTTAGATCTGCAAGTTCACTTGAGACTTGGGTGCGACGCTGTTCCATGTGGCCTAGGCGCTGCTCCCAACCCGGCCAGTCGAATGGCAGCCCGACCCGTTCCATGTGGTCCAAGAATGGTCGAGCTTCTTGTTCCAACCGACACACTTCTACTAGACCGGCTTCGTCGATACGATTCTTGATTTCGTCAGCTACCCAGAGCGTTTCAATGGCATCCGCCGCGGCGTACAGAACCTGGTCATCAGAAAGTTGATCAACCTCGTTGTAGGAGAGCTGCGTTGTTCCTTTGCCTTCAGCAGTTAACCCTAAGTACCACTCAACCGCCCAGGCGAGTCCGTGATAGAAGCTAAAGCCCGTGCGTCCCTGGTGCAGTAATGCATCGGCAAGTTGAGCGTCCCACCAGGAAATTGTTGTTGTACCGCTGTTGGCTTTCCGAGCGGGATCGAAAAGGTCGCGGTCCAGGACGCGAGCATCGAAGTCAGCATTCCAGGCTTTGGCCTTTACATCGCTGAGAATCGAAGCGATCGTCAATCGGTCCAGGGTCATGACGTCAAGGACCCATGCCTGTTCTGTACCGTCAGAATTTCTAGTAGCAGCAGAAATGACTCGTAGAGCGCCCGGTGCGGCGTTTGGTCCAACAAAGGCGAGCGGGTTATAAGCAGTCTCGGTGTCTATGGCAGTTGAAATTGAGTTAGCGATGGCCGCTTGGAAGGTTCCCAACGAGGCGGCTTCGACAAGAGTTATTGGTACGTCAGCAACTTTTTTCGTAGACCGAGGTCGCGGGTCGATGGGAGTAACCACGTCACGACATTAGATGCGGTGCTAGCTGAATTCACTGAGTCTTGAAGGCAACTCGTCTATTTGTCGAGGTTCGAGATTCGCGAAACTCATTCGAATCGTTGACTGATCGTCAGACGTAAAGGCTGTTCCAGGGATGGTCAGAACATCATGGTCTAGTACCAGTCTCTTCACTACCTCTTCAGTTGAGAGGTCTTCTCTTGGGTGTCGAACCCATCCGAAATAAGCACCAGAAGATATGACCTCAAAACCACCAGGCTGTTGCTTCATGGATTCGAGAAAGCGGAGTTCCAAGTCTTTAATTCTGGAGGCTTGGTCAAGTCTCCACTGTTGAGCGTGACGAAGACCCGCTAGGGCTGCTTCTTGACCGATTCTTGGGGCGCTGATTGCGAGACAATCCAGCACCTTGAGTGCTTCTGTTATTGCCGGTTTACCGCCGACTGCGGCCCCACATCTGTAGCCAGGAATCGCGAAATCTTTTGAGAAGCTGTGGAGGCTAATTACGTGATCGGCCCAATCGGGATTGTCGAATAGTCGGTGAGCGGGACTTTGTTCGTCGCGAAAAGATCGATATGTCTCGTCAACTATCAGGGCAAGGTTGTGGGTTCGGGCCAATTCGGCGAAGTCGTGAATTACTTCTCTGGGAATGGTCACCCCGGTGGGATTTCCCGGGGAGACCAGGGTGATGAGTCTGGTTTTGTCGGTTACTAGCGTTTCAGCCTGTTTGGGGTCAGGCAGCAGGTTGGTTGCAGGTTCGAGGTGGCGAACTTCGACGCCTTCGATTTTTAGCCACATGTCATGGTTGAAGTAAAAGGGGGCGACCAAAATTGCTTCATCGCCTGGACTAGTCAAAGCGCTCGCTACGCAACAAAAAGCTTGGTTGCACCCGGCAGTGATCAGTACATCTTCAGGCGATATGGCAGCCCCGTAGCCCGAACTTAAATCGCTCGCGAATGCTTCGCGTAATTGAGGCAAGCCGGGTTGAGGTGGGTAACGACCCGCATCGGGTTCGTGTGCAACTTCAGCTATACGTTCAATTACTGCATCGGCCGGCGGAAAAGAAGGAGCAGCCTGCGACAGATCTAGTAATGGCCGGTCGTTGGTTCTAAGACCGACAAGGGCGTGTGCTGCACCTATCGGGGAGTGGACGAGTTGCTCCACTCTTTCGCTAAAACGCATCAACTTCTTCCCACCTTGTTAGTTGGTGTAGGTCACTTCTATAAAGTCCGTGGCCTCTCCAAAACCGGCACTGAACGCTTCTTGTTCGAGTAGCTCCAAAAGTCGCGTCGCCACTGGCCCGACCTGTCCGTCTCCCACAGGTATCTGATCCCAAGAGGTCACTGGGAACAGGTGTGTGTCACCTCCACATAAGAACATCTCCGAGATCAAGTCGCCCGAGACTTCCGATGCGAGGATCGGGGACTGTGTGACTGAAGAAATGAGGCCTTCTTGAACCAGATTCGTCGAGGCAAGGTCCATTACTCGGCGAATGGTTGTGCCCAAGAGAATGCCGTCAAATGGGGGGGTTCGAAAAACTTGGTCTCTGGTGATGAAAGCGACGTTCAATACGCAAGATTCGGCGACGTATCCGTTGTCGTCGACTAGAACACCGAATGTTCCACCTCGATCGACTGCTTCCATATGGGTCAAGACGTTGAGCAGGTAGTTGTTGGATTTGATGGTGGCCAAAAGCGGTGGCTTCATGGGCGTATCCAAAACGGTGGCTTCAGGTATGCCCGACGACATTGGGCTGGATCCGGCACCTCCCAGGGGCATGGGGTCGAAAATGACGCAATAGAAGCAAGCCTCGTCGCATTCTTGAGGGCTGGGCGAAAAGCCGCCGGGACCAGCAGTCAGCCAATAGCGAACTGCACCGTCTTTTATTCCTGCTTGGCTCGCGGTATCTGTGACCATCTGGATGAGGTCTTCTTTGGTCCAAGAATGTTCGATCCGCGCAAGAGATGCACTTGTCAGAAGTCGATCTATGTGGACACCGAGGCGATAGAGGCGGCCGCCGCCCAAGGTGCAGGTGTCGAAGACCCCATGACCCCGATGCACCAAATGGTCATCCAGAGGGATTTGCATCAACGCGGGATCCGTGACAATCCCACCGAGCCAAGAACTGAACATGGCTAGGTAGCCGGGTTGTCCTCGCTTACTTCTTAAACGCGAGAGAGCTTCGGCCTCTGAAAGGACGCGATGAGTGGGACCATTCACGGACCCGAGACTATGCGCGTTAAGACCGCGAGTTCGTAACACCCTCGAGACACGCGTCGTTATTGACTAGGCGGAAATATCGGCTTTCGAGTTCACAGGTTTCGAATCTGCGCCTTTGAGGCTATGGAACTGACGGAGACGAAGACTGTTGGCCACAACCAGGAACGATGAAGAAGCCATCGCAATCGCAGCGTAAGTGGGCGACAGGTAGCCGGTCACTGCGAGCGGTACAGCGACCGCGTTATATGAAAAAGCCCAAGCAAGGTTTCCCTTAATGACTCCCAAGGTTCTGCGAGATATAGCGATTCCGTCAGCTACAGCTCGAGGATCGTTGGTCATGATGGTTAGATCGGCTGCGTTTCGCGCAGCGTCGGTTCCGGCCTGTAAAGATATGCCTAGATCTGCCGTAGCTAAGGCCGGAGTGTCATTGATGCCGTCTCCGACCATGGCGACGCATTTTCCGGCTGATTGAAGCGCTGCAATATGGTCGCGTTTTTGGTCAGGCAATACCTCTGCAATGACGTTCTCTATGTTGAGTTGATTGGCAACGCGTTCGGCGACCTTGTAGGTATCGCCCGAAAGTAAAACAACCTCAAGCTTCATGTCGGTCAACAAAGACACCGCTTCGGGGCTATTAGGACGAATCTCGTCTCGAATCGAGACCGAAGCTTCAGCCGTTGCTCCTCGGCCTATAAACAACGTGGTTCCTTCAAAGTCCGGGTCTTCCAACTGAACTGGAACCCTTGTAAATAGTTCTGCTTTGCCTACACGGATTTCTGTTCCGTTAACTCTGCCCGTAATTCCATGACCTGGATGGTTGGCGAACTCTGATACCTCCGCTTCTCCGTTTATCAAGGGTTGGAATGCCCGAGCGATCGGATGACCCGATCTTGATTCGAGCGCAGCGGCCGACGACAGGAGTACAGGGTCATCATTTGCCGTGGAAGCGATACTTACGATTGAAGGGTCGCCACTAGTCAGAGTGCCTGTTTTGTCGAAAACAACGGTGTCGACAACTCGTGTCGAATCCAACACATGGGCTCCGGCGACGACTACACCCAGCTGGGCCGCTCGCCCCGTACCGACAAACACCGCCAAGGGTGTCGCTAAGCCAAACGAGCAAGGACATGAAACGACTAATACCGCTACCGCAGCAATCAGTGCATCACTTCCTTGATGACCGATGATCAACCGAACCACAAGAGTGCCCAAAGCAACAAGAATCACAAGCGGCACGAACCTCGCGGCAACCGAATCGGCGAGGCGTTGTATTGGTGCTTGAGTGGCTTGAGCGTCCTCAACGAGCCTCGCAACTCTGGCCAGTTCGGTGTCTTCCCCTACCGCTGTTGCCCTGACAACTAAAGCTCCCGGGCCGTTGAGAACACCACCAGCGACTCCTGAGCCGGGTGAAACTTGTATGGGTATCGATTCTCCCGTGGTCTGAGACACGTCTACTTCTGAGAATCCTTCGATCACGTCACCATCCGTCGCTACTCGTTCTCCCGGGGCAACAATGAATTCCATGCCAACCACGAGTTCTTCAACGGGTAACTCGCTGCCGTCGCGAAGTAGCGCTTGTTTTGGGGTCAGGTCTGCCAGCGCGCGCAATGAGTCGCCGGATGTCCGCATTGCTCGTGCTTCCCACCATTTTCCTAGAAGAACGAAAGCGACTATCGCGTTCGCTCCCCCGAAGTGAAGGCTGTGATCAAGATTGAGTACGAGGACCACCATGGACCATGACCACGCTGCCAAGGTTCCTAACGAGATAAGAGTGTCCATCGCCAGGGATCTGTGAAGTACCTGGAGACGTGCCGCATGATGAAAAGTCCAACCAGCCCACCAGACACATACTGTAGAAAATGCTGCAATGACCCAGTCGCTGCCAGGGAACTGAACGAACATTGTTGCCATAGCAAACAGAGCGATGACTAAAGCCGGAATGGTTTTTCGCCTGAGAGCCGATTCGGTTAAGGATTGGATTTGTTGCCTGTTGCCGTCCTCTATGGCCCGATATCCGAGATCTGCTACTACTTCACTCATGGTTGATGAATCGAGTTCGTGGCCATGCCAGACAAGGGAGGTTGCGGTAGCGAAATTGACGTGAGCGGTTTCGACTCCGTCGAGGTTCAACAAAGCGTTTTCAACCCGAGTTGCACATGCAGTGCAGGTCATACCCTGAATCAGGAATTGGGTTCGTTGCTTCTCGACCAGAGGAGGAACCGGAGCCATAGGCCAACACTACCGTCCTGTTTCAGATCGATACATGCCCGCGACGCCGTACCCTAGGGATGCAATGGTTGAACCTCAACAACGTTTTCACCTACACACGTTGGGGTGCCCCAAGAATCAAGTTGACTCAGACAAGATCGCGGGCACCCTGATCGATGATGGCCTAGTTCCGACTGAAGATGTGTCGTCGGCAAACTTGGTGGTGGTTAACACCTGCGCGTTCATCGAAGAAGCCCGGGAGGAATCAATTAACGCAGTTTTGCAGCTGGAACAGGAACGAATGCCGGGCTCCCGCATCGTGATAACTGGATGTCTTGCGGAACGGTACGGAGATGAACTGGTTGAAGCATTACCTGAGGTAGATCACGTCGCCGGTTTCGGTGTCCCAGTCAACCTCACTCGGAAACCTGTTGGGTTGTCAGTGAGTGCCGAAGCGCAAGCACCTCAGTTTGATCTGCTTAATTTGCGCCGACCGGCGGCAAGTCTCCCGTGGGCCTACGTCAAGATTGCCGAGGGCTGTGACCGGGCATGCGGATTTTGTGCGATTCCATCCTTTCGTGGTCCACAAAAAAGTCGCGAGGTTGATTCGATCTTGGCTGAGATCGATGATCTTTCAATACGCGAAGCCGTGTTGGTTGCTCAGGATTTAGCTAGCTATGGCTCGGACCTAGGGAGGCGAGGGTCAATCGTTTCTCTAGTCAACGCAGTGAGGGAAAGAGTCGAGCGAGTCCGGCTTTTATATCTATATCCGTCCGACCTCTCCGACGCGCTGATTGAGGCGGTCTTGGCTGGTGGATTGCCTTATTTCGACTTGTCGCTTCAACATGTGACACGCAGCCATTTGCGGCGGATGAGACGATGGGGTGATGGCGGAAAGTTTCTGGAGCGGATCAGGAGAATCCGTGAGTTATGTCCGGAAGCGGTGTTCAGGTCCAATTTTATTGTCGGGTACCCCGGAGAAACCGAGGATGATCAGGCTGAGCTTGCGTCGTGGTTGCAAGAAGCCCAGTTGGATTGGTGCGGTTTCTTTACCTACTCGCGCGAAGAGGGCACGTATGCGGCCAATCTTGAAGAACAAGTTGCCGAAGAACTTATGAGAGAGCGGCACGCAGAGTTAAGTGAAATTCAAGACGCAATAACGGCTGATCGTCGTGATCAGCTTGTCGGGCAAAAGATTGAAGTGTTGATCGATGTTCCCGGCGTCGGGCGGTCCCATCGAGAAGCGCCCGAGATAGATGGGATAGTAAAAGTTCCCCCGATTCTGAAGCCCGGCGAGATTCATAATGTGGTTGTCACCCAGTCAGAAGGTCCCGACCTTGAAGCTGTGCTAGCAGAAGTGCCTTGATGGAAGAAGCGGACGAAACAGGCTGTCCCACCTACGGGCCGACTGCGCTTGCTACCCCTGCCAACTTTGTGACCGTAGCCCGCATCTTGGCGACGCCAGTATTCGTGTTACTCATCGCCAATAGCGATGCGTCATGGGTGACTTTTGCTGTCGGATTTACGATTGGTATGTCTGATTTTGCCGATGGTTGGTTGGCACGACGACAAGGCGCTACTAGATCCGGAGCTTTCCTAGATCCCCTTGCAGACAAGGTACTGGTATTGGGCGGAATGTTTGCCCTGGTAGTCAATGACCAGTTCCACTGGGTTCCAGTAGCGATAATCGCGGTTCGGGAATTAGTAATCAGCGCATACAGGTCTCGAGCTGGACGCCGGGGAATCACGGTCCCCGCGACGAAGATGGCCAAATGGAAGACCTTCGTCCAGCTGTGGGCTATCGGGTTCGCGGTTATTCCGCCGATAGCGAGCTCAGCTCATTGGATTGCGACCGCAACGCTGTGGCTAGCAGTGTTGTTGACTTTCCAAACGGGAGTTTCCTACATGGTTGGTGCTCGAAAAATGGCCCAGGCCCAACTAGGTGACGACCTCTAAGGCCTTGGTATCGGCGTTCTGCTAAGCCCATCTGTTAGAAGTGCCCACACGGGGTGCCAAGAGCAATAGGGTCAGGACATGAATTGTGAAGTAATAGCTGTTGGCACCGAACTGTTACTTGGGCAGATCGTCGATACCAACTCCTCATGGATCGGCGGACAACTGGCGCTCGCAGGTATCGACAGTCACTACCAAACCAAAGTCGGTGACAACTGGACTCGGATAGAGGAAGCGGTGCAGTTAGGTCTCGAGCGAAGTGACGCGGTCATAATGTGCGGTGGTTTGGGACCCACTCAAGATGACATCACCCGCGAAGTCATAGCGAGCGTTGTCGAATCTGACTTGGTTCTTGATGAAGGAATAGCAGACCGGATTCGAGAGATGTTTAAAGCCCGGGGTCGCGAGATGCCCGAGAACAACCTGCGCCAGGCCATGGTGCCTGAGGGTGCTCGAACTATGGCCCAGCAGCCAGGAACAGCTCCCGGTCTGGTTGTGCCAGTAGAAGCAGCGAACGGCGACCAGAAAGTCATATATGCGGTTCCCGGAGTTCCTTACGAAATGAAAGAAATGGTTCTCGGAACCGTCCTTCCCGACC
The DNA here is from genome assembly GCA_002457435.1 of Acidimicrobiales bacterium MED-G01. Lineage (GTDB taxonomy): Bacteria > Actinomycetota > Acidimicrobiia > Acidimicrobiales > Poriferisodalaceae > MedAcidi-G3. The sequence continues at coordinate 16,587 of NTLA01000013.1, read as the reverse complement.
TGCAGGCTCGATCGGGAATCACTTCTGTGATTGAAAGCAGAGTGCTACGAACATGGGGTCAAAGCGAATCTGGACTTGCTGAGATACTCAGCGAGCGCATAAGCGACCTAGAGCTAGCGGGGAATCCGACACTTGCTTTTCTTGCAAGCGGTGTCGAAGGCATAAAGGTCCGGATTACGGCAAAAGCTGCGACTTCCACTGAGGTTGATCGAGTCCTTCAAGAAGAAGAACTCTTCCTAAGAGAATTACTTGGCGACCTAGTATTCGCCGTCGACGAAGACAACATGGAGTCAACGGTTCTGACTCTTCTTGCCGACAGAGGGTTGAGCCTTGGGGTCGTAGAAACAACTACAGCGGGGTATCTCGCTCACCGCCTAGCAACAGCTCGAAGTGGGACTGAAGCATTTTCAGGGGGGGTTGCAGCTCGTGGTGCCGGGATCCTGTCGTATCTACTTAAAGGAGACCCTGGTGCGTGGAAGCCAGATGAAGCCGCCCTGCAGCTAGCGCGTGTCGCCCGAGGAATTTTGGTGTCAGATGTCGGCATCGCCACAACCTCCATAGAAGACCCGGCTCGAGCTACCGAGTCTCATCCCTTCGGAACTGCATGGCTGGCCGTGTCGATGGAGGGTTTTGAGACGGTGGAACAGGTGAGCCTTCCGGGTGATCTCGAAAGGATTCGCCAGTTCAGCGTCATTTCTTTGCTGAATCTTCTGAGGCTTCACCTTGAAGGGTCTCGCTCTTAACCGTGACCAGAGCCTTCATAGCGGTTCCACTTCCCGAGTCGATCCGTGCCAATCTGCTTGAGTTGGATCGCAGTGAGCAGGGAATTAGTTGGAGTTTTCCGGATCGGTGGCACATAACGATCCAATTTTTCGAAAACGCTGACATGGGACAACTCGAGCGACTGTTCTGTCAGATAGAAGCGCAGGAAGCCGTCGGAAGTTTAGGTCCGAGGGTAAGTCGGCTCGGCAAGCAGATTCTCATGGTCCCTGTTGATGGCTTGTCGGATGTCGCTGAGGAAGTTCGGACTGCTACGGCATCGCACGGTTCACATGATCAGCTGCCATTTGTTGGCCACATCACCCTGGGTCGAATGAAAGAAACCGACAGCGCGGAGATAGAAGGAACACCGATTGAAGGGGTTTTCCGAGCTGATCGGTTGCTATTAGTTGAAAGTCGTATCGACTCGGGAGGGCACGCCCACACTGTCGTTGACTCTCGACCGCTGTTGTAACGGTCAGTTTTCGCAATCGGCCGTGACTTCTGACAGGCTGTCGCCATGCGCTTTAGCTTCTGGACAGGTAATGGTCAATCGTGGGAAGACACTCTTGAAGGGTGCCGCTACGCAGAAAGCACTGGATGGGATGGCATCTGGTATGCCGATCACTTCATGCCCAATGAAGAAAATGTTGACCAACCGATCCATGAGGCATGGTCGGTATTGGCAGCGATAGCCGCTTGTGTTCCCCGTGTACGCATTGGCCCGTTAGTGGCTGGAAACACCTACAGGAATCCGGCCCTCACCGCAAAGATTGCGACAACTATCGATCACATATCTGGTGGCCGGGTGGTGCTCGGCATAGGCGCAGGTTGGCAGGAAAACGAACACGAAAAGTATGGGTTCGACTTTTCTACCGTCAAAGGCCGCCTAGACCGGCTCGACGAAGCGGTGGAGATCATAACCTCGCTGTTGGCCAACAACCGCACTGATTTTCAAGGTGAGCATTACAGCGTTATCGACGCTCCTCTTGATCCTAAACCGATACAAAACAAGGTTCCCCTCATGATCGGAGGTGGGGGTCGTAAGCGGACATTGCGGACCGCAGCGCTTCATGCCGACGAATGGAACTATTGGGGAATGCCCGAAGACATATCAGAACTCTGTGGGGTATTGAATTCTCACTGCGAAGACGTCGGACGCGACGCAGAAGAAATCCAAAGATCGGCCTGCGCCTTGATGTTTATTGCCGAAGACGAAGAGAAACTCTCACGTTTTCGCGATACCGACTTCGGGCGAGCCACGATCGTTGGAACACCCACGGAAGTGATTGACATAGTTGGGGCCTACTCCGAGGTGGGGTTAGACGAGTTGATAGTCCCCGACTTCACCTTCGGGCCGCTCGAACGCAAAAAAGAGTCGATGGACCTCTTTATTGAGCAAGTAGCGCCTCAATTTCGTTAGCAGCTATGACGCGGTCGCGCCCTCTATGACCAATCGACCTCGGTGACTAATTGGCCCATCCGCTTCTCGGCTTCCCGGGTTTGACCGCCGGAATCTAGGAAACTGCGCATCGCTGGTTCAGCCTCTTGGGTTCGCAGGAGCCGCTGAAAAAGGTAACGCTCCTCCATCAATCCGTCACTCAATGGAAGAGTGTCCGCGTTGTTTACCGCTTCTTTAGCTAGGGCCACAGCATGAGGTGGAAAGGAAGCGATTCGCAAAGCTAGGTCGGTTACGAACGGGCGCAACTCATCGGCTGGAAGCGCTCGATTCAGATAGCCCCAGGCTTCGGCAGTTTCAGCATCGATGTCGACGCCTCCCAAAATGATTTCCATCGCTCTACCTCGACCTACCAGGCGAGGTAGTCGTTGGGTTCCAGTGCCGCCGGGAAGTATTCCGATAGGAACTTCCATTTGATTCACTACTGTTTTACCCAGCGCGCCAAATCTCATGTCGCACGACATTGATAGCTCGCTACCTCCGCCGCCGACTCGACCGCCAATTTCGACAATCGTCACCTTGGACATTGTCCTGTAGGTCTCGCACATCAAATGAAAGCCAACCAACTCTTCAGGTTTCTCGGCCGGTCCCTCGACTGGGAATTCCAAAATTGCCGAAACATCAAAATGGGCGATGAAAAAGTCTGGGTCATCGCTTCTCAGGACAACGACACGGACTGAGTCGTCTTCGGACACTTGCGCCCCAAATTTCGCTAGCTCTCGAAATAAGGAGGGGGTCATGACGTTCATCGGGGGGGCATCGATAGTCACGAACCCCACCCCGTTTGTACGTTCGATCTTCAGAAATTCGAATTCTTCATCGGCTATGTAGGTGCTCATCTAAAGAGTCTCGCGGCTTCACCGAATGAATGCTTGAGATCTCGCGTTATAGAACATTCGTTCGATACTTGCCCGAACAGGTGTTCGGATGTACCTTAATTCTGTCCGAACAATTTCAGGGTCTGACCCTGACCGTACGGTTTCCACCAACAGGGTTGAGTATCTGCCCGTTAACCAAAGTTGGCTTCAGGTGAAGCCAAAGATACGTCCGAGGAGGACCAGCAGCGTGGAACGAGAAAAAGCACTCGATATGGCACTGTCACAGATTGAGCGTCAATTTGGCGAAGGCGCTGTTATGAAGATGGGTGACCGGGGCCAAATGAAAGTTGAAGCTGTGTCGACAGGCAGTTTGGCAATCGACATGGCTCTCGGCATTGGTGGCCTTCCTCGCGGTCGAGTCGTTGAGGTGTATGGCCCTGAAGCTTCAGGAAAATCTACTTTGGCGATGCATGTCGTAGCAGAAGCTCAACGTACTGGCGGAATCTGCGCTTACGTAGACGCTGAACACGCCGTGGATCCTGACTATGCCAAAAACATTGGCGTTGACGTTGACGAATTACTTATCTCGCAGCCTGATACTGGTGAGCAGGCTCTTGAAATCACCGACATGCTTATTCGTTCCGGGGCGGTCGATGTCGTCGTAATTGACTCGGTAGCTGCTTTAACGCCACGTGCCGAAATTGAAGGTGAAATGGGAGACACCCACGTCGGCTTACAAGCTCGTCTGATGTCGCAAGCTTTACGTAAACTCACCGCCAATCTAAATAAAACCAAAACCATCGTCATCTTTATCAACCAGTTGAGAGAAAAGATCGGTGTCATGTTCGGTAGTCCTGAGACGACACCGGGCGGGCGGGCCCTGAAGTTCTACTCGTCGGTCCGAATAGATATCCGTAGGATCGAGGCGATCAAGTCTGACGGTGAGATAACAGGCGGACGGACGCGCATCAAAGTTGTGAAGAACAAAGTCGCTCCGCCGTTTCGACAAGCTGAATTTGACATCATGTACGGCAAAGGAATTAGCCGTGAGGGTTCACTCGTTGATGTTGGAGTGGAACAAGGAATCGTCAAGAAATCAGGTGCTTGGTATACCTACGAAGGTGAACAACTTGGCCAAGGTCGTGAAAACGCCAAACAGTTCTTGACGGACAACCCAGAAGTAATGGTTGAGATTGATGGTCGTATCAGGTCCCAGCTCGGCATTGGAGAGGTCGAAGCTGAAGGCGAAGTAGTCGACAGCGAAGCTGAGGTTGAAGAAGTTCTTGATGCTGTTGATGAATAGTCATCAACAGATCTGTCTGCTGCAAAGTTGAAATTAGTAATTGATGGTGTGTTGATAGACCGATGTTGAGCATTTGTGTCTGTTGAGCCATCAGTATGCCGTCTAGCGCTATAGCTTTACTTGAATTGGAACTCGTTCAGGGATAGGTGTGATGGCCGACAAGCAAGAGAAGCCGCAGAACATATTCAACTTTGACTACACACGTGATGGTAAAGAACGACCACCTCAGGAATATTACGAACAGGTCAAAGAAAAGTTTGCGTCCGAACGGGACCTCAGGTTGGGTTACCGCCCACCCGGTACAGATAACTACACCTCTGATTTGAGCGGTGACCTAGCGAAATATGCTGTCGATCCCTACGGTCACCAGGTCGAAGACAGAGAAGCTCTCAACGACTCGGTGGAGGTCTTGTTTATCGGCGGTGGCTTCTCAGCCTTACTCACTTCTGCCCGGCTGAGAGAAAAGGGTGTGGAAAGCATACGGATCGTTGAACGTGGGGCCGATGTTGGAGGTACCTGGTATTGGAACCGCTACCCGGGGGTTGCCTGTGACGTTGTTGCCTACGACTACCTGCCGTTGTTAGACGAGACAGGTTACGTTCCAAGCCGCCACTACGCCGGAGGAGAAGAGATATACGAGTACTGCAAGATGATCGCAGAACGGTTCGACCTATACGACCTTGCCGTCTTTGGAACTACGGTCATTTCTACGGTCTGGGACGAAGAATCAGAGATGTGGATAGTCGAAACCGATCAAGGCGACACGATGAGGGCCCGTTTCGTCGTTTGTGCCAACGGCACGCTCTCCAAGCCGAGGCTCGCAAAGATCGAAGGGGTAGATCAATTCGCCGGCCACTCCTTTCATACCTCACGGTGGGATTACCAATACACGGGATCAAACCTCGAAAATCTCCAAGACAAACGAGTCGGAATAATTGGCACCGGAGCTAGCGCAGTTCAAGCAATACCGGAGTTGGGAAAAAAAGCGAAAGAGCTTTACGTATTTCAACGGACCCCGTCTTCTATCGATGTGAGAGATGATTGGGAAACTGATCCAGAGTGGGCAGAGACCCTAGAGCCAGGTTGGCAGGCAGCACGTCGTTCGCGAGCGATTGAAGGACCGCAAATGTCTGATGCGGTGAAAGCGAGAAGGGCAGCCATGTCTCGCGAAGAAAAAGTTCGTCGCCAAGAAAACGCCAACATTGATGCCATGATGCGAATTCACAACCGGATCGACGAAGTCGTCGAAGACCCCGATACTGCAGAATCCTTGAAACCTTGGTACATGCTCATGTGCAAGCGGCCGTGTTTTCACAACGAGTATTTACCAACCTTTAATCGACCCAATGTCACACTCGTCGACACCGAAGGTCAGGGCATAACTCAAATCAACGAAGACGGACCTGTGTTTGACGGTGTGCAATACGAAGTTGATGTGTTGATTTATGCAACCGGCTTTGAAGTGCAACAAACGGGTATCTATAACCAGATCATCGGTGAAGAAGGACTGGATCTCAACGCTAAATATTCTGACGGTATCCGTACCCTGCTTGGCATACATTCACAGGGCTACCCCAACCTGTTCATCATGGGCGGGTACCAGGCCTTCTTCGCGTTCAATTTGACGGATGTGCTGAATAGTCAGGGGGAACATATCGCTGAGTGCATCGATTTTGTTCGCCAAAATGACATACACAGCCTCGATTGCACCCACCAAGCAGAAGAGCAATGGGTGCAAGAAGTGATCGCCCATCGCGGGAAAACTAATAGGAATCGTGATTGCACCCCTGGCTACTACAACTTTGAAGGAGCCGATAATCGCCGTCAGGACGGCAATTACAACGGGACAATGAAACAGTACCTAGGTCACATGTCTGAAATTCGAGAGAACATGGCAGACCACTTTGTGTTCACCCAGCGGTAAAGACTGTTCGATCGACTGCGACCAGGTGAGCCACGCTCGACCCATAACAACGAGTTTCGCCCAATAACCTTATAAACGTGAACCGCAGGTATGTAGTGCGCACCTATGGGTGCCAGATGAATGAACATGATTCGGAACGCATCGCCGGCCTCCTCGAGATGGAGGGCCTAGAGCAGACCGAATCCTTCGATGATGCCGATGTCATTGTTCTGAATACCTGCTGTATCAGGGAGAACGCGGATAACAAGCTCTACGGTCAACTAGGCAACCTCAAGAAGCTGAAGGAAGAACGACCCGACCTGCAGATAGCTGTTGGAGGTTGCTTGGCTCAAAAAGATCGTGACGGTATCCAACAGAGAGCCCCCCATGTAGACGTGGTTTTTGGGACACACAATGTGGGGCGGGCAACTGATCTATTGGGCCAGGCTCGCGTTAGCGGCCCTATCACCGAAATCGTCGAGGAATCAGCGTCATTTCCTTCCGCCTTGCCTGTTAAGCGTGACGCGCATCATGCTGCTTGGGTAACCATCCAAATTGGATGCGACAACTCATGTGCGTTCTGCATCGTCCCATCCGTTCGAGGAAAAGAGATATCTCGGCCGTACAGCGAACTCATAGGTGAAGTCGAACAATTAGCGATAGCCGGGGTAACTGAAGTCACCCTGCTTGGTCAAAACGTCAACAGCTACGGCCGAGATCTCACCCTGAAACTTCGCGGCACCGAAGTATCGGCCGAGTCCAGTGAACTAGTCGGAGAAGCCTGGGTACGCGGACCCCACACAGCCCGGCCACTATTTTCTGACCTACTTTGCTCTGTCGCTGAGGTAAGTGGAATTCGGAGAGTGCGGTACACCAGTCCGCACCCAAAGGATCTTCGCCCGGAAACTATCGACGCAATGGCTCAGGTCCCAGAAGTTTGTGAACATCTTCATCTTCCCCTGCAATCTGGGAGCGACAAGGTCCTGTCCGCGATGCATCGTGGGTACACCGCCGATAGGTACATCGAAAAAGTAGATGCAGCTAGACGACAAATACCTGACCTGGCTTTAAGCACAGACATCATCGTCGGATTCCCGGGAGAAACGGATGTCGATTTCGAAAGAACCCTCGAAGTGGCCGCTGAGGTCAGATTCGACAATGCATATACCTTTGTCTATTCACCGCGACCTGGCACTGAAGCAGCTGAATTAGTGGAGCATTTCGTTCCAGCGAAGACTTCGGCGGAACGTATGGAACGGCTCCGTCGGGTCATCGAAAGAACGAGCCTCAAGGGCAATGAGTCGAGAATCGGTCACGAAGAAGAAGTGGTCGTCGAAGGGCCGTCGAAACGCGATAGTGAAATGCTCACCGGTCGTACCCGCCACAATCGCCTAGTCCACTTCCCTGCCCAGCAAAAGATTCGACCAGGTTCTTACGCTCAAGTCCGAGTAACCGAAGCCCGCACCTTCAACCTGGTAGGCGAACTTCTCGAAGTGACGGCGGTGGCAAAACATCGAACCCGAATACCAGTGGTGTCTTCCTGACTACGCGTGCGCAACTGCAAAAGAGCCCGATAGTTGTCGTAGGGCCAACTGCTTGCGGTAAATCCGCGTTCGCATTAGAAATCGCTCGACGGGTTCGTGGAGTTGAGTTGTTATCGATTGACTCAATGCAGGTGTACCGCAAGATGAATATCGGTACTGCTAAGCCAACCATTGAAGAGCAGCTCGAAACTCCTCATCACTTAATTGACCTAGTTGAACCCAGCGAAAGTTTCACCCTCGTTGACTTTCAGCAAGCTCACGACTCTGTACGGAGAGACATTGAGGAACGAGATGGGGTCCCGGTGCTTGTCGGAGGTACAGGGCTCTACGTGCGGGCGATCGTTGATCGGCTGACCCCTCCTCCACGGTTCACTCAAATAGCGTCGCAACTAGATGAGGAGCATGACACCGAGGCGCTCCATAAGCGACTCAAAGAACTTGACCCGGTAGGTGCAGCACGAATGGAGAACACCAACCGTCGGCGAATAATCCGAGCACTCGAAGTCTCAATTGGAACCGGCGAGCCGTTCTCATCTTTTGGTCCAGGTTTAGACAGCTACCCCGACGTCCCCTATCGAATTGTCGGAATCGAAATTGATCGTAGCGAGCTAGATGAACGAATACGGCAGCGTTACGAGGACCAGATTGCCGCTGGTTTCTTAGAAGAGGTTCGCTCATTAACAGAAACCGAGCTCTCTACGACAGCGGGACAAGCACTTGGATACAAGGAGCTGTTGGCCCATATTCATGGGGAGACGTCGTTCGCCGATGCCCTCGATTTAGCAATTCAGCGGACGAAACGCTTCGCGAGGCGGCAGCAACGCTGGTTTAAGCGTGACCCTCGCGTGGAATGGGTACCCAGTGACCAACTCGGCACTGTCATTAATGAAATTTCGTCGTAGGAATACGGTCAAGAACTGTGACAATGGTGTAGGAGCCTTCTATGCAGCTAACGAAACACCACGGTCTAGGAAACGATTTTCTTATCTGCTTGACGCGTGAAGAACCAGAGCGAATCAGCGAACTTGCGAGTCAAATGTGTGACCGCCGCACAGGTATAGGTGCAGACGGTTTGATACTGGGCCTTCCGGGCAGCAACGGTGCAGACCTTTCTATGATGCTCCACAACTCAGATGGTTCTTTCGCTGAGATGAGTGGTAACGGCATCCGATGTCTCGCCCAGGCCTATGCAATGGCGAACGATACCGGTCCCGTGTCTCTCGAGATCGACACAGCTGGCGGACGTCGGCGCGTTGCGATAGACGGAGATGGCCCCAAGGCGCAAATCACCGTGGGCATGGGAGCAGTGGGGCCGGGTCCAGGAGTTCATGACGAAATAGGCAAAGATCTCCGAGATTCGATGGTAGGTACCGCTGATCTTGGGAACCCACACCTGGTAGTGGTGGTAGATGACCATTCAGCAGTCGATATGACAGATTTGGGTGCTCGATACGAGGCCTTCTATCCGGATGGAATCAACATCGAATGGATCTCCGTAAGCGATAAGGACTTAACCGCTATCGACATGGTGGTTTGGGAGCGGGGAGTGGGGATAAGCCAAGCCTGTGGCACTGGAGCGACAGCAGCGGCCGTTCGAGCTCACCAATGGGGTCTCGTAGGTCAAGAAGTACAAGTCCAAATGCCAGGCGGAGTGGTTCAAGTTCTTGTAGGTGAAGAACCAACATTGATCGGGCCTGCCGAATATGTCGGAGCTATCGAAATTTCCGTATGACAAATTCTTTCGACGACCCGACTGACGACGCCACCCACCGCGGAGGTTTCGGAGAATTTGCTGGTGAAGCGACAGGCCTAATCGATCGGTCCTTTCGCGAACAGATTGTGTTGGTCGGAGTTCAGCTCCCAGGTGCTTCAGATGATCAGGTGGAAGCGAACCTCAACGAACTCGCTCAACTGGTTGATACTGCAGGTGCGGACCCGGTAGACCGAGTCATTCAAAAGCGAGAAGCCCCAGATCCGGCTACATACGTCGGAAAAGGTAAGGCAACCGAGATTCAAGAGACCTCAGACGGGGTAGATGCCGACACTGTCGTATTTGATGACGAACTCAGTCCAGCCCAACAATTCAACCTAGAGAAGATCCTTAAACGAACAGCGTTAGACCGAACGGCGGTGATCCTCGACATCTTCGCTCAGAACGCGACAACCCTTGAAGGAAAGGCCCAAGTTGAGTTAGCCCAACTCAAATACAACTTGCCGCGGTTACGCGGCAGAGGAAATCAGCTGAGCCAACAGGGCGGAGGTATAGGAACGCGTGGACCAGGCGAAACTCAGCTCGAAGTAGACCGACGAAGAATTCAACGACGATTGGCAAAACTGGAAAAAGACTTATCCGGTTTAAGGCGAACAAGAAAAAATCAACGAAAATCGCGACGACGTTCCCGCTTTCACACGGTGGCCATTGTTGGATACACCAATGCCGGAAAATCAACGCTGCTCAATCGCCTCACCGGAGCTGGAGTGCTCGTAGAAGATCGACTTTTCGCAACTCTTGACGCCACGACCCGCCGTCTACAATTACCCGGTGGCGAAACCGTACTAATGACCGACACCGTTGGTTTCATCCAAAAACTTCCAACCGGCTTAGTCGAAGCGTTTAAATCGACTCTCGAAGAGGTGGCTGAAGCAGATTTGCTTGTCCACGTAGTTGACGGCGCCGGACCCGACCCGGAAGGCCAAATGACGGCGGTCCGTTCAGTGTTAAGGGACATCGGAGCTGGAGACGTACCTGAACTCATCGCTTTCAACAAATCTGATCAAGTTAAAGATGAAGGTCTCCAACATCTCCTTCACCGACATGAAGGTTCCCTTGCCCTGTCGGCGCGTACCGGTGAAGGCCTAGAACACCTTCTTTCTTCCGTTGGCGGCCGCCTGCGAAGCTTGACCGAGGTAGTTGACTTGCTGATCCCATGGAGTCGCGGTGATGTCATTGCAGCTGTGCACCGCGAGGGTGAAGTCCTGATGGAAGAACACAAGGAAGACGGGGCCAGAATCCGAGCTCGTTTAGACGAAATTTCTCAGGATCTCCTAGCCGAATTCATCCATGCAACTAGTTCCGAGGAAACGAGATGAGAGACGAAGAAGGCTTTCAGCCACCTCCTTACCCCTACGACCGGCTCGACGAGTTAAAACCGCTCGCTGACCATCACGAAGGTGGAATAGTTGACTGCTCAATAGGTACCCCGATTGACGCTCCACCCAAGCAAGTTGTTGAAGCATTAGCTAACTCTGACATGGAACGTAGCTACCCACCATCAATCGGGACCGTTGCCTTTCGAGAAGAGATTGCCTCTTGGGTACTGAACCGCTTCGGTTGCGAGATCGACCCCGCTACTGAAATTGCTGCAGCAGTAGGAACGAAGGAATTCGTGGCTGGCCTTCCTCATTGGATGAAATTGCGCAATCCCAATCGCGACACAGTGTTGTACCCAGCGGTCAGTTATCCGAGTTATGAGATGGGGGCCACTCTCGCCGGATGTCGATCCGTAGCTGTCCCGGTAGACGAAAACTGGTCAATCCAACTCGAGGCAGTTTCTGAAGAAGACCGAGCTCGGGCTCTTCTTCTATGGGTCAATACCCCAGGGAATCCCGCAGGGGGCTTAGATGATTTAGATGCCGCAGCAACATGGGGACGAACCAATCAGATCCCAGTCTTCAGTGACGAATGTTATTGCGAATTCACTTGGGATGGTTCGCCCCGAACCATCCTGTCCTCAGGCACCCACGGTGTCGTATCAGTGCATTCCTTGTCGAAACGCTCAAACCTCGCTGGACTTAGGGCTGGCTTCTATGCGGGCGACCCGGACTTAGTTAATTATTTACGAGAGGTCCGTAAACACGCCGGATTCATGGTTCCAGGCCCGGCGCAAGCTGCTGCAGTTGCTGCTCTGTCGGACCAAGACCACGTAGAAAAACAACGCGAGACCTACTGGAATCGGCTCAATCGTTTGTCGAACATTCTCTCCAATATGGGTGTAGAAGCTCCGTTGCCTCGAGGAGGTTTCTATCTGTGGGTCCCAGCGCCCGAAGGAAATGCATGGGCCTTCGTAGAACGCCTTCTGGAAGACATCGGATTATTGGCATCGCCCGGGGAATTCTATGGACCCCTTGGCGACGGATACGTCCGTATAGCTGCTGTTCAAAGTGATGAACGAATTCAGTTGTTAGAACAGCGATTGGGTATGAGCTAGGTCACTCGAGCATCAAACCGTACCCTTGGAGGAGTGATTGATCTCCTTGACCTCGCTGCGGAGCTAGTCGACATTCCATCGGAAAGTCACGAAGAGACGGCTTTAGCCGACCTGTTTGAGCGACGGTTGAGAGATGGTTCAAACTTGGCAGTGGATCGAGTAGGTGACAGCGTCATTGCGCGATCTGACCTAAACAACGAACATCGCTTAGTGATCGCCGGTCATCTCGACACAGTCCCAGCGAACGGAAACCAGCAAGCCCGCATCGAGGGAAACCGGCTCTATGGGTTAGGTGCCTGCGATATGAAAGGGGGACTGGCAGCTCAGTTGGCGACTGCCCTCGCAGTCGATGAGCCAGCAGTCGATGTGACGTTCGTGTTCTATCCCTGCGAAGAAGTAGCTGCGCAATACAACGGGCTGAGCCACCTATTTGAAACCCATCCCCAGCTCGTTGATGGTGATGTAGCGCTTCTCGGGGAACCAACGTCTGCTGCTATCGAAGCAGGTTGTCAGGGAACCCTCAGAGTTAAGGCGTTGTACGAAGGTGAACGGGCTCACACAGCGCGCCCCTGGAAGGGACGAAACGCGATACATCGGCTCGGGCCTATTTTGCGAGCGTTAGAACAGTATGAAGGCCGTCGGCCTGTTGTGGACGGCTGCGAGTATCGCGAAGCAATGCAGGCGGTATATGTGGAAGCCGGCGTCGCGGGGAATGTTGTCCCTGACGAAGCGACCCTGACCGTCAACTACCGGTATGCGCCGGACCGCACTCCGGGAGAAGCAGAAGAGCACGTCGCAGAACTATTAGGTGACTTCGACCAGCTGTTAATTGACGATCATTCACAACCCGCTATGCCTGCGCTGACCCACCCGTTACTGCGCCAACTCATAACCCGTAACAACCTTGAGGTCAGAGCAAAGCTTGGATGGACCGATGTCGCACGTTTCGCCGTAAATGGGATACCAGCATCGAATTTCGGCGCAGGGGACGCTTCGATAGCCCACACCCAAGGCGAATTTGTTGAACGCCGCGAGATAGAACTCGTGCACGCTGCTCTCCTAAATTTAGTCAATGAAGGTCTCAGCTAAGATCCAACATTTCTTCCAGAACCTTGGCGACCCCATTATCGACATTTGAATCGGTCACCTCATCAGCCGCTCGCAAAGTATCGGGATGAGCATTGGCTACCGCTACCCCCCAACCAGCGGCTTTGAGCATCGCGTCATCGTTGGGCATGTCACCGAAGGCGAGTATTTGTTTTGCGTTTATTTGTCTTTGTTCACAGAGCCTTTCGAGCCCAAAAGCTTTATCGACCCCGGGAGGCATTAGCTCAACAAACTGAAGTCCTGCATGCATGATGTTTGCTCGGTCCCCTACAACCGGGTTGATAAGAGCCGACGTTTCATCAGCCGAAAGGTTCGGCACGTTCACGAGTAACTTGTGAACTCTCTTATCAAGTAAGGGAATCACATCAGAAATATTGCTATCTACTGGCCGTGACGCGAGTTCAAGCCATCTGCGCTCAGCGACGAAGTCGTCGCCCATTTCGACACAAAAGCCAGCATTTGGATGGGCCCTCCTTATTTCTGTCAAAAGGTCCGTAGCGTCGTCCAAGTCGAGAGTCGCGAACTGAGTGCTGAGACCAGTCGAAGGTTCGTATGCCATCGCGCCATTGGCGCATATCAATGTGGTCGGAATCCCTGTCTGAGCAGGAATCGATGTGCAGTATCTCGGTGGTCGTCCTGTGACGACCACGAATTCAAGATCTAACTCTGCGAGGCGCGCCAAAATTGTCCGGGTTCTCTCAGATATCTTTCGATCCACCCCGAGGAGAGTGCCGTCAAAGTCAGTGGCGATCAATGCCACATCCTCGATGAGAGGACGATGACTCATAGGCCGTAGCGACTGGGTTCAGTTCTCAGCCACTCGCCGATTGTTTCTCCCACCATGATTGAAGTTGGGTTTGTGTTGGCCCTCGGCACAGTCGGAAAGATTGAAGCATCGGCCACAACTAAACCGTCGATAGCGTGACATCTACCGTATTGGTCGACGACCGAGTTGGGGTCGTCAGCTGGGCCCATTCGGGCAGTTCCGCACGGGTGATACCCGGAAGCGGCAAAACGCCGCAGTAGAGCAATAACGTCGTCTCGATCTGTGACCCTGTTCATGTCAGGGAATACGACCTCGTCTGTCACCGAGCCGAGAGGGCCAGTCTCGGTGAAGCGTAAAGCATCCAGAAAGCAGTCAGCGAGACGTTCGGCATCTCGAGAGACCTCACAAAACCGAGATCTGATTGTCGGAGCAGCAAAGGGGTCAGCACTAGGGAAGAGCAGTTCGCCCACCCCATCAACTTGTTCGAGTGCAGCAGCAACTCCGAAATAAGGAAGGTTGTCTCTCCCCGCGAAGGTCAGCTGCTCAAGCTGTAAATCAGCACGATGGAGGCTATTAGGCGCTGTGTACCTCAAAATTGTTTGGATGATCGGCTGATCAGTCGCCACTAGCTCAGGGTGAGTTGGCCTGCACAGAACGAACAAAGCAGGGTGGTCCGACAAGTTGCGTCCCACCGCCGCTACATCAGCGGTGACGTCGATACCCATTCGCAGTAGGTCTTCTGGCGGACCTACACCAGATCGCAAAAGAATCCCCGGAGTGTGAATGGCTCCTGCGCACAGAACTACCAATTTCGCTCGAATTCGGTGGACCGATCCGTCTGGACCTATGACTTCCACACCTCCAACTCGTCCCTTCTCGATTATGAGTCGGTCAGTGTGGCAGCCTCCCCGAATCTCAAGATTGGGACGTAACCGTGCCGGAGCCAGGTAGGCCGAGGCGGTTGAAACGCGAAGCTGACCCAGCTTATTCATCGGCTGAGGGCCTGATCCCCACGCCGATGGATGATTCTGATCGGGGCATTCAGGAAAACCGAGTTCATCAGCTGTCGCAAGGAACGCTTGCTGCAATTCAGTGAGCTCTTCGTGGGGATACCTCCTCACCGTTATCGGTCCTGCATCGCCGTGATGATCCTCGTCTCCGAAGTCAAGGTCACGTTCGAGTCGACAGAAGGTCTTCAGTACGTTCTCCCATCTCCATTCTGGGTTACCTCGATCGGACCAATCGTCATAATCTTCGGGGACACCGCGCAAGAAGATGCACGTGTTAACCGCACTTGACCCTCCAGTTACCCTTCCTCGCGGAAGAGGCTGACCTGGGCGTCGTTCGGTAGGTGAATATTCGAGCCGCCAATCATGATCAATGAGGCTGTTGTGATGGCCGTTACGCAAATCAGCTGGTGTATCGGCGAGGTCCTGATAGTCAGGCCCAGCTTCCAACAACAAGACATGCCTGTTCGGGTCTTCACTAGCGCGAGCTGCTAGCGGAGCACCAGATGCACCAGCCCCTATGACGATGATGTCGTAATTCTGCTCGCTAACCACCAAGGTGACGCTAGTAGCCCAACGCATCCATAGCATGCCGACCAGTTGTTCTAGGCTCTCGCAATGGCCGACACCGTTATCCGAAACGCGACAATAATCGACGGCACCGGGGCGCAACGATTCACCGGCGACGTGACAATCGAGGATGGTCACATCAGCGAGGTTGGCTCCTCATCAAGTGCCGCTGCAGTCGAAGTTGACGCAACGGGCCTGGTGTTAGCGCCGGGTTTCGTGGACGTACATACCCATGACGACGGCGCCCTACTCCAGCACCCTGATATGGCCTTCAAAATTTCTCAAGGGTGCACCAGCGTTGTCGTGGGGAACTGCGGGTTTTCCGCGATTCCGGCTGTCCCTGGGGAAAACACGCTAGATCTGTCAGGAGTTCAAGCGAATTGGAGTGACCTTGAGGGCTATCGCCAAAATGTAGAAAGTTCTGGCCCTGCGCTTAACGCCATGATGCTTGTTGGACACAACACCATCCGATCCTTGGAAATGGGTAACGAACGCCGGGCCCCTGATGATCAGGAGCTTGAGCGGATGCAGCAACACGTCGAGCTGGCAATGGAACAGGGTGCGTGCGGCTTTTCAACTGGTCTTGTTTACAGACCAGGACGATGGTCAGACACAGACGAAATCCTCGAACTGGCCAAAATAGTCGCACCGTTTGACGGGATCTACGCGACACACATGCGCAACGAAAATGATCATCTCCTTGAAGCAGTTGACGAAGCATTAGAAATCGGAACGAAAGCTGGAGTGGCTGTTCAAATCAGCCATCACAAAGCCGCAGGTAAAAGAAACTGGGGCAAAGTCGAAGAATCCCTGGCCAAAGTCGATGCGGCGGTAGCAGCGGGAGCCGAGGTGACGCTTGACGTATATCCCTATACCGCAGGTAGTGGGCCAATGGTTCAATATTTCGATATTGACAACCCAAACCCTGAACTAGCTCAAGCTATTCAATTGGCATCCTGCCCAGCGTTTCGACATTACGAAGGTCGCATGCTTGTCGACATAGCTGCTGAACTCGGTATTACGGCCCCGGAAGCTGTTCGTCACGTTCTGACCGCCCCCGACGGGAAAAAAACAATCTGTATCCAACACGTAATGGACGAGGGTGACATTGTTTCCAACCTCCGCCATGATCGGGTGATGATT
>NTLA01000012.1 GCA_002457435.1 Acidimicrobiales bacterium MED-G01 | reverse complement strand
CGCGCATGGCGAGCATTGTGGGTTGCGTCGCTGGCAACCGTGCTTGTCGGGTTCAACAGCACCGCAACAAATATTGCCCTTGATGACATCCAATCTGGCTTCGTTGGAGCGACGGCAGCCGACGTGGGTTGGGGCGTCGTCGGCTTCTTCATCGGAACAGCCGCATTTTTGCCGCTGGCCGGACGTCTTGCAGACCGAATAGGTCGCAAACGGATCTTCCAGCTGGGATTACTGGTATTCGCTTTATCTGCAGTGTTCTCTGCGACCGCGGGCACGGTAATTACCCTCAACCTCAGCCGAGTTCTGCAAGCGTTCGCAGGAGCGGCAATCTTGCCGTCATCTTTGGCGTTGGTGCTGCCACTATTCCCTGAGTCGAGACGGACCACAGCGGTAGGACTTTGGTCTGCCGCTGGACCACTTGGGGCCGGAGTTGCTCCCGGAGTGGCTGCGCTCATTCTTGCTGGTTCTGGCTGGCGAATCGTGTACCTAGTCAGTGCACCGGTCGCGTTATTGATGTTTTGGGCCGGGCAGTCGCTCTTAAAAGAATTACCGACACCACCCAATCAACAAAAACTTGACGTTGTGGGCGCTGCCGCGGGGACTGTGGCCATCGGCGCGGTCGTGACGGCCATCATGCAGGGTCGGGTATGGGGATACACATCTGCGCTCACATCGGTGGTGGCGGCAGTTGGTGTCCTTTCTTTCGTGCTGTTCGTAGCAAACTCTTTCCGTCACCCAGAACCTCTGTTGAATTTGCACCTGTTGAGACGACGCGGCGTGATGGTCGCCAACACGGTCAATTTCCTTGTGGGCATTACTTCGCAATCAATCTGGATTGTTTGGCCCTTATTCATGAAGAACGTCTGGAATTTTTCGACCCTGCAAGTAGGCATGGGAGTGACTCTGGGACCGATCGCAGCAGGCTTCTCAACGTTGACATTCAGCCGTCTCGCGGACCGGATCGGCTCTATTGGTTTGTGTCGTCTCGGAACGGCTTTACAGGCGGTTGCGGTGTTTTGGAATTTCACCCAGCTCAGCGCCGATATCAACTTTTGGTCGGATTTCGCACCGGGGATCATGCTCTACGGGCTTGGATGGGGAATGAGTATTCCGTTGCTCAACGGGGTTGCTCTCGAGTGGGTCGAAGAAAAGTATTACGGCGAAACCAACGGACTTTTCAGCACTGTGCGCTACGTCGCTGCTGCGATTGGTACAGCTGCGGTATTTGCGTTGCTGACTGTGAATTCAGGTGTAGAAGCGTTGCCGTACTATGACCGGATTTTAGGATTCTTCTTGGTCGCTTCCGCGTCGGGAGCGTTAGCTATGTGGATCAAGATAGGAAAGTCACCTAAGCGGAGCGAGATGTTGAGTTGACGTATTTATTCGCAATCTGAACCTGGGTGAAGCACATTGGGGTAATGGCAGTAGCAACAATCCTCTCAATGTTTGCCTGGATGGCATTGTTGGTGAATGCGATAACGCTGTTTTTGGTTATTTTGCTCGTCCGGAGGAAGGTCACTAGATCTGCGATACCCAGCAGCTTTAGTGTGTCAGCCAGTCAATTAGCGGTCGTCATAACTGTCGCTGCGAGTCTGGGATCGCTGTACTTGTCAGAAGTAGGCGATTTGACTCCGTGCAGGTGGTGTTGGATCCAACGAACAGCGATGTACCCCTTGGCGTTTGTGCTGCTTGTCGGCTGGTTCACCGGTGACCGTCTCGTACGACGTTATGCGGTGCCGATGGCGGTCCTCGGGTTAGCGGCTTCGATATGGCATTACCTGCTGCAGCAGGTTCCCTTTTTGTCCGATGCGGAATCGTGCAGTCTGACGACACCTTGCTCTGTTACTTATATCGAAAAGTTTGGTTTCATTTCGATCCCATGGATGGCAGGCTCGGTGTTCTTGCTGACAGTCATATTGCTGACAGGGTTCCGCTCGACGGATAGTCGCATCGGATGAGTGTTCACGACACCCTCCGCCGCTGGCTTACTGATGCCGCGGACGCCGCGATCGAGTACGCAGCTCTAGATGAAATTGACGAAGGTGCCCGCAAATTTCGTGAGGCGATCGATACGGCTGAGGCGGTCAGTTATGAAAGCCAAATGCTGCCGGCATTGGGGAATTTAAATCGGATTAGAAACTCAGAACGAGCTAGGCAATTTGTGGAATTAGCACCTTCTCTGCGGTGGGTCCCGTCTCACCGGTGGGACGATCAAGGTAAGGAACGAGCGCTATGTGTCCTGTCCGAGGCATTTGAATTGCCTGGAATTGAGGCGGGCATCATGTATGTGGACCAGGGGTGTACTTATCCGTTGCACAATCATCCTCCTCAGGAGCTTTATCTCACTGTGTCGGGGACGGCGCGTTGGCGGTTCGGTGGTGCTGAGGAACTCGTCGAGATGCAGCCGAACATGACTCTCTATAACAACCCCTCGGATTTTCATACGGTCGAAGCTGGCGATACTCCGCTTGTAGCGATGTATATCCTCTGGGGCGATGGTGTTCGAAGCTAGCTGACCGGATGTGTGGTTGTAGCGCCCCCGGCAGGACTCGAACCTGCGACGCACGGTTTAGGAAACCGACGCTCTATCCCCTGAGCTACGGGGGCGAATAGATCACGACCTCGAGGTCTTAATGACTTAAGGAAGCTTTTGTGTCTCCGCAGGCTACCTATGGTTGACCAGTTCGGATTGTTGATTTGTATTGAAACCCTAGGATCTGGCTCACGTCTGGTTTTCTAGCTTGAGTTCCGTCGCTGATAGTTCTGCAGTGCCACTTCGACCATTGGTCGCCGCTTCTCGTCTGTCTGTTGGATGTAACTTCCGGGATCTTTCTCGCCCATGCGAGCAAGCACGTACATCGAATGCGCGGCTTGGGTGTGGGCTGTGAAGCCCTGCGTTTCTTCAGCGTGGTTAACCGCCATCTTCATCATCCTTAGTTGGAACGGATCGTTCTTGGCGACTCCCTGAGCCCATTCGGTGGTGTAAGTGACGAGATCGGCGACTGGGAGCACTCGATTCACTAGCCCAAGCTCACATGCCTCGTCGGCGTCGATGAAGCGACTTTCGAACAACAATTCTTTGACTTTCCTTGGATGAAGATCCCATGGCATGCAGAAGTACTGGAAGTGGCTCCCTAGAAACATGGCGTTAGTTGACGCAAAAATGACATCCATTGCGGACGCGATCATCCAGCCACCAAATATGCAGTAGCCCTGCACAGCTGCCACCGTTGGTTTCGAAATTTCTCGCCACCGTTTGGTGTTGGCGTAGAACTGTTCCCACGTGCGGTCGTACCAGCCTCTGATACCTGCGTCCCAAGGTCGCTCTGTGCGATCAGCAAGCTCGTCAGGTGTGCCTAAGTCATGCCCTGCTGAGAAGTGGTCGCCGGCACCGAAAAGACATATGACGTTGACTTCCGGGTCGTGGGCCGCGCTCATAAATGCTTCGTCAAGTTCTTCAAGTAGGAGCCGACTCTGTGCGTTTCGATACTCAGGTCGGTCGACGGTGACGCGCGCTACTCGATCGACTACCTCATAGCGGATATATCGTCCAACTTCACCTTGGTGTGTTTCAGTCATAGCACCGTAGTAGCACGCCGCTGAGGGTTGCATTGAAAAGAGAGGGGTGATGATGGCCAAGGTTGATCTGAACAGACATCTGTTCTGCACCCACTCTTGCTGGAATGTGGGTTTGAGGCGAGGTCCTCGGAAGACCTAGCTTGCTGTATGTCCCCTCGAGAAAAGAGTCACATGTCAGACGAGTCTCCGGGGGAGACAATGACACTCCCTATTGAAGGTGCAGCGGCTCTTCGCCAAATTCTAGGAATCCTGTCAGACCACGAAATAGAAGATTCCGATGGACGTCTCGATGCTCTTGACCGACGGTTGTCGCTGGCCTGGAACGGTCAGGAGTGGGAAACAATGACTGCTAGCGAACGAGGAATTCCTATGTCGCGCCTTGATGCTGAACTGCTAGTTCGCGGGCTTCGTTTTACCGAAATGATGAGCACTCATCTGCCCTTCTTTGACCAAGTCTGCGCAGTTAGCGACTGGATCATCGGTGAGCTGGACATGACCTTTCCAGGAATCTCCGAGACTTGAGAGCAACGAACATTCGAAGAGCCGAACCTCGACTAACTGTTGTTGCACCTGGTTCAAGAAGGATCTTCGAATGATCTGAATTTAGTTGCGTCATAACTGCTGCCACAGCGATCAAGGGCCGCCTTCCAGGCGGGACTATGTTTCATCGCCCACCGCAACGACGAAATGAGGCGTTGCCCGCCAAAAAGCGCGACTTTTCTTGGTGATGCGCCCCCGAGTTGCACCAAGTTGGGTGGCAATGTTGCGACCGCTGCTGCCCGCACCACCCGGTACCCCAGCAGTTGTCCCGGTTGAAGAGGTGGCTTGCGGAGAAAGTCCCAGGCTTGACGAAGAGCTCCGGATTCACCTAAGTCGGGATGTTCGGTTATCCATTTCCGAAGTTCAGGAGCCGTTAATGGGAGGTCAGTGACACCTAAGAGTTCGCCGATCCTCGATTGTTCTTCGACAAATTGATCAGCTTCACCGGGAGGGAGAATTCGACAAAAGGTTTGGTACGCCTCCAAAAAAGAATCGGTCAAGGTGTTGTGGACCCACGCACCCAACTGTGGTTGGTTCGCTGCGTACTGAATCCCTCGCTCAGACGTTCCTGAGACAGGTTTATGTGCAGCGCGAACCACTCCGACAGCGGAACGAACCTCCGGCATCGACCCGTAATTGGCAGTGGTCACGAATAGTGACGTGCGGTTGAGACGGCCGAGTGGATCTGTTTCGTATTCGGAATGATCTGCGACACCAGCAGCGACTTCGGGATGCAGCGCCTGAAGCAATAATGCCCTGACTCCGCCAACGAAACTTGAAACGTCCCCCATCACTTTCCAACTGACGCTGTCAGGGCCGAAGAGTCCGGGGTCACCTGGATAAAGGTGAGTCTGTGACAGCGGTTGTTCTCCTTCTGAGAACAACCGAACAACGCTTGCTGTCAGTCTTTCTTGCAAGCTCATGATGCTTCAACTTTGTCCCGAAGAGAGTCAACAGCAGGCGAAGCGGCGTCAATCCACCACTGGTCCTCCCACCAGATCAGGAAATAAACAAGAGTCACGGGAGCGTCGTCAGCGAAACGAACCTCAATGGTTGCCGTGTCATCGACTATTTGACAACGTCCGAAAGCAGCGGGGTTGCCTTTCAATAAAAACGGAAACCCGGATTCAATTAGAGCTTGAAAGGCAGAAGGATCAACATTTTGGCGAAATGACGGAGAGGCAAACTCCCGGGCGTCTTCAAAAGCTCCACGGCTCAAAGCATTGTTTTGGGCGGAGATTCTTTTTTGAAGCGCATCTCGCGGGCCTTCCTCACAACCGAGGTCATCGCTGACGATAGAAGTCGAGGTAACCGAAGTCGAGGTAACCGAAGTTGTGGGCTTCAGGGCAAGACCGCCTTGGGTCGCTGCTTGGGAAGGGTTTGAACCACAGCCGCTGAGACTAATCAGAACAAATGCTGCTAGGGAAATCTTGAAAGGAGTAAGGCGGCGAAAGGCTTCTCGAGGCGCCATCTGTGTGTTCATGAGTGACACGATTCGTTTCCAAGGCTCCCGTTTGAGGTGACGGACCGGGCGTTATCAACTTAGGTGGCCGGAAGAGGGGGTCAAGCCTCCGGGGCAGCTGAAGAATCTGATTCTAGGGGCTGACCCGAAGGCTTAGAAGAGGTGGGGGGCACCTCCGACCATTAATTTAGCACTAAATAGACATGGCCTGCAACTTTCAGCTGGATCTTTCTAAAAAAACGATGGCCCAGAGTGCCTGGTCCCACCGAGATGCTGCAACCCGTTACCGTGCTTCTAAGAGATCACACAACAGGAGTTCGACCTGTGGGTTCTATCGCTCAGATCTTGAAGCCTGAAAAATCGAAACTGAAGCGCGTTCTTAAATGGATCGTCGTGGCGAATGCTGTGTTGGCTGCGATCGGAATTGTGACAGGTGGAAATCCTGATTTCGTGGCTCGAGTGCATGGAACCAGTTTTTTGTTGGTCGTGACTGCGGCCAGTTTGGTTGCTATAGAGCAGGGTAAATTCAGGACTGAGATCAAATATGTGTGGCCCATCGGGTCTGCGTGTTCGGCCGTGATAGGGGCGGTCGTAATTGTTCTCATTTGGGGGTTCGAACCACCAGAAGCCATTGGTCGACCTGTTGGGTCGGTGGCAGTAGGCGCAGTGGCGATCACTTATTGCGCAGTGATCTCAGTAATTGCCGAGCGAGCTCGTTTGCGTCTCATTTGTTGGATAGGAGCGTTTGGTCATAGCTGCTATGTGTTGGTCCTCATCTGGTTCGAAATCAGTGCAATGCCCGGAAGGGCCCTTGCGTTGCTTGCTGTGGGTCAGTCTGCGTGTTCCTTGCTCGCAGTGATTGATTTCATCGGTTCTCGTCGAGCTACCAGGATTCCAACGTCCCCCTTGGGGCGAAGCGCCCAATACTGTCCATATTGTGCAGCAACTGAATTGATCAGGGCTGCTGGCTCTGTCGAGTGCGAGGGTTGTGGGGGACGATTTCAGACTATAGAGACCTGAATGAGTTAACCCATGCGAAGGTCCAGGTCAGGTATTAGTGGAGCTGCCTGGTGGCCGACCATCTTCCAGACCTCTTTGTCGTTCTTAAATACATTCACCGCAGCGACTGCGGACAAGGAAGATCCCAAAAGATTCTCTTCTAGAAAAACCCAAGCGACTTGACCGTCACCGTGAAATCTGACGTTCGAAGTCAGAAATTGTGGCGGCTCCGGTCCGGAAAAAATTTGCTCGAATGACACACGAATTTGCGGCCAACCAAAGATTGTTGGCCAGCCAGGATGGGTACACCAGGCCTCGTCTGAATTAACCCAAAGTTCGGTCATTCCCTCGAGGTCGGCACTTTCGAAAAGCGTGTAGAAGGAAGCGTTCGCCTGCTCTAAGTCCTGCACAACAGCGATGTCCTGTCAGTAAGCCAAGTGGATTCAGTCGTGCCCGACCGAATGAGAACAACATAGGACCATTAGCCCATGTTGCGCAGGTTGACGTCCTAGGTTTCTTCGGATTGGATTAGCGGTCCAGTGGCTAGTGTGCCGAAAGATGTGAGCACCCACATAAACATTTGCAGGATATGAACGTGACAGACGCTCGAGGACCAAACCGTGTTTCGAAGTCAGGTCCTGAATTTGTTGTGATCGGTGCCGGTCTCGCAGGGCTAGCCGCAGCTGGCACGCTGCATCGTGCCGGGCGAGAAGTTCTAGTGCTCGAACAAAACGATGCAGTGGGAGGGCGTGTCAGGACTGATCGTCAGGGTGGGTTTTTGTTGGATCGTGGATTTCAAGTTCTCTTGACGGCGTATCCGGAACTTGACCGCCATCTCGATTTATGTGCCCTGAATTTGCGGCCGTTTCTTCGCGGAGCAAACGTTTGGGATGGGGATTCATTCGTTGAACTAGCGGACCCGCGCAGCTCCTTTCGAGGTGCTTTCAATGGATTGCGAACGTCGGTCCTGACGCACGCGGATCGGATACGACTGCTAAGCCTCGCTCTGCGGCTTCGACGGTCCCGAGCCGGGTTGTTCGATAGCGCTGCGGACCAACCGATGCAGCAGTTTCTGACGGAGATGAAGTTTTCCACTCGATCCGTTGATGCAATTTGGGAACCATTGTTTTCAGGCATTCAGCTGACGTCGTCTTTGGAGGGTTCAGCGCGGCTGGCCTGTCTGATTCTTCGGTGCCTGATTCTAGGTCCGGCGGCCGTTCCGGCGGCCGGTATGCAAGCCATTCCTGAGCAGATGGCATCGAACTTGCCGTCCGGGTCGATGCGTCTTGGAGCAGAAGTTGTAGGTCTCGACGGCACCGAGGTTTCACTTTCGAGTGGAGAAGTGATTGAGGCAGGCAAAGTCCTACTTGCGACCGACAAGACGGCTGCAGTGCGCCTATTGGGTGGAGCTTCTGATGGTTCAAGGTCTCAATGGCACGCATACTTTCGCAGCTCCGAACCGCCGAATGAAAGTAAGGCGATTCATCTTCTTCCGGCCACTCAAGGCCCATGCAGGAATGTGGCCATTATGAGCAACGTGGCCGCAGAGTATGCGCCGCAAGACGAAACACTCATCGTCGCCGCGGGCCCTACTTCCGGCCGAGAAGCCCCGGTTTCGTCGGCACGGGCTCAATTAGTTGAAACCTTCGGAGCAGCTAGTGGGGAATGGGAGCTCCTGACGGCTGGAGTAGTTGTCGAGGCCCAGCCACTGTTTGTGCCCGGGATGAAGTTCATAAGACAGCGAACGACCAAAGGTGTGTTTGCCGTAGCTGGTGATCATTCCACGACACCCTCCATCCAGGGCGCACTGGTGTCTGGCCGGGTGGGCGCTGAGTCCCTACTAGAAAGCTGATTACGTGCTCCTGAGTAAGGGTTTGTGATATTTAGTGCTAAACTCACCTTGTCGAGCGGAGGTCACCTAGGTGAGCACTACAAACGAAGCGAAAGAGTTCTTAGATGTGAGTTCTCCCGGCTCGTTGCCTTTCATCGATTTTGAAATCTCCGAATTCGATGATCTAGTGGCTGCTACCGAACAGCTTCAGGATCTGGGTCACTCCGTCGTTAGAACACCTGCTGGGCCCCTTGTTATTGCCTATGAAGCCACCCGTGAGATTCTTCGGGACCCCGACTGGATCACAGTCCTCTCCGGGATGAGTGCTCTTCAAGCCCAGAGCCGCAATGACATAGATTTCGAAGCTCTGATGTCCACGGCTCGGGACATGTTGCCCGAAGTTGGCGACCAAGTTGAAATGCGCCCAAACCTTCTCTCGGTAGAAGGTGAAGATCACAGACGGCTGCGCCGATTGGTGAGTGCGTCTTTTACGCCGGCGAGTAGTGAAAAATTGCGGCCTTTCATGCGCGAACACGCAGACCACCTCCTGGCACCAATAGTGGAAGCCGGCGGTGGCGACCTTGTTGGACAATTCTGCAGGCCTTATCCAATTCCCATTATTTGTCGACTCCTAGGGATCGATGACGAAGATTCCGAACAATTTGGTCGGTGGGCGGATGTAATATTTTCTGGCCTAGATGCTGATGCCGAAGCGGTACTCGGCCGCATGGCTGAAATAACGTCAGCTCAAAAAGAGCTTGACCGCTATGCAACAGATCTTGTTGCTGACCGAAAAAGTTGCCCGCACGCTGATCTTGTCAGCGACTTAGTTCAGGCGAGCTACGCGGAGGATCGTTTAAGTGTCGACGAATTAGTTGCAATGATAGAAGCGATCCTGTTGGCCGGAACCGATACCACCAGGAATCAACTGGGATCGCTATTGGCAGTGTTGGCAACGCAGCCGGAACAATATGAACGTCTCCGCAGTGATCGGTCTTTAGTGCCCTCGGCGATTGAAGAATCCCTTCGTTATATCGGAGCAGTCCGGACGACAGCTCGAGTCGCCAGCAAAGATCTCACTGTAGATAATCTGTTTTTCCCTGCCGGTACGACCGTCTTGCTTGGTCTTCATGCGGCAGGACTGAGTCAACCTGCCGACGGTTTCCGCTTCGACATAGACCGAGGTGACCGCTCGCCGCATCTAGCGTTCGGGTCGGGCGCCCATCACTGTCTGGGAGCTGCGCTAGCGCGAGCAGAGTTGCAAGAGGCCTTGAATTCTTTCCTAGATGCAGTCCCTGCATACGAGCTGGCTTCCCCAGTTTCATGGAAGCCTTTGTCAATGGGTATATGGGGGCCCGACAAGCTTGAATTCAGAGTCCTCGGAGAGCCTTCCGCCCTGGCAAAAATGTCACCTACTTCTCGTGAAAGCACTGACTTTCAGCGACAAGTTCTCGGTTCTGTGGCCCCTGACGCCGAAAACCGTTGGATCCAGAACGCGGATGCTGTTCGACAAAAAATTGTCGCCGGAGTTCCGCGATTGGTGAATGCGCCTTCTTTTCCACCGGTTACTCGCCTATTGCACACAGCGCTTCGCTTCGGATGGGCGCTTTGCAGTTGGAAGTTGTTCGACCGGCGACGCTCCCCGGACGCAAAACAGCGGGCTCTCTACAACAAATTGCGGCATGCAGCGGAACGCTTAGGTCCGACCTACATCAAGCTCGCGCAGCTCATATCCGCGGCTGAAGGGGTGTTTCCCCAAGCACTTGTTGACGAATGTGCGCGGTGCCGAGATCAAGCTAAACCTTCAAAATGGCGCAAAATTAAGCGAATACTTCGGAAAGATCTCGGACCCATAGATCGTTCGTTCGAATCGTTCGATCGACAACCGTTCGCGGCGGCCTCAATCGCCCAAGTTCACGCCGCTGTCCTCAAAGATGGCTCTGAGGTTGTAGTAAAAGTTCAACGCCCAGCGATCCATAAGAAAGTTGTGCGCGATCTGCGCGTACTGGCCTGGGTAGCACCGCGGTTGGTGGGAAAGATCCCGGTCTCAGCTCTTGCCAACCCTCCTGCCCTCGTACAGCTCTTCGCAGAGACAATTTCTGAGGAGTTAGATTTTGAACTGGAGGTCTCGAATTTGTTTGAAATTCGTCGGGCCTTGATGGCCGGAGACAAGGGCCGCTGGCTAGCCCCCGAACCGAACCTCGATATGACGACGACTCGAGTGATAGTCATGTCACGTGTGCTTGGAACCCCCCTCACTCGATTGGATTCTGAACAGCTCAGCGAACACGACGCCCGGGACCTCTTTCGGAACATGGTTGATGGTCTCTTGGAGGGCGCGGCCCTGCACGGCATATTCCATGGTGATTTCCATGCTGGAAATCTGTTTATTTTGGACGGCGGAGTCATCGGCCTTGTCGACTACGGCATGGTTGGACGGCTAGATAACGAGCGACGCATAGCGTTCCTTCGATATGTGACGGGGCTCATGTCAGGCGACGTCCACACACAGGTTTCCGCGGTCCGTGACCTAGGAGCTTTCTCATCTGAGGTTGATATTGACGAGCTAATACGGAAATTGCAATTGGATAGGGTCGATTTCGATCCCCTCGAGCTCACGGAAGAACAATTCATATCCGAGTTTCAATCGCTGTTGAAAGAACTGCTTGCTAGCGGTGCACGCATTCCCAAAGAACTCATGCTTTTTGTGAAAAACTTTGCTTACCTCGCATCATTCATACAAAAGATGGACCCTGAGATGGATCTCCTAAGTGAGTTTTCTGCGATCAGCGCAGGATTCCTGACGAAACATGGATTTCGTGTCTCCGCTGAATTAGGACTAGCGCTCACTGAATTGGAGGTCTCTGAATCTTCGTTTCGGCGAGCCGCAGGCATCAAAGACGACATCGATGTGTTGACGTGGCGCGACCTCTCAGACCGGAGAGAAGCGATGCAAAAAAGGTTGATGAACAGTGACGCAGCCGTGCGTGTTGTGTCACAGAGGGGGTAGGGCATGAACAAGGCAAAGGAGATGCTCAGTCTGAACGAGGCCGCCGAACGCCTTGGACTTCATTACATGACCGTCTACAAATACGTCCGTTCGGGAAAGCTCGTAGGCCACAAGAATGATGGCAGTTGGCAGATCGCGGTATCGGACCTAGACAGTCTTTCCGAAGACCAACCAGCGCCACCAGGTCGAGGCCATCGTGCTCTGGGACAGAAATCTGGGCTTTTCCTTCAGGCGATCATTGCAGGCGATCAGTCGGGATCATGGTCGGTCATCAGCAACGCTCTCGATAGCGGGGCAACTGTCGAAGACATAATTTGTGAAGTCATTGTGCCTGCTATGCGCTCTGTCGGTGAGGAATGGGCACTGGGTCGACTCCAAATATTTGAGGAGCATCGCGCATCGAGCCTTGTTCTAGCAACCCTTGGGCGGATGCAAGCCTTACCTCAACGTCGCGGTCGTCGCCGGGGGAGTGTCGTTATAGCTTGCCCACCCCATGAAACCCACGGTCTACCAGCCGCGATATGTGCCGAACTTATCCGCAGCCGCGGGTTCACTCCCGTCAACTTGGGAGCCGATAACCCAACCGAGACCATCGTCCAAGCTGCAGCTTCCAGTGATGAACTTGTCGCAGTCGTCTTGAGTACTGTCAGCTCGACCCCCCAAACAGTGATTTTGGAAGTCCTCGAAAACCTAAATAAATCGCTGCCGAAGACTCCAGTCATGGTGGGCGGGGTATGGCCAGACCTCCCGGAAAACGTTTTATCGATCAACGGGTTTCCATCGATGCTTGAACAATTGGAACAACTAAGTGCCTCCTGAAGAATCACTAGTAGTCGTTACGGGAGCGACCGGTTATGTCGGGGGCCGATTAATTCCGCAGCTCCTGGCAGCTGGGTATCGGGTTCGCTGTGTGGCGCGCCGGCCCGAGCAACTATCGGACCGTTTGTGGAAAGATCAAGTCGAGATTGTTCAAGCAGACTTGTCAAAGCCCCAAGAAGTCTCGTTGGCTTTAAAAGACGCTACGGCTGCCTATTACCTGTTGCATTCGATGTCCTCATCTGATGATTTCGCCAAGGTTGAGTCTGCGATGGCGTCGCAATTTTCGACCACCGCGGAAATAGAAGGACTTCGTCAAATCATCTATTTGGGAGGCTTGGGCCATGATGGTGCCGATAAGTCTGATCACCTATCCAGTCGTCACCGAGTCGGACGTCTTTTAGCTGCGGGCGAGACTCCGGTGACCGAGCTGAGGGCTGCGGTCATTATTGGCTCCGGAAGCGCGTCATTTGAAATGTTGCGCTCCTTAGTCGAGGTTTTGCCGTTCATGGTGGTTCCAAGATGGGTGTCGCAGACGCTCTGCCAACCAGTCGCAATTACCGATGTGCTTGACGACCTTGTACATGTGCTGCATCGACCAGAGTTTTATGGAAAGACAATCGATATTGGTGGGCCTGACGTCGTCACTTACCAAGACATGATGCATGCATACGCGCGTGTTGCAGGCCTCCGGCGACGCATTATTTTGCCGGTACCGGTCTTGACGCCGAGGTTGTCGTCTCACTGGGTAAATCTGGTAAGCCCATTGCCTATTCAACTAGCCCGTCCACTTATTGACTCGCTTACAAGCGATGTCGTTGTTGCTGACCAAGGTCGAGGCTCCGCAAGCGAAGACCTCAACCGCAGTTTGGAGGAATCGATCGGGTATGCGATGTCTACTGTGCAAGGACAAGAGTTACCTACGCGCTGGAGCAATGACCGCCGCACGAGCGACGAATTAGGTCCCGCTGCGCCGGACCCCAGTGACCCTTCTTGGGCGGGAGGCCGAATCTTTGTTGATCAACGGCAACGAAACTCGCAGTGTGACGGTGCATCGATCATGGCGGTTGTGCGCTCGCTCGGAGGAAACACCGGATGGTTGACCTTCAATTGGTTATGGGCAATGCGAGGTTTTGTCGACAAACTCCTCGGCGGTGTTGGACTGCGCCGCGGCCGTCGCCACCCCACAGAACTGAGAGTCGGCGATCCACTTGATTTTTTCGAAGTAGTCGAAGTTCAACCAGACCTGTTGAGGTTGCGAGCAGAAATGAAAGTCCCGGGTCATGCGTGGCTTGAGTGGAGCGTCCACGAATCTGAAAATGGATGCGTACTAGAGCAAAAGGCGGTCTTCGTCCCGCGCGGCTTATGGGGCCGTTGCTACTGGCTTGCATTGGTACCAGCTCACGCAGTGATCTTTAAACGGATGCTCAAAGCGATAGTTGACCGCGCCGAATCCTCACGTGAACAACACGGCGGAAGACGAGGGCTCAGTGAATAAGAAAACTTCATCTTTGGGTATCTTGGTCGGTGTTGTTTTGATCGCGATCGTGGCTTTGGGCGGTTCTGCCGGATCTTGGGATCGGTTTAGTTTGCCGCCGATAGTCATCGGCGCAGCTGCGGCACTTCTGTTGCAGTGGATTGGTTTCGCTTTTGCCTGGAAACTTCAATCGGAACGATTTTTTGACCTAATCGGTTCAGCGACTTTTGGAATGGTGGTTCTCCTCTCGACGTTTTGTGCGCGCGCAAATCTCGGTTTGCTCGATGTTTTCCTTGCAGGAGCGGTCGCTGTATGGGCGGCTCGGCTCGGATCGTTTTTGGTTACCAGGGTGCGTTTGGTCGGGTCCGATATCCGCTTCGACGCTATAAAACGTGACTTCCTGTGGTTCTTGATGACATGGACCTTGCAGGGTACGTGGGTAGTCGTCACTGCGGGTCCAGTCATGACCGTGATTGGTGATGGCATCGCCCAACCCATCGGGATCGTCGAGACCTTGGGACTCGTTGCTTGGATCATTGGTCTAAGTCTCGAAATAGTGGCAGACGCACAAAAGAAGAAATTTCGAGAAGTTGGAAATGATTCATATATTCAAAGTGGTCTCTGGAGTAGGTCAAGGCACCCGAACTATTTTGGAGAAATACTGTTGTGGTCGGGCTTAGCCGTGGCTGCTGTGCCGTCCCTGACTGGGTGGCAGCTAGTTACCAGTGTCTCTCCGCTCTTTGTGTGGGCTCTTCTCATGAAAATTTCTGGTGCTCCAATGTTGGAAGCCAAAGCAGATCGCCGTTGGGGAAATGATCCGGCATACATCGAATACAAATCGAAGACTCCACTGTTGGTGCCTCGTTTAAGGTGACGCGATGTCCTCGTTGTTTGTGACCCACTCGTCGACAATCGCCCACTGAGCGTCTAGCCACTGAACAAACTGAGTTTGGTTGACCTCCGACCTCGGAGTTCGCCACAGTTTGAATTTGAGCTGAGTCTGTAACGGAACAGCAGCGCGGAGCTGTTGAAGGGACGATATGTCGCTGATACCAACGTGGTTGCAGATGACTATGTCAGCATTTGATTCGGCAAGTGCGGCGAGTGTGCCAGCAGTTCGGGGCGGCAGCACCGAGCGCAGTTCGCTAGCCGATTTAACTCGCGTTGGCGCCGTTTCAGAAAGAGCAGCGATGGCTTTCGCTAGCTTTTCTGTAGAGAACCGCGTTCCTTCGGGGAAAATAATTAAAGCCTCATCGTCGGCCATGTCCCTTGCCAAAACCCCGATGTTGGTCAGCTCGTCTTTGTTGTCTAAGGAATCTCTGTCAACGAAATAGTTGGGTATTCGATGTCCAACAACATCGAGACACGGGTCACCCAAAAGCTGTTTTTTTAGGATAAACCGAAGACGCCGGCCCTCTTTTAACAGAAGGGCGCCTGCAAGGAGGCCATCTCCCTGACTACCGTGGCGCGCCAAGATTACTAGTGGCCCTTTCTGTCGTAAGCAATCGACTCCTTCAACGCTCCAGCGAAGGCGTATCGTGTGCTTCGCCCCGGCAGCCAGGCCGGATGACCACAGTCGTTGCAGATGGCTATGCCATCGCCGAGATCTGTTGCTGCTCAGTTGTTTAAAGGGGGCGAAAACTATCCACAAAGCCAGTGCGGCTGTGAGCCCAAAGACTTCCATCGCGAGCCACCAGGCACCAAACAGTATGAGTCGGGTGTTTGAAAAGGCTTTCGCAGTCAGAAGGTCAGTCAGAATTGCAAGTAGCAACAGAACGGGCAGAAGGAGCCATGCGACGATGAACGCAATTATGAGACCCGGAATAGTCTTAATGCGGCGAGCCCATTTGGCTGTCGCCGTCGATTCTCGGGCTGAAAAGGTGAAGCTCGATACGCATTGACCTGCAACCGGTGGGCTCATGGTTGAAATGGATAGCAGTTCTTAGGTGACAGACAAAACTCAAGAACGCTTTTTAGTGGCGTTAGCAAGACGGCGACCTTTAAAAATCTCGACACTTTCATGATGGTCAACTATTGGAAGTGGATAGCCAGTTTCTTGCCGCACCGCTATTGAGGGATTAACTGCGTCAATGGCGCTTTGATGAGAGAGCTCAGGAATCCATCTGCGGATGTATTTCGCGTCGTTGTCGAATCTCTTTGCTTGGGTGGTTGGATTGAGTACGCGATGGGGGTTGTTGTCAGTACCGGTACCCGCCACCCACTGCCAGTTGAGGTAGTTACTAGCCACGTCACCATCTATGAGCTGGGACATGAAATAGTCGGCCCCGAGGCGCCAATCATGATGAAGGTTCTTAATAAGAAACGACGAAGTAACCATTCTCACTCGGTTATGCATGAGGCCCTCTGCTTGTAGCTGACGCATGCCTGCATCTACGAGAGGAAACCCTGTTGTTCCGTCAACCCATGACTTGTATACGTCGTCGTCGTAGTCCCATTCGTCCCCTCGATTCCTGTAATCATGGCGTGAAGCGTCGGGACGCGAATTCAGAATCTGGGAGTAGAAATCCCTCCAGGCAACTTGTCTGATGAAAGCCTCGGAACCGGGCACGTTGCTGGACGATTCAACGAGTCGCAATGGTGAAATGCAGCCGAAGTGAAGGTAAGGCGACAATAGCGACGTCCCGTCAGTTGACGGAATATCGCGATCTTCCTCATACCGATTAACACCTGTTTGCAGCCACTGCTTGAGCCGTTCCAACCCGTGAGTCTCGCCGCCAACTAGATCTGTGCGCAGTTTCTCAATTTGACGCGAACTCTGAGGAATAGACGATGTTGAGACCGAATCAATGCTAACGAGACAGTTTGGTGGACTCAAAGTTGGCCGTTTTGGAGCCTGAAGCCAGGAGCGCCAGTAGGGCGTGAAGACTTTGTACTCGCCTCCTCCGGCGGGTTGGATATCTCCGGGCGGAAGGGCTGTCACTCCTGGGTGCCGTTGAAATTCAATATTTTGCGACACACACCAATTTTCGAGGTGATCGAGACGGCGTTTGGCATAGCTACTGTAATCATCTGAGATGTGCACACTGGTGGCTTGGAGTTCGTGTGCCCGTTTTTGAACCTGTTCAGACCAGTTTCCGCTGATTACCTCAAGGCCGGCGCCGAGCTCTTCCAAAGAGTTCGATAGGTCACCCAGACATTGCTGCAGAAAGGCTTGGCGTCTCGGCGAGGCAGTAGAAGCGTTGACTATCTGGTCGTCCATAACGAACACACAGGAAATGGGACCGTCTGCTGCAGCGGCGCATAGTGCCGGATTGTCGTCGATTCTAAGATCCCTGGTGAAGACCATCAAAGAGGTCACGAGAAGAAACTCCTATGAAGGGGATCTTGGTCTGTAGTCCAAGATGATGATCGCTGAGTCGAAAGTTTCACGAGGCAGGATTTAACGCCTGGTCATTCGCTAATTCGGTTAAGGCCTTTGCGACCGCTCGCCGTGCGCTCTCAGCTGACACGCCTGCAAGGTCACCTATTTCTATGAAGGTTTTCTCGACGCCGTCATCCAAACCGAATCGGTGTCTGATCATTTGACGCACCTGTGGTCTCATTTTTGCTAGAGCTTGAACGACCAGCTGCTGGTGGTGCCATTCAGTGACTAACTCGTCTGGAGTTTGTTCTTGAGAGGCGAGCACCGCGTGGAGATCCTTGTCTCCATCATCGACCATCGGAACGTCCAAAGATGCGACCTTGGTAAGAGCGTTGATCCTATGCATCTCCACTGAGAGCTCGGGAGATGTGGCATCTGCTTCGCGGAGCTGTCTGCGAAGTGCGCTGTGCGTATCTGCCGGAATTCTGATCAAGTTGCTGTGCTGATCGATCAAGCGGTTAATTGCTTGCCGGATCCAGAATGTGCCGTAGGTCGAAAATTTGAACCCTTTACGTCCATCGAATTTTTCCACCGCATGTTCAAGCCCGATGTTCCCTTCTTGGATCAGATCTTCGAGTTCCAATGAGCCGGGCACTGGGTATTTTTTTGCGATGCTGACGACCAGACGAAGGTTGCTGAGAATAAAGCGCTCCTTTGCGAGAGCTCCCTTCTTCACTAGACGCTCGAGTTGCTTTAATTGCTTGATGTCTCGGTAATCGCCGAGTTCCATCTTTTGCGATGCTTCCCGTGCCTTTCGAATCCGATCAGCCAGATCGACCTCGTCAGCCTTACTCAGCAGCTCGTGTTGGCCGATCTCATTCAGGTACAGGTTTAGGGTGTTGGGTGCAGCTGTAGTCATTTCAGCCTTTCGCTCGCACAAGAGAGTTGCGGTCGGTGTGATTGAGCTTTTTATCCAGGTTGGCCATTGCTAGAACTGTGGTTGATTCGTAGCTCCAGCCTCCGTCGGTGACAGAAATCTGGATTTCATAGCTCTCGGAACGGGCCTGTTGATCCAGATATGAGTTGCTGAGTATGCCGTTCGTTGTGGACCCACGCTCAGCCGTCAGCGAGAACTCTGTAGCGTTCGGCGCCACTTGGCCGGAGGCGATTAATACGGATCCTCGAGGCACCATGAAGCAACGGCTGAGGATATGTGCCACGGGGTCATACAACCAGTAGCCGATTTCCGTGTGGAATGGGTCGTCGTCGAGTTCAGTCATCCTCCACGCAGCCATCCTGTAGTCAAGTCCGTAAAGGCTTTGAGAGCCATTGTCGACCGGCCCGAACGGCTTGAATTGAACGGTTTCGTAATAAGGGGTGTCCCCGGTGGCGCCTTCTTCGTGGTGAAAGGAGAAATCTAAGCCATCAGAGCCTTCCCAATCGCCGGCGAGACTCGCGAGCGGGCCAAATAGATCCTGGGTCACTTCGTGCAGTTCCATGTTCGCTCCTATGCGTGGTTGGTGGATCGTTGAGGCAAGAGATTGTCGATGTGTTGCCAGTTGACGATGTTGCGCAGAACCGCTTCCAAATATTCCGGTCGGCGGTTTTCGTAGTCGAGGTAGTACGCGTGTTCCCAAACGTCAATTGTGAGTAGCGGTTTGCAGATTGAAAGGTTGGGTAGATCTGCATTCGCCGTAGTAGTTATCTGCATGCCAGATCCGTCGTGGACGAGCCATGCCCAGCCCGAGCCGAACTGTGACGTTGCAGCCTGAATGAGCTGTGTTAAGAAATTATCGGTCGAACCAAAAGAAGCGTCGAATTCTTCTTGAAGTTCTAGGGACGGTGCTCCTGGGGTAGGGGAGAGCGACTGCCATAGGAACTCGTGGTTCCACACCTGTGCGGCGTTATTGAATACAGCTCCCTGAGCGTCGTTAATGACCTCCAAAAGAGGACGGGTGTCGCCGTCAAGCATGTTGTTTAGGTTTCTGACGTAAGCCGCTTGGTGGCCTCCGTGGTGGAGGCGGACTGTTCGTTCGCTAATGAATGGTTGGAGCGCTGAGGCTTCAAAGGGTAGAGGAGTGAGTTCGATTGTCACGATGGTCCTTTCCAACGATACTTTAATGGTTAATTAGCTATTTAGCACTAAATATAAGAGCAAAAAAATAATAGTTCCTCTTACTGAGAGTTATCGGGTTTCAACTTGTTCCTTCAGCTGGGCGAGGTTCCTGTTCCATACCCACCTGAGGATCGGGCGGGCCGCTATTTGTCCGAGGTGACCTCCGAGATACCACGGGAATTTCAGGCTTTCAGCCCAGCGGAAAACGGTGCGATCAGGGCCACGTGGTTCTAGTGAGAACTGACCCCACCCACTTACGATTCCTTGATGTTTGACGCCCATCAGTTTGTTTTCCTCCCAGGCCGTAATTTCCATCTTGTCGACCAGCCGAAATGGCCCGACCTTGGTGTCGCACTCGAAACGAGTTCCGGTGCCCGACGCAGCATCCGAGGTGATGCGGATCGCTTCAGCATCGAGCATCCACTCGGTGTGACTTTTTATGTCTTTCACATACCCCCACACCTCGGACGGTGGGCGGCTAATCGTGACTGACACGTCAATCGGTTGTTTGGTAGTCATGGTTCTTTCAATTCAGGGTTTGGTAGACGAGGAGAGCTCCGCAGGGGATCCTCAGACTCCAAGCGACCGTGCGAGGCCAGTTAATTTGAATCAACCTTGGAATGAGGTGAGACGTTCCCTGGGCGATTCGTGAATGAAGCGGAACCGCTTGGAAGATTGTCACGCCGACCGCTATCAGCAACAAAGTAAATGAGGCTAAAGCCAGATAAAACAGGCTTTCAGGGACCAACAGCAGGATCCAAAGACTGCTGATGGCCTCAACAATCATGGTGGGACCCACTACTCGAGTAATGAGACGTTGGTGTCGAAGCGCCACCCTCTCAATAGAAGAATCAGGCACCTCATCAAGGAGCGGATAGTGAACTATTTGAATTACCCATAGAACTCCGGCCATAAAAGACGCCGTCGCCAGGGCAACCAGCGCGACAAGTGGGGACACAACGAGGTCAGTCTTCGGGGCTACCAGCGTCCTCAGTGCCGGAGCGCGGAGGTTCTACGCGGGTGTAGCCAGGCTGAGGAGCAAATTCACCAGTCGGAAATTGACCTGGGGCACGATTTCCGAACGCCAGGTCCTTACGGGAGGCATCACGACCGCTGGCGTATGCCGTCAGCAATACTGCCCACACAGTGAGACCAAACATTGATGCACCTATGCTCATTAAAAGCGTCTCACTCATCAGTCGCGCCGATCGTCTGTGAGGACCAAGGTCCCGAGTGAGTGAATAGCCGGCACCCACAGCCCGACAAATATTCCTTGATCTTTAGAACCGCTGAACCAAAGGCCCACGGAAAGAGCCAAAGAGAGAAACCCTGCTATGAGGAACAGAATCTTTGGCTTTGAGAAGCCAATTGAGGTCGTTGTTAACTTTAGGCGCATTAAGGCCCTCCAATAAGGACTAGTTCTATTTAGTACTAAATAGCATACACAAATATTGTGTAGATCAACGCGGCTCGTCCTTTAATTTCTAAAGACTCAATCTCAGCCCCGGGTAGCGCCCTAATAATCGGCGACCTTCTGGGATTCAGCGTCAGTTCGCGCGGTCAAGATCATCCGGCCAGACGTATGTGTCATCGAGTAGTTGAGACTTCACGTGTGGCGACGAGGGCGAATGAGGTCGTCTAGAGAGCGTGCTTAAAAATTCCATATGGCTGTCCTCTTGTCGGCGTAAGCCCAAGGTGAGTGGCATTGGCGAACCTGACTTATTATCAAGACAACCTTCAGGTAAAAACCTAAGAGCCTATGAGATGGCCGTATTCGGTGATGCGATGAGTGTGGAAGGCCGCTGACTACTTTGAGTATCAGAATTTCGGGTGACATATCTGCAACACTTGCGAGATGCGTCCGAACCCCCTAAAGACTGACTTGGCGAACGGTGAGACTCATTACGGCACGATGGTCTTCGAATTCCTTAGCGCTGGGTTGCCTCAAATACTCCAAAACGCCGGTTCAAGCTTCGTCTTCTACGACATGGAACACAGTGGCTTCTCGATGGAGCAGATGAAAATTCAATTAGCGCTCTGTCGCGGCCTAGACATAGTGCCGTTGGTCAGACCACCCGACACTTCGTATCAGTACACGGCAACCCTGCTCGATATAGGAGCCATGGGCATGCTCTTTCAGATGTGCGAGACCGCAGAGCAGGCCGAAGAATATGTCAGATGGACAAGGTATCCGCCCTCAGGTCAACGTGGAGCGATGTTTGGAGGGGCCCATGATGACTACAGCTCCGAAACAGTGCCCGACATCATTGATGGCGCTCATGAACGGACGATGGTCTGTGTTCTTATCGAATCGGCAAAGGGAATAGCCAACGCCGAAGAAATAATGTCGGTACCTGGTGTGGACGTAGCCCACCTAGGCCACGGCGATTTGTCGCTTTCGCTTGAGGTGCCCGGTGACACAGCGCATCCTGAGATGCAAAAGGGAATCGACGCGATCTTGGGAGCTTGTGAGAAACACAAAAAAACGGCTGCGTGTCTTGCGGGCTCAGTGGAGACTGGGATTGACTGGGTTAATCGAGGATTTCGGATGGTCAGCTACAGCTACGACATCGGCTTGATGACTATGGCCTTGCAGAGTGGAATTGAACAAATCCGTATAGGAGTTGCTGAAGATGGATCTCACTGAAGCTCAGTGTCAAGAATTCCGAGACCGCGGATGGATTGTCGTCGGCGATGTCTTCGAGCCGCATGAAGTTGAACTTCTGAGTAACGCTGCGCTCAAAGTCCTGGAACGACCCGGTCCCGAAGTTGGCCGCGAAATAGATGGTTCACCGCATGTTTCCTGGGGCATGCATCTGTTCGATAAACGTCTGGCGGCTCTATGCCGACACGAGGACCTCATCAACCCGAGTCGAACTTTGTTAAGCAACGAGGTTTACGTTCATCAATCACGAATCAATATGAAGCAAACAAACGGGTCAATAGTTGCATGGCATCAAGACTTCGGGACCTATCACCGTGTCGACGGTGTTCCGGAACCCAATGGGGTCATGATCGCGGTCTTTTTGGACGACGTCACCGAAGTGAATGCACCACTGCTAGCGGTACCCGGCTCACACAAAGAAGGCCTGGTATCGACTGCCTCCCTAGACCCCACCTCTGCTGATTTCGAACAAGTGTCAAAGTATCGATATGACATCACGGACGAGACAATGGCGCAGTTGGTCAACCAGTACGGGTTGGAGACGATCACCGCGTCGGCAGGGTCAGTGCTGTTCATGGATATGACGGTCGTCCACGGATCATCTGTCAATATCAGTCCCTTACGAAGGCTGTTGTTATACGTGAATGTCTGCCCGGTCGACAACAGGGGCGAAACATATGAGCGGCCGGAGTACTACGCCGCCCGAGACTTTTCTTCGATTGTTCCAGTTAGCTCAGAAGAATTTCAGGTCGCTGGACAGACATGACCTTGAAATTCGAACAGTTTGATAACCAGTTCGGCGCGCGCATCCACGGGTTGCATGAGGATCGAATCATTGGACAACAGCTTGTCGAGGAACTTGCTGCTGGACTGACTGAACATGGCGTGTTGCTTATGCGTGGTGGAGAAATTTCGCCAAGACGTCTGGTTGAACTCGGTAGGGCTTTCGGCGAGCTGGAAATACTTCCTGAGCCTGATAAGCGACACCCTGATCATCCTGAAATTTTCGACCTTACGAACGTAAGAAAAGATGGAGCGGTTGTCGATTTCGAGGAACCTCAAGCAGTGTTTTTGAGAGGTACTGAACGGTGGCACACCGATAGTTCCTTCAGGAAAGTCCCTTGCTTGTGCACCATGCTTTATGCGGTAGAAGTTCCTGATGCTGGAGGCGAAACTCAGTTTGCCAACATGTATGCAGCGCTAGAACAACTACCCGATGACCTTCGATATGTTGTGAATGGAAAGCGCCTGATTCACAGCTATGTCTACAGCCGTGCCAATAACCCGGGCCGCATGGATCCAATGAGTCCTGAAGAAGAAGCTAAGTATCCGGCGGTGAGTCACCCATGGGTTCGTACTCATAAAGACGGCCGCCAGTCGCTTTATATGGGGGGCCATGTCTCTCACGTCGAAGGCATGGACCTTGACGAAGGGCGTGAACTGGTCGAGGAGGTGCTTGTCGCAGCAACTAAATCAGAGTTCGTTTATGAACATCATTGGGCTGAGAATGACCTAGTTATATGGGACAACCGATCAACTCTCCATCGGCTGCGTCCTTATGAAATTTCGGCGCGCCGACGCATCATGCGTCGCGTGACGGTCGCGGGTGTCGACCCGGTCAGATAGGGGACTAGCTGAGCTTGGAGTGCAGGAAATCTATAACCTGAGGCCAGAGCTCTGCTGCGAGACCTTCATCGAAAGCACCCATCGGATTCTCTTCATTCATGAACCCGTGACCTGCATCATGAACGGTGATTTGAACGTCCTTACCCATTTCCCTAAGTCGTTCACCTAAATTTTGTGCAGCTTCAGGCGGGAAAAAATCGTCCGGTGATGCCATGTGTGCTTGAACTGCCGCAGTCAGACTTTCCCAATTCGGTTCTTGATCTCCCTGAGGAAAACCGTAGAACGGAACGGCCGCCTTCACGGCGTCACCGCGGTTGGCTGCGATCATGAAGCTCAGCAAACCACCCATACAAAATCCGACAACTCCGACGCCTGACCCAGATGATGCGTCGTGGTTACCCAAATAATCGACAGCGCCGCTCATGTCGCGTGCTGCACGATCTGGAGGTAACTCGGTCATTAGTTGCCCGGCTTTGTCCATCTCGTCATGACCAGCCAATTCGCCGTGATACAGATCTGGAGCCAAGGCGACAAACCCTTGGTCAGCTAGATAGTCGGCGACCCCCTTCATTTGTGGGTTCAGACCCCACCACTCTTGAATCACCATGACCGCTGGCCCAGAGCCACCTTCAGGTAACGCCAGATGTCCTCTAGCGTCATGTCCGTTACTTGCAAATGAAACCATTTCTCCCATGTGCAGGACCGTAGTCGCGACCGACGCCTGAGTGCACCTGATATCACAATCCAACAATCCGCAGTCAACTGTTGATGACGGTGAAAGAATGACCCGAAGTCCATGAGAGGTACATATGAATCTGCGACCCAGCCCAGTAGCTCCATTCTCATACGTTCCAGGGATCGACCCATACTCGGGCGGAGTAGTGGCGCTCCCGGGGAGCGAGATAGTTCACGTCACGCTGGCAGAAGCGGTTCCTTGGCGAGAGGGCTTCGATCGCATTCAGGCAATCACAGAAAATGACGGCGTCGACCGAACAGCGCTCTGCGCTATCGAGCTTCGATGTCCACGACCACACTCTTTTGAAGGCTTTATCGAGTTCAACGACGAATACAGGTCACTTCTCAACAATTGGGGCCTCCTCAACGGAGATGACAACCCCATTGCCAGAACCAATGTTGCCCCTGTCGATCATCCACCAGAAGAAACCATGCTCCACGCCTTCAGCTACGTGAGGGAGGCATCAGAAAATCAAACTTCCTCGTTCGTAGTTGCCGGAGCTGGGGACCTGATGGATCAAAGCGATCTTCAACCCAGCAGCATCGTGGCCAGAGACCTTGACGGGAAAGACGCCTGGAAAATGCGGGTTGAACAAGTCTGCCAAGAGATGGAAGCTCGGATGTCCTCCATCGGAGTTCAATGGTCTGACTGTTCAGTCATCGACGTGTACTGCGACCAAGACTGGTTCGGTCAGGCTGGCGACACGTTGGTCGAGCGCATCGGAACAGCCGTTGGTTCTGGCTTGCACTGGTACATCGCTCGCCCTCCTATCGAAGGACTTACCTTCGAAATGGATGTCAGAAGCGTTACTACTGAGAAAATACTTTGACCTCAAGAAACCTTGAAAGTCATAAGAACAGGACTAATTAGTTTCTGGTTCACAGCGTCAGCCGCGTTGTCTCTCATCTCCAACATGCGGGGACCCATGAGGTGGCCCAGTGACACAGGCGGTGGGGTAGCAGGACGTTCGTTAAAGAACTTCAGTGCAAGGTCATAGTGGTCGGAGCTTTCGAGATGTTCTAAACCTGCTGTTGCTGCTGCCTCCTCGTAGGTTCCAACAGTCTCAGGAAAGCTGAACTCGGGGATAGAGGACCAAGGCATTGGGTAACGGAGATCGCCCGTCCCAGTGGCGGTCACGTCGTAGATCACGACTGTTCCCTGAGGGCGGCAAACCCTCGTTAATTCGCGCATCAACTGGTTCTTGTCTTCGATGTTCATACCGACATGAAGCATCGTTACTGCATCGAACATGTTGTCCATGAAGGGCAGATCTGTCGCCGAGCCCACTTTAAAGTCGACTTGACCACCCATACCGACCAAATCAGACAGCTCGATTGCCGCTTCAATAAATTCGGGTGTTAAGTCGACCCCAGTGACAGACGCTTCAGTGGTATGGGCCAGGTAACGGGCGGCTCCTCCGATTCCACAACCCACATCGAGTAGCTCGTCTCCAGCAGCAAGGTTGATGGCAGATGCAACATGCACGGTGCCCTCGCGTCCGCCGATATGAAACTCGTCGGCTCCAGCCAAAACATCAGGATCCAAGTTCTCCATATCGAAACCCGATTGCGCCAACGCTCCAACAATTCGGTCAACAATTCCATCGTTTGCGTAGTGTTGTTCGACTGATTCAACCATCACTTAATCCTTTTGGGCTTTGACAGTGACTTATGTGGCGAGAGGTTCAGACGGGATTTCAAATCCCCAGTCTTTGGTTCGAATCATCTCTTGGTCGGCTACAGCAACCAATCCAGCGGGCCCATACAGCGCGCCGCCACAGATGATGCTTCGGTCGTCGTCGCGTTCTCGCCAGGACTGAAATGTGTATGTTTCGTCGACGCGCACTTCGTCAAAGAACTCTGCCGCGATGTTGCCAGTCACTGCACCGCCGCCAGACTTTTTGGGTGGATCCACGAAGAGCACATATGCCGTGACGCAGTCAAATGCAGTCCAAATGAATTCTCGTGGAATGATTCCGTTTTGGTCGGCCCATTGAGGAGCAGGCGACCAGACGGCAACGACGTGGGTGCCGTCGCCCAGCGGTCGAATTCGGACCCCTAGACCATCAACCTCATGCCCACAGCCGATGCAATTCGGGTAGGGCGACTCCCACCCCATTGGCCGCTCCATAGCTGCGTTGATGGCGTCACTCGCGATAGGTGAACGCGGAGCAACATGGAGTGGACCTAGGGAAGCCGACATCACCAGTTCTCCGTCTCTGTGTATCAACGCGTCGTTGTTTTCGATACTACGAACGAGCGACTCCCCAGGATGCAGAGCTTTGCGGATGTGCACCCTGATGGGGCCATTGGAGTCGCCGGCAGCTAGGCCGGCGACATAGCCACCCTGCATGGTGTCAGGCATTCCGACGTAAGTATCCAGTAAGTCGATGGTGGTATCACTCATCTGTGGTGCCCGTAGATGGCGGAGACCACGTCGGGATCAGTAGAAGCTTCAATTAATACGGGCCTACCTGGTTGACGGTTCTTCACGACCTCAAGCGCGGCATCTATATCGTCCAGAGACGAAATTTTTACTGTGTCGCAACCCATGCTTTCAGCTACAGCACAGAAGTCTGGCCATTCATGAAGTGACGCTGCCGGGTCCATGCCTTTGGTTACGAGCTGAATATGTTCGGCCCCGTAACTGCCGTCATTGTAGACAACCACGATGAGGTCAAGGCCGAGGTGCACCGCAGTCGAAAGTTCGGTGAGGCCACCCATCATGTAACCGCCGTCGCCGATGCACAGCACTGTGGGGCGAGTCGGGTGCGCGACCGCTGCTCCGATCGCAGTGGACATACCTAATCCGATAGCTCCGAATCCGTGGCTGGTGACCAGATCACGCGGATTTGGTACTGACATCGTGAGAGCGTCAAGCATGAACCTTCCTGCATCGACGACGACCTGTCGGTCTTGAGGCAGGCCGGCATCAAGTTGTCTGGTCAATGTCCGCGGGTCGACTGCTCCGTCGTAGCTCTTGTCTTCGTATGAATCAGAGAGGTCGAACTCATGAAGCTTCTTTTCGAGGTCTGCCGTCCGGAAAGAAGACGGCTGATGCTCAGCTTCTTTCAAGAGTGCGATCATCGCTTCAGCAACGACGGTTGCGTCGCCTACTACCCCCGCAGCAACAGTTGCATGTCGATCGATGTGAGTTGGGTCAAGATTCACATGCACAACTCGCTTACCTGCCAGCAAGCTCTGGTAGTCGGTTGTGAAAAAGTTGAGTGAAGCTCCGAAGACGATCAGACAGTCAGCCATTGCGAGTGTTTCGCCTGCGACTTCGTGGCTAAGGGTTCCGTGGATACCAAGGTTGAACGGTTGGTCACTAAAGAACCCGGTACCTAATAGCGAAGTTGCCAATGGTGCGCCGAGCGCATCGCCGAGCTCAATGAGAACTTCTCGTGCTCCAGACATAACAGCGCCACGGCCGGCCAATATGACGGGACGCGAGGAAGAGGCGATGATGCCGAGGGCTGATTCGAGTTGGTCAGGGTCAGGAGCTAAACGAACTGGTGGGGAGTTGAGGGCTTGGCGTGGTTCATAGTCAACTTCGTCCCACTCGATGTTTAATGGAACGTTCACCACAATTGGTCGCCGTTCGGCGTGGGCTCGTCGCACAGCGGTTGATACGTCTTCGGCGATTGTCTCGACATTTCTAACCGGTTGAAACCCTGCGCCCGTTGCGACGACTAATGCGTGTTGGTCAAGATTTTGAAGGTGTTGTTCATTTTCGACTGGAGTGTCCCCAGCTACTAGCAGCATGGGCGTCTCGTTCTTTACCCCCTCCACTAGGGCAGTAATGGTGTTGGTGAGCCCGGGTCCGTGGGTGACCGTTGCTACT
Organism: Acidimicrobiales bacterium MED-G01; assembly: GCA_002457435.1. Classification (GTDB taxonomy): domain Bacteria; phylum Actinomycetota; class Acidimicrobiia; order Acidimicrobiales; family Poriferisodalaceae; genus MedAcidi-G3. Next base: position 28,463 of record NTLA01000012.1, on the reverse strand, counting down.
CCCAGCCGACCTGTGGCTTTGGCCCAACCTTCGGCCATGCAAACAGCGTTAGCTTCATGGGTGGCACCTACGAGGTTGACCTCATGTTGTCGTTGCAGGTTTTCGCCGATGAATAGGTTGCCGTCTCCGAGAACGCCGAAGACAGTATCGACTCCATGATCGACAAGGGCTTGGGCGACTGCGTCGTGTCCGAGCATTCTTGGTCTCCTTATTTATGCAAGTAACCGGCCTTACGGCTCGGGTAGAGAATGGTGATTTTGATTTGGTGGACCCTGTAGGCCGACCTCGTTCCAACACAGCATCGCACGTGACGCTGTGTTCATGCTTGAGTTGACATTCCCCACTTGATTCCGTTACGGAGGAGGCTGCGAAACCCTTGAGTTTCCCAAGAACCCCGAAAGGTCAGCGGGGTGGTCTGGTCCGAAGCCACTGAACTATCAACATATGGCTGTCCGTTAGTTGCTGGCGAATGTGCGTGACCGAGGGCAATGTAGGCAACTGCGCCGCTTCCTCTTTCACACACAAGACCCAGCGCTCGTTTGCGGCCACCTTCTAACAGTGAGGTATCTGAATCGACCTCGAAACCGAACGTCGGGTCGGGATCGCTAGGGAGTTCAGTGCTTAGTAAGATTTGTGCGTTTGGGTCGAGAACTTCGATGAAATACAACTCGTCCATGGTTTCGAACGAGTGCGGCATGTCGCGAACTATGGGATGGTCGCCGTGGACGGCGACTTCGAACTTTCGAATCGGAGGGTGATTAAGGAAGAAAGCTCCGAGTGCCTCATGATGAGGCATTTTGACCATACGACGCCTCCGTCGATCACCGTCGATTGGTTCGGCTTTTCCTCCGCTGGTGCCATGCAGAGCTAACCAGCGGCCTCCTCCTTCAAGCCATGAATTCAAATGGGTGAGCTCGGTATCGGACGGGAATGGACCAGACGTGTAAGTGATGAGTAGTTGACTAGTTGGAAGCCACGTTTCTAGGTCAGCAAAGTTTGACGAAATAGTGGGCTGCACGTGATCGACCTCGTCAAGGAAACGAAGTATTTCCATTCGGGCATAGTTCATGTCATGCCCGGCGGTGGAGCCAGGTGGAAACCCTCCGACAACCAAATGAACACCGGGAGCGGCAGGTCTTGTCATCAGGATCCTCCAATAATTGACTTACCAGCGAGGTCATGGATCGTTTCCGCATCTAATTGCAGATCTTGTCGAAGAATTTCTGCGGTATGTTCCCCCAAGTTTGGGGCCCTTACCAGATCTACGGAACTCGCTGATAGTCGAGGCGCCCACCCCATGATTGGTACTTCACCGCGGTCATGATGTTCGATGGTGGTTACGAATCCGCGTGCCTTCAAATGGGGATCGTCCAACAATTCGCTGGTGTCGAGCACAGGTCCGGCGGGAACGTCTTGGGCTGCGAGTATCTTCGCGACTTCGTGTTTTGTTAGCGATTGCGTCCACGTCGATATTTCGTTTCGTAGCGCGTCATCATTCATGAGTCGATCTCGGTTTCGAACGAACCGGGGGTCATCTGCAAGTTCTGGTTTTCCCATTGCAGAACAGAGATTGACCCACATCTTTGGCGTAATCGCCATGATCATCACGTAATCGTTGGCACCGCCGCCCTTGCATGGGTACAGGTTGTTTACCGCTCGAGAACCATTGCCTATTCGAGTTACGGGCTCGTCATTCCAGCCAGGGGCCATAGCCAATCGCGTGCGCATGTAGTACGTCATCGCTTCCTGCATTGCGATCTCCACGTATTGGCCGTCACCTGTTTGAAGTCTCTGAATGTAGGCAGCGAGTATTGCCATACCGAGTTGAACCCCAGTACCTGAATCCCCGGTCGTGGGGCCCGGCAGGAGCGGCTCATCGTCGGGTTTTCCGGTTATCGATAACGCACCGGCCATTGCTTGAGCGACTCCGTCGAAGCATTTGCGATCGGCATATGGACCCGTGGAGCCGAAGCCTTTAACGGAGGCATAAATAATTGTTGGGTTTACCTCTCGGATTACGTCATATCCGAGGTTGAGTCGATCAACGACTCCGGGGCCGTAATTTTCGACGAAGACATCGTAGTGAGGAGCCATTTCGAGCAGAAGTTGTCTCCCTTGTTCCTGAGTCAGGTCGATTGCGACGGAGCGTTTGTTGCTGTTCCATTGCAAGAAATAGTTCTGAGGGATGATGTCTCCTCCACGGCCCGGATCACCGCGTCCGGGTGGTTCGACCTTGACTACATCGGCACCGAACCAGGCGAGCGCTTGAGTGCACGAAGGACCGGCCTCGTATTGAGTCATGTCGAGGACGCGTAGTTCTTTGAGAGCTGTCATCTCATTCCTTTGTCGCTATGACGTTAGGCTCTGCAACCCGACCTTGGCGAGGCGATGGCCGCTACGGTCATGACTCCAACTTGTGATTGGACTAGAGATGCGTTTAGGGCCCCTTCTTGGATTTGAACAAAGTTTTGAAACTGTCGTAACTGTCGCACGCGAAATGGAAGCAGTAGGTGCAGGGTCGGTGATGCTGGCCGAAGCAGGCCGAAGTGCTGTCACACAAGCTTCCGCCGTTATTGCTGCGACTGAGTCGATTGAAGTAGGAACCTACGTTATGAATGCTTTTGCAAGGTCCCCTTGGTTGACGGGACTCACTGCAAGAGACTTGGACGAAATGAGCGGTGGACGTTTCGTGATGGGAGTAGGTACCGGCAACCTTCATTTCAATGATTGGTATATGGGCGTCGATTCCTCGAAACCGCTTGCAGCGATGCGTGACTTTGTTCAAATAGTCCGTCAAGTAGCCGCAGCCCCCGTAGGGAACCGAGTGACCTATGACGGCCCTGTGCACCAGGTCGCCAAGTGGAGAGCAAGTTTTCCTCCTCTGCGGGAATCTGTACCGGTCTATCTCTCGGCCTCGGGACCGAACATGATGCAACTAGCAGCAGAAGTAAGTGATGGGATTGGGGTGGGCATCATGGCGTCGGCGGACTTCATGCGCGACACGGTCCGACCTAACGCAATTGCTGCCGCGGAATCGGTGGGGAGAGATGGCTCAGAACTCGCGTTTCCGATGGGTGCCCTTGTCAGTGTGAACGATGATTCTGAAGCTGCTCGTGATGCCGCCAAAGCTGCAGTCTGTGGATTGTTTCACCCTGTTCCTCACCCCTACTACGACTCCCAGATACGTCAACAGGGGTTCGTCGAAGCAGCCGACATGCTCGCGGACCTCATGCCCAAAGGAAATACTTCCGAAGCGATGAAGCTGATGCCCGAAGAGATCATCGACACCATGACCATTAGCGGAACGCCGTCAGAGTGTGCCCGACGCGTCAATGATTATGAGGGTGTCGCAGACCAGATCGTGATGATGCGAGTGGCGCAAAGAAATGAAGCAGCAGGGGTACACGCCTATGAACCCATTTTTGATCTGATTTCTGAAACCACGTCGCAGTAGCGGAACTATGGGAGGGCGGCCTGCAGACCGTATTTGCTGAAAAGAATCGTTCGTGTGGAGTTGAGAGCCCTGCCGCAGCTACTCTGCAGCGATGACTGAACGCATAATTCCAGCCTCACAGCAGGCCATGTACGACAATTTTCACTTTGCTCCAGGCGTAAAGACCGGCAACTTGTTGCTGATGTCAGGACAAGTAGGCAGTGACGCCTCCGGCAAATGTCCAGAAGACTTCACTGAACAATTCCGGCTCGCGTTCCAACACATTGAAGCGGTTCTGACAGAGGCCGGCGGAGATCTGTCCAATATTGTTGAACTGACGAGTTACCACATAGGGATGCGAGAGCACCTGAGAGAATTCATAGCGGTCAAAGATGAGATGATCAGCGAGCCTTACCCGGCGTGGACTGCTATTGGATGCACAGAACTTGCCATGCCTGGAGCGGTCGTGGAAATTCGGGCCCAAGCTGTTCTTAGCTAATAAAGGTGACTGCCTCGCACGAAGTAGCAGTCATTGGCCGAGGCCTCATTGGCTCTGCTGCGGCGCGTCATTTGGCAGAGGCAGGACACAAAGTTGTTGTCATCGGTCCTGATGAACCACCTGATCGACGAACCAGCCAAGGGCCGTTTTGTAGTCACCCCGATGAAGGGCGAATTACACGAATCGCAGGGCGAACCCGTGTCTGGTCCGAGTTGGCTGCTCGTTCGATAGCTCGTTACGCAGATATTGCTGACCGATCGGGCATTGAATTCCATTCGACGTGTGGGCTAGTTAGCTCGTCGCCGAGGATTTCGGAATGGCTCGAAAATTCTGAGTTAGCCGGAGGTGAGGCCCGTGCAGTTGATACCGACTGGGTAGCAGCAGAGACAGGGATTTCTCTGACGAACGGGCACCCCGTTCTCTATGAAGGTTCGCCCGCTGGATACATCAATCCACGGCGCCTAGTGAATGCTCAAACCAACCTTGTGGAGCAAGCACACGGCTTGGTCATCAGAGAATCGGCGTCAACACTGACCGAGCACCTTGGTGGATACCAGATTGATGGAAATTGCGGATCATTGACCGCTGAACGGGTACTTGTAACTACAGGAGCCTTTGGTTCAGAACTTCTCAATCGACCGCTTGACCTCAGGCGCATGCCTCGAACAACTGTCACCGCAGAAATGTCCATCGACGGCGATCTGCCAAGCCTGATATGTGTTGATCCACCAGATGACCGACTTGAAGAGATCTACTGGGTGCCCCCAGTCCGCTATCCAGATGGGCGAATCGCACTCAAAATCGGCGGAAATTTACGTGGCTCCGAGCCAGTTACCCAACAAGCCTTGACTCAATGGTTCCACAGCGACGGTGACCCCATCGAAGTAGAAGCTCTAAAGAACTCATTACTCGGCCTATTGCCCGGTGTAGAGATCACCAGCTGGGCACAGAAACCTTGTGTAGTAACCAACACTTCAACGGACCATCCCTACATCGGCTGGGTCGAAAGCGGTGTCGCCGTGGCCCTGGGAGGGTGCGGAGCGGCTGCCAAGAGCAGCGATGAACTCGGACGCTTAGCTGCAGAACTTTTTAATTCCGAGAACTGGAATGACTCGCTGCCCTCAAGTGTGTTCGATCCAATTTTCGGTTGACGACTTCCTGATCTTCATATCCACATCCGAAGTGGATGAATCTATGTCCCAGTGCTGGTTGGCTCGGTGTCGAGCCTGCGCAAGAAGAATTGGACTGCTGGGCCGATAACGACGACAAACCAAACTGTTCCCCATCCGATAGTCCCTCCCATCACTAGGCCACAAGCCAGCGCAGCACCTTCAATCAAGGTTCGAGCTTTCCAAATAGCAACACCACGCCTATCGAGTGCCGTCATCAGTCCATCGCGCGGCCCAGGCCCGAACCGAGCCCCGATATAAAATCCTGAGCCGATTGCAACGACAATTGGCCCAAGAGCCGTGCACAAGGCTCTTATTACCGAATTGGATGGGTCCCCTCCGATGCTTATGGTCGCGTCGACGACCAACCCGATGACCAACACGTTTGCGAGTGTTCCGACGCCCAACGGCTCTTTGAGTATTACGAGAGCAATCAGTAGCACTATCCCGATAACAATCATGGCTGTGCCGAATGTCAGGAAGGTTTGTTCAGCGAGGCCCTGATGCAAAATATCCCAGGGTGGTAGACCAAAATCTCCAAGAACGACAAGCCCCAAGCCGACGCCGAAGAAGACAAGACCAACAGCTAGACGTAGGTATCTCCAAGGGATCGAAGTTCGCGCAGTCACTGTTGGTAACGCTAAGGGAATAGAGCGATTTTCACGCCGCTACTCGCACTTTCCTAAAGGTCAGGTTCACACGGGGCTCTTTCACCATTTTTGTGCGAGGCACTTGGTGCTCCCAAAGTTGTTGCGTCGGGCCGCGCATTACGAGAACGTCCCCAGAATCTAGGACTATGTCCGTGGCTGTAAGGGACCGATCTTTGCGCCGCAGGCGAAACTTGCGAGAAGCACCAAAACTTACCGAAGCGATTACCGGAGTAAGCCCCAATACCTGTTCGTCATCTGCGTGCCAATCAACTTTGTCGGAACCATCTCGATACAGATTCGCTAATACCGAGTTGAATTCCTCACCAGCTAATTCGATGACGCGTTGTCGAATACTGCTCAGAGTCGGAGTCCATTCCATCGGGCTCATCTGAATCCCTGACCAACTGTAGGAGCAGTCCCGATCTCCGTACCAGGCGTTCAGCCTTGGGACATCGTGTACTTGCCCGAACATTGAAATTTTGTCCTGGCTCCACTCGAGTTCCTCGACTAACTGCTGACACAGCAGGTCACCGTCAGGTTGCACCCACACAGATTTGTGAAGAGTGAGATCAGCTCCAGGTAACTCGAACTCTTCGACAGAAGGGCCCTGAAACAGCGACTGTTGAGAAAGCAATCGGTGACTTTCCACTAGAAAATGCTGAATCCGCCGTCGATCTTTATGACGTCACCGGTATGCCACCTGCTGGCGTCGCTCATCAAATAAACGGCGATAGCGCCAAAGTCGTCTGGTTGCCCCCACCGGCGCATGGGAATTCGGGGCATCACGTTGTCCACGAACTTGTCCCAGCCAAACAACCCGGATGTCATATCTGTCTCTATCCAGCCGGGTATGACTGCGTTCGCAGTGATTTTGTAACGAGCCATTTCAACTGAAAGCCCCATCATCATCGCCAGCATCGCGCCTTTAGACGCAGCGTACGCCTGACCTTTGGGCGAACCTTGGATAGCGGTACCGCTTGAGGTGAGCACGAGAGAGCCACCTTCACCCTGAGCAACCATTTGTCGGCTAGCGGCACGCAGGGTGTAGAAGACACCGTTCAGATTGACGTCAAGTACAGAAAACCAGTCGTCGTTGGAGTGCTCGAAGAAGGGTTTTTGGTTTTGTGTGCCGATACCGGCATTGGGGAAGCAACCGTCAATCCGGCCATATTTTTCTATTACTGACGCCATGCATTCTTCTACTTCATCCTCATTCGCGACATTGCATTGAACTGATGACGCGGAAGGATTAATTGCCTGAAGTTCTTGTTCGGCTGCTGCGTTTTTTTCAGGGTTTGTTCCCCAGACACTCACGTCGGCCCCTGCGGCGGCTAGGGCCCGAGCAAAACCGAGACCAATGCCCCCATTTCCTCCGGTGACCACAGCGACCTTGCCAGTTAAATCGAACCCTTCGTAGCCCATAACGCTTTCCTCCGAAATTTCGTTCGTGACGAATACTAGAAGGCGGAGGTTGAGCGAAGTCGGCAACTCTCTGGAAGACTCTCAAAATGGAATTTGAGACTGTCAAAATCGACGGCGAAGGAGCTGTTCGCCATCTCGTGCTGAACCGTCCAGAAGTTCACAACGCGGTGAATGCTCAACTGGTTGCGGACATGCACGAAGCTGCCCGGCTACTTGATGCCGATGCATCAATTCGAGTTGTAATTGTTCGAGGAGAAGGTAAATCTCTGTGTTCAGGCGCTGATCTGAAACAACCCCGTACAACTCCCCAAGACGCAATGCTGGGATCGAAACAGGGGGCGTCGATGTACGACACGCTCATGCATATGAATCCGATCACTATCGCGTTATGTCATGGGTACATGATTGGAGGTGGCGCGGTGCTGCCGGCAGCATGCGATTTCAGACTTGGCAGCCCGACCGTGAAACTAACTCTGAATGAAGTCAGCATTGGTTTCAATCTGACTTGGCACTCACTTCCCGCGTTGGTCAATCTTGTGGGACCCCACAAAGCCAAGGAAATGCTGATACTTGGTCGCACCTATGAGATGACGGAATTAAATGAATTTGGTTATTTCACGGCAACGGTCAACGATGACGATGGGTTGATACCAGCTGCCGAAGAACTTGCCGCTGAGGTAGTGAAACAACCTCCTGTGCCGGTGACGGTTACAAAGGCTTCAATCAACGCGCAGGCAATGCCGATGGGTCGCGCTATTCAACACATGGATCATGTTGCTGTTGGATATATGGGTAAGAGTGACAGTTCTCGGGTGGCGAGAACGACCTACTTCGGTGACGAGCCACGTGAATGGGGTGACGATTGAGTCAGTTTGTTTCGCGGGCTAGACCCGTGCCGAAACGAACTGATTAAGGCCCAGCGCAGTGCTTATGTCAGACATCGAATCGAGTCGATCCGATGGATGACGAGTACCTGTTCCATCCGCGATTCTGGTCATCATTTCAAAGTTGGCGACTACGGCGGAAGCGTCAAGCATTGTCGCTGTATCTGTCGCTTCGACTAAAGCTGAGCGGGCAGCGGGCAGCGCATCAAGGTCATTGATTGAGGCGTCGACCAAAGCTGCCAATGCTGCCGCATGCTGGACGGCGTCGCTTTCACTAGCGTCACCGCGCACTAGCGAGAGGTCTAGTTCGAGGTCGTTTGCGGAGCTGCTCGCACGGAGCATCATTGAATGGGCAGCAGTTCAATAGAAGCACTCCCGAAGAGCTGATAGTCGCCCGGCCACAAACTCGATTTGCCGTCGAGACAAAGTGCCTCTGCTCCAATTCAGGTCGACCATCTCGCGCATCGGTATGTATTGAGCGCTGGAAAGGGCGGCCAAGGTATCCATGGCGGCCGGTACTGAACTCAAGGCTCGTATCACTGGAGCGACGGCGGGAAGTCCTTCGTAAAACGGTGCGAGTTCTGGTGTCATATCTTCAAGGTGGACAACCGGTACCCAATGATGTTTCGCGGGTTTCGACGGCTGATCTTGTCTGGAAGGCTCTCCGTTGAGAGCCGCTGGAAATTCTGGGCGTTCGAGGCCTGCCAACTGGGCGAATCGAAGAACCGAAGCGACGCTCATGGCTACTTCGATCACTTCTACCCATTGTTGAGGCGTGACACCTGTGGCATCGCGCATGGTCAGGTACCAGTCCTCAGTCAATGTTCCTGCATGTCGGGCAAGGCGGTAAACAGCGTCTTGTAGCTCGGGACTAATGACACGGTCTATTGGAATGCGCCCCATAGACGAGGCGCTCTCCCAAGGCGGAATCGGATCAGCGTCGTCTAAAGCTGCACGGACAACCTCGGCAATCGCTAGCCGTTCGTGGCCATTCCACCATGTCCCCGGAGCAGCGAGCTTCTCCCATACATACGCGTGGGCAGTCGTTAAATCAGGTCGGACTTCAAGATCCGAGGCCTCGTGACATGCCTGAATAATTGATGTCGGAGTTTGAGTCATGAATGCTTCCTAGCCAAGGTTTCACTTTTTGCCACCGTAGTTGCCTCGAACAGGGCACGATAGTGGCATGGCATGGATTGAAATTGTCCCAGATGAAGAATGGTCTGAAGATGAGGCCCTAGACAGCCTTTACGGCCGAGTTGTCGATAAGAACTACGGCCGCATTGATTACATCATGTCGATCCATTCTCTTAATCCGAGAGGGTTAGCTGCTCATGACGGGGTTTACAGATCAGCTATGGCGGGTACCAGGGGTTTACGGAAGGTCGAACGGGAGCTGATTGCTCTCGTGGTGAGCCTTGAAAACGATTGCCATTACTGAATAAAGCACCATCGGCGCGGTCTGCGCCGACTACTGAAAGACGATGCGCTACTCGCGGCAGTAGAGCAAGACTGGCGGTCTGCTCCGCTCAGCGAAAAAAGAAAAGCAATGCTGGCCTACGCGACGAAACTCACCCATACACCTTCACAAATGAGGTCTGGCGATGTCGACCAGTTGCGTGCAGTGGAATTCAGTGACCGAGATGTCCTCGACATAGCTGAAGTCACCGCCTACTACGCCTACGCCAACCGAATAGCTGACGGCTTGGGAGTACCTTCGGAAACTTGGATTGATGATTGATTACGTAATTTCCGAATTCGGATCTATGAGTCGGTTTTGAAATGAGGAGCAACCTCTTCAGCAAAACGGTTGATCGCTTCCAGTCGTCCCTCGTTGCCACGTCCTAAAACAAAAAAGGCGGCGTGGGTTAATCCGACGTCGGAGTACTGGCCAATCTGATCAATAATTTGTTCTGTATCTCCGCCGATCTCACCTTGCGCTAGGTCACCGCCGTCAAAGTTGAGTCTGAAAAGACTGGTTAGTTCCAGTTCTCGGGTATCGCGACTTAAGCGATCACATTCTCTTTTTACCGCCGTCCACTGTTCGGAGAGTAAATCTGGGTGAGCGAAAGCGGAGTGGAATGCGTCGCCGAATACGGCGGTTCGTTTGAACGCTGCTTGCGAGTGACCCCCCACCCACACGGGGATGTGGTTGTCGACGGGGGTCGGGCTGAAACCAATGTCGCGAAACTTTGTCCAGGACCCGTCGTAACTGGACAACCCTTCGCTGAATAAAGTTTCGAAGACCTCAAGTGTTTCGTCAGCTCTTAAACCTCGTTGGTCCCAGGGCCGGTTGACTGCCTCGAATTCTTCTTTCATCCAACCCACCCCTACGCCCATGATCGCTCGGCCATTGGATAGATGATCAAGAGTGGCCCAACTTTTTGCTTGTTGTACGGCCCCGCGATAGCCGAGTATCAAGACTGTGGTTCCGAGGAGCACTCTTTCAGTGATTCCGGCAACAAATTGGAGTGTCCCGATGCAATCCAGCCATGCGCTTCCGGCCGGAGGGAAGCCACTGTTGTCATCGGCATACGGATACTTCGATTTCAAAGTAGCGGGATCGGGCCAAGCAATATGGTCACTTGACCACAGTGATGCATAGCCAAGGTCCTCAGCGGTTGTGGCGACCTGAATCATCGCCTCTCGGCTTGGATCCCGCCCTGCGTCTGGTAAGTGGATACCGAACTTCATGGACTTCCTATCGTCGAATTGAAATCGACCCTAGAAGATCGGGACTGCTCCGCGCTGCACGACATGTTCGAAAATCTCTACGCTGCAGTTCATGAAGAAGGAAGAGTTTTATAAAGATGCTCGCCATGATCTCCCCGGCCCGTTAGCGAGTGTCAGAGTTGTCGATGCAACGACGGCTTGGGCGGGCCCGATGGCAGCATGTCTCCTTGCGGATTACGGCGCTGATGTGATCAGGGTGGCGATGCCTGGTGATGAAGGGCTGCCCTGGAAGCCTCTGATCAGTGGTACATCACGTTCGTTTGGCGAAGAGACAGTGAATCGCAATAAGCGAAGCGTGGCGATTGACCTTCGCGAACCCGCAGGTGCAGAAACCTTCTTGACCCTTGTCGCCTCTGCTGACATGGTCATCGAGAATTTTAAGCCTGGGACGCTTGCGGGATGGGGAGTTGGGTACGACGACTGCCAGAAGGTAAAACCGGACATCGTGTACCTATCGGTAAGTGGTTGGGGGCAGTTCGGACCTGAATCTCAACGCCCGGGATACGATCCGGGTGCTCTCGCCCATAGCGGATGGATGGCGTTAAACGGATCGAAAGATGGTCCGCCGACCAAAGCTCCAACCTTCTTAGCCGATGATCTGGCGGGTCTACATGGTGCTTTGGCTGCTCTCGCAGCGCTGCGACATCGAGACGCTACGGGAGAGGGTCAGCACGTTGATGTCTCCCTCTTAGATTCAATCATCTACCAATCAAACGGTTACCTCACATTGGGAGCGACAGGCGATGCGCTCGAAAGGTGGGGAAGTGAAGTCAGAGTGTGCGCGCCAACGAATTGTTATCAATGTGCTGACGGCCATGTCTTCTTGGCCCTGATACTCGACTCCCACTGGGTGAGACTGACTGAAGCACTCGGATGTCCGGAGTTAGGCCGAGACCCTCGATACCTGACCAATGAGGACCGGGTAGCTCATAGGGACGAAGTTAATTCTCTGGTGGCTGATTGGTGCCGGGACCGCCCACAAGAAGAGGTCATCTCTACGATCGATGCCGCTGGAATTGTTATTTCTGTGGTGAACACGTTCGCTGACGCAGCCCAAGATCCACATGTGCTTGACCGAGACTTATTGCAAGACACCGAGCTAATCGATGGATCTTCGGCCCCGTTAACCGGCCCCGCAGCGAAGTTCAGTCGAACCCCGGTAAGCGTGCGACACGGCGCGCCCTCCCCAAATCAGCACACCGACGAAATTTTGGCTGAGGTTGGGGTTACGAAAGAGCAGCTAGACCTGCTGCGACAGGCAGGAATAATTGATTGACAGATCAATGCTTGATGTCCCTCCTTAATGTCAACATGTAGGTCATGAACTCCATTCTTGTCGCGGTGGTGGTCCTCCTTGCCCTCTTCGTCGGTTACCTCTTCAGTCAACTTCGGGCTCGGTCGGTCAAGCCCGATACTTCGCAACCTGACCTGCGGGTAGACACTGAGGGATTAGTAACTGCTGTTAAAGAGGCAGTTGATGCTCAAGTCAGTAAGGCCGCGCAGTCAGCGCTCAGAACCAACAATGAACTAGCAGGCCAACTGATCGAGGAACGAACCCGAACGTTAGAAGAGCAGACGAAAAGTCTTCTACAGCCCGTAGCGGAACAAATGGACCAACTGAAGACTTCAGTCGGTGATTTGAAATCCAGTTATGAGAAGAACAAGGGTTCTTTCGATGCTTTGAACGAAAACTTGATGCATCAAATCAGTGAATTGAACACTCGAACCGGAGCGCTTGCCGGTGCTTTGAAGTCTCCGTCTGCCCGAGGTGCGTGGGGAGAAAATCAGTTACGGAACATTATCGACCTCTCTGGTATGGCATCGTTTTGCGACTTCTCCGAACAGGTTTCAGCGTCAAATGACGATGGTGTGCTGCGGCCGGACTTGACAGTGAGGCTTCCCAATGGGGCTTTTCTGGTTGTCGATTCCAAAGTTCCGCTATCTGCGTATCTACGAATGCAAGAACTCGATGACGCCGCAGCCAGAGAAGCCGAACTAAAGGGGCACGTCAAAGCCGTGCAGGCTCACGTAAAAGCACTGGCTGATAAGCGGTACTGGGCGCTCTTCGATGACGCACCGGACTTTGTTGTGATGTTTGTTCCGGGAGAGTCCTTCTTGGCTGATGCCTTGAGAGCTGAACCTGCCCTAGTAGACGAAGCGATGCGTCAACGAGTCGTTATTGCGTCCCCGATGAGTTTGATGGCGCTGCTCCTGACGATTGCGCGTGGTTGGCAAACAACTCAATTGGCCGAAAACGCCAAAAAGGTGGAAGAGCATGGTCGCGAGCTGCACCATCGTGTCGGGACGACGTTGACCGCCATGGCCAAGACAGGGCGAGGATTGGAAATGGCGACAAAGGCATACAACGAAATGGTGGGCAGCGTGGAGAGCAGAGTGCTGCCAACTCTTCGGCGCTTCAGTGAGCTGGGTGTATCCGGTGAGGAATTACCGGAAGTAAAGCCAGTGGAAGCTGCAGCGCGGGACATGACAGCCCGCGAGCTCGAAGCCGCCGAGCATCTAGACGATCAAAAGAATGACGAATCTAACTGATACTTCGAGCGACTTCGATGAATGGCGCGATGGTTTCGAGATTCGCATCAAGGTGTTTGTTGCCCTGCCGTAAGAACGGAATAAGTAACTGAGTTACCCCAGCTTCTGCATAGGCTTCGACCATTGACGCGTCCATTTGGTCGTTTACAGCGCCGACATGGATTTCAAGGTCATCAATCGAACGACCTTCTGCCTGAAGAAAGGTCGCCAACCTCGAGATCATCTGGCTGCTCTCCTGGGGAGACAGATTGATGCCGTACCAGCCCTGCCCGTAGCGAGCTGTGCGGCGAAGAGCTGCGTCGGAATGTCCCCCGATGCAGATCGGGATGCCACCTTTTTGGACTGGTTTGGGATGCATGCGACATTCAGGTAAGTCGTACATGTCGCCAGAGAATGAACTCAGTTCGTCGTTCCATAAGGTGTTGATGACTTCGAGATATTCATCACACCTCTTCCCTCGATTCGGCCAAGGGGCTCCGCATGCTTCGAACTCCTCCCAGCTCCAGCCGACGCCGACTCCGAAGTCGAGACGACCATTCGATAAGAAGTCGAGAGTTGCATATTCCTTCGCTGCATAGACCGGGTTGTTTTGGGGGAGGATGCAGATTCCTGTTCCCAAGCGGAGAGTTGATGTGCAGGCCGCTAAGAAGCCGATGCTGCTGACCATATCCATCAGCCCAGAGCCCTCGGGAAATCTGAATACGCCATCAGAGGAACCCGGATATTGAGACTCGTATTGGTCAAATATGACGACGTGCTCACCAAGCCAGAATGAATGAACGCCTATCTCTTCGGCCTTTTGCCCAAAATTCCGCAAGAACTCCGGGGTTGCGACTGGTGAACGTAATGGGGTGAACAAGCCGATCTTCATAGAAGTACTTCTTTCCAATAGATAGGGTCACCGTTGTCACAGTTCGGGGCGGTGACCACGCAAAGAGCGTAGTCCGCTGAGGGCCAACCGCTTCGAGTCCAAGCCGCTGAGAGATCGGACGCATCTCCTATGTCAGCACGGCTACGGTCGGCGTATGGCAAGGATTTTTCAGCAGATGGTCGCCCGGCCCGACTCGAGTCGGACGGCGCTTCAACTTGAAGAGCAAGGATTCGATGGTGTTTCCTTCGTCGATTCTCAGAATCTGTCTGGTGATGTTTATGTCGCCATGACTACAGCGGTTCAGGCGACAGAAATCTTGCAAGTCAGTTCTGGGGTAACTAATCCGGTGACACGGCACCCCGCAGTTACTGCGGGAGCAGCCGCCAGTGTGAATCGGCTCGCCCCAGATCGGGTGCAACTAGGGATCGGTCGCGGAGACTCAGCGCTTGCGCATTTAGGAAGGGCTCCCGCTCGAGTTAAGGATTTCGAACGTTACCTGTCGGCCTTGCAGACCTATCTTCGCGGCGACGAAATACCGTTTGAGAATTTAAATTTTGGAGAAGCGTTAGCTCCTCCTGTTGACGAACTGGAATTAGCGGATACCGCTGGCACTAGCAAAATCGCTTGGCTACCGGGTTCAGTGGGAAAGGTACCTGTGGAGGTGTCGGCGACCGGTCCCAAAGTAATTGGGGCCGCCGCAAGACACGCCGAACGAATTATGTTTGCGTTGGGAGCTGACCCAGACCGAATCATGTGGGGAATGGAAACCGCACGCAATGCTCGTAGTCAAGCAGGGCTTGATCCCAACGACCTGAAATACGGTGCGTACGTCAACGTGGTCTGTCACACAGATCTGGAACGCGCTCGAGATCTTGTCCGTGGAGGGCTGTCGACATTCGCTCGATTCTCGGTGATGCACGGTGAGGTGGTAGGTCCGGTCTCGGATGCGCAGCGCAAAGTCATGAACGACCTGCATGACAACTACGACATGAACAGTCACACGCGCGCTGACAGCCAACAGGCGTCGGTATTGACACCGGAGTTTGTTGATAGTTACGCGATAGTCGGAGCTCCCGAGACTTGCATAGATCGGATTGTGGCGCTCAGTCGATTGGGTTTGGACAAGCTGATATTCGTCGGAGCCACCATGGGCACCAATCGTTCAACAGCCGCTGAGTCTGACGCACTAATTCGCGATGAAGTGCTTCCTAATTTGGACGACTAAATCGAATCTAGAAGTGCCCTGCTGTACATGTTCGCGGCATGGTCCCACGTCAAGATTGCGTGGGAGCGGGCAGCATTCACATCACGCCAGAGACGCTGGATGGGCTCGTCGGCTCTCATGGCGTTCGCTCCGCTTGCCTCGTACAGGCGGTCGACGGCGTTGGCCAAGGCTCTTACTCCCCAGCCGCAGTCGCGAATTATTGACGCATTAAGTACCGGGTCTACATCATCGACGCCACCCAAGTGATCTAATCGAGCAGCAGCGTCATAGATCAGTAACTCCGCGGCCTGAATTTCTGCAGTCGATTCGGCGAGTCGATAGCCAGCGGCGGGGTCATTTCTCTGAACACTGGATAGGGCAACGAGAAAATGATCGTCAATACGTTCCTGGAATCGACGAACAGCTGCCTTTGCGGCGCCAATCACAGGTGCGGCGAGTACTAGAATCGCGGTAGTTCTCCATGGGCATGTATAAAGAGGGCCACCGTAGTGCAGTTGGCCGGGTGCCTGACGTGCCGTGGTTTCGGCCACATGTAACACACGATGTGCAGGGACCGCGACCTCATCAGCTACGACCAGATCTTTGCTTCCCGTACCGCGAAGTCCGACCACATTCCAGGAGTTGTGATCGATGATCACGTCTTCCGCGGGTAATGCACAAATTACTGGAGTGGGTTGATCGCCTGGCAGTAACCCACCGACACTCAACCAAGGGGCGTGATCACAACCAGAGCCGAAGCCAAACCGGCCGGACACAATGACATCAGTTCCCTGTTGTCGGAATTGTGTCTTAGGTACGATGGACGCGCTGATGAGATTTGTCGGGTCGGACCAAATTTCATGCCGGCCTTCGGTGGGCATTTGGGCAAGCATCCAACCATGAGCGCTCCAAACAGCAAGACACCAAGATGTTGCCATGCAGTATTCGCCAGCTACCGCAACAGCGCGCATGTGGTCTTCAATCGATGATTGCGCTCCACCAAAGTCTGTTGGCTGCAGCAGACGGGCAGCTCCGATGGCCCTAATGTCAGCAGCATTCTCGGGATCAATGCAGCCAGCCTCATCGGCTAAGGCCGACTTTTTCTCCCAAGACGGGCCCACCGAGTGCAGGCCATCTACGACACTTTCGAGATTCACAACCTCCACCCTAGGGACCTAAAGAGCAACTGAGCTAGCAACTAGAGAGATTCATGAGCCGTCTCGTAGCTAGTGTTGCCAAAGACGATTTCTGAATAGGGGAGCGATGGGACGGTTAGACGGCAAGGTAGCAATCATCACAGGCGGCGCTAGAGGCCAGGGCGCAGCTGAAGCGGAGATGTTTCGGGACGAAGGAGCACAAGTAGTCATCACAGATGTTCTCGAAGACGAAGGTGGCAAAACAGCTGGAACACTGGGAATCGAGTTCTTGTCTCACGACGTGTCATCAGCTGCAGCTTGGGAAGCCGTCGTTTCAGATGTAATAGCTCGCCATGGCCGAATCGATGCTTTGGTTAATAACGCCGGAATTCTTCGAGGAGCGCGTCTTGTTAACACCAGCGATGAAATCTGGGATCAAACAGTCGCAATAAACCAGACCGGGGTTTTCTATGGAATGAGGGCTGTTGCACCGCAGATGATTGAACAAGGGGCGGGTTCGATTGTGAACATCAGCTCCGTAGCCGGTTTAGAAGCAACGTTTGCGTCAATGGCTTATGGAGCGACGAAGTGGGCGGTTCGTGGCATGAGCAAGATCGCCGCGCTTGAACTCGGTCGACATAACGTACGGGTTAACTCCATTCATCCAGGACTAATCAATACCGATATGACCTCGGAGTTCGACAAAGACCGAATGGTGCGGGCGATACCTCTGGGACGGGAAGCTGAACCTAAAGAAGTTGCTGCCGTAGCGCTGTTTTTAGCTTCGGATGACTCGAGCTACTGCTCCGGTCAAGAATTCACTGTTGATGGCGGTATGCACCGCTAGGTGACCACAACCTTCGACGCCCTTAAAGTTCGTCACTTCCCGCTGATATTTGCGTCCGGATGGACGTGGAGTCTTTCGCGTTGGGGGGTCTCTTTCCTGGGCCCCTTCATAGCGAATGATCTCACCGGATCTGCTCGAATGGTTCAGCTTGCAGGTGTAGCTCTTTGGTCCCCACTTTTGCTTGGCGGCGTGGTCGGCGGATGGGTATCAGACCGGTTTGATCGCAGACGCATCGTTATAGGACAATTTTTCGTGACTATCCCCGGCCTTGTGATCTTGGGCTGGATTGAAATTAGTGGCAGGCTTCAACTCTGGATGATTTATCCGGTTTTGTTCGTCACTGGTGTTGGCTGGGTCTTCGACATGGTCGGACGTCGTGTGATCATCTATGACGTTGTCGGGACAGAGAAAATCGATAACGCATTGGCGCTGGAGTCGAGTGGCACAGCGGTAGCACTGGCATTTGGTGCACTAGCTGGTGGATCACTCATTCAGGCTGCAGGTGTGGGATGGGCCCTGGTGGTCATGGGTGCTCTCCAAGTCATTTCCTTGACAACTTTCAGCATGGTTCCCGCAATTACACAGCGCAACCAATCTGCTGCGGCTGCTGGAGTGTCAGCATTGATAGAAGGCGTCAAAATGCTTCGCACAGAGAAAAGCCTTCTGTCAATTCTCGGTGTGACCGCATTCGTCAACTTTTTCTTTTTCTCTTCGAGTCCCTTATTGCAGGTCGTAGGAGGCAAGTTCGGAGTCGGTCCCGCGCTCTTAGGTCTCCTAGCAGCAATGTTGGGCATCGGTATGTTTGTGGGTTCGCTGGGAGTCGCTCGCTATAAGCCTCAACGGCGCGGACTGATTTATGTAGTGGGTTCCTATATTGCCTTCACCTTTATGGTCGGGTTCGCGCTCTTACCTTGGTACCTGCCATCAGCGATGTTCCTCGCCTTCGCAGCAGTAGGCATGGGGTTCTTCGGATCAACCCAGGCAATCCTCGTGATGGATGCAGTGTCGGAAGAGCGTCGAGGCCGCGCTTTGGGATTGCTAAGTAGCGCCATTGGAGTGCTGCCGTTAGGCATGCTTGTCGTAGGGGAGATCGCCGAAGTTTTCGGGGCGTCAACAGCTGTGACCATCTCGGTTCTGAGCGGAGCCGTGTTGATGACACTATTCCTACGAGTCAGACCGGAAAGCATCTACCAACGTCAACAATCTGAAGAGGCGGCCACCAACCGAGATCGACGATCAGAATTACCCGAAAGTCGTCGGCCGACGATCTTTGATCTGAAGGCGTTCTGATTTATATAGTCGACAACCAATCCCTCAGATCAAATAACGAAGCATTCGATATTTCGTGACCCATCGGGTATTCAGCGAAATGGGGTTCATTGCCGGCTTCCGTCAATACATCACGAATACGGCGACCACGTTCGATGTCAACCATCGGGTCGAGGGTGCCATGTTGTATCAGAATGTCCGAAACTGCTGACAAGTTGTAGTCAAAATCAGGGATGTCCTGGAGCATTCCTGAAAGACAGGCCATAGCTGAAGGCGCAATCGTGATCTCTTCCCAAAGGCCCACAGCCAGTGTCATAGCGCACCCTTGGGAGAAACCGATGAGAACTACCTCTGATCGAAAAAAATTACCGGCGGCACACACTGCATCGATTGTGCGGTCGATCGACCGGACTGAGGACTTGAAGGTTTCAGCGTCAACCGCCCCATCATCATCTCGTTCATACCAAGCAGCACCAAACGGCACCAGGTCAATCGGAGCGCGAAAACAGACTGAGGTGAAGCGTCCGTCGGGATCAATGTGTTGCACTAGGGGCGCCAAGTCATTTTCATCGGCACCAAATCCGTGGAGCAGAACTAAAAGTCGGTCGCCAGGTCCGAGAGATCCGACCGAGTTGATCTTCAATAGCCCTTGAGGTTCCTCCATCGGATCTCCTTATTCAATGAACATACGGGTGATAGCCCACGTTAGGGGAGAGCGTTGCTTGCTACCACACGGCTTGGACCGCACCTAAGAGGCGATTTGAAGCGACGAAACCGAATAGCTGCCATACGATGGCGGCGACCATGACTGACGCGACGGATCATTTTGACACCCCACGAGCCTGGGCCGTTGCCGTCGGCGCGTCCATAGCTAACGGAGTCGCCTTCGGTGTCCTGTACACCTTCGGTGCCTTTGTAAGTTCGATGGGGAAAGAGTTCAACACAAAACTGGGACCCACCTCCATCGTGTTTGGTCTCTCTATGTTCCTGTTCTTCGGAATGGGAGCAATATCGGGTCGCTGGGCCGACCGTTACGGTCCACGCCCGTTGCTAGCAGTTGGCGGAGCAATGTTTTGCGGTGGTCTGGTAGCTACCTCATTCGTGACAGCGATATGGCAGGGCTACATCGTGTACGGAATCGGATGCGGACTTGGTGGAGGGATTTTTTGCTCCCCATTATTTTCGACGGTCGCAACCTTCTTTGTGAAATACAGGGCCCTAGCGCAAGGAGTCGCCGCCACTGGCTCGGGATTCGGAACACTTTTGTTAGTCCCGTTTGCTAAGGCGATCATCGACGCAGAGGGTTGGCGCAATAGCTACCGGATACTGGCCGTGATATCCGCAGTTGGCTTTTTAATTGGCTTGGCCATGGTCCGACGATCACCATCGCAGGCCCCGGGAGTCGCCGGAGGACACGTCCGAAACGTCATGAGGACCAGAGAATTCAAAACCATTTCCGTTGCATTTGGTCTCATGTCGATGGCGTTGATGGGTTCCTTCGCCTTTGTCATCAAATTCGCCGAGGACGATGGCATCACGCCTTCAAAAGCCGCTTTGCTGATGAGTGTCGTGGGTGCATCAAGTATTTTGGGCAGACTCCTACTCACTGCAGTCGCAGGGAAGCTCGGGTCTGTGCGGCTGCTGCAAATAGCACTCATGGCACAGCCAGTCGCATACTTTTTCTGGATCATCGCAAATGGCCGGTACTACCTGCTCGTGATTTTTGCGGCCTTGCTCGGCTTGACTTATGGCGGATTCGTCGCGTTGGCCGGCGATGTCGTCGCCTTCTATTTCGGTCTAGTAGGCATCGGCGCAGTTACAGGAATGCTTTTCTTCTACTCGGGCTTTGGCAGCCTGATAGGACCGCCGATCGTAGGGTTCCTAGCCGATCTGTCTACCCTCCGAATCTTGCCAGTAGGAGCTGTGTTTGTAATGGCATCGCTTGGAGCCGTCGTTTTACTCACAGCATCAACCAAACCCGTTGACTTCGGGACGAACCAACCAACCTCACCCCCTGAAGCTGAAATGGCAGCTCGTAACGGAACAACACCCCGGCGGCCAACAGTGTTTGAACTCGAACCAGTCTGATTAGTCGCGAGAAACTAGAGTGCTTCAGGAGGGGCTGGACAAAGAGGGGCGAAGGCAATGTCGGCACTAAGCGAGATTTTTCCAGGTATCAGCATCATCGATTCTGATACCCACTGGTCAGAACCACATGATTTGTGGACCAGTCTGGCACCAGGCAAATACAAAGACCTGGTGCCTCAGATAAAAGAGCACAACGGTCGTCGAAAATGGGTTGTCAATGGTGACATACCGATCGCAGGGGATTCAGCGGTCAGCGCAATCATGCCGGACGGCGAAAAGATGCTCGGACTGCGGTTCCTCAAAGCCGACATCGACATGGTCCACGCCGCCAGTTACGACTGTGACGCGCGTCTGGACTTAATGGACCAGATGGGCATCAGCCACGGGATTGTCTATCCAAATGTTGGTGGATTCGGAAACCAAAATTTTCTGCGCGTTCAAGATGAAGGATTACGGATTGCCTGTGTCGAGATCTACAACGACTGGATGAGCGATCTACAGCAGCGTTCGGGCGGTCGGATTCTTCCTATGGCTCTCGTTCCATGGTGGGATATTGAAGCTTGTGTCGCCGAAGTTGACCGAATGCAGAAAAACGGGGCCAAGGGAATCGTGATGTGTTCCAATCCTCACGACTCAGGCATGCCCAATTTTGCTCAACCCGAATGGCGTCCATTTTGGGAAATCTGTGAAGCCCTGGAGATGCCAATCAACTTCCATATCGGAGCTTCCGAGGGTGATATCAACTGGTCCGGATCCGTTCCATACGACACCTGGCCCGGCGACGTAAAAATAAGCCTCGGTGGTGCAGCGATTTTTCTTGGTCAGTTGCGCTGGATGGTGAACCTCCTCGTGAGCGATGTGCCGGAGCGATACCCCAACCTGAACTTCGTTTCAGTTGAGTCAGGTGTCGGATGGATTCCGTTTTTGTTAGATGCACTTGATTACCAGTGCGGCGAAACGGCACCGGAACATTTGGCTCACCTGTCAATGAAGCCCTCTGAATACTTCAGACGCCAGTTCTACGGCTGTTTTTGGTTCGAATCCAAAACCCTGGCTCCCGCGGTAGAGCACATAGGACCGGACAGGATCATGTTCGAGACGGACATTCCACATCCGACTTGC
This sequence comes from Acidimicrobiales bacterium MED-G01, assembly GCA_002457435.1. Classification (GTDB taxonomy): domain Bacteria; phylum Actinomycetota; class Acidimicrobiia; order Acidimicrobiales; family Poriferisodalaceae; genus MedAcidi-G3. The sequence goes on along the minus strand of NTLA01000012.1, from coordinate 6,586 downwards.
TTGTATCCGCACAGCGTTGAGCGTGTCAGAGAAGCGATCGGCCAAATGGCTCCCGAGGTGCAGAAGAAAATCCTTCAAGACAACGCTGCCGAGTTGTATGGGATCACGGTCTAATCCTTGATGAAGTCCGTCAGCCAGATAGCAGACGAACCCGGAAACGGACTGGTCGAAAGTTTCCCTCTGTCGACTGACCAAGACACCCTCCTTCGTCTGTTGGAGAAAGTGTTCGAAAACTGGGAGATGGTGCAATTTGGGCCGATCGTGCAGGGAGCGGCCTATGAAATCAAGGCACCTTGCGCTCCGCGGATCACCGTGCTGGATGGTTACGCGACAATCGATTTCGATCAGTGGCACATGCACATATGTATTGGACCGACAATAGGTGACCCCTCGAACCCCACTGAGCCCGAGGTGGCAGCGACCCGGCCGTGTCAGCGAGCAGAGTTATACCGGGTACTTAGAGAAGACGCGCCCGTGTCCTGGGGGCTCAGGTTTTTTAACGGGGCGGACGAACAGCTCATGACCGTCCTGTTACCTAACCCGTTCCTTGACCACGACGAAATGCCATGCTCACCCAATTGGGAGCGGCTCGAACTTTGGGACCAGCTGAGAGCGGAGTTTCTGAATCTCGGGTCAGATCCTTTCGACCGTTCAGGACAACGGTTCGTGCACGGTTAACACCAAGCACGGCCACCCCTTGGGACGCTAACTTTCGCACCTATGGAAAAGCCGCTTTCGGATTTAATGGTGCTCGATTTGACCAGAGCGTTAGCAGGGCCAATTTGCGGGCGACTCCTCAGTGATCTTGGAGCCCGCGTCATCAAAGTTGAACCGCCCGACGGCGATTTAACGCGCTTGCTTGTGCCACGCGTCGATGGTTTGTCGCCCTACTTCGTTCAATACAACGCAGGCAAAGAATGCATTTCAGTTGATTTGTATTCCGACCCGGGTCGAGAACTTTTCCTTCAACTTGTTCAACACGCCGACATCGTGTTGGAGAATTACAGGCCCGGGGTCATGGACCGATTAGGTATCGATTTTGATCAATTACAGGCCGTTAACCCGAAGATCGTCATGGCTTCGGTAAGTGGTTGGGGACACGACAACTCGCGCTCAGATCAAGGAGCATTTGCCTCGGCAATTCACGCCGAGGCGGGCGTTACAGAGATGGTGGCGCGGCGACGCAAAGAAGAACCGCGAAATGATCCCATGTCGCACTCCGATACCTGCACTGGCCTGCACGCGTTAGGAGCTGTGCTGGCAGCGCTTCATCTGAGGGACCGGACCGGTGAAGGACAAAAAGTTGAAGTGTCCATGGCTGAGAGCACCTTGATGGTGAATGATCTTGCAGCCATTGAAATGTCGGGACAGGACCCGATGGTCGGGTTCAAGGGTGGCCAAAATTGGTCGCCGGTACTTCGTATGGCGAACGGTCGTTATGTGAGTATCACGACTGACATCACCACAAATGACGGCTTTCGATACCTCGTGGAAGCGTTGAATAGGCCTGACCTTGCGCAAGACCCTCGTTTTGCAGTCATTGAAGACCGGGTAGCGAACCGTGAAGCCTTAACGGAGATTCTTGCTGAGTTCGTCGCAACCTTTGATGACGCCGCTGCGGTCGAAGCAGCCATCGGTCCGCGAGGAGTGATCGCCGCCGAAGTGCGATCCGTCCCAGAATTAGCGGCGACTGAATGGGCGAAAGAACGAGAAGCTTTCGTTGATATCGATACCGGGAGGGGAGAAATGATCACCGTCCCTCAGTCACCGTGGCGGTTTCGTGGTGTTGAGGCTGGTGTGAAACCTCGAGTTGGTTATCGAGGACAAGACAACCGTGAAGTCTTGAACGAAATACTCGGGTTGAGTGCGTCTCAACTAGATGACCTAGAAACAGAAGCGATTATTAGCAGTCGCCCACCCAGATGGTCCCGGGACTCCCAGTAGCGAATTAAATCCCAGGGATAGAAGAAAAGTCTGGATCTCGCTTCTCTACGAATGCCGCCACGGCTTCAGTATTTGCAGGTGCGCCCATGAGCGTCGCATAAGCACCGTTCTCGCGTTTGTGAGCGGCCCAAGCTTCATCAGGTCGGCCAGCTCCCATCAGTAACTCTTTTGTTGCAACTAGGGAAGGTATGGGATTCGCAGCCAACTCACCTGCTACAGCTATCGCTTCTGACATAAGACTTTCTGGTTCGCAGACTTTCCAAACAAGACCCATTTCAAGGCATTCCTCCGCGGAAAACCAACGCCCAGACATGAGAACGTAAGCCGCGTTTTGCCAACCCATTCGGGTGGCAAATGTGTAACTACTACCGGCTTCTGGAGCCAACCCTAACTGGGGGAATGGGGTGCGGAGCCGAGCGGCAGTTGACATCAGAACGAGGTCACAATGGGCCAGAAATGTCATTCCAATCCCGACACCAAGACCGTTCACAGCTGCGATCAGAGGCTTCTTAAACTCGGTTAACTGCTTCAACATTGCTGGGAACTGATGGTCTCCGCCATCTCCAGATAGACCATCTTGCATTTCCTGAAGATCTTGACCTGCTGAAAATGCTCGTCCTTCCCCTGTTATGACAGCGACCGCAACTCCGGAGTCAACCTCGGCCTCTGCAAGAGCGTCTCGAATTCCTGCGAATACGGCGTTGTTCATGGAATTCAAAGCTTGAGGACGATTGATGGTGATCACTCTTACTCTGCCAAGGTCTTCGGTGACGATAACTGGGTCGCTCATGGCTGAATCTTTGCATGGTCTACTGACCTTTGCCCAGAGGAGACGCAACGGTCGTTAGATTTGGCGCTCACAGGTGTTCCCAAACTCAATAGAATGGGAGACAGGGACACCAGGGGGGAAGAGATGGCACTCACCGAACTCTCGGCAGGCGATCACGCCGCTGCGATGGCCGACTACTTAGCCGAGCGCAGCGATGCTGCTGTCGCGCTCGGTAGCCGCGGGCCGGTGCGCTTCGACGCGGAGGGCAACCTACACCCGGACATCCTCGCCGAGTTCGCGACCAACGGCTTCTACATTTTCGAAGGCGTCATCGATCACGACGAAGTCACCGAACTACGCAACGCCGTCGAGGACACCATCGAGCGTGCCCCGTTTCCCCCCGACTCCGACACCGACGCGCAAGGCCGCCCCGCACTCGGGCTCGACTACCCGATCAGTCCGTACATTTTCATCAAACCGTTGTCTGATCCTTGGGGTGGCACCAAACTCTTGAGCGGCCGCCATCCGGTCAAAATGACTGAACCCACCCCCGATGACAACGCTCCTGACCACGTGGTTCATCTGCTCCTGCAGATGTGCACGTCGATGCCTGCGGCCCTTCGCCTGTATGGGCACCCGGACCTCTTAAGTATCGCTGAGGCCATCAACGGACCGGACTTCGTGCCCTACAACGACTCCATCTTCGTGAAGAAGCCCGGAATGGGTGGGTCGGTTGCATGGCATCAGGATGGCGCAACCCACTGGGATAACCCCCACTGGCATCCAGGTATCCACGGTTTCAACTTCCAAGTGCAGCTCTATCCCACTACACCCGCTAACGCCTTGTGGATTGTCCCTGGGAGCCACACTGAGGGCCGCATCGATATTCGAGCCCTCGTGGCAGCTAACGAAGGCGGCGAGCGCCTACCCAATGCGATCCCACTAGTGGCCGACGCGGGCGACGTGACCATCGTCAGCCGACAGATGCTGCACGGCTCGTTCGCCAATACCTCGCCGGACCCGCGCGTATCCATCACTTTCGGCTTCTATCCCCACTCGTCAGTGCTGGGCGTTTCGGGCGGGCTCAACATCACACTCGATGAAAAAAAAGGCAGAGACAAGGTCTACGACGCAGAGCACATCCGGCGTCGCTCAGCAGTGGTGCAAGTGGCATTGGATGCCCGACATCAAGCGCGCCCTGACGAGCGGCGCTACCGGTACGCACCCTTCGTCGAGGTCGAAGACGAGTATCGCTACGGACCTGAGACCATTGCGAGTGTGCTGAGCGACTACACGCTCTATGACATCGCCATCTAAACCCAACTGGCTCACTAACCAACGGCCTGGTCTTCGGTGGAGTTGCCTAGACCGGTGACTTTGGTCGGCGTTGATCCAAAACGACGGTATTTATTTAAGCTGGCATTGAGTAAGGGATAGGCCTTCTAAGACAAAGTAGATGACCCGCTTATTCACATTTGGTCACAGTTAACGGGTTCTGGCTAGGGTGTCCAGATCTCAAAGAAACGAAAGGTGTGGTGGGAGAAATGAAAATCTTTCAGCGATTGATGCAACTTCGCCCCGACAGTGTTTACGAAGGTTCAGGCAAGGTCGTCGAGGCAGTTAATTACATTAATGCCAATAGTGACTTAACAGCTTATGGTTGGCAGGCTGTGGCTGGTTTACCAGTGGGTGCCGTAGGGGTCAGCATGCGATTCGAAAGTATGGACTCTTTGCTTTCTAGTCAGACTGCTCTAGTTGAAGATGCTGGCTACATGGAGATAGCCCAGTCGGCACAGGAGATGTTGGCCGAGCCAGCTCAGGACTGGATTATGGACGTAATAGCTGCCTCCGACGATATGCCAGCAGATCCCTCTGACTTTCTTGCGAACACGGTTGCGCGAGCTCAACTTGACAATGTTGGAGCCGCCATTGACTGGAGTCAGCGTTGGGTCGCGATGGTTAATTCAATTGCTGGCACCCCAGCTGCTGGTCTGATGAGCCCACACGGCGAAGGCGGGGTTTCCTTCGCTCAGTTGCTGTATTACGACAGCTTGACCCAATATGAGGAACGTCAGACGCCGGAAGTTTGGTCGATGGTTGGCGGGAGCTCTCTTATGCGAGAAGGTTTCGCTATCTTCGACGAGGGTTCAAATACCTCTGCTTTGATGCGTCGCATAGCTTAAGAATTCACTCAACAGAGATCCTCAGACCCGGTTCGTGATGAAATATGGGTATGAGGATCTCTGTTGCTTTTCCGCCCATTCCCGAAACCCCCACCCATATCGAACTTGCTGAACAACTTGGTTACGAAACGGCCTGGGTGTACGACACTCCAGCCCTTCAGTTAGACGTATGGATGATTCTGGCGTTGGCAGCGAAACGCACTGATCGAATCAAGCTCGGTCCAGGAGTTCTGATCCCGTCTCTGCGTCACCCAATGGTGACAGCGTCTGCCATAGCGACTTTGGTCGATTTAGTGGGTGAGGAGCGTGTGATCATCGGCGCTGGAACCGGGTTCACCGGGCGACGCGCAATGGGTCAAAAACCTCTCAAATGGGCCGAATTCCCAGAAATGATTGAACAAGTACGAGCCTTATTGCGAGGCGAGACCACCATTGTTGATGGCAAGTCGGCTGCAATGCTGCACTGGGATAGCCAAGCACCAGATCGACCGATCGAAGTGCCATGGATTCTGGGTGTTAACGGTCCCAGAGGACTGAATACTGCAGCTGAAATAGGGTGCGGTGTTTTCACTTCGCGACCTCGTCCCGATGCCAACTACGAAAAACTTGACGACGTCATCTTGTTGACAAGCGGAGCAGTTATGAGTGGAGATGAAACGGTTGACTCTTCGCGCGTAATCGACACCGCAGGGCCATGGGTGAGTGTTGCGTACCACGCGTTCTTAGAACAAAACGATCAACGTTTAGAAACACTGCCCAACGCGCAACAATTCAGAGAGCTCGTCGAGCAAGTCCCTGAAGATGAACGTCACCTCCATGTCCATGCAGGTCACCTGACACACCTCAACGACATAGACCGTGAAGTGGTTGTCGGGGATTCGATGTTTCTTTCACCGTTCACCCTGCCCGAAGCCGAAGTCAAAGCTCGCATAGATGAACTCGAGTCACACGGGATAACAGAGATCGCTTATCAGCCCATGGGCGACATAGAACGAGAAATGCGGACATTCGCGTCAGCAGCGGGTTTGACTTAGCTGCGAGCCGCTTTAACGGTGTCAGCAATGGCGTCCGGGTCTGGTGGTGCGCCATAAAACATCATGGTGGACCGGTCGGCGAACTGGTTTCGCTCTTGGAGTTTGGCCCCGACTTGTTGAGGAGTCCCCGAAACACAAAGCAGATCAACGAGATCATCATCGATCCTGCTTGTCATTTTTTTCCAGTCGCCCTGCTTTGAGAGCTGATTCAGTTCCGGTTGCAGATTCTCGTAACCGTGAAAATCGAGAACGCCTGCATAAGCAGGAGTTGAACCATAAAACGCCAGTTGTGCTGCCGCTTTGCTACGCGCATCTTGCACTTCTGCGTCGTCTCGGCCCATAGCAACAATCGTGAGGCACGCCACCGTCACGTCGGTGGCTGCGCGACCAGCTGATTCGGCAGCGTTTCGTAAGACGGGAAGTGTTTCCGCTTTCATATGGTCAGGTGTGTGGAACGGATGAACGAAAAATCCGTCAGCCGATTCGCCGATTGTCTCGACCATCTTCGGGCCAACCCCAGCCACATAAATTTGAGGTCGATCTACGTCGAGTGGACCTGGACTGAAGAACGGAGTCATCAGGGTGTGGGTATAAAACTCGCCGCGAAAGTCGAGCTTTTCGCCTGTCTGAAAGTTGTCCCAAATAGCGTGCAGGGC
>NTLA01000011.1 GCA_002457435.1 Acidimicrobiales bacterium MED-G01 | reverse complement strand
GTCCTTATGCACTTATTTGCGAGTGCCTCGAAGGCACTGGCAGTGGTTGCTAGCTATTAGCGGCAACCACCGTTTGCTTTATCCCAACGACAGTTCGGTGTTCCACCGTTGGCGTCAACTACGTCGCCAACCATGACCCACGTCTGATCAGTTGCATTGAACTTGCTGTACTCAGAACCTTCAACGAAGTAGGCGTCTGAGTTGCCCTTCAGTTCGGTTACAAGACCATCCAGGAGACCTGGGTGGTAGATCTTGAAGTTACGAAGCGCAAGCATCAGGTTGGTACGGCTCATGCCACCTGGCAGAGCGTCCGCAATCCGGAATGCTTCCGTGAATGCGTATCCACGGAAGACACCTTCACCGGTAAGTGAAATGCCTGGGTCTTCGCCCGCATCTGAGATGAGATCACGTGCGAAGGCAATGAATGGCTCTTTCATCTTTACGCTGTCAGTGGTGTCTTTAGCGCCACCACCAACAATCCAGTAGCCGTCTGCTGCCATTCCGGCTGGCGCCATGTAGGCAGCGATTCCCTTACATACCGAAGGAGTGAATGCGGCTGACAAGCGGTCGTAAAGGCCTGACGCCTCAACTTCCTGGACTGCAAGCAAGCATGGGTTACCTGCGGTCATCGAGATGAACACATCCGGGTCGAACGCTGCGATGGTGGTTACCTCGTTGGTCAGCGTCGGTGCTGCTGGGTCGTGACGAACCGGCAGGTATTCCGAAACGACGTCCGGGTTACCTTCAACGTAAGCCTCGAAGCCCATTTCATAGGCAAGACCGAAGTCGTTGTCCATGACCAGACCAGCGACCTTCACAGGAAGCTCATCGGCAAGGTTGACCTTGATCCAGGTTCCCCAGAGCACAGCTTCAGTCGAATATGACATCTGATAGCTGGTGGTCCATGGGTGAATTTCCGGGTCACCCCAGGCTGGGTGGCCTGAAAGGTAGAACGGGTGAGGAATGCATTCTTCGTTGATCTTGTCGTAGACAGCAAGGCCGTTTGGTGAACCAAGGCCTTGGATCAAGTGAATGTTTGCTGATTCGATGAGTTCGTCGACGTACTCAATGGTTTGAGCTGCAACATAGCCATCATCCTTGATGATGAATTCGATGTCACGGCCGCTCAATACGTCAAGTGAGTCGATGTAGTCGAACCATATCTGCATGCCAAGGCTCAAGTTGCCGTATGCGGCAAGGTTGCCTGACTGCACTGTGGTTTGACCGAAACGAATCTGGTCATCGGTAAGGCCTGCTTTATCATCCCAGTCTGCGGGGCAGTCGTTGAGATCAACGTCCATACCTGTGGGGCCGATTAGGTGGTTGTCAGAGTTGACGCCCCACTCGCCGGCTTCCATCTTCTCAGTGATCATGGCGATAATTGCGTCACGGTTACAATCCGCTTCCGCAAAGATGCCTTCGACATTGGATCGGTCGACTGGGCAGTCGCTGACCTCTTCAGGCGCATCGTCTGAACCGTCATCTTCACCAGAAACAGCCTTTTCAACTGCGTCCTGGCTCAAAGTACCGCCGGTGTCTTCCTCTTCTTCGCCATGGTCATCATCACCATGGTCATCAGCAGTGGCGCTAGCGCTATCGCTAGAACTGCTTGAAGAGTCATCGTCGTCGCTGCTACCGCAAGCTGCCGCAACTAGTGCGAAAGCGAACAGAACTGCGAGCAGACGCAATAGATTGCGTCGAATCTCCATCTGGAGCCCCCTCTATGGTTTGTATGGGTATTTCAACTAAACATTCGTGAAGTTGACTGGCAGCACGCTATGCCGGTTGGCAACGAAACACGAATTCTTATGCCCTATATGTCGGACTTGTCACATAATCGCAAAGGAGTTCGGCAGCAGGTATTTTGGGGGAATGGATTGGGGAGTGCATTTACCGCATCTAGGTCGGGACGTGAGCAGGGATTCGTTAATAGGTTTCGCTCAGAGGGCCGAAGAGTTAGGGGTTCATTCGGGCTGGACCAGTGATCACGTCTGTTGGCCCGCTGAATTCGATTCCAAATACCCCTACAGCAGTGACGGGTCTTTTCCTGCGCCAGCTGGTCTTGGGTGGTTAGATCCGATTGGCACTCTGTTGTTTGTGGCTGGTTGCACTGAACATCTTCGACTGGGTTTCACGGTTCTGATTCTGCCGTATAGGCAACCGGTGGTGACTGCCAAGCAATTGGCGACTATCGATGTTGTATCCGAAGGACGTCTCATTTTGGGCGTAGGCGTGGGCTGGATGCGAGAGGAAGCGGAAGTTCTTGGCATGCCTTGGGACAATCGGGGTAAGAGGTCCGATGAGCAACTCGAAATTTTCGAGACACTTTTTAACGACGAAAACCCTTCGTACGAGGGCGAGTTTTATTCTTTCCCCGAAGTCCGATTCGAACCAAAACCAGTTCAGTCGCCGGTTCCAGTGTGGGTCGGTGGAAATAGCAGAGCCGCGTTCCGCAGAACCGCTCGGTTCGGTCACGCGTTTCATGCGGCATTTGAGCCTCTTGACATCGTTGAGGATGAATGGCGTCAGGTCCGGGAGGAATGTGACGCCATTGGACGAGACCTGGAGAGTCTGGATCTTTCACTTCGAATGTTTTTGGATCCCGATCAGGTCATGGAGCCAATTAAATCTATAGGCGGTTCTGCAGATCAAATGGTTGACACTATTGGCAGAGTCCAGGACATCGGTGTGACCCATATTTTGGTCGATCCGGTCGCCCGGGGAGGGGTCGACGGTCGACTCGAGGCTCTTAGCGAGTTTATGACCAACGTTGCTCCTCAGGTCGGTTAACGGAACAATGAACCCGAATTCGTGTCGAGTCGACCGTTGGCTTTGGGCGGTGCGAATGTTTAGGACCCGTTCTCTAGCCAAGCAGGCCTGTGTTCGGGGATCTGTCAGAGTTAACGACTCCGTGGCAAAACCTTCTTCCAACGTGAAGCCGGGAGATCGGGTGAAGGTGAAGACCCGCGGCGAGTTCAGAGAGTTAGAAGTCAGTCAAATCCTCGAAAAGCGTGTAGGTCCGGCACTTGCTAGGGATTACTACATTGATCACAGCCCATTACCTAACAAAGACAAGGCAACAACTTCGTTGACGCCAGTAGCGAAACGCGAGCCCGGTGCTGGCCGCCCCACCAAACGTGATCGGCGACGGATAGACAAGTTGAGAGGCGGTTAGCAGCTATCGGAGGTCGATGGGCGGTACCGTGACATCGGTGAGTCTTCCTTTACCCGTCGCTTTAGCGCACGCTCGTCTGGTCATGGACACTGTCCGAGCCTCTGAAGTCGAACCTCCTGAGTCAGCGTCACTTGCCTACGATGCACAAGATCAGTTGAGCGATCTCATCGATTCTCCATCTGCCGGGTGGAAAGTCGGTGCCACTAGTCCTGCTAGTCAGGAGAAGCTGGGGGTGAAGGCCCCAATTTGCGGACCTGTTTTCGAGCGAACAATTTTTAATTCCGGAGATAGCGTCGATCTATCCGACTTTCATCATCAACCAGGTCTGGAATCTGAGTTTGCGTTCACTATCGGCTTGACGGTTCGGCCAGACGGCCCTGCGATGAGCGCGTTGATGGCACGCGAGATGGTTTCAACCGTTCATGTTGCGATTGAACTGGTTTGTTCAAGGTTCGAAGAAAATTTCGAGGTCGACCCTGCCCTCCTAGTCGCTGACGGCGCGTTGCATGCGGGTCTGGTGTTGGGGCCAGGGTCGAAACCTGAGGCGGTTCCTGATTTGGTTTCTCACCAGCTTCGCACTTTGGTTAACGGCGATGAAGTTGCCGTCGGGACAGGGGTTGAAGTGTTGGGAGACCCCTACGAATCTTTGGCTTGGTTGTGTAACCATTTGAACAAACGGGGTCTGACTCTCCCCTCCGGCAGTGTCGTTACAACCGGTGCGGCGACAGGGCTCCACGTGACTGGGGCCGATCAAGAAGTCACGACGGATGGTGGCGCTCTTGGTTCGGTAACTTTGAATCTGGTCGGCTAATTAGGTGGTTCAGGCCACCAAAGTCGAGCCGTTCCGGGGCTGGGGTCTACTGGGTCTCTCAACTTTGGCGATTTCTCTGACTCTTCCCGGTCAAACAATAGGCGTCTCCTCTTTTGCGGATCACCTAACTACGGACCTCGCCATAAGTGCTACATCGTTATCGACTGCCTACTTGATTGGCACCATCTCCGGTTCGCTGGCAATGCCGACCATCGGACGGTGGATAGATCGGACGGGAGTCCGAAAAACGATGATGTTGATCGCAAGCACTTTCTCTGTTGCGGTCGCGTACATGGGGACGGTGCGTCACTTCTGGATGTTGATTATCGGGTTTGTAGGCATTCGAATGTTGGGACAGGGCGCTTTAAGTTTGGTGGGCCAGACAAGCATTGCTCTCTGGTTTGACCAGAAACGAGGATTGGCTTTCGGTCTTTCGATGACGGCCTCAGCTGGTCTCATGTCCTTGGGGCCTCTCGGGCTGACATTGCTCATAGAGAGTTTTGGTTGGCGTTGGGCTTGGGTCATCAGCGCCGCTTGTATTTTTGTTTTCTTAGTTCCTGCAACTTGGCGTTGGATGGAAGATCGCCCTGAGTCACTCGGACAGCGACCTGACGGCCGTGCTGCTTTAAGTGATGACGCCGCGGCGCCGACAATTCACTACACCGTTAGAGAGGCTGTTGCTACAAACGCCTTCTGGTTGTTGACCGGCGTCATGGTTGTCTCTTCAGCTCTGATTACGGGAGTGACCTTTCACCATTTTGCGCTCATGGAAGCTGCCGGCCTCACTACAGCTCAGGCAGCAGCAGTGTTTGTTCCCCAAATGATCGGCACGGTCATAGCGGGCTTCTTCTGGGCATGGCTCACTGACCGGGCATCTGCGAAGTTCTTGTTGATTTCATGTCAAGCCTCGTTGCTGGGCGCTCATTTGAGTTATGCCTGGGTGGGGCCGGGACTAGGCGCCGCGTTCTATTCGCTGCTGCTTGGAGTCAATGGTGGTTCAATCCGAGCGCTGGCTTCAGCCTTGTATCCAAAGTGGTTCGGGACTGAGAACATTGGCGCTATTCGAGGGGTAGCGACTGCTTTCGGAGTCGGAGCGTCTGCTGTTGGTCCATTGGTAGTTGCATTGGGATTTGGAGCTACGGGAAATTACGTGACTCTTAATTATTTCTTGGCTCTTGTTCCTGCAGTTGCGATGTTGGCATCACTTCTGATTCACGCACCTCAGCAGTCAAGCCGTGACTACCGCTCAACGACCTAGATCTTAGATAGCGTCTCTTGGTGTGCTGACCGCTACAGCTCTGAGTAAAGAGCAAGGCTCCAGACAGTTATTTCAAAACGTCAGTCTTCAGTTGTCATCCGGGCGTCGAATTGCACTTGTCGGAAGCAACGGCGTCGGCAAGACGACTTTGATTGAGATCCTCCTCGGAATACAGGAGCCTGACTCTGGGAGTGTCCATCGACCATCGAATCTATCAATCGGGTATTTACCTCAAGATCTCGAAGAAGAGTTGGTCGGTTCCGCGCTTGAGGTCACCCTCCAAGGTGCATCTCACATCATCAGCCTCGAGGAACGTCTGGTTGAATTACGAGAAGAGCTCAGCCTCGGCGGGGAAGAAGATCAGGGTCGCCTGTTGGAGGAATACGGAGAACTGCAAAGCCGTTTCGAACAGCTAGGCGGATACGCAGTTGAGGCCGAAGCTCAAAGAGTGCTGGCGGGTTTGGGTTTCGATCACGAGATGATGTATCGAGAGGCTCTTGAACTGTCTGGTGGATGGCAGATGCGTGTCGTCCTCGCACGCCTGCTTTTGTCGGAACCAGATGTTCTGATTCTTGACGAACCTACAAACCACCTAGATGTGGATTCTGTTTCATGGCTTGAAGATCAATTCTCGACATGGGCTGGTTGTATTCTGTTCGTCAGTCACGACAGGGACTTCATTGACGGTGTCGCCAATCGGGTGATTGAGCTTGATGGGCGTTCAAGCTACGAATATGTGGGTGGGTTTTCTGACTTTGTCGCTTCTCGAGAACTTCGGTTGACCCAATTGGAAGCCTCGGCTGCCCAACAAAGTCGCAAATTTGCTCAAACAGAAAAATTTATCGAGCGGTTTCGTTACAAAGCGAGCAAAGCGAAACAGGTGCAGAGTCGGGTCAAAGCCCTGGGCCGGGTAGACAGGATCGAGGTTCCCGAAGCGAACGGCCTCAAAGCAAAGTTTGACTTCCCTGAACCGAGAAGATCGGCGAGGGTTGTCGTCGAGTTTGATGAGGCGACAGCCGCCTATGGTGATCAGGTTGTTCTGACCGATATCTCATTTGTCATAGAAAGAGGCAGAAAGGTAGCGCTGGTAGGTCCCAACGGGGCAGGAAAGACAACGTTGTTGAAGCTACTGCTCGGCGAATTAGACGCTACTCAAGGCACCGCGCGTATCGGCAACAAGGTGGACTACGCGCGTTTTGCTCAACATTTGACAGACGTGTTGGACCTTGGTCGATCAGTCTTGCAAGAGTTCACGGCATCGATTGGGGATCATGGCGATAGAAATCTGCGAACAGTTCTAGGCGGATTTGGGTTCAGAGGCGACCAGGTCGATCAGAAGGTCGGCGATTTGTCTGGCGGGGAACAGACTCGATTGGCTCTGGCTATCACGATGGCGAACCCAGTGAATCTCCTGATTCTCGACGAACCAACCAATCATCTTGACCTTCCAAGCTGTGATCATTTAGAAGATGCGCTAAACGCTTACCCAGGAACTCTGATCTTGGTCACCCACGATCGACACCTCATCCGCAGCGTCGCTGATGCCCTCATCGTCGTGCGAAACGGGACCGCATCCTGGCACGAAGGCGTGGATGAAGATCTGTTGAAGGCGCCTCGCGAATCCCGCGAATTGGACCAGACCACCAACACCTCAGCAAACCAACACAATCGGATTCGTGAAGCGCGCAAAGATCAAGCGCGTCGCCGAAGTCGGATAAACGATGCGACAAGACAGCTCCGACAGGAACGAGATCAAGTCGAACAAGCCTGGGAGCAAGTCGAGGGTGAACTGGCAGAAATACAGGCTCAGCTTGTTGACAGTTCAACCTACGAGAACTCTGAGGTGGTGACAAGACTTAGCAAGCAGCACGATCACTTAAAGGATCAGGCCTCGGAGTTAATGGACCAACACGAAACTTTGCTCCGCCGCATAGCTCGAACAGAGACGGAAAGCGAATGATGCTATGCGCAACCATTCACGGGTTCTAAGACCGCTACGTGTTCTACTCGGACCTCTTCACTGAATGTGATCAACGCTGCTGTCCCATTTCCCGGTGAACCCATCGGGGCACCCGGATACCAAGCCGTTACAGATCCGTGGCTAGCGTCGGTAGGGATGTGCCAATGCCCAAGCGCTACGTAGTCTGCGTTGGTAGAAGATATTTCCTCGTAGGTAATCGGTGATGACCGATGAGCGTCTTCACTTGAAAGATTGAGGTGACCGTGGGCGGCCACGACATACCACCGGGTACTGGGGCGAGGCGGAGCATTTAACAGCGGTCTGTACCCCGGCTCATGATCATTCATAGCCCTCCCCCAAATCGTCATCTGATTCGATTCCAGAGTCAGTGAAGAGCCCTCTAAGTCTTCCAGCAGTTGTACCCCTGTTTGTTCAACATCTCTACGACACCTTTGCCACAAAGACTTGTCGTCGTGAACGTCGTGATTTCCTGGAATAACGACCACTGGCAGCCCCGGAGCAGTCAGTATTTCCAACGTCGATCTCACAGCACTGTCAGGTAGCCGTGCATGATCAAACAAGTCACCGGAGATCATCAATATGTCTGCCTCGTTTTGAATGGCTGCATCAGCAAGGCCATGCGCGGGGCACTGGCATGTTTCCTGATGAGCTTCTGCGCTTCCCCTGACATGCCCTATATGCACGTCAGACGTGTGCAGCATTCGCACCATTTGTTTCATCGCCCTAGCCTCATCCCCATGGTCCGAAAGATTGCCACTAACAGAACTGTGAAGCGAGATGAATTGCTTAATTTTATTGGGCAACGTCATCGTGGGATCCTTTCAACAACTAGATCTAATGGCAGACCCCAAATGTCGCTCATCACTATGGGTTTGGATAATGAAGGGCGAGTTGTCGTCGCTACCTATCCCGAACGCGTCAAGGTCATGAATGCTCGACGAAATTCGGTTGCTTCATTGCTCGTTATGGGGGGGGAATTCAATAGCGAATGGGTCCAAGTCGATGGGGAGTTGGAAGTTCTCGATCTTCCGGAGGCGCTTGAACCACTGTGCGACTATTTCAGGTCGGTTAGCGGAGAACACCCTGATTGGGATGAGTATCGGGCCGCGATGGTTCAACAAGGCAAAGCGTTACTTCGCCTTTCTATAGCCTCGTGGAGTCCTATTTCACAAGGTGGATTTCCTGCTCACCTGGCTGATTGAAATTTCTGTTTTCTGATCGAAGTTGGTCATGCCCTCACACTTCGAAGCTGTTTCAGCGAATAGTTTCTAGCCGTGCGAATCTTGGTAACCAATGACGATGGGATAGAGAGCGAGGGCCTTCATGTTCTCGCGCGAGCGCTGAAAGGGCACGGAGAAGTACTCGTCGTAGCTCCTGACAGCGAATATTCCGGCGCGGGAGCGGCAATAGGGCCTCTTCACTTGAGCGAACCTGAAGTTCGGTCGGTTGATATCGATGGAATTGATGCCGCGTGGTCCGTCTCCGGGCCCCCAGCGCTGTGTGTCATGTTCGCTCGACTTGGTCTGTTTGGAGATGTCGACTTAGTCGTATCTGGAATCAACCCGGGTGCCAATGTGGGTCGCTCCGTTTACCATTCGGGAACAGTGGGAGCGGCGCTCACAGCTCGGCATACCAACATTCCCAGTCTTGCAGTTAGCCAGCATTTGACCGGATTCGGCGTCGAGGGTCAAGTTTGGGAAGACCTAATCGTCGGCCAAAAGTGGCACGTGGCTGCGGAGGTGGCGAGCACCATCGTCGAAGGCTTACTTCGCGACGACGTTGGCGACAGTCCGGTGGTCAATGTCAATGTTCCAAATCTCGAACTCGACCAAATCCGAGGATGGCGTTTCACCGAGCTCGGAGACCAACCTCCCCGAGCAATTGAAAACATTAAGTTGCAACCGACTCCCGATGAGAGGACCTTTCAGGTATCGATGTCGTGGGGGGACGAGAATTTTCAATCCCCAGATGTTGATGCAGGTGCGGTGATGAACGACGAAATATCGGTCTCCTATCTCTCGCGGATCGTCGCCCTATCTCCCCCAGCGGTTTCAACTCTCGGCGAGGCCTTGAATGGCCTTCTTGACACAAATTGAGGCAACGTTTCTAGTAACAGCTGCGGCTATACGCGTTGCCTGATCCATTCGACAATTAAGTCAGCTGCTTCATGGCGGGCGCCATCTCGATCTCGGAGGTAGTGATCGCCTTCGATAGTGCTTGCCGTTAGGTCATCTGAGCCGAGTGCTTCAACAATGGCCTTCGTGTCACCGGGGAAGACGCCCGTGTCTGCGTCAGCCTCAATAACGAGAGCCGGAATCGT
Source organism: Acidimicrobiales bacterium MED-G01 (assembly GCA_002457435.1). Classification (GTDB taxonomy): domain Bacteria; phylum Actinomycetota; class Acidimicrobiia; order Acidimicrobiales; family Poriferisodalaceae; genus MedAcidi-G3. The sequence goes on along the minus strand of NTLA01000011.1, from coordinate 54,297 downwards.
GATTCGTTGCAGATGCGGGGCTGCGTTGCATTGCGAATCAGTAAGACTCCACATGGAGAGCCATGTTCGCAGGGAGCTAACGGTCCCGACACCGTAGATCCCATAATTGGCTCTTCGCGGATCACCCAGATAACAGCTCGGGAATTCGCGATTACTTGGATCGATGGAGCCGTCGATCATTCGCAGGTCAGCCCATAAGCGCGGCGTTGTAAACAACCGGTCGTAGTGGCCTGCGGAAACAATGCGATCAATTTCGTCCCGTGCCCATTGGGTGATTCGACGATTTCGCTCTCGCTGAGCTTCACGATATCGGGCAATGAAGCTCTTAGTGAATGGGATTTCTCTGTCCTCTGCAAACGGGTTCAAATCTTCGTTGATGCTCAGTGGGTTGTCTTCTTGTTCGACTGATGGATCCATCCAATTCGTTAACACTTCGGGCCGCCCCGGATGGGCGGCGAGAGAAATGTAGAGGTCTGCGCCCGGTACTTCTAGAGCGGAAGGGACTATCGAACTGCGGCCATATTCTGGTTCAAGGTTCGGGTACATCGATTGCGATTGGTAAGCAGCCATGAGTGAACCACCACCTGAATTTCCCAACAACACGACGGTTCGCACACCTGCTTCTTCTCGCAACCAGCGGACTCCCACTGCTATTTCGGCGATTGCATGGTCGAGCAGAAAATAGGGTTCAGCGCCGCGAAAACGTGTATTCCATCCCAGAAACCCGACGCCGCGTCGCGCGCAAAGATCAGCCAGGTAATGCTCACTGAAATCAATGTTGTAGTGAGTTGCTATTACAGCAACAGAGGGACGGCTCCCTCGGGGTCGGTGATAGATCCCTTGACAAGGGTGACCTCCGGCTCCCGCACGCCCAACGATCGGAGATGCAAGGCCGACAAATTCTCGTTCAACTGACCCGCTCAGCTCGGTTCTCCAATGGGCGCCGCTAGCAGACGGGCTGCTTCCTTTTCGTCTACCGGCATACCTGTGGTGTCGCGGCAAAGTTCTACGAGAACTTGGTTGGGGTCAAGGTAATACAGCGAATAACACCAACCATGATCAATTTCCATTGTGGGTTCAATACCTTCCGACGTCATACGGGAGCGAACTTCCTCTTGCATTTCTTCAGTTGCTTGAAACGCCGCGTGGTTCACGAAGACTGGCACTCCGAGACTTTCGTTCACATCCGTCGTCCAGTCGGCTTTCTCTCCTATGTTCTCGAATGCAAAAAACGCAATACATTCACCGTTTCCTGTGTCGAAAAACACGTGTTTGATCCAGCCCTCTTCCCGGTCCTGGAATTCTGTATTCACTAACGGAAATCCAAATAGATCCTCGTAGAAGTGCCGCGTGGCCTCAAGGTCTTTGGTTGAGTATGCGACGTGGTGAAATGCCATCAGTTCTCCATTCAGTCGGCTTGCACTCCAGTTTCGCGGATGCGAGCGCCCTGCACGACCGCGATTGCTGCAACTACTGCTAAAAACACAGAAACGAGGGCTGCCCAGTGAGCTAGGTCATGGTAACTACGTTGCTCTACCGCTAACCCCGATGAGATTCCCGCGGCTGCGCCAGTCGCTGTCATCAAAACATCAGCCGTTGCTTGAGTGGCGACACGAACTTCGGGTGGAAATGCCTCTGTCATAAGGGCGCTGCCCGCCACGAGTGAAGAACACCATCCAATTCCGATCAGGAACAGCCCCACAAAATGACCCACTGCGTCCGTGGCATCAGTATGCGACGCAATCTCAGAACCGAGTGCTGTAACAACCGCACCAACCCCTATCAATAGCTCTTTGCTTAATCGGTCGGCAATTCGTCCTATCCAAGGCGAGAAGGCGTACATCCCGACGATATGCATCGAAATCATCAAACCGATGATGAGTGGGTCCTGATTTCCGTCCCTCATATGCAGCGGCGTTACGGTCATGACTCCAACCATCACGCCCTGCGACAACATCATTCCCAATAACGCGATTCGTGCTGCGGGGTGCGCAAGGATCAAACCCAAGTCGGAGAAACGGGGGCCTCGAATCGCAACTTTGCTTGCGTCAGCTACGAGTAGAAGCGGATCCGGTCTTAGTCGCTTCAAAATCGCCCCGGCGGCCACAACGAAGAGGGTGACAGATACTAGGTACGAGAAGACGAATCCGCTTCCACCTTCAGATGAGCCTGCCAGCGACCTAAGCCCTAGGCCCACTGTCGGCCCGAGCACCGACCCCACTGTGTTTGCCCAGACAACCAAGCTGATGCTTCTAGCCCGATTTTCGTCAGTCGCAAGATCAGATCCTGCGTAACGGGCAGCTAAGTTTCCGGCTTGTCCGCAACCACAAAGGGTCATCCCGACCACGAGAAGAATGTAGGTCTCAGTAAAGGCTGCCAGTAAGGCACAACTTGCTCCCAAAGACCCGACCAGGTAGGCGGTGCCTATGCCGATACGTCTCCCCCGTTTTGCCATTACGGCCGCGACCGGAATTCCCGCCAAACTTTGGCCGATGCTCAAACCAACTGCGGCAAGGGCACCCAACGTGTCGCTACCGGTGATCTCACTACCTAAGAGCGCCGCTACGGAGTACGACGTTCCCATAGCCAGACCGCCTGGAACTACACCTTGTTGCAGAACCCGAACGGTCCGCTTCTGAACGGCGTCACGGTCGGTTATCTGGTGAGTCAATCTGTTCTCGCGTCTCGCGCGATGCTCTGCGCCCACCGATAGTCCGGTTTACCCGCTGGGCTCCGTTTGATTTGGTCGACCTGGATTACGGCTTTGGGTCTCTTGTACCGGGCGATGCGGCTACCGCAGTGTTCGATGATGTCTGACTCTAGGACCTCTGCTTGATCTGCTAGCTGAACAATTGCGACAACTTCATTCCCCCACCGGGGGCTCGGCCGGCCGCACACGACGGCGTCGTACACGGCTGGGTGCGTCTTCACCGCAGTCTCTACCTCTTCCGCGAAAATCTTTTCTCCACCGGAGTTGATTGTTACTGAATCTCGACCCAATACTTGGATCCTGCGATCTTCAAGCAAACGCGCTCGGTCTCCTGGGACAGAGAATCTGACCCCTTCTATGATCGGAAAGGTTTTCTGAGTCTTCTCAGCATCGTTCAAATATCCCAGTGGCACTCGTCCCGACATGGCGAACCAGCCAATCTCCTCTGATCCTGCTTCAACCACGGCATCCATCTGTGCGTTAACGACTGCACTGCCTGATGCTGGTTCAAAGTCCCCTGTACTCGCTCTTTCGGTTTTGGTGCTCACGTTGCTTCCTTGCACACCAGTCTCGCTGGAACCAATGGAGTCTCGGATAGTTACTCCACCAAATTGCTGTTTGAGTTTTTCTTTCAGTTCAGCATTCAACACTGCGCCGCCACTGATGATGGAACGCAATGAACTCGGAATCAGTTGGCCGGATTTCGAAGCGTCCAACAGGGGTCTGGCGAAGGCATCCCCAACTATTTGTAAGAATTCGACATCTTCACGTTCGCAGACCTCAAGAACGCTTGCGGCGTCGTAGCGATCGGTGATGTCGGGCAGAACCACGGTGTGTCCCATGGATAAGGCTTGGAGCGCTATCCATTGAGCAGCGCCATGCATGAACGGGGCGCTGGTCATCCAACGCAGCGTTCCTATACCTGCTGCGCCAGCGATCTCGGCGTAGGAATCGTATTCGCGGTTCTCTTTCCTGTTTAATCCGCCTAAAGCACCCACAAAAAAATCTGCGTTGCGCCACAGGACGCCTTTGGGCAGTCCCGTAGTTCCTCCTGTGTAAAGGACATACAAATCATCGGGAGAGCAGTCATTCAGATCTTTTGGTTCGTGGCTTTCGACGAAGTCGTTGTAATAAACAGCGCCTTCGAGCAGTCGATTTCCTGACTCGTCTGGTACCTGAACAATGAGTTCTATATTCGGCAATTGAGGTAGAACTTCAGCAAGATTCGGTGCATAAGCAGAGTTGACGATGACTGCCTTTGCTGACGAATCGGTCAAGAGATAAAAAAGTTCATCTGCCATGTACCTGTGATTTACGTTGAATGTGGCGGCTCGTGCGGCCCAGCCGCCCAACATTGATTCGAGATATTCGAACTCGTTGTTCAGATACAGGGCTATGTGATCTTGACCGCTTTCATGCCCTCCTAATTCTGAACGCTCTTTTCGACAGGAGAGACCCGCTGCGTCTAATGCGTTTCCTAACCTGCGATACCGATTGACAAAATCGGGGAAGGTAACCTCGCTCCCCCGGTGGATGAGTGCTATCCGGTCTGGGTGCGCTTCGGCAACCGCTGCTATCACCCGAGCCAGGTTGAATTCCACGGACGAGACAGTAACCAATCTGAAGGACTGCAGTTCTTTAAATGCGGGTCGATTTTCTAAGCATCGAAACGATTTGTTGCAGCAATGGCTTTCTCCGATTTACGGATCGGACAAAATGGGTACATGAATGAGCAGCTTGTTCTCGCATCCGGGTCGCCCCGCCGAAAGGAGCTGCTATCTCTTCTAGGTGTCGACTTCATAATCCGCGCTCCCGAAGTCAACGAATCGCAGCATGCAGGCGAAGACCCAGAAAATTACGTGCGTCGGGTTTCCTCGGAGAAGGCCTCGGCAGTGAAGGGGTCAGTGGTTTTAGGAGCCGATACTTGCGTCGTATTGGAGGGCACTATTTATGGCAAACCGGTCAGTCTGGAAAACGCGGAAGCAATGCTTCAAAAATTATCTGGCAAGGTGCATCAGGTCGTATCTGGCGTCGCGGTCCGAACTAGTGAGCAACTACTGATCACCGTGGTTCATACCGACGTAGAGTTTATTTCCTTGACTCAACGCCTGATTGATTGGTACCTAGGCATAGGTGAGTCTCTGGACAAAGCAGGGGCATACGCTCTTCAAGGTGCTGGAGGTTCGCTCATCAAAGCCATTAACGGCAGCCATTCAAACGTCGTCGGTCTACCCCTAGTCGAAACCGCTAGCCTGCTGGACCGAGCTGGAGTCGACGTGATGTCCCCAGAACGAAACGGGGCATCGTGAACGCTTACAGAAGTGCACTCAATGAGAACCTAAAACCATTTCGACACGGAGAAGTGCGGCCGGTGGAACTTGGGCCGATCCATCTCGAAACCCCTGTCGTTTTGGCACCCATGGCCGGGGTAACCGACTGGCCTTTTCGGTCATTATGTTCGGCTTGGGGCGCAGCTCTATATGTCAATCAAATGATTACAGCTAGGGCCCTAGTAGAAGAAAATTCGACGACATGGAAGCTCGCCGAATTCGGTGCAAATGAAGTCACCCGCTCAATTCAGCTCTACGGAACAGACCCTAAATATGTGTCATTGGCAGTCCAAATGCTGAAAGACCGACTGGGCGTTGACCACATCGACATGAATTTCGGCTGCCCGGCTCCGAAGGTCACCCGCAACGGCGGAGGGGCGGCTATCCCAGTGAAACGTCGACTCCTCGCAGCAATAGTCGACGCGGCGGTTGAAGCCGCCGGTGAGACGCCAGTGACAATTAAATTTCGCAAAGGCATTGACCAAGGGAATTTGACCTTTCTTGATAGTGGACGGATAGCTCAAGAATCAGGTTGTGCTGCAGTTACTTTGCATGCGCGAACAGCTAAGGACCTTTATTCAGGTCATGCAGATTGGGATGCCATCGCCGAATTAGTGCAACACATCGATATCCCAGTGTTCGGCAATGGTGACATTTGGGAACCATGGGACGCTTTGCGAATGATGCGCCACACCGGAGCGGCCGGAGTTGAGGTCGGCAGGGGTTGTTTGGGACGACCGTGGCTCTTTGCCGATCTGGTTTCGGTCCTTAGCGGAGAAGAACCCCAGATCACTCAGCCAAACCTGGGACTAGTTGCCGAAGTCATGCTCGACCATCTGATCCGCCTACTGAAATTTTATGATGAGGATGAAAGCGTGATCGTGCGACGGTTCCGCAAGCACGCTGGTTGGTACGTTGCAGGTTGGCCGGTCGGGAAAGAGCTTCGAAGACGCCTTCACGCTGTAGGCAGCTTCGATGATTTGGCAGCTATCACCGAAGAATTCGATCAGGACGCCATATTGCCGCCCGAGGGAGTGCGCGTGAAACGAAGTCATACTGGTGGCCCACGCAGGGTTGCGCTCCCCGAAAATTGGTTAGAAGACCCTGACGAAGAGGTGACGCTTGCTTCCAGCGCAGAGGCAAACGTAAGTGGCGGCTGACTCTGACCCGGCATCAGCCAAGGAGATATGGCGAAAGGAACTGAGGCCACTCAGAACCAAGATTGACCCGTCGGCAGAGGTGACTGTGGTCGCTCATTTAGTGACCTTCTTGGAGCATGTTGCCGGGTCATTTCTCTTCTACCGAGCAATGTCTACCGAACTTCAACTCGACAGTTTGGCTGATCAACTTGGATGGGAACGCTTCGTGATCACTCGAACCCCAGACACTGGCCCACTTACGGTTCATCCGGCGACCGGATCTATGGAGGTGCACCGATTTGGCTATGTGCAGCCAGTTGTGACCGCTGAAACTGTTCCACTGAACTCGGTGTCAGTGGCTCTAGTACCAGCTCTAGCCGTCGACACGCGCGGCAATCGACTGGGTCACGGAGCGGGTTACTATGACGAACTCCTTTCTCGACTCCCCAGTGACTGTCTCAGAATTGGAGTCTCCACGGAACGATTTATATTCGATGAATTACCGTCAGAACCTCATGACGTTCCAATGACCCATCTGGCGTCTGAAGCCGGAGTGCGTCCTGTTACTGGCCGGGTTAGCTAGTTCAGGTCGGCTCGTATCGCATTTGACGCCAACGTGAGGTTGCAGTTGTAACTTCCACCATTTCAGATGAAAGCAACACTCCTTCTACGAAAATGTCGCGCCCTTCGACTTCTGTGACCCAAGCTCGGGCGATCACTTCTTCAGCTAAGAACGCCGGCCTCAAATAGTTGAGATGCATTTCTGCTGTTGCGCAAGCCAAATCGAGCGCTTCATCGGTCAACGCACTCTGAGCCGCTACGCCCATGACCTCATCCAGAATCGCCGCTTGAATTCCACCGTGGATAACCGTGTCAAACCCGCAATGATGTTGCTCTGTCAGGTGATGAGTCTCGATGGTGCCATCGTCGTATCTGGAAAACGTCAGCCCAAGGCCTTTCTCATTTGAAGTGGAGCAACCGAAACACCGGTCAACTCCTGACCTTTCAAGTGGATACGGGCTAGGCGAGGTTTCCTCGTAATAATCCCTCGAGCGTTTTGTCACGTATCGAATCGTAGGCATTGAAGGCAACCCGCGCCCATCTCACTCCAGAACTTCTGCGACGGCCAATTCCGCGATCTGTTCCCCGTCGTATCCCAGTATTCCCTCCAAAATTTCCATGGCGTGCTGACCGTAGGTAGGACCAGCCCAATCAAAGCCACCTTGAGATCGTGATAAGCGATGAGGAATACCGTCGACCATCACTTGTCGAGCTTCGGGATGTGGAACCCATGGGAAGTGGTCACGGTGAACGAGCTGTGGATCGTTCATACAATCGCCTGTGTTCTGCACCATATGAGCGGTGATGCCGTGGCGTTGGAGACGAATTTGTAGCCCTCCAGGGCTTTGACCTTGAGTCCATGCGGCGATTGTTTCGTCAATTGTTTCCGCCTGTTGCGAGCGCTCTTGCAAGCTCAGGTCAGCAAGGTCGTCACGTCTCATTTCGACACATAGAGACTTCCACTGGTCATCGTTCTCACAGGCGATTGCACACCACTGGTCTTCACCGACGCAGGGGTACACCGCATGGGGAACCATTTCGGCATCAGCGTTACCTGCGCGCGTCGGCATCTGGCCTGTTGTTTGATATTCAAGAATTCCCGGAGTGAGGTAGTGAGTTGCTGCTTCGGCTTGGGAAAAATCTAAATATTGCCCTATCCCAGTGCGGCGCCGATAATCCAGTGCTGCCAAAAGCGCTGCGGTCGTAAACCGCGGTGAGGTGTAATCGGTGTAGGCCATATAAGGTCCGGCCGCTCCTCTGTCTGGCCATCCAGTGATGTCGTAGAACCCGGCGACAGCTGCTGCCAAGTTGCCAAAGCCTGCGAAATTTTTCATCGGCCCAGTTTGACCAAAAACACAACTGGAGAGGACGATGATTCCGGGATTGATCTCTTTAAGAGCTTCGTAACCGAAACCCATGGATTCCAACGTGCCCGGGGTAAACGACTCAACGACTACATCCGCCCAATTTGCGAGGTCCAGCACCACTTGTTTGGCCTCAGGCTTCGAGAGGTTGATGGCGAGACTCAACTTGTTCGCGTTGACAGCGTGCCATCCGATGGCGTTTTCCTGGTCGGGAACATCGTCACGATGACCCAACGCTCCTCTGAGAAGACACGGTCTCGTAACCGATTCGAGTCGAACAACTTCTGCTCCCCAATAAGCAAGAATTTTTGTGCTCAGGGGTGCGGCCGCTACCCAAGAAAAATCTAAGACCTTTAAGCCTTCTAAAGGTCTGTTGGTTCTCAGTGCATTACTGGGCTCCGGTATTTCCGAAGCTGACTCTCGGGGCAAATCAACTTTGGACTGGTGTTCGCCCAATCTTGGTGCCGCATCTAAACGACGCAGAGGGGTTTCGCTTGCCTGAATAAATGGTCCTGGATGACGAACACCTTTAACTTCATCCCAAAAGTTGCGCGCTTCGAACTGTTCGCTCTCAACCACGTCGGCTAGATCGGTGACTGGAGTTACCAACAATCCTCGCTCCAAGCTTTGCTTCAGAAACTCTGCCTTGGTCCTGTCTGCTGCGAAGTCGGCTATCAGGTCCATTACTCTCGAAAGCTCCTCGAGCGTTTCAGTGCCTTGTTGGATGTGTAATGCGAAGTCCACCCAATCTTTGTCCCTGGTCGCTTCGTCACAGGCTCCCTCTTCGCACATCCAATCCATAAAGCGCTGGAACATCGGGCCGATCATTGCTCCGAAAGCAACGGTGATCACGACTTCGCCATCCGCGCATGGATATGTCCATCTCAGGTTCACTGGGCCTTGTTGCACGCCACCGGCCATCCGTTCCTGTGGTGCTAATCCGGCGGGACCGTGCAAATTCGCTGGCAAAGCAGTTTCCGACATTGCCTGCTGAGCAGATACGTCAACGTGTTGACCAAGGCCTGATCTAGATCGCTCATCGCTCGCTACGAGCGCGCCGACGAGTGCCTGGCATGACGCGTGTGACCAAGCCTGCGGAATGGATATACGAACCGGCGGTCTATCCCCATCTCCGTTGCAAATCATTTGGCCGCTAGCCGCGACGAGGGTGAGGTCAGTAGCCGACCAGTCTGCTTTCGGTCCATCATCTCCGAATGGGCTCAGTGACACTGTTATCAGGCTCGGATTATCGGATCGGAGCGCCTCCAAATCGACGGGAAAGTCAGTCGCTCCACAATCGATAACAAAGTCTGCGTCTGCAGCTAATTGGCTTACGTCTGCTGCGCTTCGCATGGTGACTGATCTCTTGCCTCTGTTGTACGCCTCAAACCAATGGTCACGCTCCCACCCGTTTTCGGGTTCGGCGAGAACAACATCACAACCCAGTTGCGCTAGAAGAAAGCCTGCCATCCAGCCTCGATGGTCAGTGAGGTCAATAACGCGGTAATTGTCAAGCATGGATCCCCCATAATTGTCGCCGGAATCTTAGATCGACTTTTTGGCTACCTTTCTCGCGACTTCAATTTCCGGGTAGCGAAAACATTGTGTGAGGTGGTCGTTGACTATGCCATCTGCCTGCATGAGTGAGTAACAAGTGGTGGGCCCAACGAATCGCCAGCCAAGTTTCTTCAGCTCTTTACTCATGTGTTCGGATTCGGTGGTCTTTGCTGCCACTTCGGAGAATTTTTGTGCCGGTCTATGGTTCGCTGGCTCAAACCCCCAAAAAAACTGCGCGAGTGAGCCATAGCGCTCAATGGTTGACACGGCAGCTTGCGCGTTGTTGATAGTGGCTTCAATCTTGCCTCGATGCCTCACGATCCCAGCGTTATTGAGAAGTTCTTGCACCTCTCGGTCGCCAAAGCGGGCAACTTTTTCTATTTCGAATCCGGCGAAAGCGACCCTGAAGTTGTCTCGCTTCCGCAGAATCGTTAACCACGATAGACCTGCTTGAAAGCCTTCAAGACACATTTTCTCGTAAAGCTTGACGTCGTCTGTAACCGGCATTCCCCACTCAGCGTCGTGGTAACGCGCGTAGTCAATGTCTCCTTCACCCCATGCACAAACGGAAACACCGTTACTCCGAGTTTTAATTCCTGTACTCATCTACCCGAAAATAACCGTTGAGAACCGACGGTGGCTTGTCTTCTGACTTAACTGCAAGACTGGGTGGGACATCCAAGGAGAAGTTGTGAATAAGGATCTAGAAGAACTAGTCGATGTGAAAGCTTGTGAGAACCTCATCACTGAGTATTGCCATCTGGTCGACTTCGGCAATGCCAGCGCAATTGCTGATTTATTTACTGATGATGGTTACTGGTCAGGGCCTGGCGCTGAAATGGTTGGGCAAGACCAGATCCGGGCTGGTTTCTCCGCAAGACAAGACATCGCGCGCCGTCAATCCCGGCATCTCTGCACAAATGTCTTGGTGCGCGTGGAAGGAGATGAGGCGACGAGTCTTTGCTACCTGCTGAACTTCCGTCACGATTCGGGAACAGGAGTCGCTGAGTCCCCAGCGCCGGCCGGGTTACCAAAATATGTAGGTGAGTACCACGATCGATTCGTACGCACCTCTGAGGGTTGGCGATTTGCATCGAGGCACTGCGAATTGGCTTTCCTTCGAGACTGAGTTGAGCAATACGGTTGAAGTCTCTGTCTAACGGTTTGCTGAGGCATAATTGAACGCAGAAAATCTTTGGAAGTCTCCGGTGGTCTTACGATGAGTCGTTTACAACTAGCTATTGACGTAGCGAATCTTGAGGAAGCAATACAGTTCTACTCAAGAATGTTTTCTAGTGAACCGAGCAAAGTCAGGCCCGGGTATGCGAACTTCACTATCGAGGAACCGCCGCTCAAGCTAGTTCTGGTTGAAGACATCGAGAACGGTGGCTCAATCAACCATCTCGGCGTGGAGGTCGACGATGTCAGAATGGTGCACGAAGCTGATGCTCGAATGACAGACGAGGGTTTAACCACCACCGGCATCGACGAAACAATGTGCTGTTACGCGGACAAGACCGAAACTTGGATCGACGGACCGGATGACATTCGCTGGGAATGGTACGTAAAAAGTGGCGACAACGAACAATTCGAAAAGATCGTGGTCTCTTCTGAAGCTAATTGTTGTGAGAATTAACCTTGGGTCAATCGTCTAACTAGCTGGCTGCTGCTCAGCCGATACATCAATATCGGGGTCTTGTTGAACTTGGCCACGCATTCCTTGTGTCATCTCTGAGTGGAGTTGACGGATCTTAGAACTTCCGGTAGTCGTGAACAGATTGGGGACTATCGCATGCACCGCGCATGCAATTCCAGCGATAAGCAGTTCTTTGGAGAAACGGCTCGCTACACGAAAGTGTTCTCCGTAGCTTTCACCGGCAGATGCCGGGTGTTCAGTGAAGTAAGCCTTGAATCCCATGTGAAGACAGTAAGCCCTCGGGTACGAAACGTTGTTGCCTAGCGGATCGCATTTGGGCATTATTGCGCAACTATATAGTTCTATCAGTCAACTTTTAACAGTATTATTGCGTCATGGACCTTATTGATCGGGAAATACTGCACCTCCTACAGCAAGACGCGACACGTTCGTCTCGAGAGCTAGGTAATGAGGTCGGGTTGACTCCTACCCCGTGCTGGCGACGCATCCAAACCTTAAGACAAGACGGCATTATTCGACGAGAGGTAGCGATCCTTGATGCATCACGACTTTCGTTGGATATCAATGCATTGGTTCAAATTCGCACTAATGACCATTCGGCCAGCTGGCTAGCCGATTTCACTGCGGCCATCGACGAGTTCCCCGAAATTGTTGAGGCTTTCCGAACTAGTGGTGAAATTGATTACATGCTCAGAGTGGTTGTTCCCGATATGAACTCTTATGACGACTTCTACAAACGCTTGATCGAACGTGTAGCTCTTTATGACGTTCGCACCATTTTCGAAATGGAAGAACTAAAACGAACTACTGCACTTCCCCTCGACTACGCGGCTTTTGATTCTGCTTAGAGACTCACCCAGCAAGAATCTCTGCAGCCTTCGCAACCGCTATTCGGGCTCGGTCATCGATACCTTTCGGATCGGCACTTGCTATCGGGTGTTCAATAACAGCAAACGGGTGCAGCGGCACTCCCTGTACTCGTGCCATAAGTTCAGCTGCATCAACGAAAGCCGTCGTCATAATGCTGACGGCCGGAACTCCATTGCGTTCTGCGATCACGGCATCGTGCAAACTGCACGATGAGCAACTGCCTCAATCTCCTACCCCGCTTAGAATCGCGTCCCATCCCAGTGCTTCTTGCATTAACTCAAGTTCGGCCGGGGCGCTGTAATTTTTTTTGATTCTGCGAACAACTTCCGAAACTCCATACTCGGTTCGCAAAATAAGCTCGACGCGATCGAAGAAAGGGAGTGTGTTCTCTTTGCCGTTCGATATCAGACCTACGACGGCCCCGTTAAGACTGCTTATTCGAGCAGCTGGCTCGGAACCATCGAGTTGCTGCTCGTGACTCGGATCCATCAATTCCATAGCTACGGCACCTCGCAGTCAACACACGCGCCAACCGCCACCGTAGTTGCCCGACTCTTAGTTCCCAGCCATGGAGGAATGACTTGAGCAAAACCTCCCGCTGGACCACCAGCAGCGACAACGATGAGTTCTTCTGGGGATTCCATCGCCGGGTACTCGCGGTCCGCGCGGTCTTTTACAACTGAGCCTTTGCCTACTTGTTTCCAGGAGCCCCGCATGACTCGGGCCCTGGCAAAGACGCACTCCTGAACATCGGCTTTTGACCATCCAGCATCGCTGAAGTGTTGTCGAAGCTGAGTGGGTAATACGACTACGTAATTACCTGCCCATATTGAATAATGAAGTTGGTTAGCTCGAATTTCCGCAGAGATCGTGTCGCAGATCTGTTCAGGATCGGAAGTCCATTCGTTCATTATCTGTCGAGGTGCCATCGCCGCAACCGCTGTAACCGCTGAGACATCAGACTCTCCAAGACGTTCTTCGGCTAGCGACGACCAAGGAGAATTTTCTTCATCCTCTGCTAAGCAATAGGAGAATTTTCCTGGGTGACCCAAGGTGGAACGGTCGATCTCACCGGGCCGGACATCTAAAAGGTTAATGAGCCCAAGTCTTACCGCCCGACCAACTGCAGCAGAGGCGCGATCGGTGTTGCCCAGAGCATTGAAGGTCCCAACCATGTCGAGTTGACGACGGATTGGCCCGTTGACGATGAGTAAAACCGCGCAACCCCCAGTCGATGCGGTTGCTCCGTGAAGGAGGAACTCGGGTTGGAGCATCGCCGTGAACGCAGTCACAACCAGCGGGAAGTGTTCCGGAAGACATCCTGCCATGACCGCGTTAATTGCAAGTTTTTCTGCGGTTATCGAACGCTCCCTTACAGGTTCGATACCAACTAGATGTTCGGGCGATAACAAGGCCCACTCGAGACACGCCGATACCAGTTCAGGTGTTGGTGGAACAACGGGAAGGCCATCAGTCCAACCATTGGAGTGGTAGGTCTCCTGCGCCGCCGCGAAGTCAGTGGTGGTGATACGAGAGGATGTTAAGTTCACGAATTACTCCAGTCAGGCTGATGCCGCCAGACTGTCTCCACCGACGGGCAGAGTAGCGACATCAATTTCATATAGTTCAGCTGTGTTGTCGCACAAAATATCTTTCGCTTGCCTATCGGTGAGGTCGGCAGCATGCTCATCAAGCATTTCTTGGCTCCACGGCCAAGTGCTGTCACTATGAGGGAAATCGTTCGCCCACAAAAGACGCTGATGGTTCACAAGCTCAACCATTTTGAATGCGATCCAGTCGTCTTGAAAGGTCGTATAAATGTGTTCCCGAAAGTACTCACTCGGCAACTTCGACAGTTCTTGACCTGGCGGCAGCCAGTAACGATGGCGCTTGTACGCGTGGTCCATTCGGTACATATAGTGGGGAACCCAGCCGGCATCAGCTTCTACACAGACAACTCGCAACCCTGGGTTTCGCTCGAATACTCCACCGAAAACGAGAGTTCCCATAATGTCTTGATTGGCGCGAATGATTGTCATGAACGAGTTTGCTTTGGGTCCTCGCGGTCGACCTGATTCTTTGGTCGTCAATATGTGCCACGACAGCGGCAGCTTCAATTCAATTGCTGCATTCCAGAACGGATCCCATCTCGGATCGTCGTAGTCAAATTCAGTTGCAGGGTTTCCGGGCATCATGACACCACGCATCCCACTGGCTTTCATCGCCTCTAGTTGAGCGATGCCTTCCTCTACGGATCGGAGTGGGGTCTGAGCGATCGCTAGAAGCCGGTTGGGGTCTACCGAGCAATAGTCACTGATCCACCTGTTGTAGGCATCCATAGCAGCCTTTTTGTATTCGACATCGGGGTGGTTGCAAAGAACCATCCCGACAGAGGGATAGATAACTTCGGCCGACACGCCGTCGCGATCCTGGTCTTTCAGTCGGTAGTCGGAATCCCATCCGCTTAGCGGTAGCTCATCCCACTTCGCTCGCGGGTTTAAGTCTTCGGGGGCCTGGCCAGCAGCTGCTATCAAACCCATTTGGATAGTCCGTTTCATCCCATCTATGACATACACGTCCCCCTTGTCCTCAGTTTCGACCACATGCGGGGCGACATCTCGCCACTTCGGATCGATGTAGTCGATATACGCGTTGGGAGCTTCGGCGATATGTGAATCAGCGGAGATGATTGGATAATTGACCTGCATCGGGTCCCCTTTCCCCAGTACTGGCATGCTACTGAGGTCACAGGATTAGTGCTGTGCTGGTGGTAGCAATTACAGGTGTTCGTGCTGAGAGCAAAGTTTCAAGAAGCGGAAAAACTTTTAATTCTTTGCTCCGCCACGTTTCTGGTAATGGCAGGCCAGGGAGTCGTCGGCCCTGTCCTACCTCTCTACGCGCGTGATTTCGGAGTCAGCGCGACGATGGTCGGATTGACCCTCACAGTCTTCGCGTTGGCGCGGTTAATTCTGAACATTCCAGCGGGCTTGATTGCGGACCGGTTCGGGAGACGAGTCCTTCTCATAGGCGGACCGATCTTGACCTCCATAGGCATGTTCGGCTCAGGTTTCGCTGGGGACATTTGGTCACTCCTGATATGGAGGTTTGTTGCTGGCGCAGGTTCAGCTTTTTTTATGAGCGGTGCCTTGATCTATCTGATCGATATCGCGCCACCGGGTCTCCGGGCCCGTTACGTGGCGACCAATCAGTGGGCTCTGAGCGTCGGAGTTGCTTTAGGTCCCGGAATTGGCGGATTAGTCGCTGAACGGTGGGGGCTCGCTGCGCCATTCCACCTGGTTGGGGTCATCGCATTATTTGCCGCGGTCTACGCCGTTTTCCGCCTCCCAGAAACAGGCCGTTCATCGAGTCGCGAACTTAAAGATGAAAGTCCAGCTCGCGAAGCAGCACGAATCGCGCGAAGTGGCCCTTTCCTAGCAATTGCGTTTGTGACAGGCACAATCTTCATGACGCGAGCAGGCACGCGCGCAACCCTGGTCCCGCTCCATGCAGATGAAACTTTGGCCTGGGGTCCAGGTGAACTGGGTCTGGTATTCACTGTCACCGGGGTGATGACGCTGTTTACATTGTGGCCCGCAACCTGGGCTACGGAGAACATCGGTCGAGCGTCGGTCATTCTATTTTCTGGAATGGCAGCTGCATTGGGGACCTTCGTTATTGGGTCAAGTTCCACTCCAATGTGGTTCGTGTTGGGAAATGTGATCCTCACGTTGGGCACAGGTACTGCCGGGCCAGCGCCGGCTGCGTTCGTAGCTGATCTTTTTCCCGAACGGATGCGCGGATTGGGTGTAGGTCTCTACCGATCTGCGGGCGACGTAGGTTTCGTTTTGGGACCGCCAGCTCTGGGCTGGTTGAGCGATAACGCGTCAATGTCAGTGGCATTTCAAACTGCCGGTTGTTTAGTCGGTGCTGCTGGGGTGTATTTCGTGTTAGCTACACGCCGCAGCGAAAATGACGTCACTTCGGAAACAGGTCAATAAATTTTTGAGGACCCATCGCCGGCTCCGCCTTCGACCGCGTTTTTCAGATCTCGGTAGCTTCCCTTGGCTACGGCAGCAATATCCCCGCTGATTGTTTGCATCATGAAGCCTTTTTCTCGACGGTTAGCAGCAAGAGCGCTCGTGGAATGAATGCCCGCCACTTTGCCCGCTTTGTTGCATCTCTCAACTATGTATTCCAGCACTTCTTTGTATTCCTCGTTGTCGTCGCTGTAGGCGGGTCCGTACCCATAGCTCAATGACAAGTCAGCGGGTCCAACATATATTGCATCGACTCCTTCAACTTCGAGAATTGCATCAAGGTTCTCCACCGCGTCACGAGTTTCGATCATGGGAATGCATGCGTTGGTCTCATTTGCGGTCGGGTAGTAATCCTCTCCAGCATTTGCCGCACGAGCTCCAATGATCGTCGGACCGTAACTCCTCTGACCCAGGGGCGGATATTTCGTCGCCGCCACTGCGCTTTCAGCCTCTGCAACCGAGTTGACCATAGGAATGATGATTCCCCGTGCACCGGCATCGAGAATGCGTCCTATGATTCCGGGCTCGTTCCAAGGAACTCGGCATATAGGTGTTCCTTTTCCCGTCATAGTTATCGCCTGCAACATGACCGCGGCGACTTGGTAGTCGGCAATACCGTGCTGCATGTCAACGCACACGTAATCAAAGTCAACGCGGGCAACTGTTTCCGCAGCGTGAGAGTCGGGAAGCGAGAGCCAACTGCCGAGCGTTTCAGTCTTTGAGGCCCACTTCTCCATTAGTGCATTCGACATGTATCAAAACTTTCGGGAACAAATGCTGATTTCATATCAGCTCAGATCGGACACTTCATTGTTGTTCAAGCGAGCTTCCAAGACCACATTCTTTGGTTCTTTAATTTGCCGAGATCCATAAATTCGTTTGTCTCTTAGGTGGCCTTGGTACTTTCGTGTCAACCCCGTTATGGCTGTCTTTCTTTCTGTTATCACCGCACTCCTATATGGTTCCGGCGATTTCTTAGGCGGAGTGAGCTCGCGGCGACATTCCCCTATCCAAGTCCTGACAACAGTTTCTTTGGTTGGTGCCATACCTCTTTTGGTTATTGCTCCGTTCATAGCGACGACAACGAGCATGAACGATTTGGTTCTAGGTGCCGTGGCAGGACTCGTGGGAATCGCGGGTCTTGGACTTCTCTATCGAGGACTTGCGCGCGGTCCGATGGCGATATTCGCGCCGATTACAGCAATAGTTTCAGCTTTGTTCCCAATAATTTGGGGGGTTTCCCGAGGCGACGAGCAAGGGTTACAGATTTGGTTCGGGCTTGCGATCGGCGTGATCGGAATTTTTATCCTGAGTTCTCAACCAACCGGCGAAAACGTTCGGGTTTCTATTTCAGTCATTTACGAAGCGTTGCTGGCGGGCTTGGGTTTCGGTCTCTTCTTCTCTCTGCTAAGTGAAACCAGCACTGAGTCGGCACCCTGGCCCATAGTTGCGGGTCGATTTTCTGCAGCACTAGTACTGATATGTGTTGCTCTGACGCGCAAGGTGCAACTACGACCATCAAGTGGTTGGATCCCTTTGATCGGGTGCGGGATTTGCGACACTGGCGCGAACGTGGCTTTCTTGTTCGCGTTGCGTTACGGACAACTGGGGCCAGTCGCTGTACTGGCGAGTCTCTACCCGGCTGTCACTGTCCTATTGGCCCGCATCGTTTTAGGTGAGCAGCTAACGAATAGACGACTAGTAGGTCTCGTTTTCGCTATGAGTACTGTCGTGCTTATCGGTTTGAGCTGACTAGTTCAGTATGTCGTTGAGGATCGCATTTTTTTGAGTAACGACCATCGGTCCGATCTTGGAGACATATTCAAGCCATGCAGGGTCCGAAAATAGCGCAGTCCTTTTCTCCGCTCGCTCTTCGAAACTGTCGTAGCGCCACATGTGGATCACCTGATTGAGGTCTCCTACTTCGCTCACGTAGTAGCCCACTGGTTCACCCAGGTGGCTCTTTTGTATCGCGAAGCCTTCCTCAAGGTAGAGAGCGGCGTAGGTATTCGCCGTTCCGGTTTTCAATCCATATGTCCGCATTTCAACGAAACTCATTGTTGCCTCCAAGGCTGGTCGGTAAATAGTTGGTGGTAATGGTCTTCTTCTTTCAGGTCCGTCGATCTTGAAACACCGGAAAAGTAGTTCTGGTCTCTTTCACGACTTCGGCGTCTACGTCACCGATCAAAAGGGTCTCATCGGACATGCCTGACACGATCGTTTCACCCCATGGGTCTAGCAGTGCGCTATCTCCTGCATAGCTGAGCCCATCTCCATCACCCACACGGTTGACGCCGAACACGTAGGCCTGATTTTCGATGGCACGCGCTCTGAGGAGTGTCTGCCAGTGCGTTCTGCGACCTGCAGGCCAGTTTGCTGGGATGACAAACAAATCAGTGGATTGAGCTGTTTGCCAAAATTCGTCGGCAAATCTGAGGTCGTAACAGATGAAGAAGGTGATTCGTACCCCTCCGATACCTAGTTGAAGGAATTCGGTTCCTGCCCCATAGTTTTCGGGTTCAGCGGAGAAGCTGAAGGGATGGATCTTTTTGTAGCGGTGAGTGTCGCCGTTCGGTGCCACCAAGTTAAGTGTGTTGTACGCGACTCCGTCTTCCCATCGCATCGGTACCGATCCGGTAATCCAAATCTGATGCTTGGCAGCTTGTGTCAACAGAAATTCGTGGCTTGCACCGTCGAGTGCTTCAGCGCACTTTGCTGAATTCATGGTGAATCCAGTTGAGAACATCTCGCTGAGGACTACGAGTTGTCCACCTGCGGCTACTGCACTTTCGATCTGCGGCGTCAGCCTCTGGAAGTTTGAGTCAGGATCCTCCCAAACGATGTCATGTTGAAGTGCTGCAACGCGGAGGCTCATGTCAGACCCTGCAGTCTGTCCACTGCTTCGTTCAGGGTGTCTAGGCTTTTGCAGAAGGTGAACCGAATCAGGTGCTGGCCTTCGTGTTGGTTGTCGTAAAAGACGACATTGGGTACAGCAACGACACCAACTTTTTCGGGAAGTTGCCAACATAATTCGAGGCCGTCTTCATATCCGACCGACCTGGCGTCTGCAGTAACAAAGTACGTGCCTTGGGGTTCAAATATTTCGAATCCCGCTGACTGCAGGCCCGCGGATAGAAAGTCTCGCTTTTCTCTCATGTCGGACAACAGGTTCTCGTAATAGTCGTCCCCGAGAGCTAGACCAACTGCTATCGCGTATTGGAACGGTCCGCCACTGACGTAGGTCAAGAACTGTTTCGCTATCCGCACAGCGCTAGTCAACTCTGGAGTTGAGCACACCCAACCGATTTTCCAACCGGTAAACGCGAAGGTCTTCCCCCCTGATGAGATGGTGACGGTCCGCTCGCGCATTCCAGGAAATGAAGCGATAGGGATGTGTTCTCCTTCGAAAACAAGGTGTTCGTAAACCTCATCAGTGACGACGAGCAGATCGCGTTCTACTGCGACTTTCGCTATGAACTCAAGTTCTTCGCGAGAGAACACTTTGCCGGTCGGATTGTGCGGCGAGTTCAACAAAATGAGCCGGGTCTTCGGCGATAGTGCGGCTAGGAATTCTGATTCTTCGAACGCGTAGTGGGGTGGGCGAAGAGTGACTACCTTTTTGGTGGCCCCAGCCATGGCGATATTTGCCCCATATATGTCGTACCAGGGCTCGAATGTGACTACTTCGTCGCCGGTTTCGCACAAAGCAAGTACGGCAGCAGCCAATGCTTCGGAGGCTCCTGCCGTTACAAGGATTTCTGAGTCGGGGTCGTATGAAAGTCCGTAGAAGCGTCGCTGATGCTCGCTGACAGCGTGGCGTAGTTCCGGAACTCCAATGCCTGGCGGGTATTGGTTGCCTAAACCGTTCCGAATGGCAGATGTTGCAGCTTCAATCACTTCGGGAGGTCCGTCTTTGTCAGGAAACCCTTGCCCTAAGTTCACTGCATTGGTCTTCATGGCCAAGGCAGACATCTCAGCAAAAATCGTTGCGCCGAAACCTTGGAGGCGGGCGTTCAAAAAGGGTTGACGTGAACTCATATTTGACACGTTAGGACCTGGACACCCGCGGCTTCCGATCTTCCTTTAACTGGTTTGAGCGAAGAAGCTGACAGTGCGCTTGACTGTGGTGATGAATTCTTCCAGATCAAATGACCACATCCCAGCTCGATACGACGTAGAGAATGTTGATTTAGCGTCGATTGACGGTGTTCTTTCAACAACTAGATCGGTAAGGCTGCGCCTTGATCTCGATCGCTCTGTTCCCAACGAACTTCTTCTTGAGTGCATTGATGTAGCTGAACAAGGTCCCGGCGGCGGTAACCAATCAAGCCGCAGGTGGTTGATTGTTCGTGATCCAGATCAAAAGAAGCGCTTGTCGGAGTTGTATTGGGAAAGTGCAGGCAAGTGGATGGTCTCCGCTAGAGACAAGCTGGCTGGTACTGACCACCGGAATGCAAGTGTGATGCGTTCAGCTGCTCATTTGGCGGAAAATCTTGAAAGGGTCCCCGCGCTAGTTATTCCGTGCATATGGGGGATCCATGACGATAGTAAGAAACCTGGATTATTTGACTCCGTGGTTCAGTCAGCTTGGAGCTTTTGTCTAGCTGCTCGAGCTCGAGGTCTGGCTACTGCCTGGACGACCGCAATTTTGAACAACGACGAGGAAATTCGGGAGGTTCTCGGAATTCCAGAGGGAGTAACGCCTATCGCTTTGCTGCCTGTCGCTTTCAGTGCCGGCGGCGACTTCGCATCGATATCAAGACGTCTGGCTGAAGAAGTCACCTACTTCGATAACTGGGGACACACTTGGGAGCATCGTGATGACGACTCTGATCGAGCCATCGGCGAAGGTCCAGGAGTTACTGTCGAAGTCGATGTCGATGCTCCGCCGGCACGGGTTTGGTCTTTGATAACTGACATAAGCATCGGAGCCAAATTTTCCGAGGAATTTCAAGGCGCGGTTTGGATAGAGCCGTCTGATGTTGCTGCTATTGGAGCTCAATTCGTTGGTACTAATAAGCATCCAAAGATTGGAGAATGGCAAACGACATCTACGATCACCGAGTTCGTAGAAAATGAATTGTTGGGTTGGGCTGTCGGAGATGACCAAGAGAGCGCAGCAGCTCGTTGGCGTTGGGAAATAGATGAATTGCACGGTCATCGTTGTCGACTCCGTCACACGGTGCGACTCGGGCCGGGGCCATCCGGTCTAACCCCTGCGATTGATGCAATGCCCGATAAGGAAGCACTTATCATCAGCCGACGTCAGCAGGAACATCTCGCGAACATGCAACGTTGTGTTCAGGGCGTGAAGGCACTCGCAGAAGATTCGTGACAGGTCGATGGGCGCCGAGCCCTACTGGCGAATTTCATGTGGGAAATCTTCGTACAGCGCTTTTGGCGTGGTTGTTCGCGCGCTCAGGAAGCGCAGAGTTACTGTGGCGATTCGAAGATCTTGATGGAGCTGTTAGGGAGGACTTTTACAATTATCAACTCCGTGATTTTCAGCGCATTGGCTTGGATTGGGATGGCGAGATTTTCCGTCAAAGCGAACGGTTGCATCTATACCGGGACGCGATCGAAGACCTTCAACGGCAGGGTCTCACCTATAGATGCTGGTGCACGCGACGCGAAATTCGCGAAGCTACCGTTGCGCCACACGCCCATTTACCTGAAGGCGCGTACTCGGGTAAATGTCGGCAATTAACAGCAAGAGAGACCTCAGAAAATGAGAGGTCTGGTCGAAACCCTGCTCTCCGGGTTATTTCAGGGGGTCAATTAATCAAAATCGATGACCGCCAGTTGGGAAATTTCGAGGGGTCTGTCGATGACTTTGTTTTATGTCGTGGTGATCTGACACCGTCCTACAACCTGGCTGTAGTCATTGACGACGCCGATATGGGTGTCACAGAGGTTGTACGCGGAGACGACCTACTGCCAACAACCCCACGTCAGATTTATTTGTTTGATTTGTTAGGCCTGAACCCACCCAGTTATGCCCATGTGCCTCTCGTCTTAACCCAATCAGGAGATCGGCTGGCTAAACGAGATGGCGCTGTAACTCTCGACGACCGATTGGCACTCGGGGAATCAGAGCTAGACGTATTGAATCATTTGCTCTCGAGTCTCCAGTTACGAAACATCGAATCACTTGGTGAGCTTGATCAGATTGCTCGTGATTTCGATCCCGGGGCTTTGCCAACTTCACCTTGGGTATTCGGTCTTTAAGCTGACGGTCTCCTTAACGCCAAGGTTCAACAATAATTTTTGCGTGGGCTTCTGGGTCGCCTAGATCATCGAAAGCTTGGCCTACTTCACTCAAGCCGACTCGTCCGGTGATGAGCTGGTCGACAGCAAGTTCTCCTTCGCTGATCAAGGTCAAAGTATTCGCGAATTCTTCAGCTGTGTAGCCCAAAACGAATTGAATGTTGAGTTCTTTCCCGATCCCGGTCAAAGGTCGGAAACTGTCTTGTTCCATGCAGACACCGACTACAACAATTCGCGTGTCTTTCATCGCACCATGAATGACCTGGTCAATGACACCCGGAACTCCTACACATTCAAAGATGAGACCTGGCTTGGGGCCGACACCGCTGAGCCGCAGGGTCGGATCGTTACGGTCAACATTCTTGGGCCAGGCTGTCTGCTGCCAGCTCTCATAAGGAGACGTCATAGCTGGATCAATAACGTCGTCCGCTCCCACTAGTTCAGCTAACTCTCGACGCCTAGGAGAGAAATCCGCCGCAATAACCGGCCCTAAACCTTTTTGTTTTAGGGTCGCGATGACGGCAAGACCGACAGGTCCGCATCCAATGACGAGACAAACATCCTCACTGCTAGCGCCAGACTTTTCTACGGCATGTCTTCCAACAGCCATCGGCTCAGTGAGCGCAGCCTCTTGAGGTGCTAGCCCGTTCCTTACTGGCAACAACAACCTTGATGAGAGCAGCATGTTCTCTGCGTATCCACCCGGGAACTGATTCGAGTAGCCAAGAGTGTGAATCCCATCGGACCGAAGAAGGACCGGCATAGAGCAAACAATGTCGCCATTTCCAAAATGATCAGGAACGTCTTGCCCTACTTCCAATATTTCCGCGCAGAATTCGTGACCCATGATGAGGTCTTTATCTGCGTCATATACAAGGGGACCCCCGGTTTCTTTCTGACTTGCAACCATTTCGTGTCCGTGTCGAAGCGCATGCAGATCACTGCCACAAATCCCGCACGCCAGCGTTTTAACTAGAACTTCGCCTGATGAAGGGGTTGGGTCTTCTGCGGTATCAACGACAATGGTTCCCTGTCGAGTGAATGCTGCTCTCATCTAACTGCTTTCAGATCTGTATCCTGCCGCCTTAGCGTTAGCAGGTCGGCCAATAGGACAATGGTCGTGCCTCGGGTGGCGGGACTGAGCGGTGAGCCAGCATCTCCAGGTCATGTGCCAGAACACCTCGCGTGTCACCTGGATCAATGATTTCGTCGATCCTCATGGTCCCAGCTGCTTCGTACGGGTTCGTCGATTCACCTACTTCTCGGACCAGTTCGACACGCTCGGCTTCCCTTGTCTCACTGTCATCTATGCGAGCGAGTTTTGAGCCGAATGCCACATTTACCCCAACCTCGGGGTCCATGAACCCAATTTCGGCTCCCGGCCAGCTGTACACCCCGAGTGCCGGCATCTGAGAGCCATTCATGGCCTGCCACGCGAGTCCGAAGGCTTTACGAATACAGACAGTCAATGTAGGTGCTGAACAGTTTTGGAGCGCGTGCATCATTCTCATTCCCCAATGCAACATCAGTTCGTGTTCCACCCGTTCTCCGACCATGAAGCCGGGAACATCAGCAAGAAAAATGATGGGGATGTTGTATGAATCGCAGATGGTTGCTAGTCGTATGATTTTGTGACAGGCCTGTGGGTCTAAAGTCCCTGCCCCAAACATTGGGTTGTTAGCTATAACCCCAACAGAAAACCCGTTAAGTCTGGCCATGCCACAAACAACGTTGCGGGCGTACAGGGGTTGGATTTCCAGCAGCGAATCGGTATCGACGATCCGTTCCACGACTCGTCGCATATCGTAGCCACGTGTCCGTTTTGCCGGAACAAGTTCTGCTAGGCCGGGATCATTATCCAGTGAGCCTAGATTTTCGTTTCGAGGTGCTGTCTCCCACGCGTTGCTAGGCAGATATGACAACCATTTTCGTATTGCGTCATATCCCTCTTCATCTGATTCAACTCCGAGATCGATTTGGCCGGTCTTTCTTGCGTGGACATCAACTCCGCCGACGTCTTCAAAAGATATGACCTCTCCGGTGGCGATCTCGAACACTTTCGGCGATGTAACTGCGAGACAGGACCCGCGCACCATCACGACATAGTCAGACAACGCAGATAAGAACGATGACCCACCGAAAGACTGTCCCGTGACCATCGTCGCCATAGGAACCCTGTGCCGTCGTTTCGCAAGCTCGAACAAGCCGCCTGGCTCGCTGATTCCTTCAGCTCCCATAGTGTCCGGTATTCGGGCGCCTCCAGTTTCGCCGAAATGAACAATGGGTATGCCCATTGCCATAGCTCTTTCGTATAAACGATGTTCTTTTCGAGTACCAACTATTGAGCTTGAACCGCGGTAGACGGTGATGTCGTCACCGAAGACTGCGACAGGACGGCTGTTCACAGTCCCGTGACCACCTATTTTTCCGTCCCCGGGTGTTTTTTCTCGTTCTTCTAACCGAATTGATCGGCTGAAGGTACCTATTTCTCTGAAGGTGTCATCATCAAGAAAGCTGTCAATATGTTGCCGGATAGTCCGGTCTCCCTCATCAGACATTTTTGCAACTTTTTCTGCACCGCCCATTTCATTTCGGACACGCTCTGCGCGAGCACGTAGATCTGAGGTCCGGTCTGGATCGGTCATGAGGCATCCTCTGAGTCGTAGTCAGCAATTAGTTGCGAATAACGGTCGTCAAGCTGTTCGGGTGGTCGAGCTGGGACCATTACTTGGGTGACACCAGCCTCTACCAGTTGATCTAGGTGGTCACGGTCACCAGTTGAAGAGGTCCATAGTTCAATGCCGGACGGGTCACGTCCCGCTTTCTCTGCGTATTCCTTCGCCAGCGAATGCAACGACGTGAGTGTTTCGACGGGTCGTTCCGCAGGGAAGAACACGTCGCCCAGTTCACCAACTCTGCGAGCCGCTCTATCTGAGTGACCTCCAACGAGTATCGGTATCGGTTGCTGTGTTGGTTTCGGTTGGCAATACACGGGCGCGAAGTCAACGAACTCGCCATGAAACTCAGCTTCGGTTTCAGACCACAGAACCCTTAAAGCTCTTAGGTATTCATCGGTTCGGGCTCCGCGAGCCTCAAAAGGTACTCCTAGCGCATCAAATTCTTCTCGAAGCCATCCAACGCCGATACCTAGATCTAGGCGGCCGTCGCTTAGACGGTCAAGACTCGCAATTTCCTTCGCAGCAATAAGAGGATTGCGTTGGGGAAGAATAAGTATCCCAGTGGCGAGACGGATTTTGGTTGTAGCGGCGGCAGCGAAAGCCAGCCATATCAGCGGGTCGGAATGATCCAGTTGACTAGCCCCTTTGAACAGTCGCCCACCTTCGTCGTAGGGATATGTAGAGGCATACTCGACTGGGACTACTGCATGCTCAACGGCCCATATTGAATGGAATCCAACTTCTTCTGCTGTGCGCGCCAAATCTCCTGCCGCAATGCCTTCCACATTCCCCATCAAATTCGCTGACATCAATCCGAACTTCATACATCAACCTTTCTCTTTTTGTTGAAAGTCCATCGAATATCGGTCTCCAATAATGACATTTATCCGTTCTTAGAGTCCGGGGACAATCACTCCGTGAACCGGCGGTGGCTTTGATCCCTTACCGGCCATGTCTGTAAGGAGATCTGCCGCCCCGTTGAGTCCAACCTCTCGGCGACTGAACAAGTCGAACGGGAACTTCTTTTCAGCAAGAAGTTCTAAAGCCCTTCGATACACAGGTGCATCCACTCCTAATGCTCCTTTTACGGTGAGTTCTTTCCAGATGATTGCATCGGCGTGAAGATCTGGGGCACCTTTTTGGCCACGAACGCCAGCCATTACGATCGTTCCATCAACGGCGCCGAGTCTGACCGCCTGACCGAAGGCAGTTGGGGCATTCGCCGTCACATCAATAACGACATCTGCTAGACGTCCGCCTGTAGCGTCGCGAAATTTCCTGGCCGGATCTTCTTCCGCCACGTCGACCACGAGATCTGCGCCCATAGCTTTCGCCATCTCCAGACGCGGGTGGTCATTGGGGCCGTATCCAGTTACGGCGATAAATTCGGCCCCTGCATCCCGAGTTGCTACTAGCGCGCACAATCCTCGAATTCCGGGACCTAGGACTGCCACGTAGTCGCCTGCCTGGGTTCCGGGAATTTCTACCCCCCATTTGATTCCGGCTCCTAATGGATTAAAGAGAGTCGCTTCTACTGGGTTGAGTTCTGCTGGCACGGGTAAAACCAGAGAGTCCGGGCTGAGGTAATGATGTGTTGCGTAACCACCGAACAGTGAAGGCTCGCGATCGGTCGGAATCATCCCATACAAGTCAGTTTGTCCGTGTTTCGTGCACCGTCGATACACACCTGTGCTGCACGACTCACACGTACCGCACGCTTGCCAACATTCGACAGCTACTCGGTCTCCAACGTTGACTTGCCATTTGGCGGCAGCCTGGTCCCCGATAGCTTCGATAGTGCCCACGGTTTCGTGGCCGGGCACAATCGGGTACGGAGCCGGTATGTGGCCCGTAAATAGCTCATGGTCAGTTCCACACAAACCACATGCTTCTACTCGTAGTAGGGCGTCATCGGCCCGCACTCTTGGTAGATCAAAGGTTTCGATTCGTAGGTCTTCCACACCATGTAAGACCGCTGCAGTTGCTTCCCCCATGGAGTCAGACGCTAGCGCTTTGTGCCTGTCTTGTTTATTTCGGTTCTTAAAGGAACTCGGTAGCTCCTAGATCAACCACTTGTGCGGCGTGACGGTTCGCCATCGCGACGAACATCTCGTCGCCTCTGTCAGTTCGGCCCACAATCATCGAAGCAAGAATCGCCATAATGAATCCGGACCAGGAAAATCTTCTGTAGTTGAACCAAAGTTCGTCCCAGCTGACGGGAGAGGCCGGATGGTCTTTCGTTAGCTCGTCGAGATAATGGGAAACCAGTTGTTCTTCATGTTGGCGCCTAACGTCAGACTCAAACGCTGATCCAATGAAGTAGGAGACGTCATGAGCCCCATGGCTGTGAGCGACGGTTTGCCAGTCGACAACCACGACCGGTGGGGTTAGTTCCAGATCTCTGGGCGCGAACATCAGGTTGTCGAGTCGGAAGTCACCATGAACCAGGGTCGAAGGCTTGGGGATTTCAGAAAACCAGTTGGCTGCATTTCGCACGAAATGTTCACTCATCTCGGTTGCTTCTTGGGTGAGGTCATCTCGGTAGCGTTCAACAAAGGCCGGTTGAAGCCCCTCTAGAAGTGCAATGGTTTGCGCAGTCTGTTCTGGGTTGCGCCTACTAACCCATGCAAGGCCAAATAATGTCTCATCATTCCAGAACGCGCGGTGAAGTTTGGCTGCTTCTGACAGTGCCAAGGCGGCTTCATTTGGGCTGCACCCTCCAAGTTGGTCTCCTTGTTCTCTCGGATCAAGGTCCTCCATGACGATGACGATGTCTGCGGTTCCCTCAACAAAGTCGACGTGATAAAGGTGAGGTACCGCCACTTCAATCGTTGGAGCGACGTGGCGGTAAAATTCTCCTTCGCGTTGGTAGGTTCCAACCTGTATCCCGGTTGCTCGACTCTGAGGATCAAGTGCGGCGAACTTGATAACGACGGTGCTGGGCCCTTCATCATCGTTCCAGGTCAAGTGAACTCGATAGTTCGCTCCAACCTGTCCTGTACCAATGGGTTCGAGCCGGCAATCAGTCGGCTCTACCTCTCGCCCAAGCACCGCGCCCATCCATGGGGTCGTTACAGCATCTGGACCAAACACTGGCGGAAGTTGTGATTGCACTCCGTTATGTTGCCTTGCTATTTAGATATTCGCACACCGTTAACGATTTCGGTCAACCCAAGCAGTGCGAAAGCACCTCACATGGTGCCCGGGTCCGTAGCCTGCGAGCTATGCCTCGTTTCCATATTCTGATCGCAGCTTTTTTGTCTCTCTTTTTCTGGGGCTGTTCAAGCTCAGATGAGTCAGTAACAGAGGAACAATCTGACTCGACAGTTGCTGAGTCGAATCTTTCTTCAACCACATCAACTGCTCCGATTAATACCGAACCATGGGTTGAGGTTTCGTCGAATAACGGTCGCCCAGTCATATCGATACTGCCCAGAAACGAAGCTCCGAATGAGCTGGTCGTTAGAGATATTTTTGTCGGAACCGGGGTACAAGCAGAGATCGGTGATGTCCTCGAAGTTAACTACGTTGGGGCGCTTCTTAGCGACGGAACCGAGTTTGATGCGAGTTGGAATCGATCGCAGACGTTCTTTGTTCCGATTGGGATGGGTGCTGTAATCCCTGGCTGGGACCAGGGAATCACGGGCATGAGTGAGGGAGGCCGACGAGTGTTGGTCATTCCGCCGGACTTGGCCTACGGAAGTTCCGGCGCTGGTTCATCTATCCCACCTGACGCTTCGCTCGTTTTTGTTGTTGATCTGCTTTCAGTTCTTGATTTACAACCGCCTGCCATTCCCGAACCGACGGAGGTCGGAGGGTCACTAGAAGTGCAAGATCTATTTGAGGGCACAGGCGACTTGGTGGAATCTGGGGACACAGTGACGGTCCATTATTTAGGCACCCTTACCGATGGAACCGTGTTTGATGCGTCTTGGCGTCGAGGAATGCCCTTCACCACGACGATAGGTGTGGGCATGGTCATCCCAGGTTGGGATCAAGGAATAGTGGGGATGCGTGAAGGCGGTAGACGTCTTTTGAAAATTCCCAGTGAGTTGGCATACGGGGAGCGCGGTTCAGGCGCCGCTATTCCACCTAACACTCCCCTGTTGTTTGTCGTCGACCTGATTCGGATTCAAAGTTGACCAGCAACTAGATGCAAAGGCATTACTAACTGAGTAGCGTCGGCCCAATGGATAGCATCACTGTTGCCCGCAGCATGCGGGGTTCGTTGGGAATGTTGGCGATGGCGTGGCTAATGGCTCCGTCCACCCGGAAGAAGGCCGCTGAAGCCGGCATGGGTGAAGGACAAGGGGCCTATGCCGTTGGCCGACTAGGTGTTTTGGGCAACTGCCCTGTCGATAACGTCGTGGCTGCAGCTTTTTTCTGGGATCCCGCCCACATGAGATCAATGGTTGAGGAGGGACGCGCCGCTTTTGACCCCATCGAAGGTGCGCGGGTCTACGCACGAATATGTCAAGAGTACGGAACCGAAGCTCTAGCTGATTTCGAAGGTAACGCCCGGCTGGGTGAGTTGCTGGAGCGTGTGGTGCAGAATGCAGCCCCGCACGGCGTGCCGACATTTGTCGGCTGGAGAGACCAAGAACTTCCCGAAGAGGTGGGGGCCGCACGGACCTTCCAATTAGCTCAGTGCATGCGCGAACTTCGCTTTGGGCGTCATGCGATCGCGGTGCAATCGTTAGGTATGGGCCCTCTCGAAGCCATCCTCAGCGGCCCCGCTGGAGAATGGAACGCAGAATTTTTCGGTTGGTCTAAGCCCTATCCAGATGTGAGCAATTTGGACTCAGCTAGAGACGAAATCGAGACGTTAACTGACCGTCTTCACGCTCCTGATTTCGAATGCCTTAGTGACGAGGAGCGCGCTGAGGTGAGAGATCTGTCGAAGGCTGCTCGGTCTCACGCTACTGAACGCGCCGAAGCCGCCGATATTTAGTCAGGCAAGGTCTTCTAGCAAAGCCTGATGCTCGCCCAGACGAGGAGCGCGTATTGTCGACCATGGCGTTTTAGAGAACCGGTAGGGGGCTCCTGGGTGTATATGAGTGGCGTTTCGACTCTCATAAAACACTTCCTCAGGAAAACCTCGTTCAACAAAGTGGGGATCCACAATCATTTCATCGGGTGAATACACAATGCCGCAGGCCATACCTCGCTGTTGGAGCCCGACAAAAAGGTCATACGCCTTCAAATGTTGTCCCAAGAACTCGATCGCGTCTCTTCCCGCTTGAAAAACCTCGCCCGCCAGCGGGTCCTCATCAAGCTCAAGGAGTCCAATCCGTTCAAATTGGTCTCCGAGTTTCAAAATCTCGTATGCGGAACACTCGTCAGTGAGGTCAAGTTCTTCGATCCAGGAGCGGAGAGCTTGAAATTCCCGTTTATTTCTCGGCGGTACACCGGTGTTGAACCAGCGTCCATCAGCGCATTGGATTTGTGTCCATTCGGTCATTGTTGGGAGAGCATGCCGACCCGTTTGACGTTCAACTTGTCGTTCACCATTAAGCCACCACAACGTCGCGAATTCCGTTGTTGCATTGGACGAATTCAACAGCGAAACATCAATTAGTTGCCCCTTACCCGAGTCTTCTCTCCACATGAGCGCCGCGAGAATGGAAGGAACCGCGTAGTGGCACGCAGTGTGGAATGCCTGATTTCCGCCACCACGGACCGGAGGTATTTCATGGTCGTCGTAACCGCATGACCACGCTGGCCCCCCTTCTGCCAACAAGGTCAGGTCTGTCGCGGGTGGATCGGATCCGTCTCGACCGTGATGAGTAATGGAGGTCCAGATAAGTTGACTATTTAACTCACCGAATTGTTCCCAACCGAGAGCTAGGGCTTCTAACCGTCCCAGCGGCTCCGCTTCGATCACTACATCGGCAGTCATGATCAGAGATCTGAATTGGCGAGCACCGCTGTCAGTCTCTAAATCAAGAGCAACGGATTTTTTTGATGTGTTGTAATGCCACCAATGGAGCGAATTCTCGAGGTCCGCTACGTCATCGGCGAATGGCTCCCATGAACGGGTCTTGCACCCTTCTGGAGGTTCAACCACGATCACTTCTGCACCCATATCGGCCATCAGTTTTCCTGCGAGAGCGCAACGTTCAGAAGCAAGTTCTATGACTCGGTAACCGGACAGCACCGAGGTTGGTGAGGTGGCCGTCATTCTTAGATAACTCCCTCTTCGGTGAGAGTTTCGATCTCCGCATTACCAAGCCCAAGTAACTCGCCGAACACGTATTGGTTATGTTCACCGAGACAGGCTGCTCCGCGGGTGACGGACCAAGGTGTTTCGGACATACGAACTGGCAGGCCCTCTACTTTGGACTGTCCTACTTCTGTGTGGTCAACAGTGACCCAAAGTTCTGACGTTCGTGGATCAGATTCAATTCGTTCTTGTGGCTTGAGGACTGGTGCCGCAGGCACCCCCGCGTCAACGAGCTCCTGAGCAAGTTCTTGTCGGTTTTGGTTCACCGTCCAGGTTCTTAGAAGGTCTTCGAGTTCATCTTCATCGTCTAACCGCGTCTCTAGGTGAGCCCATCGATCTTCGCCGGACCAGGTTTCCCCGATGATTTCCGACAGGACTTTCCACTCTTGATCATCCCTGACGGCGATCGCTATCCAGTTGTCGTGACCTTTAGTTGGCCAAATGCCGTGTGGAGCCATTCTCGGAGACTGTGAACGATTGCTGTTTGGCATTCCTTGACGTCGCATCGGTCGTTGGTTCACGGTCGCCTCCAAAGTCGCAACACCGTTGAGGGTTCCGGCTGCTTCGATGCATGCCAAGTCAACCCATTGACCTTCTCCTGTTCGTCGTCGGTGAAGTAAAGCCATTAGTACAGCGGTCGCCATGTAATAGCCGCCTGTGTGGTCCATGAATGAGTAACCCCATCCAGCCGGCGGTAAATCAGGTAAGCCCGAGGTGTAGGTCAACCCGGATACTGCCTGAGCGATCGGGCCCCACGACTTAAACGCTGTATACGGCCCCGTGGCACCAAAGCCGTTGTTTGACACATAGACGATGTCTTCTCGGATCTGACGTAAGTCTTCATATCCAAACCCCAGACGGTCCATGACTCCGGCAGCAAAATTTTCGGTGACGGCGTCGCTCACCGCGACGAGCTCCCGAAGTAACTCCTTGGCACGAGCATCTCGTAGGTTCAAAGTGACACCCAGCTTGCCTGCGTTGTGATTGTTGAACGCACCCCCTGCTTCTAATCCCCGAGCATCACCGACCCATGGGGGAACACCACGCAAGATGTCCCACTTGCCTCGCTGCACTGGGTCTTCAACACGAATTACTTCAGCACCGAAAGCGGCGAGAATCTTTGTCGCGCCTGCGCCTGCTAATTGACCAGTGAAGTCACAGATGCGGATCTTGTTCAAAGCTTGCGACGTTTGGTCGGTCATTCTTGTTTCACGACCCATTCTGCGTAGCCGTGAACCCACATTCGTTGAGCCGAAGTCTCCGGAACCTTGAGCCCACGTGCGTCTCCTATGTGATCCATCGCCTCTTCAGGGTTTATGCCTAGCTGAGTGAGGACTGCCGCAGCGACTGTCGATGACCGACCTATTCCTCCACGACAGTGAATCACTACTGAATCACCCTGTTGTAAGTCGCTCTTCACGCGATCTATGAGCTCTTTCGCGTCGCTGTAGTCCTCCAAAATCCCAAAGTCAGGTATGGGGAGTCTGCTGAAATTAATACCCGCAGTGTTCAGGGCTTCTTGTTCGGCAAGCAAACCGACATTCGCTACTTCTTCGTCAGTTAGAAGAGAAACAACATTGGTGACTTTCTCGTTCAATAAATCCCTGATTTCGCGATCAAGAACACTTCCGCTGGGAGCTGGCGCCGTTGCCAGTCGTCCACTAGGCGTCTCAATCCAATAAAGACGCATTATTCGTTCAACATCTCTCGAGCCCGCGTCTGACATTGATGCAGACGAACCCTCAACTCTTCAGTCCACTCTTTTAGATCGGAACGCTTCACTCTCTTGCCATCCGCCGCTTCGGGCGGATCGAGAACTTCGCCAACTACGACTGTGACTGGAACTCGTGATGGGAACTTCGAACCTGTTGGCATCGCCACTTCAGTGCCAGCGATACCGACAGGTACTACTGGCGTTCCTGCCTTCGATGCCAGCCACGCTGTTCCGTCATATATTTCACCGATTGAGTCTCCTTCTTGTCGACTTCCTTCGGGAAAAACAAGCATGCATTCACCGGCTTCAAGCATCTCTTTAGCTACACGCATTGCGTCTAAATCGGCTTCACCGCGACGCACCGGGAACGAACCCAAGGAACGCATAGCCCACCCTGCTGCTGCTGGTTGAAACAACGAGTCTTTTCCTAGATATCGCACCCGACGGTGGCTGGAACTTCCAACTAGCGGACCATCAAGGTTTGATCGATGAGTCGGAGCGATTATCACCCCACCATTGAGTTGTAGACGTTCATGGCCTTCCACTCGCATTCGGAACCACCTGAACAAAAATATTCTTACAAACCCGCGCACCGCTCTAAAGAACACCTTGCCCATCAGGCCGTCCGGCGAGAAGAATGCCTTCATCATCGGAGAAGCTAGCCGTTGGCGCTCGGTTGAACCTATGGAACGTCTTGCCTATCGCTGTGCCAACTACAGTCAAGCAATCACTCCATAACGAGGAAGTCTCATATGCCTGTTCCTACTGACATGGTCGGAGACCAGATAGGCCCGATAACACACGATGTGGACGCCCGGTGGGTTATGGCCTATTCGGCTGCGCTTGGTGACACCCAGGATTGTTATTTCGATACGCGTCGCGACAACGGAATCGTCGCCCACCCTATGTTCGCAGTGTGTCCTGAATGGCCGGTAATAGTTGAAGGCCGAAAATTAGCTGACAAGTGGGGCATCACCCCAGAAGAGACCCGACAGTCTGTTCACGCAACCCACGACCTCGTAGTTCACCGGTTGGCTCGGCCTGGTGATGTCCTCGAAACTCGTCTGACTTATACAGGGGTTGAGAACAAGAGTCCCGGTGCGTACACGACTATGAAAATCGAAACTTTCGATACAGACGGTCGCCCTGTTTTTACGACCTACCAAGGCGGAATGTACCTAGGGGTGCCAGCTGAAGGAGAGGACCGGCCGGCGCAAGATACACCTGCGCTTCCGGACCTCGGTGCGTTACCAGATGAACCTCTAGCAGAAATCTTGGTTCCGGTGACCCACGGAGCTGCACATACCTATACCGAGTCGGCACGCATCTGGAATCCAATCCACACCGACGCATCGGTGGCGGAAGCTGCCGGCTTACCAGCGATCATTCTTCATGGGACCGCTACGTTGGCCCTTGGAGTAAGCGCAACTTTGTCCCAGGTTGCTGACGGTAACCCGGAGCGGGTTCGTCGTATTCGGGGCCGGATGGCATCAATGGTGTTGATGCCATCGACTATCACAGTGCGAGTTTTAGACGTCACCCCTGTCAACGGTCAGGACGTGGCGCGCTTCGAGGTCCTCACCGAAGACGGTGGGCCCGCTATCGACCAAGGGCTCGTCTTCCTCAGCAAAGACTAAATCGGTTTGTTCACGTGCTGTGCAAAGTGGTTCAAAGTGCGCTCAAGAGCGACCGCAGCTGACGACGCCTCGTAGCTTCCCCGTGCATCACAATTGAAGCCGTGACCCGCTTCTTCATAGATATGAACATCTATGTGGGGCCATCGCTCAGCTATTAAGTGGACATTCTCTAACGGAATCCCGGCGTCTTCTGCTCCGAAGTGAAGCACGAGGGGCGACTTCGGCTCTTCTTCAATATGGGGCATTATCTGGCCGCCGTAATAGCCCGAGGCGGCTGAAATCTTGTCTGAGAGGCGAGCAGCGGCTACGTAACAAATCGAGCCGCCCCAGCAAAAGCCTACGATGCCAACTTTTCCTGCAGTAGACACCACATCGCAAGCAGCTTCAACATCGGCCATCACTTGGTCCATAGTTACGTCTTCAAACGCAATTTTCCTACCGATGTCAATACCTGATTCGTCATAACCCAGCTCAACTCCCTCTTCGACCCGGTCGAACAAAGCTGGAGCAATAGCAACATAGCCCTGGTGGGCATATCCATCGACGACGCTGCGAATGTGAGCGTTGACACCAAATATCTCCTGTACGACAACTACTGCCCCTTTAGGTGAGCCTTCAGGGTCAGCTCGATAAGCATTGAGAGTGTTGCCATCTGACGCCGTGATTTGAACAGTTGTTCCCATCTGAAGATCCTTCCAATAAGAACTAGTTTTTAGGCGACTATTTCGTTGATAACTCGCCCCAGTGGTTTCACATCGTTCATGGAGTTACGAGCTTGCATCGAAGTGTCCGCCCAGGCGTTAGCTGCTGCGACCAGTAGGTCATCAACTGAGTCAGCAAATGTCATGATCAGCCCTGTCCATGGAGCTATGCCATTGGCGATTGCACGGGAGATCATGAGTCCATTGGCTCCTGCCTGCATGTGCCCCCAACCAGTATCAATGCCCTCTGCGGAGATATTTCCGCTCATATACACCGCTGTTCCGAACCCACTTGTGGGCCTGGTTTCGCCCCTCTCAGCGAGAATTTCCAGAACGCTCCGACGAACTACTGACACTCCACAGTCACCCATCATCTGCATCATCTGACCGTCGCTATTGATCGCGTTAGATCCAGCGATAGCGGCGTCTACCGACTCCCACTCAAAGGACACGCCACACAGACCTGCTGCTTCGCCACCCATAATTATTTTGGCGATCGAAGTGTGTTTGCAGCCCATGTCGAGAACTCGCTGTTTCCCATAACTGTTGCTGGCCTCCACAAAGCCATTGAGATCTTGAACAGCAGTAACTGCGATCGTCATAACCGACATATTTCACCTTTTTCTTAAGTTGAATCCCTGCCGAATCTCAGGAAGTCGTCAAAGAGTAGTTGAAATGACTAACTGGTGATCGTGCGATTCGACATGCCTGACTACAAAGCTAACTATGAGGTCCAAAACGAAGGGCTTAAACCGAAAGTACTTCTAGGCCAAACCCATGAACCGGCGAGCATTGGTGTACACGACTTCTGATCGCAGGTCGTTTCGACCAATTCTTTCGAAAGTCTCATCAAGTTCGGCTAGCGCCCCAGGGTAGGTGCAGTCGTAGTGTGGATAATCCGAACCCCAGACCACTGTATGTGCGAGGCCCATGTCTGCAAGCTGAGCGAATGCTTCGCCTTCACCGGCTTCCATCGTTACAAAACATTGTTCAGAAAAAATTTCGGTTGGCTCTCGTTTCAGTCGGGGTACTAGGTGCCCCATCGATTCCTTGTGCTCGTCGAGTCGATCTAGCCAGTATGGAAGCCATCCCAATCCTGATTCGAAGAATCCGACTCGGAGGCGAGGGTGAGCATCTAGCACGCCACTCGCCACCATTTCCATTACCGACGCCATCTGTTCAAACGGGTGACAAACCATGTGAACATAAAACTGATTGGTGTATCGGGTCCGAGCAAAGCTCTTCATTTTGGACCCGAAACTGCCATGGATAGCGACTGTCATGTCGTGATCTTCAGCTGCGGACCATACGCGATCCATCTCGTCCGAGAATAACTCAAGTCCGTTGTAACGCTCTGGCCGAAAAGTTACCCCAGTCAAGCCAGCACCGGCGCAAAACTCGATCTCTGCTACCGCGTGGTCAACCGACTGCAGCGGAGTCACACCGACACCGAACAACCGATCAGGATTTTCTGAAACGAAATCAGACATCCATCGGTTGTAACCCCGAGCATTAGCAGCAGCAACTTCGCCGTCAGAAATATCGCCCGACATCAAGTGCACAGAGGGGAACATCAGCGCGGCGGCGAGACCCTCGCCATCCATCACCTTCAGACGTTCAGAAGGGTCATAGCTACCGGGGACTATGTCGTCCCAGGTGACAGCGGTGCCGTAGGCATTGGGAATGCAGGCTGGCGCCGCACTCGTATCCATACTCTGGTCCTCGACGAAGACACTGTCGGCATCACCTACCGGCCGACATTGCATCACCAATTCGCGATATTTGGGATCGGTGTACTCCTGCCAGACTGACGTTGGTTCAGCTATGTGAGCATCAGCGTCGTAGACAGGAACTGTCCCGCTGGATGCATACGGTTCTTCGGTGATTAGTGGTGCCCCCATGGCACCATTCTTGCTCAGAAACTACCCGCTTCGCTCATCGAGTTGAATGAAGGGTCCTCAGCCCGTGACTAAGTGCCACAGGTGTCACCGACATGTGACTTTCGTTGGGGAACACTTGCCAATGAAGATCAAGGCCGTCATAGTTCCTGGACGCCAGCTGGTCATGGAATTCTTGGTGAGGTGATAGTTCGTCCGTTTCCAACTCGCCTTTGGACATAAATACGTGGGCGTGAAGATTTTCAGTGCTTTGATATCGCTCTTCTTCACGGCGAAACATGACTTGGTCATCCCACCAAACCGAAGGGCTAGCGAGAAGGTAGTGATTGAACATCGCTGGACTTTCGAACAACACATGAACACCGAACAATGCACTAAACGAATGTCCAACGAAGGTCATCTCGGAGATGCGGTATTGGGTTTTTAGAAACGGAATCGCTTCTGCACCCAACCAACGTCGAAACGCCTCTGCGCCTCCCAGTTGTTCACCTGGGACCCGCACTCCCGTCAACGCTGGGGCATCAACGGCGGTCGTTGTGAAGTCCATCGCTCGAAGCTGAATTACATCCCTATAAGAAGGTTCGTCGTGGGCCACGCCAACAACAATCGCCTTGGGAAGTTCCTTAGATGGCGCCAGAAGCCGCACCGTGTCGACCACCGTCCCATATGTCCACATAGCATCGAAACACAAATACAGCGGGTGTGGCTCGTCTCCGTCAGGATCGTAGGTCGGAGGTAAATCGACCCAAAGGACATAGTCCCTTTCAACGTCGGTACGTGTCATTCGATGGGAGATTGGAGTCCAGGGAGAACGCTCTAATTCGCTACTCACAGATGCAAGTTTGGCTGATGATTACCGAACGCGCTTGCTCTCGGCCGCTGTTTCACCTAGGAATCGAAGATCGAACAACGCGTTTAAAGGGAGAACAGGGTGGCGATACTCCAATCCCACATCGATACCAATGCTGATTGGTTCGAAAAAAATTGTGACGACATGCTGGAACAGCTGGCCATAATCGATGATTTGCATGCTGAGGCAGCTGCCGGCGGCGGCCCGGCAGCCATGGACAGAATGCGAAGCCGCGACAAGACACCAGTCCGAGAACGCATACAAATGGTGCTCGACACAGACTCTCCATTCTTCGAAATCAGTTCCCTTGCCGGCTACTGCACCAATTACGCGGTTGGTGGAGGTCTAGTGATGGGCATAGGTGTAATCGAAGGTGTTGAGTGTGTGATCGAAGGAAACGATCCAACGGTTCTTGGCGGAGCTATGACTCAGGTGGCCGGGCGGAAGCTGATGCGAGCAATCGAAATTGCCCGACAAAACCGCATGCCTTACATCCAATTTGTCGAGTCTGCTGGAGGTGACCTCCGTGGAGACGACGACCCTGAACGTCAGATGATTGAACAGAGTGACCATTTCGCAGAGTCAGGGCGACTCTTCTACGACGTCACTGAACTATCCAAACTTCGAATTCCATCTGTCGCCGTCGTTTTCGGAAGCTCAACCGCTGGCGGCGCTTACCAGCCCGGAATGAGCGACTACAACATCTTTGTTCGAAACCAATCCAAAGTTTTTCTTGGCGGACCACCCTTAGTAAAGATGGCCACCGGGGAAGACAGTGACGATGAAACCCTCGGCGGTGCACAAATGCACGCAGAAATTTCTGGTCTCGCTGATTACCTCGCCGAAGACGAAGCTGAGGCTCTGCGAATGTGCCGTGAAGTAGTTAGTCATTTGAATTGGAGAAAATTGGGGCCCGACCCGTCTATGACAGACGACCCACCCGTGCACGACCCAGAGGAATTGTTGGGGTTGATGCCGCGTGATCTTCAAGCATTAATTGACTGCAGAGAAGTCATAGCCCGCATAGTTGACGGTTCACGCTTCGAGGAATTTAAAGCCCGGTATGGAACGACACTGATTTGCGGTTGGGCGTCAATTCACGGATACCCAGTTGGCCTCATCGGCAACAACGGGCCGCTCTTCAGCGAGAGCAGCGAAAAAGCGGCTCAGTTCATTCAATT
Organism: Acidimicrobiales bacterium MED-G01; assembly: GCA_002457435.1. GTDB lineage: Bacteria > Actinomycetota > Acidimicrobiia > Acidimicrobiales > Poriferisodalaceae > MedAcidi-G3. The sequence continues at coordinate 14,923 of NTLA01000011.1, read as the reverse complement.
ATGCAACCAGCAAGACATTCCAATCGTGTTCTTGCAAAACATCACCGGATACATGGTCGGCAAAGACTTTGAACATTCAGGGATCGTCAAAAACGGATCAAAAATGATCAATGCCGTTTCAAATTCAATGGTCCCCCATATCACCGTGATCCTGGGAAATAGCTACGGGGCAGGCAACTACGGAATGTCAGGAAGAGCGTTTAATACGAGATTCACCTACCTATGGCCAACCGCAAAAATCGCCATCATGGGTCCGAAACAAATAGCCGGAGTGATGTCTCTAGTACGGCGGGGCCAAGCAGCCCGAAAGGGCATCGAATTCGATGAGGAAGCAGACCGGCAAATTACTGAATCGGTTGAGCATTATCACGAACTCAAGTCCCTTGCCTTGTACTCATCTGGACGGGTGACAGACGACGGGATCATCGACCCTCGCGATACTCGCGACGTGATTGCCTTATCCCTCTCTGCCTGTAGCAACAACAAAATTGAGGGCGCCGAAGGCTTCGGCGTCTTCCGGATGTAAGGAGAGCGCGATGACAATAAGACGACTCCTCGTAGCCAATAGAGGCGAAATTGCTCGGAGAGTATTTCGCACTGCTAAAGAAATGGGCATATTTACAGTTGCCGTGCACTCCGATGGAGATAGTGACGCTCCATTCGTCAGTGATGCTGACCTCGGCATAGCGCTTGGCGGCACAACCGCGTCTGAGTCGTACCTGGATGGAGAGAAAATTCTTGCGGCGGCAGTTTCGGTTGGAGCCGACGCTATTCATCCGGGGTATGGATTTTTGTCAGAAAATGCTGACTTCGCGAAGGCGGTGACAGACGCCGGTATTACCTGGATAGGGCCCCCTCCTCAAGCCATCGCCGCGATGGGCGACAAATTAGCGGCAAAGCGCACCATGGTTGATGCCGACGTTCCAACGCTTCCGTCGATAGAGGTTTCCGAATCTGTTGACGTTGGCGCTATCGCCGAGGAAATTGGCTTTCCATTATTGGTGAAAGCGAGCGCTGGAGGAGGCGGCAAAGGGATGCGCGTCGTAGACGATGCAGCAGATCTAGAAAATGCGATTAGTGGGGCTAAGCGTGAAGCTCTGAATGCTTTCGGTAACGACACCGTCTTTCTGGAACGGTATTTGGCTACGCCGCGACATGTCGAAATTCAGGTTCTAGGCGACCAGCATGGAACGGTCCTTCACTGCTTCGAACGAGAGTGTTCAATTCAACGGCGTCATCAAAAGGTCATTGAGGAAGCGCCATCACCGGTTTTATCCGAGTCGTTGAGGAATCAGATGGGGCGAGCAGCCGTGGCCGCTGTTGAAGCAATCGGTTATGTATCCGCGGGAACTGTCGAGTTTCTGCTTGATGGTGACGGTGACGGAGCAGACTTTTTCTTCCTCGAAGTCAACACACGCCTTCAAGTTGAGCACCCGGTAACCGAAGAAGTCACGGGCCTAGACCTGGTACGAGAGCAAATTCGGATAGCTAACGGTGAACCACTGGGTTACCAACAAACAGATCTTTCCATTTCAGGACATTCGATCGAGGTTCGACTGTACGCGGAGGATCCCGCCAACGACTTTTTGCCTGCTACCGGCACAATAGATATCTGGGAACCGGCGTCAGCCCCCGAGGTTCGATACGACTCGGGCATCGAGTCAGGCTCTGAAGTGTCAGTTGAATTCGATCCAATGTTGGCCAAAGTGGTTTCACATGCTCCGACACGAACCGAGGCCGCCTTAAAACTAGCGCTGGCTCTCGAGCGAACGCGTCTCCACGGTGTCGTGACGAACCGCGACTTTTTGGTTGCGACGCTGCGCAATGAAGAGTTTCTCGCAGGCCACACGACAACTGATTTCATCTCTCGCGTAGAGATTCCTGGGCAACGAGTTCCCACGCAGTGCGAACTAGAAGACGCTGCTATTGCGGTGGCTCTCGTATCGCAAGCAGAGAACCGGGCGGCCGCCGATGCCCTCGCGTTTATGCCCTCTGGGTTTCGTAATAGTTCAATGCCCAGTCAGCAAATGGTGCTCCTGCATGGGGAGACTGAACTGACGGTCAACTATCGACCTATCCGCGGTGGTTCCTTCGAAATACGCTTAGGCGATGCCGAGGAAACAAAGTCAGCGACGTTGCTGTCCACCGACGAGAGTCGATTCGAGATTCAGTTGGACGACATTAGAGCGAGTGGCTACGCCAACAAGTTTGGGAATCGCTGGTGCGTTGATATTCCTGCGGGCAGCCTCACATTCATTGAAAAGAGTCGCTTTCCGGAAGCTGACATAACAGATGTTGAGGGTGGCTTAACAGCCCCAATGCCAGGCAAGATTCTCGCTATCGAAGTTGACGAAGGGGATTCTGTCGACACAGGGCAGCTACTGGTGCTTATGGAAGCCATGAAAATGGAACACCAAATTGTTGCGGCCTTTGACGGAGCTGTTACTGAAGTCCGCGTTGCGGTCGGCGACCAGGTCGACAACGGTGAACTTCTTGTGGTGATCGCTGCCACAGACGGGTGACCGCCCGAAATACACCAAATTCAACTCGACCCACGACGAATTGTAATTAGCGAAAGCCGTCAGGAGTTCCCGTCGAAGCCACCAACAAAGCCTGCCATCTTGTGGGGTTCATCTTTGATTGGACGAGATCGATTTGGCCAGTATCCAGATGGGTCTCCGGCGCCGACATGCACCGCGCTAGAAGTCCAACTTTCTCCACCCGGCACCACTTTGACTTGGGCAGCTAAGTAGCGCAACGCTATGCCGCATCTGCGACGCGAACTCCGGTTGGCAGGTGACCCGTGCAGCAAAAGATCCGTGTGCAACGAAACTTCTCCCGCCTGAAGCTCGTTCAAAGCAACATCGTCGAATCTCTCATGTTCGACCACACGCCGATTGAGTACGACTGACCCATCTAACGGCAACTCTGCATGAGCTAAGTCACCTTCGAGATGGCTTCGAGGGATGAACCGCATAGCAGCGTTGTTTTCATCAACATCATCGATGGCTAGCCATATCGTCACTGATTTCGTGGGAGTGAAAGGCCAATAATTGGCATCTTGATGCAGAGGGACTTCCATGCCGTCACCGGGGAGCTTGCAGAATAGGTGCGTGCTCCAACAAACCGATTCAGGTCCCAGAATATCTGACACGTAGTCAACGAATATCGGTGTGTGGATGAGGTCCCACAAACGCCCACTTACCTGGTGATATTGGTTAATCGAATAACTGTTTCGGCGATCATCAGCGGACACCACTTCTTCGATTAACCAGTCAAGGTACAAACGGAGGACTCCAACATCAGCGGAAGACAACCCCGGCAACGTTGTGAGATAGCCAGTTTCATTGAACCGGCCAATCTGTTCTGGGGACAACGCTGAAAGATTTTCCGTTGTCGATGGTTGGAAACCAATATCTCGCTGAGTTTCACGAAATCGGAAACGATCTTCCCCGCTCACACTGCCACCATAAGCTTTTCTAATTAGATTCGGCACCTTGAGGTTCAGGCTGCTCCAGCTCTACCCAATCCTACGAAGTTAGAACGGTTCTTTGTGAGTCTTTCGGAAAAGCAAACAAAAACAGCAACGCTTGTAACAGGCAGCAGAGGGCTCCGACGAGCCAAACTCTGCGCATCGCCTCCAACGCAGCACTCGAATCTGTCGGATTGCCGACCAAAGTAATAGCTAGCCCAGCTCCTATAGCGATACTTAACTGGAACACAGTCGTCCGACCAGCACCCGCCATTCCGAAACGCGCAGGCGCAATTTCTGACATTGAGGCGCCAACCAACATCGCAAAGCTGCATCCAGCTGCAACGCCCATGGTCAGGTTGGGAACGAATAAACCAAGGAAGAAGCTTGGCTCTTCTCCTGTGTAAGCAACATGTAACAAAAGTCCCAACATCCCCGCGCAACCCCCAACGACCAGAATCCGTTGAGTACCGATGCGGTCAGCTAAGCGCCCATTGGTCACAGAAAGAATGGTTGACACCACCGGACCCGGTGCAATCGCGAAGCCCGATTTGAGGACTGACCATCCCCACGTTTCCTGGATGAATTCCGGGAGGACAATAATCCAGGAAAAGAATGCCACCAGAAAAAACACTGATCCAACATTTGCGACGGCGTAGCTGCGAATTCTGAAGAGGTCGAGGTCAAACAGTGGTTCTGGATGAGTAACTGAACGTGCAAAAAAGGCAGTAAGCATCATCATGCCCGCAAGAAAGCCAGCCAAGGTGATGGGTGACGTCCATCCCCAACTCCCGCCTTGCACTAGCCCAATCAGCAGCGCTCCAATACCCAATGAAGCCAGCGGCACGCTAACGAGATCCACTCTTTCGCTTACTTCATCTCCCGTGCTTTCTCCCAACCAACTTCGTCCTGCGATAAGAGCCAGTAAGGCGACCGGCACATTGATGAGAAAGACAGCGCGCCAGCCGAACCCTTCGATGAGTAATGCTCCGAGCGATGGCGCTAAGGCTGCTGCTAGTCCGCTGACTGCGCCCCACACCCCGATGGCCCGCATTCTGTTTTCTATTGGGAATGCCGCGAGCAGCAAAGCCAGGCCAGCCGGATATTGCGCGGCGCCTCCTACGGATTGGACCACTCTTGCGCCGATGAGCAGGCTCGGTGTCGAGGCAACACCCGACAAGAGCGACCCGAATATGAATGCACCCAGCCCCCACAGGAATACTTTCTTTCGACCGTAGCGATCAGCCATCCATCCGGCGGGCAACAGCAGTGAAGCCACCCCAATGTTGTAGGCAGTGATCACCCAGGACAAAGTTGCCGCCTCGGCGTCAGGAAACGCCGCCGAAATTTGGTTGCGCGCTATAGAGATGATCGTGATCTCCATAGCAACCATGAAGCCAACGAGCGAGGTAATAAAAAGTGTTCGTCGGGCGCGTATTTCTGTCTGGGAGGCCATCTAGTTTTGTTAGAGACCAGCGGCGGCGCGGTCAGACGCGACAGCTGCGTCCATTTCGCCTAGAAGACCACCTCTCAGATTTCGCACTGTGGCCGCGTATGCCTTTGCGTCAAGCTGTTCAGCGAAACCTTGGGCAACCTCGATCGCTCGAGCTACAACCTGATCTGCTGTGGTTACTTCATCAAGGAACCCAGCATCTACGGCACCGGAACCATCGAAGATCTGCGCGTTGGCAACCGAGACTTGCAGATACCTCTTTGACAGTCGTTCACCTGCGATTAACAGCGCCCACCTTGGAAGGGTTAGAGCAATAGCGACTTCGTTGAGTCCAATTTTCACTGGTCCGTCTACTCCAACGCGATAATCACATCCGCACAACAGCAACGCCCCGGCGGCCACAGCGTGACCCGTGGAAGCAGCCACTACTGGCACCGATGCGCCGTATGCCTGACGGATGAAGGCTCCCCCTGATGTCGTCATTTCGGTGATGGCTTTGGCATCCCCCGAGCCGATCACGTCCAGATCAAATCCAGCAAAAAATGCTTTTTGGTTGCCAGCTATGACAACTGCCCCTACCTCCGAGTCTGCTTCGGCCTCAGCTAGTTCTTCGCTAAGAGCAACCAATAACGACGGTGAGAATGCATTGGCGCGCCCATCGTCAACTGAGATACAAACAACTTGGTCGACGCGGTGGGTGCTTATGGAAGGATGAGACATGAATGCGACCGTAGCCTTGCCGGTAACGTTTTGCTGTTTCCGCTCCCACAGTTTTCTTAAGAAACCTCTGAATTACTAGGCTGGCAACATGCCGACACTGATTAGCGATGCTGAACTGCCAATCATCACTACAAATTCATCCCTTTCGGAGTCCGAGCGGCGCGCCCGGCTTCATCAATTGAGCAAGGATGATTGGATCGCGAAAAGCGATCTTGGTTACGTGATAGCCAGTCACGATGATTGCGCCGCGATGCTTCGGGATCGACGTTGGTTCAGTGCTTTGTCTTTGATTGCTGAGACCCAGAACTATGAGAGCGCTGAGTGGTCAAATCGGTCCAACCGTAAAAGCATTCTTTCAACCGAAGGTGAAGATCATCAGCGAATTAGGCGGATCGTAAGCCCAGCATTCACCCCTAAATCGGCGGATCGGTTGCGGCCCTTCATGAGAAGTGTGGTGAACGAACTACTCGATCCAGTGTGTGAGACGGGTCATTCAGAATTTGTCGCTGATGTTTGTGAGCCGTATCCGATCCCAATCATCTGTGAGCTGCTCGGTGCTCCCCGCGAGGACTGGGAGCTTTTTAGTCGGCTAGCTGTAGATATCTTCAAGTTGTTCAATGGCAACTTGGCTGAGGATGCCCCAGCAATTATTGCTGCGAGCGATGAGATGGACGCCTACATGCTCGACCTGATCGCGGAACGAAGGTCCGAGCCGCGCGATGACCTTCTAAGTGACTTGATTAGCGCCGAAGAAGAAGGTGATCGACTTTCTACTGACGAGCTTTTGTCGATGGCGAACGCAATATTGTTGGCGGGCACTGACACGACGAGAAATCAATTGGGTTGTGCCGTAGCCCTGTTCGCACAACACCCGGATCAGTTCAATCTTCTGCGCGATGAGAAGGGTCTCGCTCCACAAGCGGTAGAAGAAGTGATGCGCTACCTGGGAGCGGTGCGCGGCACCGCTCGGTACGCGAGCGAAGAGATCGTCTACAAAGATTTTGTGTTCCCTCAAGGGACTCTTATCTTCCCCAACTTTGTGGCGGCCAATCATGACGTCGAAAAATTCAATGAACCGTTAGCGTTCGACATCACTCGTGAAGCAGGGTCTCCTCATTTGACATTTGGGAGTGGCATTCATTACTGCCTGGGCGCTTTTTTAGCGCGGGCGGAGCTTCAAGAGGCTTTCACCGTTGTCGCAGAGCGATTACCCAATCTAAAACTCAACGGCGATATCACTTGGAAGCCTCTGGAAAACGGAATCTGGGGACCGGCGAGTCTCCCAGTTGCTTTCGATGGCGGACACTGACACCGGGCAGCGATCGTTCAGCCGAACTTATTGCTCAGTGTGAATGACATCCCCCACCACAACAACCATTTTGACCAGTCCACGAACTTGTCTCGGTTACTGCAGTTGATTGCGCTGTTGCTCCAACCGAAACGAATGTCGACAATTGTCGTTTGGCTCCAGGGTGCCCAACTGGACAGATCGCAGGTTCACCAGATTCAGACATAGGTCTCCTCTGGTCGAAGGTCTCAACACATTTATGACAGCGATAGGAGTACACGGGCACGAAGACAATCGTAGGGTGATGAGAAGGGCAACATCAAGGTGGCGTTGTGGTTCGCGGGGACGGTTTGGTGACGCAAAAATGAGTCCCACCGCAAATTCGGGTTTCTCGCCTCGCTACGCCAGCCGTTCACCAGCCATATTTGTTGTTGAACCCTGCTCAGAAATGAGTTGGTTACGAGTTGTTCTCATAACTCTTGCAGGCGTGGTGTCGCACACCTTCGGTCGCAGCACCATGCCACTTCTTCTTCCTGCAATTTCCGATGATTTGGAGCTAACCGCAACAACTGCAGGCGCTACGGGGTCGGTAAACATGGCGGCCTACTTGTGTGGCGTTGTTGCCGTGACCTATCTGGCGAGCCGAATAGCCCCAGCTGTTTTATTGAAATGCGGCTTGTGGATAGTCACAGCGGGTTTGTTATGTCTCGGCACCGCTCCGACAACTAGTCAAGTGATGATTGGTACAGCCTTGGCGGGGTTTGGGGGGGCAGGAATCTGGTTGACCATGCCGGTCATTGCGACAGCAGATGTTCCGGTGGCCAAGAGAGGCGCAGTCATGGGGTCTCTAACTGCAACTATGGCAGTCGGCTCAATATTCATTCCCTTCGCTACGTCAGCCCTTCGCGACGCAGTCAACGATGCCGGTGCTTGGCGCGAAGTGTGGCTTCTCGAAATGGTTGTTGCTGTCGTGATTCTCGCCGTTCTTTACGTTGCACTAAGTAAAGACATTTCACCACCATTGCCTCGGGGCGCTGGCATCAGAGCCATCACTCGTCTACAAGCATGGAAAACGGCTGTTTTCTTCTACATGGCTTTCGCCTTCGTAGCAGCTTCGTGGTACCAATTCTTCGGCCTGTCCCTTGAAAATGATCACAACATGTCAAGGGGGTTCACTACGAATTTGTGGGCGCTAATGGGAATTGGAGGCGTCGTCGGTGCAGTTATTTTTGGACGGCTGAGCGACAGGCTGGGACGTCCACGAACCATGTGCCTAGTCACGGCCATCGGTGCCACCACCTGCGTGTTGGTTCTTGCTGGACAAATGTGGACGGCAGCCCTCGCAGCCGCTCTTTACGGAATGGCAGGCATGGCCGTGCCGCCGTTGACGGCTGCATTTGTCCGCGACCAGGTGGATGAGCGAGATTTCACAGCTGTTTTCGGAGCGATGACGATCTTTTATGGGCCCGCTTCAGTACTCGGACCAATTACCGGCGGGGTGCTGGCGGATCTCACCAATTCTTACCTTCTGACCTACGCTGTGTTGGCGGTCACTTTCACTTTCGCCTCTGTTGCAGCCTGGAATCTAAGACACACCGACAAAGTCGCGTAACTTGAAAGATTGCCCGTCCCAATCGCTCCTCATTTCTCTACACACGAGATCATCTCTAGGATTCTCCATGTGAGTTCCGATATTGACACCATCCCAAACTGGCCGACAGGTCCAACGCCAGCACAAGACAGCCCCAACATTTTGATAGTTCTGTTTGATGACGTCGGCTTCTCTGATTTCGGTTGTTACGGATCTCCTATTTCCACTCCAACAATTGACGACCTCGCAGCCAACGGCCTCCGTTATACCGGCTTTCACACGACCGCCATGTGTTCAACAACTCGTGCAGCCCTATTAACTGGTCGAAATCATCATTCAACAGGTGTCGGTTGTCTAGCTAACTTCGATAGCGGCTATCCCGGATACAGAGGCAAAATCAGTCGAGACGCTGGAACCCTTGCAGAAATTCTGACACCTCAGGGCTACAGGAACTACATGGTAGGCAAATGGCACGTAACACCTTTGACCGAATCGGGTCCTACCGGACCATTTGACGGCTGGCCCTTGGGGCGAGGATTCGACCGCTTCTACGGCTTCCTTGACGCCGAAACAGACCACTATTCACCAGAGTTGATTCTCGACAACAGCCACATAACCGCACCGGGGAATTTTGGGACCGGATACCACTTAACCGAAGACCTCTTCGATAAGTCCATTGAATTCATCGCTTCACACACGGCTAGTAGTCCCGCAACACCTTGGATGACATTAATCGGGCTCGGGGCATGTCACGCCCCGCACCAGGCCCCAAAGGAATTAATCGATCACTACGACCAGGTGTTTCGTCGCGGATGGGATGTGGAACGGACTGAACGGTTAGCTAAGCAAATAGAGCTTGGAGTGGTTCCGGAGGGAACCGAGCTGCCGGTCCGAAATGATTTCGTCGAAGCGTGGTCAGAAATTGACGACGTAACCAAGCGAGTAGCAACACGTCTTCAAGCTGCCTACGCAGCGATGCTGCATCACGCCGACCAACACCTAGCACGTCTCATCGGTCACTTAAAGACTTCAGGTGACATCGATAACACCATGATCATGGTTCTGTCCGATAACGGTGCGAGCCAGGAAGGAGGTCCACTTGGTTTCGTCAACGCGATGGGGCCATACAACGGGCTTCCTGAGTCCATGGAAGACAAATTTGACCGGATAGATGACATCGGGGGGCCAGATACTCACAGCAATTTTCCGTGGGGCTGGTCAATGGCGGCGAACACCCCATTACGTCGTTACAAGCAAAATACTCATGGCGGAGGTGTGAGAGACCCCTTGGTCGTTCATTGGCCGCGCCACATCAACCATCCGGGCCTAAGAAATCAGTTTTGTCATGCATGTGACATCGTCCCTACTCTGCTTGACTGCATCGGCATTGATGCTCCTGAATCAGTCAACGGGGTGCAACAAAAGCCCATAGAAGGAGTCAGTTTCGCTTCGACTCTCAATGACCCTGAAGCGGACTCTGGAAAGACAACTCAATATTTCGAGATGTTCGGTCATAGAGGGATCGTTCACAATGGGTGGAAAGCAGTCGCGTACCACCCCCCGGGCACACCGTATGAAGAAGACAAATGGGAACTTTTCAACCTTCTTGAAGATTTCAACGAAACCAAGGACCGCTCGCAAACCGAACCTGAACTGCTTAACGAAATGCTTGATTTGTGGTGGGACCAGGCACGCATGCATCAGGTGTTGCCACTGGACGACCGTTTCGCTGAACGTTTTGCTGAAAATGCGGAGCGCCATCTGGGGGGTCGAAAACTTTTTACCTTTTGGAAAGGCATGGGTCATTTACCCAGCGACGTCGCGCCCGATCTCAGAAGTCGCAGTTATCGCTTAGAGGCGCTAGTCGAGCCGACCGAGCCCGGTGTCTCTGGTGTGTTAATCGCGCACGGAGACGCCACCTCTGGCTACAGCCTCTATATAGATGACAGCAGCTATTTAGTTCATGATCTCAATATCGGTGGCAGCCACCAAATGGTTCGTTCACCTCACCCCGTCCCTCAAGGGTCGGAAAGTCTGGGCTTTCATATGACGCGTTCTTCGACTGGAACTAAAGGCGTGGGAAGTTTGATGATTGATGGTCAAGTTGTTGCTAGCCACGAAACAGAAAATATTTTCTTCCTAATGATTTCCTGGTCCGGACTTGATATTGGTTTGGATCGCGGAACCGGTGTATCTGACTATCGGACGCCGAATATTTTCACAGGGGAACTGATAAAGGTCACGGTCGATCTGGCCGACGACCAAATCCTCGACGGTGAGGGCATGGGTCGCGCAGAGATGATGCGCGAATAACAGTTCAGCGGCGAACGAAAAGTAGCTGGAACTCCACTACGCCCCTGTCTTCGGCTGATACAACGATGCTGGCTGATGGCACCGCAATGTCGTAATCAGAAAAAATCACTTCTGTCTGGCCCACAACAACGATGGAACGTGCAACAGCCTCGGCTTCAAGTTCAAACACAACAGCTTTGCTTATTCCGTTGACCGTCAGTTGACCTTTGGCCGGCAAAGCTATTTGGGACCCATCGGTCGCCGGCAGGTCTACGGGTTGGTCGAGAACGAAGCTGGCTATCGGGTTCTCTCTCACGTTCATGGCGTTGCGTGCCGCGTTGTCCCGTCGCGAATCGTTGGTGACAATCGCCGATAAGTCGGCAGTGATCACAACTGAAACAAGCTGACCATTCTGAATCGAAAGTTCACCTTCAACTTGATCAGTCCGCCCGACTGCTGTTATGGATCCAATCTTGACAAGTTCTTCCTTAACCCTGAAACCAACAAAGGATCCTGAAGCTTCTTCGAAGCTGAAGCTGCCTGAGTCCGTGTCGACGTACCAAACGCCATCTGTTGATAAAGAATCGTCGACATCAGCAGTGTCGGCCACGTTTTCGATGGAGTCGTTAGAAGCTTGTTCCTCTTCTACTGACGCAACTGCAGCATCCAAAGAAACTTCCTCAGGGGCAGCGGACAGCACTCTCCATGCACCGTAGGCCGCCATCGCTCCTACAACGGCAACCAAAACGCATGTGGTGATAACGACGGCACGACGATTGCTCAACTTTCAATCCTTTAGCTCTAAACGAAAGCCCAATACCTCTACTGGCTGACGTCCTCCGATGCGGTACCCGATCTCTGGATACAACTCAAAACCGAGCCTACGGTAGAGACGTTGAGCAGCCTCCATATAGTCAGTCGTATTTAGAACAAGAGCGGATCTGCCGTCAAATCTGGCCTTAGCGATACACCATTGAGTTAATGCTTCGCCGATACCTCTGCCTTGATATGACGGATCGGTAGCCAGGACACGAAATCCTGCACAATCTTCAGGGTTTCCTTCGTGGGCCTCTTCGGCATAGTCGTGGTGATAAGCAAGACTTCCAACAATTTGGTCATCTATTTCTGCTACGACGATCGTTGAACGACTAGCTCTACCGCTGACATCTCGCAGTTCGGCGCCGTACCACCCCAAATCGTCTGGAAGGCCTGTACCTTCGAAAAGGGGTTTGTAAGCAGCCATCGTGAGATTCGCGATCGAATCGTAATCTGAAGTCTTAGCTTCTCGAATCACCAGTTGTGATGTCATGTGATTCCTTCTCAGGTAGCTATAGCGTCGTCGCCGGCTTTAGCGAACGGTAGCGTCATATTCCATCGTACGAACTTTAAGGAAGCACTTGAAATGCCAAGTGAACCATCAAAAGAACTCATAGTTCTAGACAATCCTCGACCGGGTCGGGACTACGAAATTCGTTGTGAAACACCAGAACTCACCTGCCTCTGTCCCGTCACGGGACAGCCCGACTTCGCAACGGTGGTAATTACCTACATCCCCAATGAACTCATCGTGGAATTGAAGTCGTTAAAAATGTACATCTGGAGCTTTAGAGATGAAGGTGTCCATCACGAAGGCATCACTAACGGAATTCTTGATGACTTGGTCTCAGCTTTGTCACCGAGAACAATGACTGTTGTCACAGAATGGCTGGTACGCGGCGGTATTGCCACAACGGTCACCGCTACCCACCAAAGTTGAACGCCACCCCAATCACATGAGGCACGCTGATCTCATTCCTTAAGCGTCGAGGACTGTGACACCGTCTCCAGGTTCGACAAGGGGTGGTTCGGTCGACCAGGGAAAGTTGATCCATTGATCTGTGTACTTCCAGACGTATTCACACTGAACAACTGAACGCGACTTTTCGTAGAGGACAGCCGTACGGACTTCGGCGACTTCGCCAAGACAATGATTCCGGACCAACGCCAACGTGTGACCGGTGTCGGCTACATCGTCAACAATCAAAACTCGAGTATCCCTTAGGTCGACAACATCGACATATGGGGGCAGCACGACCGGCACGTCAAGTCGTTCGTCAACCCCGGTGTAATACTCAACATTCATCACGTATAGGTTCTTCACTGATAGCGCATAACCCAATGAACCCGCGACGAAAAGTCCGCCCCTAGCTATCGCAAGAATAATGTCAGGTTGATAGCCATCTTCCGCGACTAGCCCCGCTAAGGCACGAGATGCCACTCCGTAATTACTCCAATCAAGGACCTCGCGCTGTTCCTCATCCACAACAAGGAACTTACACCCGGCACAGGCTTTCGTCTTTGTACTCGCACCACGATGTCACTATTGCCCTCTACACCACTAACTTGTCGTAATGCCGTTGCTGGCCCCGCAACACAAGTTGGTGCTGCGACACCTGTTGTCGCGTGGTGGCACAGCCTTGCCCAGCGAGCTTTCAACTGCGACAGGACTTGAAACCGAAGATGTTTTGAACGCACTAGATCATCTTCATCGAACCGATCTCGCGGTCCCTATGCCACACACCCCGGGACTAGGCGAAGGTCGCTGGTCGCTCACTTCTCATGGACGACAAGTTGGTCCATCACTGGCAAAGGGTGAGCCGAACTCCAGAACCGAAGACGACAGCGGAGACCCCGCCGAAGGATGGGGCTTCCCTTGGCGACCAGTGAAAAAGGAGGCTCCCGTTTATGCAAGGACGCTGCCTCGTCCAACTCGCGAAAACCGCAAGGCAGTTCGCCGCCCGCTATTTCCTCTTCAGGTCCCACAACAGCCGCCGTCCCGTCGCCGCTGGGGTTTATTAGCTGCAGCCTCTTTGGTGACACTTACGGGAATAGTTTTGATGTTGATCACAATTCGACAGGTGTCGATTGAGATTGGGGGAATAGAGGATGGTGTAGCCCTGCAGCCAACTTCAATTGAGGGGACGCAAATTTCTTTCACTGTGGCCGGGGCAAATGCTCGATCAGCTCAACTGCTATTGGACGACTTCCCTGTTAGCGGCGTTCAAAGATACGGGAACCGAATCGTTTGGGTCGTCCCGCCGTTAACCGAAGGTGACCATTCACTTGAGTTAGTCGTAGAAAGGCGGCTCTACGGTCAAGTCTCTCGCTCTATCGACTTCAACGTTGACGGCACTCCGCCTGTGATTGGCTTACCAGAAGTCTTAGAGCCCGTTCCGATGGACGAACCAGTGACTATTGCCGGCACCTCCGAACCTGGGGCGACTCTGGTAGTTGGCGGAGTGCCAATAGAAACCCGGGATGGTTCGTTCATCTTGGAACTTGACGAACCTCCGGCCGGACCTGTTTCGATCTTGGCGATTGATCGGGCTGGCAACACAAGCACGTTCAATATGATCGTCCCGATTGCTTACCCCAGAACTCAGGGAGTTCACGTGAGCGCTGCGGCGTGGGCGCACCAAGGTCTCAAAAGCTCAGTTCTCGATTTGATTCGAGCGGGCAAGGTCACCGCCGTCGAAATCAGTCTAAAAAATGAAAGCGGTGTCGTTGGTTATGACAGCGACGTGGCCCTAGCGATAGAGACTGGAGCAGCAAACAATCTTTTTAATCTGCGCGCTGCCATCGAAGAACTCCATGCGCTGGATGTGCGTGTGATAGGTCGCATAGTGGCGTTCCGCGATCCGATTCTGGCTAAACATGCTTGGGCGAAAGGTGATCAGGATTGGGTGATCCAAACATCTGATGGCAGGCCGTTGAGTAAGTACGGCGGCTTCACTAACTTTCAAAATCCTGGAGTACAAAAGTACAACCTTGATATCGCCCGAGAGGCGGCGGAAGCGGGGATCGATGACGTGCTGTGGGATTACATGCGGCGACCAGAGGGTCGTCTTGATGGCATGTACATACCAGGCGTCGGTCTAGATGATCCTTCGCCAATTATCGTTGACTTCCTGCGGCAATCTCAATCCATCCTCAGAGACTTTGGCGTATTTCAGGGAGTTTCGGTATTTGGTATTTCAGCCACCAGAGGTGAATTCATCGCCCAAGATGTGGCTGGCATGGCCCAATACGTCGATTACGTGTCGCCGATGGTTTACCCATCTCACTGGT
>NTLA01000010.1 GCA_002457435.1 Acidimicrobiales bacterium MED-G01 | reverse complement strand
ACCATCGATACCTAGCGCCTATCGCTTCACCCCAATGTACGGTTCTGGGTTGTGAGTCGTTTCCCTGAACTGATTGCGTTTGATTTGGATGGCACTTTGTTGCGTTCAGACGGGTCGTTATCTCCAAGAGTCCGTCAGGCGGTGAGAGAGGTCAAGAACCAAGGCTGCGTCATTGCTTTGTCTACAGGTCGCCCATGGAGGGCTGTGGCTGAGACTGCTGAGTGTTTAGGAGTAGTCGATTATTGCGTTTGTCTTAACGGCGCTTCGATACACAAGTCCGATGGCGAGCTACTCAAACTCACCGCTATGACAGAGCAACAGACCCGAGAAAGCGCGCAACTAGCCCGACGGTTAATTCCTGGCGTTGCAATAGCTGCTGACATGGCTGACGGCCGACACATCTGGGACGAAGACTTCACTCACGACTTCCCATCTGATTTTTCGATAACGCCGTTCCGAGTACCAGACGCCTTATTGGCGCTTGACGGTCCGGTACTTACTTGGCTCCTCGATTGCAAAGCCGTCTCGCCGATGAAGGCAATTGAGGCGATGAGCGCCTGGATGCCCGAAGGAACTGAGGTGCGCCCCTCCGGTCTTGAAACCCCCGAGATCGTAGCGTCGGGAGTTAGTAAAGGTACTGGGCTCAATGAGGTGGCCGTTATAAACGCAATTGACGCCTCAAATGCGTGGGTATTCGGCGACGGCCTCAACGATTTAGAAATGTTCCTATGGGCTGGACACTCGGTAGCAATGAGAAACGGTCATCCCAAGATCCTTTCCATGGCAGCTGATATAGCACCCAGCCACGACGAAGACGGAGTCGCCGTTGTACTCGAAGACCTTCTAGCTAGCTAAGAATCTTTTTCTAGGAACATCGCAGTATGCGGAGCCAAATAGATTCTCCACGCTTGGAGAATCCCGCCGTTAGGTCCAGTGCGTAGCCGAACTTCAGACCCTTCTTCTAGCTGAAGATCGACAGGTGGACTTTGTAACCACATAAGGCGCACTCTGACTTGATGAGCCCCAGGGGAAACTTCGAATGTTTGCTGCTTTCCGTCTTTCACTCGCCCGATGACCTGGCCATCGAGTTTCACTTTGTAGGCCCGGACAGTGTCTCGATAGTGATTAATTCGATCGATTGTTATTCGAGCCGGATCAGCCAACTTTGCCTCCGTTGAACCAGTTGGTAGATCTGAAGTTACCGCGGTATCAAGCTGTTCTCTAACCTCAGCCGCAGGTAGCGTGAGAACCACAAGTAGTCCGTTAGCAGTTGACCTCCATCGGAGCCTTCAAATGAGTAGTGAGTTACGCACCGAAATTGATGCGTGGATAGACGCCAACTGGGATCCAGAGCTAGCGGTTCGAGAGTGGTGGCAACGACTTTCCTCGGCAGGATTCACTAACCCTGGCCTGCCAGAACCTTTTGGTAAAGGGTGGGGTCGAGAGGAAACCCGTGTCCTAGCGGCGGCATTAAGAGAAAGTGGATCTATAGGTTCACCGGCGGGCTTGGGAATGATGTTGGCAGCCCCAACCATTCTTGCCCATGGGGATGAAGCCCAGATCGAAAAATACGTGCCGAAGATTCTTGATGGGACCGACTCTTGGTGTCAACTCTTTTCGGAGCCAGGCGCCGGGAGTGACTTGGCAGGTCTGCAAACCAAAGCAGTCCGTGATGGCGATGAGTGGGTGATCACGGGACAGAAAGTATGGACATCTGAAGGTCAACATGCTGACTACGGGATGTTGATAGCGCGCACAGACCCTGACGCATCGAAACATAGAGGCATCAGTTGGTTCGCCTTCCCCATGGATCAAGAAGGTGTCGAAGTGCGACCATTACGTGAAATGACGGGTCGATCGCTGTTCAACGAAGTGTTTATCGACGAAGCGCGAGTTTCTCAGGACGACTTGGTTGGCGACCTAAATGAGGGATGGCGCGTAGCGAACACGACGCTAATGGTCGAACGCGCCGGAATCGGCGGCGGACACGGAATGGCATACGCAGCTGCTCATCCAGGAAGCATCGCCGGCCATCTCGAAAAACCTGCAGGATCCTTCGTTGGAAAACGGCTGGCATTGGCTGCTGGAGGGGTAGGCCCCGGGACCTTGCAACTGCTTCGCGAGCTTGCCGAAGAACGCGACAAACTCGATGACACCCGTATTCGCCAAGAGCTGGCGCAGTTACACACAGAACTTGAGTTGATGCGAATGAACGCCCGGCGAACACGTACTAAGAGTCAGCAAACTGGCGGCGAGGGAAACCTTGCAAAGATTCTCATGACAACAGCCCTCCACCGGACTCGAGAACTTGCCGGAGCGATACTCGGACCAGAGATGATCCTTTGGGGGGAAGACGCCGCAACTGGAGGCGTAATTCAAGAGATGGCAATTTTCTCACCAGCTCCCTCCATATATGGGGGAACCGATGAAGTGCAGCGCAATATCATCGGGGAACGGATTTTAGGCCTACCCAAAGAACCTGGACCAGACAAAGACACCCCGTTCGCCGAACTTTTACAAAATAAGACTGACTGGTAGGCGCGAGAATCTGATCAGGTGAGACTAACTATCAGTCCGCCTGACTTTCGATGTGAGCACGGTCTCTCTATAGAAAGGATTTAAGGACGGGACGGCGTTTAGCAGAGGCGAGCGCTGAACTACAGAATGCAACCTCAAGTAACAGATCGAATGCCGATGTTTGAGGCCCTAGTTGACGAAATTGAAAGACCCGAAGACGTCGCACTGGTCACCCTTCAACAAGCATCTGACCAGCGGCGGTCGGAGCAAATTGTCGATTAAGAAGAACTGGCACTAGGAATGATGAAAAGCCCCTCAGCGGTGATCAAAGGGTCAGCCGAACGATCAGGCACCCCGCCGTTATCAGGGGATACGGTCAAATTCACCACCAGTTTGCGACCATCTCGCTTCGATACCCAAGCTTGGAACCAAACAGGAACGTCTATGGGAACACCGCCGCGATAATCCACCTCCAACCGAGCTGTATATGCGGCTTCACCCAGGACAATCATGAGATAACCCATAGTGTCATCCACCAGGGCTGAAACAGCTCCGCCGTGGGTTCTACCCGGAGCGCTTTCGAAGGCAGCTCCGAAAATCACTCTGCCAACAACTGTCTCACCGTCCCGTTTGATTTCAACCTCAACACCCATTGGGTTTGCAGGGCCGCTAAAGGTCCGATCACTAAATGCAATCACTTCAGAACCATCAACCGGTCGGGGGTCGCTGTAGCGGCGTTCAAAATAGTCAGAAGGGCGAGACCGAGGTTCCGAGCGCTCAAGTTTTTGGGCCGTGGATGTAGCCCAATTGGCCAACGAAGTCAGCTCATCGTCGCTGAACCTGTGACGCACAAACGCATTCCCCAAACGTCGCAACGCATACGCAGCGCTACTGCGCGAAGAGAACTGTGGGTCCTCGTAGACGAAGTGAATCTTGTCGCCCGGCTCGTCCTTATTGTCAGTCATCGAAACCTAAACGACCAGCCTCACCATAGGGGTATTTGATTAAGCCACCCCCAAGGCTTTCAGGGTCAAAAGTCCAGTACTGGCGAATCTCAGCTATGAGATTTTCTCTGAACTCGTAATGTTCACTACCACGGATCTGAAATGCCGCTCCCGCAGCTTCCCCTTCCATTCGCCATTCAATAGCGGCTGAATCGAGAGTTTCAACGACCCGCTCGACGACCCATTTTGCCCCATCCCATTTACTGTGAATCTGAGACCAGAACTCACCGATCGCTACTGAAGTCACGATCGGGGAATGGTTGGTGTCGTAGATGACAGCATCCTCTGTGAAGTGCATTGCAACCGCTTCGCTTGAGCCTGAACTACAAGCATCAAAGTAAGAACGGATCTGATCAGCATGAGTCGTCATGAAAAGATGTTCTCAGACAGAGAGCTTCGCTGCATAGGCATGAGTTGTGAAGGTCTGTTTGTAGCTTCCCCCAAAGTCGTCAATCGTCTTTGCTACTCGACGAATTAGCTCATTTCTTGTCTCGGTCGGAAGCATCCGATGATCAGATTGAGTTCGCAGATTTTGAACGTGATGATCAGTGCTGATTATCATCTCCCACTCAAACTGAAACTGCTGCACCGGCCCAAATAACCCGCTTACCGAAATTTCCTCATCAGGGGTGTCGGCACTAATGGCAGCCTTCGAGCCCGGTAAGCGAACCACAAACGGTTTGTTATCGAACTCAGGCGCGAGTTCAGCGTAAATCAGATCGGTAGCAGCATCGAACTCCTGCTTTTCATGCTCAGGCCGGTTCCAAAAAACGCATAGCCATCCTCCGGGTTTGAGTATCGAAGCAGCTCGCTGAAATCGAGTATCAGGATTGGTCCAGTGCCAAGACTGTCCAGCGATGACCAAGCCGGCAAGCCTCTCTGCTGCGGTCCACTCTTCCAACGTGGACTGGTCGACCGAAAATAATTCGAACCTCTCTAATTCTCGTCGAGCTATCCCAGCCATAGCTGGATCTGGTTCCAAGCCGAGGACCTCAAAGCCCTGCTCCAGAAGAGGAGCCGATGCTTTGCCGGTGCCGCAACCAACGTCAATGACCAAGTCGCTCATTGACGTCCCACAGGTTGCCAAGATCCACTCGAAAAGACGGTCAGGGTATTCAGGTCGGTAATGGTGATAAATCTCCGCGACTTCACCAAACACACGGGACTGAGGACGGTCTTCGTTTGAGTGCATTACCGCGAGGTCACCCACTAGTCCAAGACAACCAACGTCCATCGCGATTTTCAAGCTGAAGACGCAACCCGAAACACTCCGATAAAGAATCCGCTGTGAGTACCTGATCGATGGGTCCGCACGCCAATGCTTCTCCACCACGTAAAAGGAGTCCATGAGTGAAGCCAGGCGGAATTTCGTCAGTGTGATGCGTCACTAAAACGGTTGCGGGAGTTTCAGGGTCGGCGGCGACCGAGGCCAAACTCGTGACTAGTTGCTCTCTTCCCGCTAAGTCGAGACCAGCTGTCGGTTCGTCCAACAACAGCAATCCGGGCTCTCCCATAAGGGTTCTCGCCAACTGCACTCGTTGTTGTTCTCCAGAAGACATTGTCTGAAATTTTCGCGTTGCTAATGCTTCGGCTCCTATTCGTGCCAAACATTCCATAGCCGCTTCACGGTCATGTTCTGAGTATTCATGCCACCAGGTTTCGAGAGCAGCATGTCTTGCCGTCATAACGATATCCAAACCCAAAATATCCGGTCTGAATTGATCTCTCAAAGATGAGGAAGCCAGGCCGATCCGCTGCCTTAGCTGCCTGACATCCGTCGCACCCCAAGTTTCGCCGAGCACTTTGACCGTTCCGGTTGTCGGGTACCGGTATAGCGAGAGGATCTTTATCAAACTGGTCTTTCCGCTGCCATTTGGCCCCAAGACGACCCACCGGTCCGACGAAGAGATTTCTAGATCCAAAGGACTAAGAACTGTTACGTCCTCATATTTGACCGATACACCGAGAAGTTCGACCGCAGGAGAGGTGACCGTCATGAAGTCAGCTTGCCAGATTACGACTACTAATCCGACTGAGACCTGATTGCTCGTGATTCGTCGGTTTCTGAGTGAGAGGACCAAGTTTCGAACATCTCTGCGTAGCGACCCCGTAACTGAATCAATTCATCATGCGAGCCAAGTTCGATTATTCGACCGTCGTCAATGACGGCGATCCGGTCAGCTTTCATAGCGGTCGCCAACCTATGGGCAATCAGAATCGCAGTTCGACCTTCGAGTAAACCGTCCAAAGCTTTCTCGATATGTGCCTCAGATCGCAGATCTAGGCTCGATGTTGCCTCGTCCAAGACAAGGACACGCGGTCGGGATATGAACGCCCTAGCTAGAGCGATTAGCTGACGCTCTCCCGCAGATAAAGACACTCCCCGCTCATGGACCAAAGTGTCGATGCCGTCACTGAGTTGGGCAACTGCTTCGGTGAGCCCTACGTGTGAAATGGCTTCGTTGATCTCTTCTTCGGTCGCATCACTTCGAGCGAACGCGACATTGTCTCGGATAGTCCCGTGGAAGAGAAATGGCTCTTGTGGGACAACTCCGAGTTGAGTTCTCAGAGAGTCAATCAACGCTGCTTTAAGGTCCTGCCCATCTATCGACACGACCCCTGAAGTGGGATCATAAAACCTGGTTATCAACTTGGCGATGGTGCTTTTGCCAGCTCCGGTCGGACCAACAAAAGCGAAAGTCTCTCCTGGGTTGATGGTGAGGTTGATGTCACGCAGTACTTCTGGCCCATCGTCATATCTGAAAGTAACCGCCTCAAATTTGATCTGCCCATGAATCGGGGGCAGTGAGACGGCGTTATCACTTTCAACTATTGATGGCTCAGTACTGAGGATGTCCCCAATTTTCTTGAGCCCGGACTGCCCCTGTTGGTAGGTGTTGTAAAGCTGAACCATTTGCTGAATCGGAGCGAAGAAAGTATTTACGAAAAGCACAAATGCAGTCAGCTCACCTACTTGAAGCGAACCATCTACAACCATCCATCCACCTACTAACAAGACGATGGCCTGAGCAGCGATTCCTATCCCTTCAGTTACTGGGCCGTAGATTGCTCCAGCGCGAGCGGTGTACAAGTTGGCGTCGAGGTAAGCACCGACCACATTTCTGTGGGATTCAGCATTTTGTCGACGACGATTAAGCGCTGCTATAACCCGGACCCCCGCGAGATTCTCGGAAAGGTCAGCCAAAACAACTGCAATCCGATCCCGAACGTCTGCGTATCCACGCTCACTCACTGCTCGGAACCAAAGCGTCATTACGACCAATGGGGGAAGAACCAAACCCAACAAAAGGACAGCCAGAACAGGGTTGTAGGAAAACAGAACGAAAGTCACGACCGAAATAGTCAGAGCCTGAATCACCAAGTTGACGAAACCCTCATTAACTAGCAAGGTCAACGCTTCAACATCAGAAGTCATCCTGCTCAAAAGCACTCCCGACTTCTCCGATGTGTACCAATCCAAGCCCATACGTTGGAAATGGCTGAAGAGCTCTAAGCGAACGTCGTACATGATGTCTTCGCCAAGTTTTCCGTTCCAACGTTGTCGCAAAAAGCTGGTTGCCGCGTTTACAACGATGATCAATCCAAACAAGGTGACAGCCCTATACAAGGCGGTCCGATCTTGTTCCATCACTCCGTTGTCGATCCCTTGTTGCGTTAATACCGGGCCCATTAGAGCCGTGATCGTTTCAACAGCGAGAAAAAACAACCCAAAAAGTGCTGCGATGCGACGATTCTCAAAAAGAGAGCGGAGATTCAGCCGTGACTTCCGCAGAGCCAATCTATGGAAAGTGAATTCAGGTTCAGGGTGAACCGGCTCCTTTTTCAAAATCTCGGATGCACCGTCTTGCATCTCAGATGGAACGCCTGCAAACGGTAATCCTGCACTGGCGCTGGACTGAGTTGCGCTCGGCCCTCCGAATGCCCCACCTCCTGGCGGACCCATCATGACCACGATTGGTCCTCCTCTGCGGTCGAAGCCAGCGTCTCGGCGTAACGAGGTTCGCTCTCCAGAAGTTGCTGGTGTGTTCCATCGGCTACGACGCGCCCGGCTTCAATGAGGATCACGCGATCTGCAAGCGCAATCGTAGATAAACGGTGCGCGATGACGATAGTTGTTCGAGCTTTTAGGAGGTCCTTCAACGCGTGGTGAATTCGCTCTTCAATCTCAACGTCTATTGCGCTAGTCGAATCGTCCAAAATGATGACTTTGGAATCTTGTAAGAAAAGTCGAGCCAACGAGATTCTTTGACGCTGTCCACCAGAAAGGTCGTAGCCCCTTTCTCCAACGATCGTTTTGTAACCATCGTCTAAACCGAGAATGAATTCATGGGCCTGAGCCGCACGGGCTGCAGCCTCAACTTCTTCGCTTGTGGCTCCCGGGTTACCGTAGGCAATATTTTCATGAATACTCGTCGAAAATAAGAAGGGTTCATCAGGAACCAGACTGATAGCCCCGCGGAGACTTCGCTGCGTCAGAGAAGTTATGTCGTGGCCATCCAAGCTAATGACGCCGGCCTGCAACTCGTAAAACCGCATCAACAGGCGAGCAATCGTCGACTTCCCCGATCCGGTACGGCCGACGATCGCTATTGTCTGACCAGCAGGCACTTCAAGGTTGAAGTCATCCAACACAGTTGGTGGACTTTCGGCTCCCTGTGTGCCGCCAACGGTCTCAGTGCCGTAGGCGAAACCCACAGCAGAAAAAGAAATGCTCCCCGAGGATGGGATCAAGTCAATAGCCCCTGGCCGATCATCGACACCTGGAGGCTCATCAAGAATTTCATAGATCCGTTCTGCTGAAGCTTTCGCCCGTTGGCCCAATATCAGCAGCATGCCTATAAACCGAAAAGGTGCCTGAAGGAGCAAGATATACAAGTTGAACGAGATCAGATCACCTACCGTTAAGGCGCCATCGATTGTTTGAAGGCCACCCACTAAGAGCACAGTGGCGAGGGCAATCCTGGGAAGATTTTCTATTAACGGAGTATGAGAAGCTCGAGTTCGATGTTGCACCAGGTTGGCCCAGCGGAGGCGCTCAGCGCCCCTCGCTAGCGCCTCAATTTGTTGACGTTCAGCTGCGAAGGCCTTGACTACCCTGACTCCGTTAACAGATTCGTCGACAACGGTGGCTATTTCTGCCTGACGCGATTGAACGACCCAGGAGAGCGGGAACATAATTTTACGTAAGCGCTGGCCGATGGCAAAGACCCCGGGCAAAGCGATCATCGTCACCGCAGTGAGAGGAACACTGATCGCCGCCATCAGGCCTATAGCGATGACGAAGCTAAAGAATTGAACAGCCATTATTGGAGCGAAGGCCATAAACATTTGGACTGATCTGATGTCTGAATTGGCTCGACTGATTATTTGTCCGCTCTGAACGCGATCGAAAAAGGAAAATGATAAACGGCCGAGATGTTGAAAAAGAAGTGTTCGTAACTGGTATTCGACCTTGAAAGCCATCCCATATAGTCCGTAGCGGTAGCCGAAAGTTGCAGATGCCCGAGCAACTCCGAGAATCAATAGGATGATGACGAATAGGGATAAGGCGCTGGTCTGTTCAATGAGCGCACGATCTACTGCGAGACCCACAACTCGAGGTACCAGGATTTGAGCCAGCATCGCGATTACTGCGGCTATAACCGACCAGATGATCCGCCACCGATGGGTCATCACAATCGGGCTTATGCGTTTCAACCAACCGAGTGAACTCTCACTTCGAATTGTCTCTTCAACCGGTGGGTAGGTGGACCACTCGCGCACCGGTTCGAAAGAGGTGGTGTGCTGACGCATTGACTGGAGGCTACCTTGGCGTTAGTCAAGTGCGGATAGAGAATAATTGGCGGAGGTGTTCACTATCGATCCCCTTTTAGGCCTAGTTGCCGTGCTGGTTCTTATTGCCCTCAACGGGATTTTCGTTGCAGGTGAATTCAGCCTGGTCGCCGTCGACATCGAGCGCGTCGAAGTTATGGCGGAGCAAGGACACCGACGCGCTCGCGTTGTTCGGAAATTACTGAGCCGCTTGAGTTTTCACCTCGGGGGAGCACAACTAGGTATCACTGTCACCTCTTTGTTGTTGGGTTTTCTTGCCGAGGACACAATCGGGGCCCTGCTCGACTTCCTGCCGGGGGTGTCGTTGAGTCCGGGGCCGACGCGAGCTGTGATCGCTATCGCAATTGCTGCAGTCCTGCAGATGATTTTCGGTGAACTAGTTCCGAAGAATTTGGCCATTTCTCGTCCTCTTGGAACAGGGCTCTGGCTTGGGTCGATCCTTAGGGTCTATGGAGTGCTAGCAGCTCCGATAACCACTGCCTTCAATGGTTTAGCCAACAGATTGGTCCGTTTACTGGGCATAGAACCCGTTGAGGAGTTGCGGTCCCTTAGATCACTCGAAGATCTTGAGTATCTAGTTCGTGCTTCGAGCGCCAGAACCATCAAAGAAGATGAAGCCAGGTTAATTACGCGGACCTTGCGACTATCGAGAAAAGACGCAGCAGATGCTTTAACTCCAAGAACCTCGATGGTGGCATTACGACATTCGGGAACTGTCTCTGATTTAGTGCAGAGTGCGAAAGAAAGCGGGCACTCCAGGTTCCCGGTGATAGGGGCCGATCTTGACGACATCGTTGGCATGGTCGAAGTGAAGGATGTGTTTTCGCTCACTACCGATGATCGTGAGCGCCGACCATTAAAGGACATAGTGCGGCCGGCGGTGGTTGTCCCTGAGCATCGAGAGTTAGATGGTGTTCTTGTAGATCTCGAGCTAGCAGCCAGTCGATTAGCCGTCGTCGTAGATGAACATGGAGGAACAGCTGGTCTGATCACCCGCGAAGACATCTTGGAAGAGCTGGTCGGTGACATAGCCGACGAGTACGACGAGCCCGTTGCTATCACCGCGTCCCAAAGTGACGGACGTGTCATCGTCGAAGGATTGAAGTCACGAGACGAAATGGAAGAAATCGTAGGTTTGCGTCTGCCAGATGGACCATTTGAGACACTTGCCGGTTTCATGTTGCAACAAATGGGATCTATTCCAGAAATCGGACAGGTAGTTGAGTGGCGAGGCTGGAAGTTGGAGGTTCTGCGAAAAGAGAACTTAAGAATCGCAGATGTTGCTATCGAAGCTCCGAGTGATGCGAATGGCTCTCCTCCAGATCAAGGCGGAGCAATATGACAGTTCTCGCAATCGCAGTTGGATCGCTTCTAGTTCTGTTTAACGGAGCGTTCGTAGCTTTAGAATTTGGTTTGCTCGGAGCGATGAAGTCAGCGATTGATGCGGAAGCGACTGCCGGACGTAAATCAGCTCTGGTAGCCCAACGCTTACAACGAGACGTCCTAACAACCTTAGGCGGCGCCCAACTAGGCATCACCATCTGTTCACTTGTGATTGGTCGATTAGCTGAGCCGGCTGTGGCTTCGGTCATCGAACGACTGGTCAACGAGTTCGCCGAGATAGGTGAAACAGTTCTGCACTCAGTGAGCTTCGCCGTCGCGTTAGCCCTAGTGGTAGTCGTGCATATGGTTTTAGGTGAAATGGTTCCAAAGAACCTGGCAATCACAGGACCTGAGAAAACCTTGCTTCTCCTGGCACGACCAATGGCACTGTATCTCAGTTTGGCCCGGCCAGTAATTCGGATGTTTCAAGGGTTTTCCAACGGGCTACTTGGTTTGTTCCGTGTCGAACCCACTTCCGAACTAGATGAATCAACAACCAGTGCTGAACTTGCATTAATGGTGGATGAGTCCCACGACCAAGGCCTCATAGACAGCCAGGAGTACGCGTTAATCGAAAGTGCGATCGCCTTCGGCCAGACGCCTGCGACCTCTGTGATGGCACAAATGAACCATGTTCACTCTGTGTCAGTTGATTCTGAAATAGTCGAAATTGAAGACCAGATCGTAAAGACGGGACATACGAGGCTTGTTGTCCACGGCGCGGATATGAACGACGTTCGAGGCTTTGTGCACAGCAAAGACCTTCTTGGGATAAAAGAAAAGAAACAGTCTTTGGCACCGGATCTCATCCGGCCGATGCTTCGAGTTGACCCGGAGAGCACTCTGCCGGACGTTCTTCAACTTATGAGACGATCTCAGATACATCTCGCAGTAGTCACGTCAGAAGGAATGAACAGCGGCGTCCTCACATTGGATGACGTGATGCGCGGCTTAGTTGGACCATTACTGCAAGAGCGGTGAGTAAAACGTTTAGCGGCGAACCTGTTTAAGCACCGATCGCGTGATATCCACCGTCTACATGCACGATTTCACCTGTGGTCATCGGAAACCAGTCCGACATCAGGGCCAACGTCGTCCGTGCCACCGAGGCTTGATCGTGGACGTCCCACCCCAAAGGTGCACGGTTCTCCCAAGCATCTTCGAAATCGGAGAATCCCGGGATCGACTTCGCCGCCATAGTTCTGATCGGCCCGGCTGAGACGAGATTTACGCGAATGCCATCGGGGCCCATAGATTTGGCCAGGTACCGAGCCGTCGATTCAAAAGCTGCTTTCGCCACTCCCATCCAGTCGTACACGGGCCATGCAACGGAGGCATCAAAGGTAAGTCCGACAACATTTCCCTGGGACTTGGCGAGCAGAGGCTGAAGTCCTCCGGCTAGAGCTTTCAAGCTGTACGCGGAAATATGTAAGGCGACGCTGACGTCCTCCCATTCAGCATTAAGAAAATTGCCACCCAAGCAAGCCTCAGGCGCGAACCCTATGGCATGCAACACGCTGTCTACGTAACCCCAACGAGTCGTGAGTTCGGCAGCTACCGCTTCAATTTCCGTGGGCTCCGTGACATCGAGCGCTAGAACATCGCATGGTTCGGGGAGCTTGCGAGCAGTTCGTTCCGTTAAACGCATCGCCCTGCCTGCACCGGTCAGGACCACCTCGGCGCCCTCTAGCTGAGCCAGCTTCGCCACTTCAAATGCCAATGAGGCATCAGTAAGAACCCCAGTAATTAGTAGCTTTTTCCCATCCATGAGACTCATGAAGGCTGTCCTCCGTTTGATGTATGGACGCCCTGACGGGGCGTCTTCGTCGTAACTCGCGGAATGAATTCACCGTACCCTGCCTTTGGACAGTACCGTGGCACTTCATGCGGATAGGCATCGTTGGTGGAACTGGACCTGCAGGCTCGGCTTTGGCGGCTCGCCTTGCAGATGTGGGTTACGAGGTTATTTTGGGTTCTCGATCGAAATATCGGTCGATGGAAGTAGTTGACAGCATCGTTGAACGTTGGTCTAACCGCGAGTTAGCGGTGACTCCGTCAGACAATGTAGGAGCCGCTCAATGTGAATTTGTGGTGATTGCCACCCCATGGGATGCAGCAGCGATTACCGCAAGAAGTGTTAAAGACCATGTGAGAGGCAAAGTCGTCGTGACAATGTCTAATGCGTTGGCGCGGGTAGATGATGAGTTTGTTCCACTTATCCCACCAAGAGGGTCAGTTGCGGCATCCGTGCAGGCGTCGTTACCAGATTCGAAGGTCGCCGCGACCCTGCAACATGTGCCTGCCCAAGAGCTAGGTGATCTCGATCAACCTCTAGATAGCGACATCCTTATCTGCAGTGACGATAGAGAGGCCACGGATTTGGTCGCTGAGGTGGTTGGAAAAATTCCCGGCACGAGAGCTCTTGACTGCGGAAACTTATCGAACGCAACAGCGATTGAAGCCTTTACAGCGGTTCTGCTCCAACTCAATACCCGATATAAAACCAGAGTCGCTTTGAAGTTGGTGGGTCTCGAATGAATCTACCGCTGTCGCTACCGCATGCTCATGCCCGCAAGTTGTTGGACTTGAACGGACTTCACTAATGGATAGTTTGGAAAGGATCTGGGCTACCTGGAGGCGCGAATATGTAAGCGGAGAGACGGGTGAGATTTCGAGAGCTTCCGGCGGTGAGTGCGTGCTTTGCTCGGTGGTGGGTCTTAGAACCAGCGAACCCGACAAGTTGGTCTATTGCGGCGAATCGGCGGCGGTAATTCTTAATGCATACCCCTACAACACGGGGCACGTAATGGTCCTGCCGTACGATCATGAATCCAACTTCGAAGATCTGAAACAAGAAGTCCGGATGGAGATCTTCGACTTGGTGACCAGATCAATTTCTGCCGTAGAACGCTCCTACATTCCAGACGGGATAAATATGGGCGCGAATCTAGGGCGAGGAGCAGGTGCTGGAATCCCGGATCACCTTCATGTTCACGTCCTACCTCGTTGGGACAGCGATACGAACTTCATGACCACGGTCGGCGGGGCGCGAGTCCTGCCCGAATCTCTCGACTCCACACTTGAACGTCTCAGAGCAGCTTTCGAGTGAGACCTTGCCAAAACACTGCAGGCAGGTAGCGTAATCAAGGTGGACGAACGAGAAGTACACGATGAACTTCCCGAGGACCTCGATCGAGGATTTGTTGGCGCCTACAAATTCCCCGACAATAAACGTCGAAAGACCACTGGATTCCTGTATCTCCTAGTCGCAATCTGTGTGGGAGTTTGGGCTCTTACGGTTGATGGTGAACCGGTATTGATAAACCGGGGTTTGATCTTTGGGTGCGCGGCTTTGGGCGTGTTCGGTTTGTACTGCCTTCTAGCAGGTAGAGCGTTCGGGCTCGACGAGAGCGCCGCTCTCGTCGCGGCAAATCGTGCCGTTGGTTTTCCTGTCGGTCATGCCAGTGCCCAACTTGGGTGGCGAGGTCTACTGAGCAGACCGACATGGAAAATGCTTGTCTATTCAGCAGAAGACCCGCCCGTAAATAGAGGTCTCGTTCTGGTTGATGCGATCGATGGCACAATCGTCGAATTTTACGTTGAGGAAAACCCGGAGGATTGGGCCGAGACTTCTGGCTCAGAAAATGCTGCGGAAAGCAGCGACTGATGTTTGATGGAAACTTTCGTAACGGGGTTGATCGTTTCGTTCGCCCGGTCGGACGCATCCTTGTTCGGTTAGGAGTGAGCGCGAACTTTCTGACCTGTGTGGGTCTTGCGATGTCGGTAGCAGCATGTGTTCTCATAGGCCGAGGTCAATTACAACTAGGGCTAGCTTTCCTGATCCTGACCGCTGTTCCTGATCTGCTCGACGGTGCCGTAGCCGTCGCCGCCGGCACCTCTTCAAAACGTGGCGCCTTCTTTGACTCAACAGCTGACCGTGTAACCGATGGCCTTTTGTTATGTGGTATCGCATGGCATTTAGCGGAGAGTAAGGGCGGAACGATCATGCTCTTACCAATGGCTGTCTTAGGGGTGTCCTCTTTGATTAGTTACGAGAGAGCAAAAGCTGAGCTATTGGGCTACGACGCAAAAGGCGGCCTCATGGAACGCGCCGAACGGATGGTCGTTCTGGGATTTGGCCTGTGTTTTCAAGCCTTACTAGTGCCTGTGCTGTGGGTGATGCTTGCTCTGACGTCTCTGACAGCGGTTCAACGGTTCTTTAAGGTCTGGCGGCAGGCAACTGTCGACGTGCCTGATTCAAATACTAAGGGTTGACCTTGAAGGGACGGGGTGTAACAGCGCTCTATCGA
The DNA here is from genome assembly GCA_002457435.1 of Acidimicrobiales bacterium MED-G01. GTDB lineage: Bacteria > Actinomycetota > Acidimicrobiia > Acidimicrobiales > Poriferisodalaceae > MedAcidi-G3. The sequence goes on along the minus strand of NTLA01000010.1, from coordinate 59,638 downwards.
ACGGGAGCGTTAGCGGCCCGCAGTTTGCCAGGCCCTGTTGCGGCTGTGCTGCCGTCAATTGCTGCGTTCCCACTCAATTGGGTGTTGAGGAAGAAACGCTCAATGGTTCAACGCCACATGAGACGGTCGTTGGGTCCCAGTCCCGGTAACAAAGCGGTCAAGATTGCAGCCAGAAAAGCCTTCGCTTCGTACGCTCGATATTGGGTCGAATCTTTTCGGCTTCCAACACGTAGCGACAAAGAGTTATCAAGGGGCATAGAAGTACCCGATTACCGGTTTGTTGAAGAAGCTTTGAGTCGTGGCAACGGAGTGATACTTGCCCTCCCACATCTGGGAGGTTGGGAGTGGGCGGGCTTTTGGATGGCAACTGTTAACAGATTGCCGATCACAGTTGTCGTTGAGCCAATCGAACCGCCGCAATTATTTTCTTGGTTTGTCAACTTTCGTTCGAAGCTAGGAATGAACGTAGTGCCACTTGGTCCATCGGCTGGAGCCGAGATTGCTAGAGCCTTAAAGAGGAACGAAATTGTTTGCTTACTCTGCGACCGAGATATCTCGGGAACAGGAATCGAGGTGACCTTCATGGGTGAAGACACAACTCTTCCAGGTGGACCCGCCCTCATGGCTTTGCGGACAGGGGCTGTCGTCCTGCCAACAGCGGTTTACTTCGAACCAAACGGAAAGCACCTGGGTCTCGTAAGACCACCGCTCGATGTCAGCAGGAGTGGAACCATCAGAGAAGATGTGACGCGAGTCACAAGTCAACTTGCTGAAGAATTAGAATTTTTGATTCGCCGGGATCCGGAACAGTGGCATTTATTCCAACCGAATTGGCCAAGCGATTTCGTGGACCAAAGTTGACTCGTCTCGAATTCCACTGTGGAGAGCGCACATCATCACGTAGCGTTACTTGATGTGAGAATCGGAATCATCTCGCCATATAGCCTCAGTATCCCCGGGGGCGTTCAGAGTCAGGTTCTCGCGCTTTCCAGAGCTTTGAACCGGCTTGGGCACAAGGTGCGAGTCTTGGGTCCTTGCGATGGGGCGCCTCCTGAAACAGGAGTTACATCGCTAGGTGCGAGCATCCCCACCTTTGCTAACGGTTCCATCGCTCCCATCGCCCCAGATTTGGCCTGCACCCTGAGGACTATTAGAGCCTTTCGCGACGAAGAATTTGACGTCATTCACATTCATGAACCTATTTGCCCTGGCCCCTGCCAAACAGCACTGTTCTTGAGGAGCGCGCCGATCGTGGGGACTTGGCATGCCGCTGGAGGGAGCAAGGCTTATCTCACGCCTGGAGTTAAGTGGTTAGCGACGCGGATGAACATTCGAACGGCAGTCTCCCAAGATGCTCGAGACATGGCGCATGAAGCCCTTGGAGGAAGCTACGAAATTGTCTTCAATGGCATAGAAGTCGACAACTTCGTTGACGTCACACCAACAAAATGTGATGGTCCAACAATTGCATACGTCGGTCGACATGAACCGCGTAAGGGCCTAGAGGTCCTGCTTGAGGCGATGACTTTTCTGCCCCAAAATGTGACCCTATGGGTCATGTCTGATGGCCCCCAAACAGAGGAATTGCGGTCGAAATACGAAGGAGACCAACGACTTCAGTGGCTCGGAGCAGTCAGCGAAGAAGAGAAGATGGAACGTATAAAGGGCGCGAACGTATTTTGTGCGCCCTCGTTGCGAGGAGAGAGCTTCGGGATTGTCCTGCTAGAGGCAATGGCGGCAGGGACGCCAGTAGTAGCGAGTGATTTACCCGGATACCGAAACGTTGCCCCTAGAGGCGACGAGGCATACCTTGTGCCACCCAGCGATGCAAAAGCCCTGAGCATTGGCCTGTTAAAGGTCCTTGAAAATCGGGAGTTGGCTGATCAACTACGCGTATCCGGCAGTAGACGGGTGTCGGAATTTTCGATGGATCGACTTGCCGCAATGTATGTCGACATATACGAGCGGGCGATAGATATGGAACGCCAAGACCCCCACAGAGGTGGATGGCGCGGTGAGCTGAGTCGCATGGGCTGGCCGTTCAAGCTTGGTGTTGGCGGTGACCAGAGTCTGTGAATAGTAACGAGCGCGGTGTGGTTAGCGCCGTACACTGCGACACACAGTTGCCGGGAAATATTGGAGACACGGGATATACATGGACAACCTGAGCGACAAAAACCGACAAAATGCAGGTCTATTGATGGTCTTCTTTGGGCTATCTGTTCTGACGTTGTCAGGGCTTATGTTTCTTGTCATGCTCGCCATTTCGTCGGCAACTTGGGTCGCGTTAGTGCTTGCACTGCTGATGACAGTTTCGTTGCTTTGGGCTAGTAAGACGAGTGAGCGACGCATCTTAAAGAAGTTGCTCGGCAGTCAGGTAGGCGAAGGGGGACAACCTCGACTCACCAACCTGATCGAAGGTCTATGCCTCTCGACTGGCACATCTCCACCACGAATCCACCTCCTTCCGACGCAAAGCCGCAACATCGCTGCCCTAGGACGATCAGTCGACCACTCAACGATCATTATCACTACGGGCCTGCTGGAAGCTGCGAGTCGTATTGAACTGGAAGCTGTTCTCGCCAACCGAATTTCTCAAATAGCGAGCTACAGAACCGCGTTAGCAACCACCGCGATTACAACTTTCGGCCTGTCGATAGGACTGTCGTCGTTCCGAATTCAGCCGTTCTCATATCTGGCCGGGTCTCTGAAGCGAAAGATAGGTCTGCAAGTTGACCCGAGTCACGATTTTGTGGGAGATATCACTGGAACAGGTATAACCCGTTACCCACCAGGGATGGTCGAAGCAATCGAAATGACGGAAAATCGAACCTTCGTCCCAGAAGTCAGTCCAGTTCTAGACTCTCTTTGGCTTTTCCCTTCCACACCGAATACAAATCGACCAACAGTCGAAGCTCGAGCGACGGCGCTGCGCGAAATGTGATGCACCGATGAAATTAAGCGGCATCGCTATCGGGTTGTGCTCCCTCCTGCTCGCTGCATGTGCTGCCGATGCACCCGACACCTACGCCGCGAAAGACTCCGAACCAACAAGTCTTGGGTCTACTTTGCCGACCACCACCACGCCTCGGCATCATCCTCAAAAGACGCCCAATCCGCTGTTACTGCACCTGCAGCCGTCCCCGATCCTTCGCCCACTACAACCTCAGAACGGACTGCAGATGAACCGTTAGCTAAGCAACCCACTGCTCCCTACCGAGGAACACCTGTCGACCCATCGGTACTTGTGGCACCCGAGCTGGCGTTAAAAATCGACAACGCGCCTTCAGCAGTACCTCAGCAAGGTATCCAAGAAGCCGACATCGTCTTTGAAGAATTAGTAGAAGGAGGATTGACGCGATTCCTTGCCATTTTTCAGTCCCAAGTTCCTGAATTTGTCGGACCAATTCGATCAGGACGTTCAAGTGACATTCCTCTACTCATGCCGTTTGATGGAGCACTATTTGGATGGAGTGGCTCGAATTGGGCATTTCGCCGGTTACTGGAGACGGTGGCAATTAAGGATGTCGGTTTGTACCGGAACCCAGCCCACTATTGGCGCAAGGACGACAGACCCGCTCCAAGCAACTTATGGGCGCGGTCTGCGCAGCTATTAGAAAAAGGCGAGGACACAACGTCACTAGTGGAGCCGCTATGGCCTTTCCGTGAGTCACCGCAAAAGGATGAAGGCGGCAGAAAGGTACGAGGGGTGCAAGTTGATTGGGGTTCAGTGGACGTGTCATTTCGCTGGGTCGACGACAAGAACAAATGGCAGAGATTCCAGAATGGGTACAGACATATAGCTCTAGACAGAAGCGGAGATGAAGTCGAAGTAGCCGCACAGAATGTCATCATCCAATTCACGAAATATCTCTTGACCAACGAAGTTGACGGAAATGGTGCACGAATTCCAGTTGCCCAACTTTCAGAAGGGTCCGGAACAGCTTGGATACTGAAGGACGGGCACATCACTGAGGGACGCTGGGTGAAGCCAAACATCACGGTGCACACACAATTCGTTGACCAAACCGGCAGAGCTATTGCAATGGCGCCCGGTGCGACCTGGGTTCTATTAGCGCCTCGCGACACAGCGACAATCATTGATATCGACGACTAAGCGAAGCGACTCGTTCTGCACCTCACCGGCTTAGACTGGAGGAATGGCAGATAGTACGAGTGGATCGAACTCACAAGTTGGCACACCGCGCGTAAAGCGAGGATTAGCTGACATGCTCCGCGGGGGCGTCATCATGGATGTGGTCACCCCCACAGAAGCGAAAATTGCAGAAGATGCTGGTGCGGTCGCAGTGATGGCCCTCGAACGAGTACCTGCTGATATTCGACGAGACGGGGGAGTAGCACGCATGAGCGACCCCGCCATGGTTGAAGGCATACAACAAGCAGTCACCATCCCCGTGATGGCCAAGGCACGCATAGGGCACTTTGCTGAAGCCCAAATTCTTGAATCGCTTGGAGTTGACTACGTCGACGAATCGGAAGTGTTGACGCCTGCAGACGAAGCGCACCACATCGACAAATGGTCATTCACAGTTCCTTTCGTCTGCGGAGCAACCAACCTCGGGGAGGCACTACGACGTATTTCCGAAGGCGCCTGCATGATCCGTTCAAAGGGCGAAGCTGGGACTGGCAATATCGTTGAAGCGGTGCGTCACCTAAGGTCGATTCTGGGTGACATACGAAAGGTCACCCAGGCAGACCAAGCAGAACTTTTTGACTGGGCCAAACAATTACAAGCCCCATTGGGATTAGTTCAAGAAGTAGCAGAGACTGGGAGTCTGCCGGTACCGATGTTCTGCGCTGGAGGTATTGCGACGCCCGCTGATGCGTCTCTTGTGATGCAACTAGGAGCGGAAGCTGTTTTTGTTGGATCAGGGATCTTCAAAAGTGAAGATCCGGCGCCCCGAGCAAAAGCTATCGTCGAAGCGACAACTCATTTCAGGGACCCGACGATGGTTGCCAAAGTAAGTCGAGGACTCGGAGACGCAATGCCTGGCCTCGAAATCGGCGAACTTGATACCAAGCTTGCCGAACGCGGCTGGTAGAAAAGTAAGTTGTCACCGATAGTTGGGGTCTTGGCACTACAAGGCGCCTCAAGAGAACATACCCAAGCGCTAGGCAAGCTCGGAACGACTGTCCGCCAAGTCAGATTACCTGAAGACCTTGACGGCCTCGACGCGATAGTGATCCCCGGCGGCGAGTCAACGACTATCTCAATGCTCTTAGAATCAAGCAAAACCTTTGATCCTTTGTCAGAGCTTTTGGCCGACGGGCTGCCCGTTCTAGGCACTTGTGCCGGGATGATTCTTCTAGCAAAAGAAGTGCTCGACGGTAGACCTGACCAGAGAAGTTTTGCTCGAATCGACATAGCCGTTCGCCGAAATGCGTTCGGTCGTCAAATAGCAAGCTTCGAAATGGACCTGCATATCAAAGACCTCAAAGACCCTTTCCCGGGGGTATTTATTCGGGCACCCGGGGCACAAATACTTGACCCGTCAGTGGAAACACTTGCCAGCGTCCAACGAGAGACCGGCGAAGAAACACCCGTCTTTTGTCGACAAGAAAACGTGATGGTCACCAGCTTCCACCCTGAGTTAACAGACGACTTGCGACTCCACCAGATGTTCTTAGAGCATCTGTAGCGAACCTATCGTCATTACTGACTGCTGCACCGACGTTCAATTGTCCCTGTGAGAGTGGCAGAATGTGGCCTGGAGGTATCGAAGTGTCCGGGCATTCCAAATGGGCGACCATCAAACATAAGAAAGGTGCCGCGGACAAAGCTCGCGGAAAACTTTTCGCCAAGCTCATTCGCCAGGTCGAAGTAGCAGCCCGTGAAGGCGGAGGCGACCTAGAGTCCAACGCAACTCTCAGGACTATGTATCAAAAGGCACGCGATAATTCAGTGCCCCTTGACACTATTGAAAGAGCTATCAAGCGCGGAACCGGCGAACTTGAGGGCGTCAATTACGAGCAAGTCACCTATGAAGGTTACGCACCCCATGGGGTCGCGATGTTTGTTGACGTACTCACTGACAATAGGAATAGAACCGGAGCTGAAATTCGGAGCGTTTTCACTCGAGCTGGAGGATCCCTTGCTGAGCCTGGAGCTGTCGCATGGCAATTCGACCGCAAGGGAGTTGTCCTAGTCCCCGGAACGGCAGACGAAGACCAAGTCATGATGGTGGCTCTTGAAGCCGGCGCTGAAGATGTTGTAGCAGAAGGCGAAGTATGGAGAGTCACCACGGAGCCGTCAGACACGATCTCAGTAAGAGAGGCGCTTGAAGGGTCCGGGATTGAGGTTTCATCAACCGATCTGACCTACTTGCCACAAAACGTGATTGAACTCCTATCCAGTGGCGAGGCTGCGCAAGTTTTGGCAGTAATGGACGCACTTGACGATCATGACGACGTGCAAGGGGTCTATGCCAACTTTGATGTCCCTGACCAGGTATTGGCAGAACTAACCGAAGGCTGATCGGTACCACTGACCTCGTCATGTACAATCGAACCTGTGTTCGTTTTAGGTATCGACCCCGGTTTATCGCGTTGCGGTTATGGCGTTGTGGAGCAGGCAGGTCGAAAAGCAGAAGCTGTAGCAATCGGTGTCATAAGAACGCCGGCTAAGGCTCCTACAGCAGAACGTTTGGCGTGGATTCACGAAGAATTCGTCAAGCTAATTGAAGAACATAAGCCAGATGTAGTCGCTATAGAACGCGTCTTTTTTCAAGTCAACGCCCGAACAGCTATGGGAGTCGCTCAAGTAAGCGGCTTAGCAATGGCTATCGGGCATTCGGCAGGATCTGAAGTAGTCGAATACACCCCTAATCAGGTTAAGGACGCCGTTGCAGGCTGGGGAGGCGCCAACAAAGAGCAGATGCAACGCATGGTGCAGTCGTTGCTTAGGTTGCCCGAAACGCCATCGCCGCCAGATGCTGCCGACGCAGCAGCCGTAGCGCTTTGCCATTTAGCTCATCGCGCAACTCGGGAACTGGCCAAGAGCCCGAATCTGTCATGATCGGCTCGCTTCGCGGCTCAGTCGTCGATAAGAACCCCGAAGGGGAGATTGTCATTGAAGTAGCCGGAGTTGGGTACAGGGTTAGCGTCAATCCCAGAACTCTCGGTGACCTATCAGAAGTTGGGGCTGAAGCGTTCGTGCACATTCACCACCACATACGCGAAGACGATCAGCAACTTTATGGGTTTGCAACATTGATCGAACGTAAATGTTTTGAGTCAGTGATCGGCGCTCACGGTGTCGGTCCAGCATTGGGCATGGCGGTACTCGCCACTTTGCCACCAGACGAACTTCGTCAGGCAGTAGCAACCGAAGACGTTGACGCTCTGTGTCTGGTACCCGGAGTAGGGAAGAAAACTGCCCAGAGAATGGTTTTAGAACTCAAGAACCGACTTGACGTTGCAGGCTACGAAGCCGACGGATTGATTTCTGATCCAGAAATACCCTCGTCGGCATTGACCGATGTTCGCGAAGCGTTAAACCAGATGGGTTTTGGGCCCGACGAAGTGCGTCACGCTGTCGAAGGTCTACAAGGGGATGACACTTCAACGATGTTGCGCGAAGCCCTCCAACGGATGAACCGCTGATGAGCGAAAATGAATGGGGTCGCGAAGAAGGTTTTCGTCGAGACGAGAGTGAAGAACGAGATGAAGTTCTAAGCGCTGATCTAGTTAGAGAGGATAATGACGAGGCTGGTTTACGTCCGCGTCGACTAGACGAATTCGTCGGCCAAACAGAACTTAAGGAACATTTGGGAGTGTTGTTGGAGGCAGCCCGCGGGAGAGAGCAAACACCCGACCATTTGCTGTTCGCCGGTCCCCCTGGTCTCGGCAAAACGACTCTTGCGGGAATAGTGGCCGCTGAACTTGAGGTAACTATGCACGTCACCTCGGGACCAGCGATTGAACGAGCAGGTGACCTCGCCGCCATTCTCACCAATCTTGCAGATCGTGATGTGCTGTTCATCGACGAAATCCACCGCCTCCCAAAGCAGGTGGAGGAAGTGCTCTACCCGGCGATGGAAGATTTCCAGTTGGACGTAGTATTGGGCAAAGGGCCGGCAGCGCGTTCAATCCGCTTTGATCTCCCGCCATTTACTTTGGTCGGAGCAACAACAAGAACTGGACTGATAGCTGGGCCGCTCAGAGATCGCTTCGGCCTCGTCGAAAGGCTTGATTACTACGACTCTGCAGAGTTGCAGTCGATAGTTGAACGAGCTGCCGGCATCCTCTCCGTCACCGTCGACTCGGATGGTGCCGCCGAAATTGCTAGCAGAAGTAGAGGTACACCCCGCATAGCTAATCGCCTGCTCCGCCGAGTGCGAGACTTTGCTGAGGTGCGTGCTAACGGAGACATCGACGTTGAAGTCGCCCGCGACGGACTGGCGCTTTTTGGAGTCGACGAACTTGGTTTAGACAAGGTTGACCGGTCGATCCTGGAATCGATCGCGCTCACCCATGTCGGCGGACCAGTTGGTTTATCGACCTTGTCGATAACTGTCGGTGAGCAACCAGAGACTCTTGAGGACGTTTACGAACCTTTCTTGATTCAACAGGGGCTTCTGCAACGCACTCCGCGTGGACGCGTTGTCACCGCGTCAGCCTTTGCGCACCTCGGAGTATCACCGCCCGCGCAATTTGGCGAAGACCCCTCGTTATTCGACGAAAAGTAAGATTTGCCGAATGGGTTCTGATCGAATTTGGTATGGCGCTTACGGTTCAAACGTTCTAAAAGAGCGGTTTTTGCGGTACATAGAAGGAGGTAGCTATGGGCCGAGCGGCGCTGAGCACACTGGTGCTCGCGACAACCAAGAGCCCGGGCCGCAGTCACCCATAGTTCATGGCCCCTGGAGCCTTTCATTCGGTCTTTCGTCAGAAAGATGGGGAGGAGGTGTCGCCTTCCTTGACCCCCACATTGACGAAGGTGCATGTCTTCGTTGTTGGGACATCACGGCGGAACAATTTGCCGATGTATTAGCTCAGGAAAATGGACTGCAACCGGGCGATGTTGAACTCGATGTATCGGAAGTAAGAGAAGTGGGAGAAATGCAGATCGGAGACTCCTGGTACTCGAGAATCGTTTATCTGGGTGACTTTCATGGCCGGCCGCTGATGACGTTTACGAGTCCAAAGTCGGTCGAGGCGAGAGCACCAGGAGAACCGTATTTGTCAGTCATCCTGAATGGATTTTTGGAAGCTGCTCCGACCCAGCTAAGCCAGCATCTAGATCGGTTAATGCGTGCACGGGGAGTAGATTCTGCTTGGACCCGAGAGGCGCTCATGGGACTAGCGAACTCGGAGTTCCAAAATCAGCGACGATGTGAGTGATTAACAGTCTGCCCAAAATATGAAGGAATTTGATTACGAATTACCAGCGGGAGCGGTTGCCCAGAAGCCCGCTGTACCGCGCGACAGCGCGAAGTTGCTCGTCGACGCGGGGCTCGGTCGTCCTCCTCAACATTTGACCGTTACTGACCTACCCGACCAGTTAGGTCCCGGCGATGTAGTTGTGGTGAACGAGACTAGTGTTATCCCCGCTCGACTACCGCTACGGAAAGTAACGGGCGGCGCGGTCGAAGTTCTGTTGCTGGAGCCCGTGGCTGATGGTTGGGCTGCTTTGGTGAAGCCGAGTCGTCGCGTGAAAAGCGGAACCGAACTACGGAGCGAAAGAGACAAAGACCTTCAGGTGATGGTGGGCGATGAAATCGGCGAAGATGGTCAAAGAAAGGTAGTCGTCATACATGCAGGTGTAGCGGTGTCCAATCCCAACGAAAGCCAGAGGCTTTCTAGAGCTGGTGAGTCACCACTTCCGCCCTACATAACTTCAAAAGGACACTCTCCAGAGCGATACCAGACTGTTTATGCTCGAACGCCAGGCTCAGTGGCGGCGCCCACTGCTGGTCTTCACCTAACCAATGAACTTCTGCAAGAAATTAGGGATAGGGGCGCACGGATTAAAAAAATAGACCTCGTTGTAGGCCTCGACACCTTTCGACCCGTAACAGTGGACGACCCCGCCGACCACGTCATGCATAGTGAGAGCTACAAAGTCGACGAAAGCACGTGGGAGGCTTGCCAAAAAGCACGGCGAGTTGTGGCGATCGGCACAACTACAGTTCGAGCTCTCGAATCTGCTGCACGAGGGACGTTGTCAGGCCGCACCGAGCTTTTCTTGCGACGCGGATCTAAATTTGAGGTCGTCGACGTGTTGATGACCAACTTTCATATGCCTCGATCGACTCTTCTCATGATGATTGATGCTTTTATCGGGGACCGGTGGAAAGAGCTATACCGAGAAGCCCTCGACAACAACTACAGGTTTCTTTCCTTCGGCGACGCAATGTTGTTGCACCGGGCTCCTAGTTGAGCGGTCCTCTGCCATGCTGGAACCACTGTGTCTCTGTCCTTCGAACTATTAGCGTCAGATCATCAAGCTCGACGAGGTCGAATCCACACTTCTCGAGGCTCGATTGAAACACCAGTGTTCATGCCAGTCGGAACACGAGGTGCCGTAATCCACCTTGACCAACGCGACTATAAAGAACTGGACATTGAAGTCGTGCTCGGAAACACCTACCACCTGATGCTTCGACCAGGAGCACAAATTATTGAGGATTTAGGAGGACTTCATTCCTTCGCTTCTTGGGACGGTCACATGTTGACTGATTCTGGAGGCTTTCAGGTCATGTCGTTGAATGACAACGTAAAGATCGATGATGACGGAGTCACGTTCACCTCGATTTACGATGGTTCGAAAGTACGTTTCACGCCCGAAGATGCCGTATCTACGCAGGAACAGCTGGGCGCCGATATTCAAATGGCACTTGATGTTTGTCCAGCACTCCCCTCATCACAGGACACAGTCGTCAAAGCGATGGAACGGACTCACGATTGGGCCTCACGAGCTAAATCTGTTCACCGACTAACCGACCAGGCTTTGTTTGGCATTGTGCAAGGAGGGATCGATCCGAGGCTTCGCACTAGGAGTGCGAAACATATGGCGTCACTCGACTTTCCCGGATACGGAATCGGAGGCTTGTCCGTCGGTGAAAGTCACGGTGAAATGATGCCGGCACTAAATGCGGCGGCCATAGAACTACCGGAAGATAGGCCTCGTTATCTCATGGGTGTCGGTGACCCGGCGAGAATTGTTGATGCAATCGGATCAGGAATTGACATGTTCGACTGCGTATTGCCGACCAGGCTTGCCCGGCACGGAACAGTACTCACCTCCAGTGGAAAGCTGAACCTCCGCAACGCAAAACATGCTCGTGACGACCAACCTCTAGACCCGGCAAACCCAATGTCCAACAGTTTCAGTCGCGCATACTTACGACACCTGATCCAAGTGAAAGAGCCGACAGCTGCTCGAATAGCGACCATGCACAACCTTTGGTTCCTTCTGGACCTTGTGAAGCAGGCGAGGCGAGCCATAGAAGACGGCACATATGACTCCTTCCGTTTGAAGATTCTTGAAACTTGGGCCTAGTTACTCAAAGTTCACACTCAACCACCAAAGATTCATGGAGACAGGAGATGAGGGCAGTACGCTGGCACCTGCTTGTTCTAATTGTCTAATCCGGAGTCGTTCACCATGGCACTGCTACTGCCAATCATTGTCTTTGTTGGCATGTATTTCTTGATACTGCGACCTCAGCAGAAACGAATGAAGGAACGAGAGGCATTGGTTCGGGCGGCAGGCGTTGGAGATGAAGTGGCGACCGTCGGTGGAGTGATCGGCATCATCGTGGCAGAGGAAGACGAAAACATTGTTGCCCTCGAAGTCGACGACGACGTTGAGCTAAGAGTGCAGCGACGGTCAATCGGAGAAATTGTTACCAAAGCAGAAGAAGCCCCTGACAGTTCCGATAACGCTGACGAAGAAGACTGAGTATCAAGCTTTAGCCGAATTGGATTAGATCCTTGCGCCGTTCCCACATTGTCTCTCTCTTCATGGTCCTGCTTATTGCGGGAGGATCGCTGGCAGGTGTCTTGTCAGCAGGTTGGACCCCGGTGCTTGGAGTGCAACTCCAAGGTGGGGTAGAAGTTGTTCTACGACCCGCCGACGAAGTATCTGACGAACAATTTGAACGTGCAATCGAAATTATTCGAAACCGTGTTGACGCGATTGGTGTCGCGGAACCAGATATCACGCGACAAGGAAACCAAGTAGTTATTCAGCTACCCGGAGTGAAGGACAAACAACGAGCCGTAGATCTCATCGGTAAAACGGCAGAATTGACCTTCAGGCCGACAATCAGCATCTTCGACCCGCTCGACCCCAACCAACGAGCAGCAGCGAAGGCAGTAGTCGATAGTTCTGGTAGCGCCGAAGAGGGCGACATTCTTGAAGATGTTGACCGAACAGTTTCACTTTCAGATCTGCTTACACCGCCCGACGAAGATGAGGCAGCAGCCACGGTCGCCCTCTTAGGCTCGACCGGGCAAACGGGGTTCGTTTTGGCTCCAGCGGAATTAACTGGAGAAGTCATTGAAGAGGCTGTGGCCACCTTCCAAGGCCAATGGATCGTTGATCTGTCGTTCAACGATGAAGGAGCACTGCTTTTCGATCAGATGGCCGTCGCCAACTACGAAAGACAAGTAGCGATCGTCCTTGACGGAGTAGTTGAATCAGCGCCGACGATCAATGCCACCGAATTCAAGGGGCAGGCAGTGATTTCAGGCTCATTTGATGAAGCTGAAGCAAAGAATCTTGCATTAGTGCTCCGATTCGGAGCCCTCCCAGTTGAATTCGAACGAGACGACGTGCGCACGGTCTCTGCAACCTTGGGAGAAGGAACACTGCGCGCTGGTGTGATCGCCGGCTTAGTTGGTTTGGCGATGGTCGGTGTCTACATGCTGCTTTATTACCGGTTACTTGGCTTGGTCGCGATCTGCAGCCTCGCGGTAAGCGGCGCCACGCTGTGGTCGATCATTGCTTGGTTGGGCGAAAGTAAAGGCTTGGCTCTAACGCTGGCGGGTGCAACCGGCATCATCGTCTCAATTGGTGTCCAGGTCGACTCAAACATCGTTTACTACGAGAGAATCAAAGAAGAAGTTCGACGGGGTCGAGCAGTCAGATCGGCGGCAGATGGCAGTTTCCGGGCCGCATTTTCAACCATAGTCTGGGCCGACCTTGCCTCTCTCATTGGTGCAGGGGTCCTGTACCAGCTGACGAGTGGAACAGTCAGAGGTTTCGCGCTGTACCTAGGTATTGCAACTCTTATCGACTTGGCTGTCTCCTTCTTCTTCATGCGACCCCTGGTGGTCTTCGTTGCTCGACGTCTTGTAAATGAGCGCCCAACGCGACTTGGCCTCAACACGATTACTGAGGAGGCATCGGTATGAGCTTTTCTATTAGACGCCTGTACCGCGGCGACACCTCATGGGACTTCTTAGGAGTTTCAAAGCGCGTACTCACCGGCTCTATCGTCGCTGTGCTCATCTGCGTCGCCGCTCTGTTCATTCAAGGCTTAAACCTAGGAATCGAATTCGAGGGCGGCGGAGTCTGGGAGGCTCCAGCCTCAGAAGACGTAACTACTGACTCGATACAGAAGACAGCATCGAACATCGGGATGTCTGACGCGCGAGTGCAACGGATTACCGGTGGAGAGGACATCTTTCGTATTCGAGGTGAAGTACCTGCCGGAGAAACAGCGGAATCAATTGGTTCGGCACTAGCAGGGACAGCTCAAGTTGATCCCGAGTCAGTGAGTGCTCGCACTGTCAGCCCTTCCTTCGGAGATGAAGTCGCAGGAAAGGCGCGCCGAGCCTTAGTGGTGTTCTTCATCCTTATCGCCTTGTACTTGACGCTCAGATTTGAGTGGAAGATGGCCCTTGGGGCACTTGTTGCAGTGGCTCACGACATAGCCCTTACCGTCGGTATCTACGCTATTTTCCAATTCGAGATCAGCCCAGCAACCGTCGTAGCGTTCCTAACAATTATGGGCTACTCGCTGTACGACACGATAGTTGTCTTCGACCGAGTTAAAGATAACGAGCGGTCACTGTCACTTAAGACGCGCATGACGTATTCAGATCTTGCCAATGTCTCGCTAAATCAAGTGATCATGAGATCAGTGAACACCACCATCACCTCAGTTCTGCCGGTCGTGTCGCTACTAGTCGTCGGCTCGTTAATCATGGGAGCAGGCAGCTTGCAAGAGTTTGCCATTGCCTTATTAATCGGCTTACTAGTGGGTTCCTACAGTTCTCTTTTCGTGGCGATGCCGTTGGTGTCCTCACTCAAAGGGCGCGAACCGCATTGGGCTGAACAAGAGCGAAACGCAGAACTACTGAGTGAATCCAACTCGATAGAGAACGCAGCAACCGCCCTTGCTGCGGATCGTTATGACAGAAGCGCCCCGCCAAGACCGCGCAAGAAAGGGCGAAAGCGCTGAACGAACTGGGTGTATTGGTGAGATGAAAGAACAGCTTGACCCTGAGTCACTCAAGAATCTCATCGGTGCTGTGCAGGACTTTCCTCAACCCGGGATTGTCTTTCGAGACATAAGCCCCTTATTGCGACAACCCGGAGCGTTAAAGATCGCTTCAGAAGCAATGGCGTCAGAATTCGCAGCTGCCTCAATCACGCATGTAATGGGAATTGAATCCCGAGGCTTTCTATTTGGACCGGCGATCGCCGACCATCTGAATCTCGGATTTTCGCCAATACGCAAACCAGGGAAACTCCCGGGAACGACAATTTCAGAAACCTACGGCCTCGAATACGGCACAGACGCTGTAGAGATTCAGGCTGGCATCATCGGCGCTGGGGATCGGGTTCTACTCGTCGATGATGTGCTTGCCACTGGAGGAACACTCTCCGCTGCGGAGCGTCTAGTAGTTGCAACGGGCGCAGAAGTAGCCGGCGTAACGGTACTCATCGAGTTGGATTTCCTTAAGGGTCGCGAACAACTTGGTGTACGTCACGTTGTTGCCGTGATTCACTATTAGGTAGATGAACAGCTCTTACCGTCCTACTACCTGATGGCCGCCGTCACCCGAGTCCTACCTTGGCGTCGATCGGTTGCCCCTGTCCATACCGAAATTCAGGGAGTAGTCGACCGATACAAGGCCCGTTGGCCACGAAGCTCTCCAGACTTACTCGTTCGGGCCTATGAAACGGCGGAAAAAGCACACCAAGGTCAACGAAGAAAGTCTGGGGAAGCGTACATACTTCACCCAGTCGCGGTTGCTTCGGTTGTAGCGGAAATGGGTTTGGATGATGTGTCGATAGCCGCGGCGTTGTTACATGACGCGGTTGAGGACACCGGGGTAGAACTAATCGATATACGAAATGAATTCGGTCACGACGTCGAGTCCCTCGTCGATGGCGTCACAAAACTCGACCGAGTCAGGTTCGCAACTAAGCAAGCTCAGCAGGCTGCCACCTTGCGAAAAATGTTGGTCGCGATGGCGCAGGACCTGCGTGTTCTGCTCATCAAGCTCGCTGACCGGCTACATAACATGAGAACTCTCGGGGCTCTCCAGCCGATAAAACAAGAACAAATAGCGCGCGAAACATTGGACGTGTATGCCCCCCTAGCTCACAGACTAGGAATGCAAGAAGTCAGGAACGAACTTGAAGACTTAGCGTTCGCAGCCCTATACCCAAAACGTTATGCAGAAATCGATCGTTTGCTCGCAGAACGGACTCCTGCGCAAGAGGCATATCTAGAGGGGGTTTCGGAGACCATACGAGGTCAGCTAACCAAGACCTCTGTAGATGCGCTGGTAACAGGTAGAAGAAAACACCACTGGGCGGTCTACGAAAAGATGGTGGTGAAAGGCAGGTCATTCGACGAAATCTTCGACCTAGTGGGGATCAGGGTGGTCGTGCCAACAATCAGAGATGCCTACGGTGCGTTAGGTTCGATACACAGTACTTGGAGACCAGTTTCGGGACGATTCAAAGACTACATAGCAATGCCGAAGTTCAATCTGTATCAGTCGCTTCACACAACAGTCGTGGGTCCCGAAGGCGTCAGCCTAGAAGTCCAAATTAGGACTACCGATATGCATCAGCGAGCTGAACATGGAGTGGCCGCCCATTGGCGTTACAAAGATCCTTCTGAAGGCTCTGGCGCAGATATGCCGTGGCTGAACACAATTGTCGACTGGCAAGCCGAGACAGATGACCCTGAAGAATTCATGCGAACCCTGGCAGTCGACCTAGATCAAGACGAGGTCTACGTATTCACCCCTAAAGGTGAGGTTAGGACCCTCGCAACACAAGCGACACCAATAGATTTTGCGTACGCGATCCACACTGATATCGGAGACTCAACGATCGGCGCGAAAATAGACGGCAGACTCGTTCCTCTAGACCGGAAACTGCAATCAGGTGACACTGTTGAAGTATTCACGTCCAAAGTTGATGGAGCCGGACCGTCTCGAGATTGGCTCGATATAGCCACAACACCTAAAGCGAGAAACGGCATCAAGCAATGGTTCGCGAAGTCAGACCGAGAAGAGATGCTCGAACTAGGTAGAGAACAAATAACTGAGGCCATGCGCAAGGAAGGCCTAAGAGCCCAGCTGCTCATCGAGAGCGACGAATTACGTCATGTAGCGGAACAATTCAATCGCGGCGACCTATCGGTTCTGTACGAGGCCGTCGGAAAGGGTGATCTAAAGGCAGTTGCGGTCGCGAAACGTCTGGTAGCAAACCTTCGCGGAGAGGACAGCAACCAACGGTTACCGGCCAAACCAGCGCAACACCGAGGATCCCGCCGTCGCCGGACTAGCGGAGTCCATGTGGAAGGGTTTGATGATTCGTTGGTACGCCTAGCCGGATGTTGCAACCCAGTTCCGAGAGACGAAATTCTCGGTTTTGTAACTAAAGGACGAGGTATATCGGTACACCGAGATGACTGCTCCAATGCTTCAGAATTAGTCGAATCATCTGGCGCTCGCCAAGTCGAAGTTGATTGGGAGGCCTCCTTCTCTGGTCAGTTCCGGACCAGCATTGAAGTGCGAGCGCTCGACCGAGATCATCTCCTCGCTGAAGTTGTATCTGTCATATCCGATCATCACCTCAGTATCTCCAGCGCCCACACGTTTACGGGTGATGACCAAGTATCTGTTTTGCAGTTCGATATTGAGGTTGGCGACCCGACGTTGTTGAAACAACTTCTCGGCGCTGTACGAGAGGTTGACGGTGTGTTTGATACACATCGGGTAGTTCCCAATAGCGTCAGACCGCCGTCTTGAACTAGCTCATGGTAGACAGAAAAGTGTCGGGGACTTTGGGGTTCAAGCATCTACGATGGTGAGTTCACCGGGCAGTAACTTTCTCCACTGCCAAACGCCCGAGGATTTTCCATGTCGAAGAAGGCAAATACCTTCCAAACTCCAATTGGGACGCGCGACCTGCTGCCCGGGGAGTCTGCGCGTTGGGAAGCAGTTATAGAAGTTTTTTCAAGCGTCGCGTCCCGCGCAGGATTTTCTTTGATAGACACCCCCATTTTTGAAGACATCGGTGTCTTCTCGCGAATCGGTGAAGGTACTGACGTCGTCGGTAAAGAAATGTATGAGTTCTTAGACCGGGGCGAGCGACCAATGGCTTTGCGGCCCGAAGGGACAGCAGCTGTTTGTAGGGCCTTTGCTCAACACCGTCCACCCACTCCATGGAAGGTGTATTACCGAGGCCCCTATTTTCGTTACGAAGCCCCACAGGCCGGTCGATTCAGACAGTTTCACCAATTCGGAATTGAAAGCATAGGGTCCGACGACCCAGACATTGATGCAGAAGTGATTGCCGTGGGGTGGAATGTCCTGCAAAACGTTGGGCTCAAAAAAGTTGACCTGCTTGTGAACTCAATGGGCGACCTAGAAACGAGAAAGAACTACCAAGAAGCCCTAGGAACTTTCCTCAAAGACCACTCAGATGACTTAGACGAAGAGGACCAGATCAAAGTGGGATCTCATCCGCTAAGAGTTTTGGACTCGAAACGACCCGCGACCCAAAGTGTCACCGCTAATGCACCAAGGGTTAACGACTTTCTGACTGCAGGAGCTCAAGAACACTTTGACCGAGTCAAGGATGGACTCACAGCTCTCAATATTCCATTTTCAGTCGAGCCGAGACTGGTTCGCGGTCTGGACTATTACACCCACACGACATTTGAATTTCAAAGCTTGGCTCTTGAAAATGCCCAAAACGCCGTGTGCGGCGGTGGTAGATACAACGGGTTGATTGAAGAACTAGGCGGTCCACCGACACCTGGCATTGGGTTTGGGATGGGCATCGAACGATTACTTATGGCTTGCGATGCTGAAGAATCGTTCCCAGTACCCTCTTCGAGGGTCCAAGTATGGGTGGTCGACGTTACAGACGGATCCCCAGCTCGTGACCTAACCCATGAGCTACGCAATATTGGAGTCGTTGCGGACCGCTCCTTCGATCAACGTTCAATGCGAAGCCAAATGCGCAGTGCAAATCGATCCGGTGCAGAAATTGCTTTAATCATCGGTGACCAAGAGGTGAGTGAAGAGACGGTAGCAATACGAATGCTGCGCGACGAGGAAAGTGAACAAATAGTTGTCCCACGCAATGAAGCTGTAGCTGAGGTTCGAAGTCTCTTGGGGCTTGATTCTTAAAAAATGAGCTAACTGCTCGGGAGAAAGATCATGACAATAAGAACTGACTACTGCGGACGCCTTTCCGTCGACGACATAGGAAAAACTGTCACCGTTTGCGGCTGGGTATCCAAACGTCGAGAACACGGTGAGTTCCTAGCATTTGTGGACCTCCGTGACCGCACCGGCATAATCCAATGTGTCGTCGACCATGCTCACGACATTCGTAGTGAGTACGTGTTGGCGATAACCGGGACTGTGAGAGAGCGGCCACCGGAAACCGTGAACGAAGAATTGCCAACCGGATCCGTAGAGATCGGCGAAGCAACAGTTGAGGTTCTCTCGGAGGCGGAGCCACCCCCATTCCAGATAAGTGGACGGGTTGAGGTTGATGAAACCATCCGAATCCGCCACCGCTACCTAGATCTGCGTACTGGAAGGATGCAGCGAAATCTTCGAAGCCGAGCCTTGATTAACTCCGCTATTCGTCGTTCCATGGACACCCAGGAGTTCGTTGAAGTCGAAACACCGATGCTCATAGCCTCGACCCCTGAAGGCGCCAGAGATTTCGTTGTCCCAAGTCGGTTAAGTCCTGGCAACTTTTACGCACTCCCACAGAGTCCTCAGCTGTTCAAGCAGCTGTGCATGGTTGGAGGCATAGACCGCTACTACCAGATAGCGCGGTGCATGAGAGATGAAGACCTTCGGGCAGATAGACAATTTGAATTTACGCAATTAGATATGGAAATGAGTTTCGTTGACGGCCAAGACGTCAGAGCGGTCGTCTCAGAAGCTGTCAGCGAGGCGGCAGAATCCGTAACAGGAGAACGACCCGGGTCGATACCCGAGATGTCCTGGCTCGAAGCCATGAATAGGTATGGTTCAGACAAACCAGACACTCGATTTGGCTATGAGCTAGTCGAGCTGACGAATGTTTTTACCAACACTGACTTCAACGCGTTCAAAGCATCGTGCATTAAGGGAATCAAAGTCGAAGGTGGCAGTGAAATTGGCCGTAATCAACTCGACCAACTAACCGATAAGGCAAAAAGTTGGGGCGCTAAAGGCTTGGTCTGGTTGAAAGTTGGGGAATCAGGAGAAGTGAACTCTCCGGTGGCCAAGTTCATGAGCGACGAAGAGATCTCGAATTTATTGGTAGCTATGGAAGCGACGGCAGGCGACATTTGTTATCTCATAGCTGACGACTGGCGTCGAACAGTTCACGTTTTAGGGCTTCTACGACTCGAACTAGGAAAGCCTCCAGTAAACGAAGGAGGATTCCACTTTCTTTGGGTAGTCGACTTCCCACTGTTCGAAGATATTGATGGCGAAGGAAACCCGGTACCGGCGCACCACCCATTCACCATGCCCCATGAAGACGACCTAGAACTTCTCTCAGACAGCACAGAACCTAGTGACCTGCTACGAGTGAGGTCTCAGGCGTACGATTTAGTTTTGAACGGATGGGAATTGGGGTCCGGGAGCGTACGTATCCACCGGAGGGAGATCCAGCAACAGATTTTCGATCTTTTGGGAATCAGCGAAGAAGAATCACAACAAAAGTTCGGGTTCTTGATGGATGCTTTCCGCTACGGGGCGCCACCGCACGCTGGTTTCGCGTTCGGGATTGATCGACTAGTGGCACTACTGGTTGGAGAAGAAAATATTCGCGAAGTCATAGCGTTCCCGAAGAGTCAATCGGGCACTGACCCTCTTACCGAAGCCCCAACACCCATCGACCAGACCCAACTCGATGAACTTGGACTTAGGGTGCTGCCCCCCGCTACCTGACCAAAATGTCTTCTGTGGGCAACTAGGTTCGTTACTGTGAGCGACCTATTTGAGTCAGCAGCCGAAGAAGTGATGAAACGTCGGGCTCCACTTGCCGCACGACTCCGTCCCCGCCGGTTAGACGATCTGGTAGGCCACGAAGAGCTCTTAGGAGCTGAGGCGCCGCTGAGAACACTTATCGAGGCGGATCGACTGACCTCAATCATTTTGTGGGGTCCCCCTGGGTGCGGGAAAACCACCTTGGCTCGCTTGATTGCCAACCACACCGATAAAGAATTCATAACGCTGTCAGCGGTATCTGCTTCGGTAAAAGACGTGCGTTTCGTAATCCAAGAAGCACAACGGCGTCTAGGTGAACGGAGCATAGGTACGATTCTGTTCCTTGATGAAGTCCACCGGTTTAACAAAGCACAGCAAGACGCCCTGCTGCCTTCAGTAGAAGATGGGTTGCTAATTCTCATAGGTGCAACCACAGAGAACCCATACTTCGAAGTGAACGCACCACTTCTCTCGAGATCGAACTTATTTCGACTAAACGAATTAACGGACGCAGCGATTAAGGAACTTCTGCTCCGAGGGGCAACACACGAAGAGGCTGCCATTACATCAGAAGCGACTGAACATCTCGCTCAACGCGCAGATGGAGATGCGAGACGAGCCTTAACTGCCTTGGAAGTAGCGGTCGTTCTTGCCGGAGGCAAAGGTGCCAATGTTGAACTACAGCATGCAGAACACGCGCTTGACGCCAGAGCCCACCGTTACGGAGAAGACGAACACTATGACGTCATTTCTGCGTTCATTAAAAGTATTCGAGGCTCAGACGTTGATGCGGGACTCTACTGGCTAGCTCGAATGCTCGAGGCTGGTGAAGACGCCCGTTTTATAGCGAGAAGACTGGTGATTCTCGCGTCTGAGGACATTGGTATGGCTGACCCAATGTCGTTACTCGTTGCAGACGCAGCCGCAAGAGCAGTTGAATTCGTAGGACTGCCAGAGGCTCAATTGAACTTAGCTCAAGCAGTCATTCATCTAGCGACTGCCCCTAAGTCGAACTCGGCGTTGGTAGCTATCACACAAGCAAGAAGTGATGTCAAAAAGGGAGTGGGTCGACGAGTACCAGTTCATTTGCGTGATGGTCACTACAGCGGCGCGCAAGATTTAGGTCATGGAGCCGGTTACGTCTATCCACACGGAAATGAAGAAGGATGGGTTGACCAGCAGTACCTTCCAGATGAGATCACACACGAACGTTATTACTCACCAACTCGACATGGGCATGAGGCTGAACTTTCCGCGCTGCAACACAGGTGGAGAGTGGTGAACAGCTCGACAGAAAATACTGGCGATAGCGGTTCAGACGATCAAGGCGACAACAAATGACTGTCTGGGATCTAGTCGCCGTAGTAGTCACAGTCTGTGTGATAGTCACGATGGCGGTCCTCTTACTGCTGCTAACACGACTAATTTCTGTGTTGCGTGACTTGCGCTCAGCAGCAGATCGACTTGCCGATCACGCTCTGCCCGCTGTAGACGGTCTAAAAGAAACCGTCGACCATGCCGATGTTGAGTTAGAGAGATTGCAGGGAGTCATTGGTGCAGCTGAGGAGATATCTCAAAATCTTCGATCAGTAGGTCGAAAATCTGCTCGTGTGACTGCTGCTCCCTTAATAAAACTTAAAGCGATTTCGGCGGGATTAAGGTCTGCGATTAATCGTATGAACGATGGCTGAAGTACTCGACAAAGATGAAAGCGTTGGAGTGGAGTTCATGGCAGGCTGTAGGCGTGTTTAAACGACTTAGATGGCTGCTGCTGGGCGGAGTGTTTGGCGCCGGAGGCTCTCTGTGGATTCGGCGACAGTTTCGCCATTTAGCAGCCCGCTATGCCCCCGTGCGAGGAACCGCAACTGTGGCAGGAGCTGCTCGACGAGTTAGTCGAGATTTGCGTGAGGCGTGGGCTGATGGGCAGCGAGAGATGCGTGATACCGAAACGAAACTCCGCGGTGAACAAATAAAGGTTTCTGACCGTTATTGATTAGGACCGAGTGCCAGTAGCAACACCTCGCTACCATCTTGAGGCATGCAAGCAGGTGAATTGCGAGAAGCCTTCTCAACGTTCTGGGCCGAGCGCGACCATCAGGTCCGCAGTTCAGCGAGTCTGATACCTCATGAACCCTCGTTGTTGTTCACTGTGGCTGGCATGGTCCCCTTTATGCCGTACTTCTTGGGGGAGGAGCAACCTCCGGCGTCGCGACTCTGCACCATTCAAAAGTGTGTTCGTGCCGGGGGTAAACACAACGACCTTGATGACATAGGTAGAACAAACCGCCATTTCACCTTTTTCGAGATGATGGGCAACTTTAGTTTCGGTGATTACTTCAAAGCTGAAGCTATTCCTTGGGCCTGGGAGTTCGTAACCGAAGTTCTGAAGCTAGAGAGAGATCGCCTTTGGGTCACTGTTCATGTAAGCGATGACGAGGCTGAGGAAATTTGGACCTCATCGGTTGGCCTACCAGCCGAACGGATACAGCGATTAGATAAAGACAACTGGTGGGCGGCTGGCGATACCGGGCCATGCGGCCCCTGTAGCGAAATTTTTTATGACCTGGGCCCGGAATATGGCGATGATGGCGGACCCGCAGAAGGTGGGGAAGATCGATTCATCGAAGTGTGGAACTTAGTATTCATGCAATTTTCCAATGATGGGTCAGGCGACTTAGCGCCCTTGCCGCAGACGGGCATTGACACTGGCGCCGGTATGGAGCGGCTACTAGCTGTGCTCCAAGGAGTCCCATCTGTTTGGGATATCGACCTGTTCACACCCTTGCTCTCAGAAGCTGAGCGAATTACAGGAATTAAGTATGGGCAGGATGCATCCACCGACATATCGATGCGTATCTTCGCAGATCATGCGCGGTCCACGGCGCTGTTAATAAGCGATGGTGTTTTCCCCTCTAACGAAGATCGCGGCTATGTGCTCCGTCGCATTATCCGACGAGCCGTTAGGCATGCCTGGACTTTAGGGGTCGAAGATGTCGTAATGCCTTCGCTAGTTGAAGTTGTAGCCGAGGTAATGGGTGATCACTATTCGGAATTACGCGAGAACCTCGAAATGATAAAAGATGTCGTTGGCCGAGAAGAACAACAATTTCGGCGAACATTAGCAACCGGCTCGCAGATACTAGAGGAGGCTGTGATTTCTCTCGCTGACGGAGAATCACTCCCCGGGAATGTTGCGTTTCAGCTCCACGATACGTTTGGCTTTCCTGTAGAGGTCACAGAAGAAATTCTTAGTGAACGGAACCTCACTTTAGACAAAGAAGGTTTCGACGTATCGATGAACGAGCAGCGCGAACGAGCTAGATCCGCTCGAGATGATGGGCCCGTCATAGCAAACGAGGTATACCGAGACATTCTGGACCAGTTCGAGATCACAGAGTTTGTCCGTGAGTCCAGCCGCGTCGATGACGCTCAGGTCCTCGCTGTGGTTGAGCTGGAAGAGTCTCGAGTAGAAGTGTTTCTTGATAAGACACCGTTCTATGCCGAGAGTGGTGGTCAAATTGGCGACGTCGGCACGATAAGAAGCGAGGATGGTGTTGTAGAAGTCGATGACTGCACCTTCGCCTTGCCCGGCCTGCACCGGCACATAGGCCGCATCGTTGACGGAACAATCAGCGCTTCTTCCAGTGTCATCGCAGAGATCGATGATGAACGGCGTTCAGCAATTCGCAGAAACCACACAGCTACTCACATTCTGCATTGGGCCTTACGCGAAGTTCTCGGAGACCACGTCAAACAAGCCGGTTCGCTAGTCGCTCCCGATCGGTTGCGCTTTGACTTCAACCACTTCGAAGCGGTCACAGCTGAGCAACAAGCAGAGATCGAGGACCTAGTCAATGCCGAGTTACTTACCAACGGAAGCTGTCGCCACTATGAAACAACGATGGAAAACGCCCAAGAAGTAGGGGCTGTAGCGTTTTTTGGCGACAAATACGGCGACATAGTAAGAGTCTTGGAGGCCGGCCAGCACTCACTCGAATTGTGCGGAGGGACGCACGTAAATGCTCTAGGAGATATAGGGCACCTCAGGATCATCTCAGAAAGCAGTATTGGTTCCAATATTCGCCGTGTCGAAGCGGTCACCGGACTTGCTACCGTCGAACGGCTTCAAAATAGTGAACAACTATTGACCCAAGTAGGAGAGTTGCTTAACGCATCAGCAGATGAGGTTCTAGATGCTCTGCAACGCCGCTTAGGAGAGATCAAAGACCTGCGCAGTCAGGTTAAGACGCTGCAGCAAGTCACAGCAGGAGTTCGAGCAAATGAACTTGCCGATAGCGCTAGAGACGGAATCGTTATCGAACGATTAGACGGAATGGAACGCGACGAATTACGTGACCTAGCTGCCGCTATAAGAGATCGTTCGGATATTCAAGCCGTGGTCTTGGCCGGCGCTCCGGATAGTGGCGGGGTCGCGTTGGTATCCGCAGTCATTCCGGACGGAAAATTTGAAGCAGCATCACTTATCGACGAAGCAGCAAACTTGATCCAGGGGGGTTTTGGTCGCAAGGGCAACCCACCACTGATCGTCGCCGGCGGGAAAAACGTCGATGGGATTGAAGAGGCACTAAACAGTGCCCGACGGGCCGCTGGTATAGAGGGAGGTTGATTCCTCGGATGAGAGCCGTCGGAATCGACCTAGGAGAGAAACGCATCGGCGTCGCCATTTCAGATAGCAGCGGCAGCCTCGCCACTCCATATGAAGTTGTTACCCGGACGGGAAGTCGCGACCAAGACCATCGGCGGATCAAAGCTATCGTCGAGGAAGTGGAGGCGGAAATTCTCGTTGTCGGACTTCCCCTGTCACTAGATGGAACCGAAGGAAAGGCAGCTCAAGGGGCCAGAAAAGAAGCAGAAGCCATTGGGCAAACAGTTTCGATTCCAATCGAACTACACGACGAACGATTCACAACCGTTGAGGCTGAGCGAATATTGAAAGAACAAGGACTTGATGCCACCCAGAGACGCAAAGTAGTTGACAAAGTAGCAGCAGCCATCCTGCTACAAGCTTGGATGGAGGGGAGATGAACAGCCCCACTGATTCATCGTTCAGAGGCTTTCGCCCCCCGCCGCCCCGACAACGTCGCACCGAACGAGCCAAACCCAGTCAAAGAGAAGGGGTTGACTATGAAACCGTGTTCGTTCGTAAAGGACGAGGAACTACCTTGTCGATCCTGTTTCTGTTGGCACTCCTCTTAATAGCCGCTTGGGTAACACTTCGAGCAGTTCAGTGGGGGAGAGAACAACTCGACCCTCCAGGCGAGCAGGGCGCGGCAATCAATTTAACGTTGCCCCCGGGTGTGAGTACCAGTGGAATTTCCCAAATCCTTGAACAGTACGGGGTAATACCTGACGCACGAGCATACGAGTGGTATGTGCGTCTCAAAGGGGCACCTTTATTTCAGGCAGGCGACTACACCTTTCACACGAATTCAGCGGTGTGGGATGCACTGGAGATCCTAAAAACCGGACCACGTTACGTAGAACAAAATGTTCGGATCCGGCTCACAATCCCGGAAGGACTAACGGTTCGGCAGATCATCACTGCCATCGACCAAGTCGCAGATGCCCCCTTTAGTGGGGCGGAATTCGAAGACGAAATGCGGATGCAACATGTCGTCTCAAATTACGCGCCATCGCCCGCGGCCATGCCCGTCGGGGCGATTGAACCATACGAAGGATTACTATTCCCTGACACTTACTACCTGGGACCGGACTCCACCCCGGAAGAACTCTTGACTCAAATGTTGACCAGATTCGACCAAGTCCTAACAAAACTCGGCTATGCGGCAGCTCCCCAGACAGTTGGCCTCACTCCGTATGAGACCGTCGTACTAGCTAGCTTGATCGAACGCGAAGCCCGGGTTGGGAATGAACGAGCAAAGATCTCAAGGGTCATTCACAACCGTCTCGCTGCGGACTGGTATCTAGGTATTGATGCTTCAATCGTTTATGTCACTGGCGACAATCAGCTGACTGCAAGTGACCTCCAAACTGAATCACCCTTCAATACGCGTTTGTCCAAAGGTCTTCCTCCGACACCAATTGCGGCGCCAGGTAAGGCCGCATTAGAAGCTGCAATGGCACCGGTCTCGGGTCAATGGATGTTTTATGTGCTTGCCGATTCAGAAGGGCGCCACAATTTTTCGGTTAGTAGTGATCAATTCGAACGAGATAAAGCCAAATGTCAGGAGCGCGGTCTGTGTTAGTGCTTCCAGACAAGATGCCCAGCCCATACACGCGAGTAGCTGCGGTAATCGGTGACCCTGTAAGCCATTCACTGAGTCCGAGCCTTCACAACGCCGCCTTCGCGGCACTGGGGCTCGACTGGATGTATGTCGCGTGTCATGTGCCGGAAGGCCAGGGAGCCAAAGCAGTCCAAGATATGAGAACTCTTGGATTCAAAGGATTATCCGTAACGATGCCCCACAAGGCAGCCGTAGCTTCGGCCGTAGATAATCTTTCGGCCACCGCTGCCAAACTAGGTGTCGTCAACTGCGTTCGGGTAGAAGATGACCGACTTATCGGAGAGAACACCGATGGGATCGGATTACTGAATTCGATACGAACACAAATGGCATTAGATGTAGAGGGTCTGCGAGTCGTCATAGTGGGAGCTGGCGGCGCCGCTCGATCCGTAGCTCTCACCATGGTTGAAAACGGGGCCACGGTCGGGATATACAACAGGACGCATAGTTCAGCAGCGCAGGTTGTCGAAATCGTCGGCGGCACAAGCTCTGTGGTTCAACAAAACGCGATCAGAGATGCTGAACTAATTATTAACGCCACACCACTCGGTATGGCTCCGAACGACCCAATGCCTTTCGATGCAGATCTATTGCGAGACGATCAAAGTATTGTTGATCTCATCTACGAGCCGGCTAAAACAACCTTGCTCAAGGAAGCGGATTCTCGTGGGCTTCGAACATTAAACGGGCTAGGGATGCTTCTCCACCAGGCCGGCGAACAATTTCGTTTATGGACGGGTCAGCAACCTCCGATCGAGGCGATGGCTGAATCTGTTGGCCTGACTGTCTAAGGGCACTTCATCTCCTTCGATCACAACAACTCAAGTGACCGCAGGCCTTCGAGATACGGGGGACCGGTTATTTCAGGCTTGACCACACCTTTGAGTCGGTACTCTTCGTTGTGTGATTCGTCTTGAGGTACCGCTGGACTCCCGTAGCTATCCGATTGTGGTTGGCGCGTCTGCGCTTAACGAGTTCCAATCACTCGTTCCCCCCGGAGTGTCGAGAGTGGCGTTCGTCACTCAACCAGGTATCGACGTCGAGGTAAAAACCGATCTGCCTTCCACTGTGCATTTCCTGCCGGGTGGAGAAGACGCAAAGCAGCTTCGAGTCGTCGAAGATTTATGCTCGTTCTTTGCTCAAGAAGGATTGACCCGTCAAGACCTAGTTGTAGGTATTGGTGGTGGTGTTGTGACTGACGTCGCTGGTTTCGCTGCTTCTGTTTATCACCGCGGTATTCGCGTGATGCATGTGCCGACCACATTGTTAGGCCAGATCGATGCTGCTATCGGAGGCAAAACAGGAGTGAACCTTCCAGAAGGCAAGAACCTTGTTGGAGCGTTTTGGCAACCGAGCGCGGTGATATGCGACACCGATGTACTCACGTCGCTACCGGAAAGAGAGTTTCGTTCGGGAATGGGCGAATTAGCTAAATACCATTTCCTTGGAGGTGACGGTCTAGACGCACTGGCACTCGATCAACGAGTAGCGGCATGTATACAAATCAAAGCAGACATAGTGGCTGCTGACGAGCGAGAAGGCGCCGGCCGTGCCCTATTGAATTACGGGCACACGCTCGCCCATGCACTGGAAATAGAAGGTCGTTTTGATCTTCGGCATGGCGAAGCCGTCGCTATCGGCATCCAATATGCAGCTTTAGTTGCGCATGCAATGGGAAGAATCGACGAAGTAAAGTTGGCAGAACACGGCCGAGTGCTGGATGTTTACGAGTTGCCCAGGGATCTTCCCGAAGGGTGCGATGTTGACCAAGTGATGACACTCTTTGCTCGTGACAAGAAAGCAATAAACGGTTTGACGTTCATTTTGGATGGTGCCAATGGTCTTGAAGTAGTGCCGGGAGTGCCAGAAAAAGTGCTGCGAGAAGTATTAACCCAAATGTGAGGCAATGATTTGCCCTCACGTCTGGCAACCTAGTGATGTGGCACGTCCTGTAATTCTCCTCCTCTCCGGACCGAACCTAAACCTTTTAGGAGATCGCCAACCAGAGATCTACGGCTCCGAAACACTTTTGGACCACGTTGCCGCTGCGCGCGAACGAGCACAGCAAAAAGGCTTTGACTTGGAGCATGTTCAAAGTAATCACGAAGGTGATTTGATCGATGCGATTCACGGCGCCCGAGCTCGGGTGGCTTCAATAGTTATTAATGCAGGAGCGCTTACTCATTACTCATGGTCGTTACACGACGCGTTGACCGCCTACAAAGGCCCGGTAGTCGAGCTTCACTTATCTGACCCCAAAGAACGTGAGCCATGGCGACACTTGTCAGTGATTGAACCCGTGGCGGTTTCTTCGGTAGTCGGGAAGGGAGGCGCTGGCTACCCGGAAGCAATCGATATCGCGATCGACGCCTATAACCAAAGCGATGATTGACCTCCCGAACATCGATCACAACTCCCACCTCAGCGACGTTCGCCAAGCCATGAGCGATCACTCGATTGAAAATTTTCTCACCATAGACGGCGTAAGCATCCGGTGGCTTAGCAGCTTCACCGGATCGGCCGGAAAGCTACTAATAACCGGTTCATCAAGCCACTTGCTCACCGATGGTCGATACGCCGACCAAGCTGCTCGGGAGATATCTGGAACAGCTATCGAACTATTTGTGGGAGACGGCAAGCAGCAAAAAGAGTTCATCGCCGCTCAAATGAGAAGTTCTAAGACTTTGACGCTCGAAGCCGATCGGATCACCTGGGGCGCGGTAGAAGAATTAAAAAAAGAGATGGACGTAGAGGTGCTGCCTTCTAATGGGCTGATCTCCGATTTGAGACAGGTAAAGGATCCATCTGAAATTGCTCGTATACAAGCTGCGGCGTCAATAGCCGACAGCGCGTTAATGCAGCTCCTTCCTGACCTCGGTGGGCAGCCAACCGAACTCGAATTCGCTCGAGCTCTCGACAGTGCCATGTTCGATTTGGGAGCTGAAGCACTTTCGTTTGAAACTATTTGCGCAAGTGGACCAAATGGGGCAGCGCCCCACGCTAGGCCGTCAAGTCGCGTGATCAGGGCACGAGACTTAGTGGTCGTCGATTTTGGTGCAGTCATCGACGGGTATCACTCCGATATGACGAGAACCTACATAGTCGGTGACGCCGATCAATCTTCTTGGGACATGATAAATAGTGTTACCGAAGCTCAAGAACGTGGGTGCGAAATGGTCCACCCTGGGGTCAAAGCCTGTGAGGTTGACGACGCATGTCGGTCTCACCTGAGCGACAGAGGTCTAGGGGAGTATTTCGTGCACGGAACAGGTCACGGAGTAGGTCTTGAGATTCACGAGGCACCTTGGATTAACGGAAAAAGCTCCGAAGTTCTCGAAGAAGCCCAAGTAGTAACTGTAGAGCCAGGCGTGTACCTTCCCGGTGTCGGCGGTGTACGCGTAGAAGACACGGTATTGATTACATCGTCAGGATTTCGACGACTCACCGCAGCCCCGAAAGTTCCAATTGTGTAAGTCGACCTGTTTGTCGACAGTTCCCGAACCCAAGGAAACCTATGTCCATATCCACTTCAGAGTTCAAGAACGGGATGACGGTCGACTTAGACGACGGCCTATTCCAGATATCGGAATTTCAGCACGTCAAACCAGGTAAAGGAGGCGCGTTCGTCCGAACCACGCTGCGAAATGTTCGGACTGGAGCAGTGATCGAACGCACTTTCCGGGCCGGGGAGAAAATGGAACGTGCCGTCATAGACAAACGGGAAATGCAGTACCTCTATGCCGACGGCAGCGAGCTGGTCTTCATGGATAAAGAGACCTATGAACAGCTTCAAGTCGATAGGCAACACCTCGGAACGGCACCGAATTATCTCGTAGAAGGAGAAGGGGCAGTCTTACAAATGTACGGCGGCGAAATAATTGATATTGAATTGCCGGCTTCAGTGGTGTTAGCGGTTGCTGAGACTGAACCTGGAATCCAAGGAGATCGGGTTTCTGGGGCTCGGAAAGCGGCGACCATGCAGACTGGGCTTATCGTGCAGGTCCCACTCTTCATCGAAATAGATGAACGACTGAAGGTAGATACGAGAACAGGTGATTACATCGAAAGAGCCAACGGGTGACTAAAGACCCATTTGCACCCCGTCCCTCAATTCAGAAGCGAGAGGCTCGGGAGCGAGCCATCGAGCTGTTATATGAAGCAGAGGTCCGCGGGGTATCAGTCGACCATGTTTTGAGCAGCCAAGTGATAGCCCCCGCGCAACTAGTCGAAGAGCTTGTTAAGGGAGTATCCGCAGATGTTGAACGAATCGACGCCGAAATTGATGCGTACCTGAACGAAGGCTGGTCCTTAGATCGTCTGGGAATGCTTGACCTTTGGATTCTTCGAATAGGTATTCACGAATTACTCCTAGGAGACGCACCAGTTGCCGTCGTCATCAACGAAGCAGTCGAACTAGGAAACCTATTTGGCGCAACCGAAGAAAGCGGAAAGTTCATCAACGGCATTCTTGGCACCGCAGCGCGCGACATGCAATAGGCGCGATAACCGGCTACCGATTGGTCACTGAAGAGAACTCTCTTTCGACTAGGCTGCACACCTGACCGTGAAGCGAGTCCTGTGAGGCTCATACGGACAGGAGGAAAGACAGTGGCTGACCGCGAGCGCCGTATGACGCCCCCCTATGGGGGCGTTTTTGTCGCCCGTACCACCGTGTTGGACGCGGCGCAGGTCCACAGAGCCCTTACCCGGATCAGCCATGAAATTATCGAACGCAATCAAGGACTTGAGGATGTTGTGCTTGTTGCACTCCAGACCGGTGGCGTTGAAATAGCTCGATTACTTTCGAGACTTCTGTTTGAGATCGATGGTGTAGATGTCCCCACCGGAACCCTCGACGTTGCTCTCTATCGCGATGACATAGGGCTGAGACCCGTTATGCCCGAGGCAGAAACAGATATCCAAATTGATCTCGGAGGGAAGATAGTCGTCCTGGTCGACGATGTTTTGTTTACCGGTAGAACAATTCGGGCCGCCCTCGACGCTCTCACCGATTTCGGTCGACCGCGAGCGGTCCAACTAGCCGTCGTGATCGATCGCGGTCATCGAGAATTACCGATCCGCCCGGATTTTGTTGGCAAGAATCTGCCCACCCGTCGTGACGAAGTTGTTGATGTGAACCCTGAAGGAGTGCTGTTAGGGGAAATGCGCAAATGAGTAATCACCTCATCAACCTCGCTGGCTTAAACCGTGACGTAATTCGGGAATTGCTGCATTTAACGGATCGCTTTGTCGAAGTCAGCCAAAGACCAATCCCTAAAGTTCCAGCATTACGCGGTCGGACCATAGCGATGATTTTTTTCGAAGACTCGACCCGGACTCGCATGTCATTTGATCTAGCTGCCAAACGACTTTCGGCGGATGTCATTGACTTCCCCACGCACACATCTTCCCTCTCCAAAGGAGAGTCGCTGCAAGACACCGTGGAAACAATTCGAGCCCTAGGAGTTGATGCCCTAGTCATTCGGCACGGCTCGGGTGGTCTTCCAGGAGAGATCGCTGAAGCCGTCGGGGAAACAATTTCTGTCATTAATGCTGGCGATGGATTAAATGCTCATCCGACACAGGGGCTGTTGGATGCTTACACCCTGTGTCAACACTTCCATGGGACGGCAGGAACCAAAGCGTCCTTATCTGGGATCCATATCGGCATAGTTGGTGACGTCAAACACAGCCGCGTCGCGCGAAGCGACTTGGCCGCTTACCGCAGTCTCGGAGCGAAAGTTACCATCGTGGCTCCGCCTGAGCTTCAACCCACCGACCTCGACAACTGGCCGGTTGACATTACCGACGACCTAGATGAAGTGCTTCCGAGTTTAGACGTGGTGGGACTGCTCAGAATCCAGAAGGAACGCATGGGTGAGACCGTCGTTAGCTCTATGGATGACTATATCGAGCGCTATGGAGTAACCGAATCTCGGGCTAACAGGATGAACGACGACCTCGTAATCCTCCATCCAGGACCAGTAAACCGAGGAATAGAAATTGCTGACACTGTCATGGACAAACGAGCAAATGTCCTCATTAACCAACAAGTCACTAACGGAGTAGCGGTGAGAATGGCAGTTCTTTTTCGATTGTTGGGTTCGGGAATAGAGATTGATTGATGCGGAAGCACGCAACTAAAAATCGAGCAAGAGGACAAATGATGGACGGCAGGCAGAGTAAGTGACCCAAATTCGCGAAGGAGCGTTGGCGCTCGCCGACGGCACATCGTTCGAAGGAGAACTCATAGGTGCAGAGGTTGACGTCACTTCTGGGGAAGTGGTGTTTAACACTGTCTTGAGCGGCTACCAAGAAGTGATCACCGACCCGTCCTACGCCGGACAAATCATTAATTTCACATACCCCCACATAGGGAACTATGGCGTCACAGGCGCCGACGACGAGGCGAAACGTCCCTTCTGTAGGGGTGTGGTTGTCCGTGAACTATCGAGACGAAGGTCTAATTGGCGCAGCGAAGGCGACTTAGATACCTACCTACGATCAGAAGGGATACCGGGAATCTCTGGGGTTGACACCCGACGGCTAACCCGACACGTTCGAGAGAACGGTGCCATGCCGGCCGCATTCGGTTCCGCATCTCTTGAACAGCTCACTAAGGCGGCCTCAATGGAGCCTGGCACGACTGGAGTAGACCTTGTTAGCGCCGTGACTACTTCAAAAGCCTACAAAGTTGACGGTGGCGATTTTCGAGTTGTCGCTTACGACTTAGGCATCAAGAAATCAATTGTGGAACAACTTTCTGAAATAGCGACTGTATTTGTGGTGCCCGCTCACACCACCAGTGACGAGGTTCTTGCTTTGGAACCCCACGGCGTGTTCTTGTCTAACGGCCCAGGGGACCCGATGATGGCGGGCCAAGTGGTTACCGCTCTCAGTGCCCTGCTTGGGAAAGTGCCAGTGTTCGGAATCTGTCTTGGTCATCAGATTCTTTCTCTGGCTTTGGGCGGAAAGTCCTACAAGATGAAGTTCGGTCACCATGGGGGCAATGTGCCTGTTCGCAACCTGGATAACGGCCGAATAGAAATCACCAGCCAAAATCATAATTTCGCTATTGAGTCAGGCTCTATCCCAGGAGTCACAGAAACACACGTCTGCCTTAATGACGGCGCCCTTGAGGGCCTCCGCTGCAATGACATACCTGCATTTAGCGTTCAGTACCACCCAGAGGCGAGTCCAGGACCACATGATTCCCGCTACCTGTTCCAACAGTTCGCTGACTTGATGACATCGTTTCACGGAAGCCCCAAGTAATGCCGAGGCGCGACGATATCCAAAGCATTTTGATCATTGGATCTGGACCCATTGTGATCGGCCAAGCCTGCGAATTTGATTATTCAGGGACCCAAGCGTGTCGGGTGCTACGAGACGAGGGCTATCGCATAATTCTTGCTAACTCGAATCCAGCAACAATCATGACCGACCCAGAATTCGCAGACGCTACATATATAGAACCACTCGAGGTTGACGTGCTGACAGCGATCATCGAACGCGAGAGGCCGGATGCGATCCTGCCGACTCTCGGAGGTCAAACAGCACTCAATCTGGCCATCGAACTCGTTGAATCAGGAGTGTTGGAGGAATACGACGTAGAAATGATCGGCGCAAGTGGTGAAGCCATCGCTACTGCAGAGGACCGAGACCTGTTCAGACAAGCGATGGAACAGATTGGTTTGAAGTGCGCTCGATCTGGAATCGCGCACACGATGGATGAGGCCATGACCGTGGTCGAAGAAATCGGACTCCCGGTCATTATCCGCCCTGCATACATTTTGGGCGGAAAAGGCACAGCCTTTGCCCATAGCGTCGAAGAGTTCGAAAGTGTGGCAGCCCTAGGTTTGAAGGCGAGTCCGATCTCAGAGATATTGATTGAGCAATCAATCAAAGGTTGGAAAGAATACGAACTTGAAGTAATGAGAGATCACGCCGATAACTGTGTCGTGATCTGTTCGATTGAGAATGTCGACCCCATGGGAGTTCATACAGGCGACTCCATCACCGTCGCCCCAGCACAGACCCTTTCCGACGTTGAGTATCAAGAAATGCGCAACGCAGCTTTTGCTTGTATCCGACGAGTTGGAGTCGAGACCGGCGGGTCCAACGTCCAATTTGCGGTTCACCCCGAAACAGGTGAGCAAATTGTTATTGAGATGAACCCCCGTGTGAGCAGGAGTTCAGCCTTGGCCTCAAAGGCCACAGGTTTCCCGATAGCCAAAATAGCGGCGCGGTTAGCGGTGGGATACCGCCTCGATGAGATCACCAATGACATCACGGAAAAAACACCAGCGAGTTTTGAGCCAACGATCGACTATGTAGTCACCAAGATCCCACGGTGGGCATTTGAAAAGCTCCCAGGTGCTTCGGGCGTGCTAGGGCCTCAAATGCAATCTGTGGGTGAGGCAATGTCCATAGGACGCACTTTTCCAGAGAGTCTCCAAAAAGGCATTCGATCGCTTGAACAGGGTCGATCAGGTCTAAATGCTGATCCCGGAGAAAGTCAATATTTGAAACAAGATGAGGCTGAGTTGCTCTCGGCTATAGCTGTTCCTACAGCAGAAAGATTGTTCCAGATAGGCGAACTGATGAGGAGAGGCATCTCGATCGATCAGATCTATATCGCCTGCGCGATTGATAGCTGGTTCCTAGATCAGATGCTGCTGATTGTTGAGGAACGGCTCCACCTAGAGCAATCGGATCTTTCTTCTCTTACAAAAATGGAATGGCGACGAGCGAAGCAACTCGGGTTTTCAGACGCGCAGCTCGCCTATCTCTTAAAGGCGCAAGAGGTTGACGTTCGGTCAGAACGGCTTGCCAAAGGTGTCCGCACGACCTTCAAAACTGTTGACACCTGCGCTGCCGAGTTTGACGCGATAACGCCGTATCACTATTCGACCTATGAAGACGAAGACGAGATACGTCAAGGGACACGACCTCGGATGATGATTCTGGGGTCAGGTCCTAATCGCATTGGTCAAGGTATTGAGTTCGATTATTGCTGTGTTCACGCAAGCTTCGCTCTCGAAGAAGCCGGCTATGAAACCATCATGCTGAACTGCAACCCTGAAACTGTGTCCACCGATTACGACACATCGGACCGTCTTTATTTTGAACCGTTGACACTAGAAGATGTCCTCAACGTTATTGATGCTGAAAACCCTGTTGGAGTTATCGTCAGTCTTGGTGGGCAAACCCCGTTGAAATTGGCATCTGAGTTGCCAACTGAACTTGTTTGTGGAACCTCTCCCGACTCTATTGACCTTGCCGAAGACCGGGAACGTTGGAACTCACTATGCGCCCAGTTAGAGATCCCACAACCACCAGGCGGAACTGCAGTTACTTTTGAGGAGGCATCACAGATCTGTAAACGCGTCGGATTTCCAGTGTTAGTGCGACCCAGCTATGTGCTTGGTGGTCGAGCGATGACGATTGTGTACGACCTGCAAGAACTTGAAGAAGCGATGAAAGAGCTAGCCGAGTTTGGGGGCTTAGGGCGAGAAGGTGGATTATCAGCCGATCGTCCCGTACTCGTCGACCGGTTCTTAGAAGACGCTATCGAAGTAGATGTCGACTCCATTCGGGACCACACAGGCGACTTTGTTCTCGGCGGAATCCTGGAACACGTAGAAGAAGCAGGTGTTCATTCAGGAGACAGCGCATGTGCGATACCGCCACCCAACCTGTCCCCGGAAACCCAAGAAGTGATAATCGAATACACACAACGACTCGCTGAACGACTCGAAGTCGTTGGACTTCTTAATGTGCAGTTCGCGGTTAAGCAAGGTCAAGTATTCGTAATTGAGGCAAACCCCCGGGCATCACGAACAGTTCCCTTTATAGCCAAAGCGACAGGCGTGCAGTTGGCGAAAGTTGCTGCACGAGTGATGGCTGGAGAAACACTCGAAGAACTCCGAGGATTAGGTGCTTTGCCAGAACCTATTCGAGAAGGCCATGTAGCAGTAAAAGAAGCAGTGCTTCCCTTTCAACGGTTCCCTGACGTTGACACAGTCCTCGGCCCAGAGATGCGTTCCACCGGCGAAGTAATGGGTATCGATAGGACATTCGGGCTGGCTTTTGCGAAAAGTCAAATTGCTGCAGGGGAAGCCCTTCCTCTTAGCGGAACCATCTTTTTCTCCCTGGCAGATAGAGACAAGGACCAAGGACTTGAAGCCGCTAGGGGATTTGTTGAACTTGGGTTTACGTTGGCAGCCACCTCGGGAACTGCCGAATTCTTAGACAGCAACGGAGTTCATGTTGAGACTGTTGTAGCGAAGCTGAGTGAAGAAGGGCGCGAGATTAGCGCGGGTGTAGATGCCGTTGAATTGATAGGGGCAGGTCAGGTCAGACTCGTTGTCAACACACCACGCGGGCGGGGACCACGAAGTGACGGCTATCGAATCCGATTCGCTTCAACTGCTCACAAAGTGCCTTGTCTAACCACAGTCGCCGCGGCGCGAGCTGCCGCGGTTGGACTCCGAGAATGGATGTCCAATCCGCTGACAGTCCGGTCATTGCAGGAGTTCCTTACCCATGAGGTTCCGACAAAATGAAGGAACAACGACACGCCGTGCAGGTTGGCTCAATAACCTTTCCCAATCCTGTCATGACTGCTTCAGGAACAGTCGGCCACGGCACAGAACTTGCTGCCTACTGCGACCTAGCAGACCTTGGAGCGGTTGTAGTTAAGTCACTCTCAGCCGCAGCATGGCCGGGTAATCCCGCGCCAAGAGTCCATGGCACCGCATCAGGAATGATCAATTCAGTAGGTCTCCAGAACCCAGGTATAGATAGTTGGATTACAGAAGATTTACCGGCCCTGTTAAGTCATGAGGCTCGCGTTGTGGTCAGTATCTGGGGACGAACCGTCGATGAGTACCGCGAGGTCGCTAGCCGATTGACGGGAGTCAAAGGAATAACGGCGGTTGAAGTGAACGTGAGTTGTCCCAACTTGGAAGAGCGAGGCGATATTTTTGCTCACGACCCCAACAGTTGTCAGGCCGCCGTGAATGCCTCATTGATTTCGGGGTTACCTACGTGGGCCAAACTAAGCCCGAACGTAACCGACATTGTGTCCATAGCCAAAGCAGCTATGGAAGCCGGTGCCGAAGCTTTGACGCTTAGCAACACGCTGTTAGGGATGGTGATAGATCCTGAAACGTTACGCCCGGTCCTCGGTAACGGAGGGGGTGGATTGTCTGGACCGAGTATCCGACCCGTGGCTGTTCGGGCTGTCTACGACGTATACGAATCGCTAGGCCCGGTGCCGATTGTTGGAGTAGGAGGTATAACCAAAGCAGAACATGTAGTCGAATTTCTCGCTGCCGGTGCATCAGCTGTCCAAGTGGGTTCAGCCCACTTCGCAGACCCCAGAGCTTCTCGGCGGATCCTCAGAAACTTAGAACGATGGTGTCGAAAACATGAAGTAAATTCCGTACGTTCTCTGACCGGA
Organism: Acidimicrobiales bacterium MED-G01; assembly: GCA_002457435.1. GTDB lineage: Bacteria > Actinomycetota > Acidimicrobiia > Acidimicrobiales > Poriferisodalaceae > MedAcidi-G3. The sequence goes on along the minus strand of NTLA01000010.1, from coordinate 21,457 downwards.
GTTGCTCATGAATTATCCTGATATCGCTAATGACGCCCGTTCTCGCCTAGCTCTTGCACTCGATGTTGATGACCTTGTTGAAGCGGGTCGACTTGGACGCCGAATGCTGCCATGGTTTTCAGTCGCAAAGGTTGGATTGGAGTTATTCGCTGCTTCGGGACCAGAAGCTGTCGGTACTTTTGTGGATCAGGGCTATGAGGTTTTCCTCGATTTGAAACTGCATGACATCCCGACAACCGTGGGAAAGACAGCGAAAGTCCTAGGGAGCCTCGGAGTTTCCTATGTCACTGTCCATTCGTCGGGTGGGACTGACATGTTGGCAGCAGCAGTTCATGGATTAAATGAAGGGGCAGCAGCTGCTGGGTTGACTCCACCCATGGTGCTTGCGGTGACTGTTTTGACCTCGGATTCAGAAGCCCCTGGGTCCTTGCTGCAAGAAAGACTCGGATATGCGGTAGAAGCAGATTGCGGGGGCGTTGTCTGCGCAGCCAGCGACCTTGTGGAGGTGTCCACGGTGGCCCCTGAGCTACTCGCCGTTGTACCCGGCATCAGACCTGAGGGAGTTGCGGCAAACGATCAAGGACGACCGGCCACTCCTGGAGAAGCAATCAAGCAAGGTGCCGGCATCTTGGTTATTGGACGAGCTGTGACCGCGTCCAGTGAACCTGAGGAAGCTGCCGAAAGTATCGCCGCCGAAGTAGCGGAGGCGATCTAGCTAGAGGGGCCACGTAAACCACAACGCGGATAGACTCGTCGACGATGCCCACACCGCCCAGCCTTTCACCTGAACAACGCGAAGCAGCCCTCGAAAAGGCAGCTGCGGCACGCCGGGTAAGAGCAGAAACTAAAGACCGTTTGAAGATGGGATTGGTTTCGTTTGATGAACTACTTGAACTCGCCGACACAGATGAGTTGGTTGGAAAAATGAAGGCTCTCGCTGCCCTTGAGTCGATGCCAAAGATTGGCAAAGTTAAAGCCCGAAGATTGATGCGAGACATCGGAATAGCGGAAAGTCGAAGATTGCAGGGTCTCGGAGAAAATCAACGTACTCAATTAGTAGACTTTTTCGCTGCATAACTTTGGCTTGCTGAACGGCATGGAGTCGAACGCTGTGACGAACAACAGCAATCCGATCATCTTTGTCATCTGCGGTGCAGGTGGCGCGGGCAAGGGAACCATAGTTGCAGAGCTGATGCGCCGAGACCCGACAATGCACCTCAGTCGATCCTGGACAACACGATCACGAAGACCCAGCGAAGCACCAGATGCCTACGTTTACGTCACAGATGAAGAGTTCGATATCCGCGTTGCCGAAGATGGATTTTATGAGTGGGCTGAATTTTTTGGACATCGATACGGAACGCCAACACCAACAGTTCCAACTGGGAAAGACCTGCTGTTAGAGATCGATGTGCAAGGAGCAGTTGCGGTGAGAGAACGACAAGAGGACGCTGTTGTCGTCTTGATCGTCCCACCCAACCGGCCGGAACAGGAACGACGTATGCGAGCCAGAGGTGATAGCGAGGAACATATAGCGCAGCGACTCGAAGCTGCCGATGCCGAAGAACAAACCGGACGTGAGCTCGCAGATTCCATAATCATCAACGCAGACCTAGACAATGCGGTAGCAGCCGTCAGGTCAGTGATTACTAATTTCCGTCAACAGAGATCGGAATCATAAGAACGTTATGCTGAACGCGGCTCGTTCGACTCAAGCATGCCGCTGATAGCATGGTGGTTCCGTCGAAACAGTTGAACCCTTATCGAGGTAGAGCAGATGTCTGACGAACAAGACACGATGATCAGTCCGGGCCTTGAGGCATTACTTGAAAAGGTCGATTCTAAATTTACGCTGGTGAGTTTGGCCGCCAAGAGGTCACGTCAACTCATCGCCTACGACCTTGGCCTTGGAGAAGGAGGGGGCAGCGAAGTCCCTCCACAAGTCACGAGTACGGCAAGGAAGTCGTTATCGACGGCGTTTGAAGAAATTCAGGCTGACAAAATCGGCTACGAACGGTTCGACCCGGAGGAACGTGCTCGCTTAGAGGCGGAGGCGCTGGCGCAAGCGGAGGCTGAAGCAGCCGCTCTTGAGGCCGTGCCTGACGAAGAGTAGGTAGAAGCCGCTGATGCTGGCCGGCCGCCGCATCATCCTGGGCGTTACCGGGGGGATAGCCGCTTACAAGGCAGTTTTACTGTGCAGAATGCTGGTCGATGCCGGGGCCCATGTGATCCCAGTAATGACTGAAAGCGCCCAGAAATTTGTGGGACGGGCAACGTTCGATGCCTTGGCCTCAGAACCCGTCAAAACATCTATTTTTGACGACCCAGACCCGATTCCCCACACGACGCTAGGTCAGACAGCAGACCTTATTGTCGTAGCCCCTGCCACTGCGCGGAGCATTGGGAGCTATGCGAGTGGTATTTCGAATGATCTCTTAACAGCAATCCTGGTAGCGACACGTGCACCAGTTGTCGTATGTCCCGCCATGCACACTGAAATGTGGGAACACCCAGCAGTGCAAAACAACCTTGAGACCCTTAAAAGTCGAGGAGTTACCGTTGTCGCGCCCGAGGAAGGACGACTTGCCGGCGGAGACTCCGGATCGGGACGTTTAGCGGCTCCAGAAAAAGTGTTTGACGTCATCAAAGAGATGCTCACTACTGGCGATCTCAATGGGCGAAAGATTGTGGTTACAGCCGGCGGTACCCGGGAAGCAATTGACCCAGTTCGCTATGTGGGTAACCGCTCTACCGGCAAACAGGGGTATGCCATCGCCGAGGCGGCCATTGCCCGCGGGGCCGAGGTCACCTTAATTTCGACGGTTACTATCGAAGCTCCGCCAGGAGTTGACCTAATTTCAGTTGAGTCTGCGGCACAGATGCATGAAGCCGTTCTAGAACGGGCCGATGCAGATGTCATTGTCATGGCCGCAGCTGTAGCCGATTTTCGTCCGGTCGATACATCAGACTCCAAAATCAAAAAAGACGGAGGCCCACCAGATTTGCGCCTTGAAGCTACTGCAGACATCTTGTCCGACCTAGGTGCTTCAAAGCTACCGGGACAGGTGATTGTTGGATTTGCCGCTGAGACCGACGAATTAATCGTCCACGCACAAAACAAGCTTGAGCGAAAGAACGTTGACGTCATTGTCGCTAACGACGTATCAGCGCCAAAGGTCGGCTTTGCCTATGAAACAAACGAAGTAACAATCCTTGAAGCCAATGGTGGTCAAAGACATGTCTCGCTTCGGTCCAAACGACAAATAGCGGATGAAGTGTTGGATACAGTTGCTGAGATACTTGCTAGGTGACTTGGGATGCCTCTTGAGGTGCTCTTTGGCCTAGCCTTAGCTTTGCCGGTCGAATAATCAGGAGTGATCGCGTGAGTCGATGGACTTTCACCTCGGAGTCGGTGACTGAAGGTCATCCCGACAAAATGGCAGATCAAATTTCTGACGCCATTCTGGACGCAATGCTGGAGCAAGACCCAGCTAGCAGAGTTGCCTGCGAGACAATGGTGACTACTGGACTTGTTGTGGTCGCGGGGGAGATCACCACGAGCGGGTTCGTGGATATACCGGCAGTGGTAAGAGAAACCATCAATGGGATTGGATACGACCGAGACTCCCTTGATTTCAACGGCAGCACATGTGGAGTAATGGTTTCTCTCGATGAACAATCACCCGACATAGCTCAAGGCGTTAACGATTCTGAAGAAGTTAGAAGTGGTCAAGCAGGTGAGGACGATGCGCTTGATCGCCAAGGTGCTGGTGATCAGGGGATGATGTTTGGGTATGCCTGTCGTGAGACAGAGGTCCTGATGCCGCTACCCATCCATGTGGCCCATCGGATGGCCGAGCAACTTACCGAGGCGCGCAAATCTGGCCAAGTTCCTTATCTAAGGCCGGATGGGAAAACACAGGTTTCATTTGAATACGAGGATGGCCGCCCGACCAGGTTGAAGACCGTTCTTGTTTCCACTCAACACAACCCGGGTATCGATAGAGACGGGATGATTCGCCCCGATTTAATCGAACATGTCATCAGACCCTCGGTGCCGGCAGAATTCGCAGATGATGATTTTGAAGTCTTCGTAAATCCAACCGGCAATTTTGTCGTTGGTGGGCCAGTTGGTGACTGCGGTCTTACAGGTAGGAAAATTATCGTCGACACCTACGGAGGGTACGCCCGACATGGTGGTGGCGCATTCTCTGGGAAAGACCCTTCTAAGGTCGATCGATCGGCCGCGTACGCAACACGTTGGGTAGCAAAAAACCTCGTTGCAGCGGGAGTCGCTGACCGTTGCGAAGTCCAAGTCGCCTACGCAATAGGTGTAGCTCGCCCAGTGTCGGTCTTAGTCGAGACCTTTGGTACTGAAAACGCCGACCCTGAACTGATTTCATCATCGATCAACGAAATTTTCGACCTTCGACCGGCCGCTATCCTCAGAGACTTAGATCTCCGACGACCAATTTTTCAGCCGACCGCAGCGTACGGCCACTTCGGCCGCGAATCCTCCGGTGACCTGTTTACCTGGGAACGAACTGATCGAGTGGACGATTTACGCTCAGCTCTTGGTCTATAAATCCTTTACGTGACTCGTCGAAGTCCCACCCATCAACCAAAATGACCTCGTGTCACGAGTAGTTCGAGTTCTCCCAGATGAACCCGCCGTAGATAGAGAATTCGACTATCTGCTTGGTGACAGCGTCGTTGAATCCTCGGATTGCTCTGACGTCAAGATTGGCAGCGTCGTACGAGTCGATCTACGAGGCCGAAGAGTCAGAGGATGGATAACTGCGTTAGATGTACATCCGCAAGAAGGTCTTACCTTAAGCGAAGTAAAGAAAGTCAGTAGTTATGGTCCCCCTTCGTCCTTGGTGGATTTGGCCAATTGGGCCAGTGGACATTGGTTGGGTAGTCGGGTCCACTTTCTACGAACAGCGACACACGACCGCGTTGTCTCTTCTATCCCCGAAAAAAAGAAACAACAAAAGCCAAATTATGCGACCAATAATTTAGCTGAGGAAGCCTTTAGGCGAGGTGGGGCCGTAGTGCGAACATCGCCAACTAGCGATGATGTCTCAATAGCTTTGGCGGCAGCCTCACAGGGTCGGGCGTTAATTCTCACTCCCACCCTTGCTCGGGCACAACGGCTTGCGGTAGCCATGAAGAGAGCAGGGATAGAGGTAGCGCTTTTTCCGCGAGACTGGCGAGCCTCCGCAGGCGGGGCAGTAACAATCGGCACCCGATCTGCAGCATGGGCACCCATCAGTCCGATAGAAGCAGTTCTGGTTTTAGATGAACATGATGAGGCCTATCAACAAGAATCTGCGCCGACATGGCATGCTCGCGACATCGCCCTGGAACGAGCCAGACGAGATGGAGCTAGGTGGGTAATAGCATCTCCTACACCTTCGCTTGAAGCACTTACATGTGGTGCCCCGTTACTGACTACAGACCGCGCAACAGAACGAGCCGGGTGGCCGATCATTGAGTTAGTCGATCTAAGAAATGAAACCCCGAAGGCCGGGTCTTGGTGCTCTGACCAACTCTCGCGTTCCATTCAAAACCACCGCAGAGTCGTGTGTGTTCTGAACCGCAAGGGACGGGCCCGATTCGCCTATTGCGACCAATGCGGTGAGTTGGCGAGATCCGAAGAATCGGGAAAAGCTTTAGGTCTTGATGGTGAGCGTCTGGTTCACCCCGTTGACGGCGACGACCGACCAGCGGTCTGCGCGTTCTGCTCGTCCACAAAATTTCGTCGCGTGAAACTCGGAGTTACAGGGGTTACCGAAGAATTGGCACATATCGCCCGTCGACCGGTGACAGAAGTCGATTCCTCAACTGAAAGTCTGCCGACGGACGCAGATCTCTACGTGGGTACCGAAGCGGTTTTCCATCGAGTTGACGAAGCTGACCTCGTGGCGTTTTTGGACTTTGATCAAGAGGTCCTAGCACCCCGATACCGAGCCGCAGAAGAAGCGATGTCGCTGCTTGCTCAGGCTGCCCGCCTAGTGGGCAGAAGAGAAAATGGTGGTCGTATTCTGATTCAAACCAGGATGCCTCAGCATCCGGTTCTTCAGGCCGCCGTCAACGCTGACCCTGGTTCTTTAGCTCGAGCGGAACTAGAGATGCGCAGACAACTCCAGCAACCACCCGAAGCTCACTGGGCTATCGTCTCTGGCTCTGCAGCCGAGGAATTTATTCACCGCGTCGGGAACCCCGACGGGATTGAAATAATGAATTCGAATAATGAACGATGGCGAATCCGGAGCAACGACCGTCAACACATGGTTGACGTACTTGGCGACATCGAACGGCCAACAGGGAGATTGAGGATCGAAATCAACCCACTGAGAGCCTGATTGGTTGACACCGGTACCCTAGGAATCACCATGAGTTATCAGATACGCGTGATGGGCGACCCTGTCCTACGACAAGAAGCAAAATCAATCGACAATATCGATGGGCGAATTGTTCAGATGGTCGATGACATGGTTCCAGCGATGTACCAGGCAGAAGGGATCGGACTAGCAGCCCCGCAAGTAGGAATTCAAAAGCGGCTCTTCGTTTACGACATAGGTGAAGGTCCACAGACTCTTGTAAATCCCGAAATTGTCGATACTGATGGCGAGTGGGCGTTTGAGGAAGGGTGCCTCTCCGTTCCAGGATTGTCTTTCGAGATTATTCGCCCCAAGGAAGTTCACCTAGTGGGACGAGACCTGAATGGAAACGAGGTTTCGATTGAGGCTGATGAGTTGTTGGCACGATTGTTCCAGCATGAACTCGATCACCTTGACGGGGTCCTTCTCCTTGACCATCTTGAACGTGATCAACGAAAGGCTGCCCTTCGCCGGTGGCGTGAAATCCAAAACTCACCTGCTGTTCTTCCAGCGTCTTCGGATGACCTAACACTGCCGTGACTAATAGCTTGCCTCGGCCCCCTGAACACCCGCGTTCTTTGGTGTTTTTCGGCAGCCCCGACACGGCGGTACCAGCGTTGCGTGCATTACTAGACGCCGGGTTTGAAGTCCCCTTAGTGATTTCGATGCCCGATCGCCGGCGAAGCAGGAGGGCGGCGCCAACGGCTACGCCAGTCAAGGCAGTAGCCACAAAACTCGGAATACCAGTATCAGAAGAGGTGACAGACGCGTTGTCGGTTGACGCAGACTGTGGCGTAGTCGTCGCCTACGGCCGCATCATCGACCGAACAGTTCTAGCCCAACTACCGATGATCAATCTTCATTTTTCTCTACTGCCGCGTTGGCGCGGAGCTGCACCAGTTGAGCGCGCGATCCTAGCTGGTGATACGACAACAGGAGTTTGCGTTATGGGCCTCGAACCAGAGTTAGACACAGGCCCTGTTTATCGACGACGAGAAACAGAAATCACTGAGCACACAACAGCGCAAGAGCTAAGCGAACAGTTAGCGAAGCTAGGAGCCGAAGAACTTGTTGCCTCGATTCAGGAAGGGCTGACGGATCCTGTACCACAGATGGGAGAAGCAACAACAGCAAACAAAATTCACAGATCTGACCTAAATCTTGATTGGGAACTTTCAGCCGTCGAGCTCGATCGAGTAGTACGAGTAGGCGGAGCCTGGACGACCAATGAGTCCTCACTCCTAAAAATTCACCGAACACGCGTCGTCAGCGGCGAAGGCGAACCAGGAGTCTTGAATCACGATTTGGTTGGGACCAGCAAAGACTCATTGCAGCTGTTAATTGTGCAACCAGAGGGAAAATCACGCATGGATGCTGACGCATGGATTAATGGCGCCCACTTGGGCACAAAAGCGCGATTAGGGACGTGAGAAGTCCAACAAGCCGCCAAGTAGCTCTTCAGGCTCTAACGGAAATACATACCGGGTCAAGAGCCAACGCCGTTCTCGCAGCTTTCCTCGGCGACCAAGGGAGAGGGTTGAGTGAAAGAGATAGGGCTTTCGTCACCGAATTAGTGCAGGGAACCACCCGGATGCGACGCGCTGTAGATCACCTTCTCCGACCTTTTATAACTAGAAAACTAGACCCCGACGTCTCATCGGCAGTTCGTATGGGTGCCTACCAACTCCACTATCTCCGCACTCCAGCACACGCAGCCGTGAATGACACCGTCGCAGCAGCACCTCGAAGAGCCAAGGGTCTAGTTAACGCCGTTCTGCGCAAAGTAGCGGATATTGATCCCCAATGGCCTAGCGAAGCTACGCAATTCAGCTACCCCGACTGGATTTGGAACCTGTTCTTAGAGACATGGGGTCCAGAAGGACGAGCTTCACTCATCTCAATGAATACACCAGAACGGCCATCGCCCAGGCCTGATGGGTATGTCCAAGGCCAAGCATCTCGTTGGGTCAGTGAAGCTGTTGACGATGCATCACCCGACGGAGGAACAATCGTAGACCTATGCGCTGCCCCTGGAGGAAAGGCGACAGCTTGTGGAGCCGCGTGGTCAGAGATTTGGGCAAATGAAATTGATCCGGCAAGGGCCACCGCACTCAGAGAAGTCGCCGACAACTACCGTCCAGAAATAAAGGTTGTGGTCAGTGACGGCACGAATACCGGCTTCAATGACCACTTGGCCCATGCAGTCCTAGTTGATGCCCCTTGTAGTGGGCTCGGAGCCCTTGGCCGACGAAGCGATGCGCGCTGGCATATCTCTCAAGAAGCGATTACTCGACTCACCGGCACCCAAAACGCATTACTAGAAGAAGCCCTACGAATATTGCGACCGCACGGTGTCCTCACTTACAGCGTGTGCACCGTCACTCAAGAAGAAACCTGCGATGTAGCCCAAGCCTTTCATGAACGGCACCAAGAATTAAAAAGCGTCGAATTACAAGGAAGACATTGGAGAACGCATTGCGACGGAGGCCTGGTTTTGCCTCATGATCACCAAACGGACGGAATGGCTGTATTCCAATGGCAGCGCGAAGAATAAGGATGAATTAATGCGAATCGGCTTAATCTCAGATACCCACATCCCCGAAGCAGGTCCGGAGCTCTGGCCACAGGCGTACGAAGCTTTTGAAGGCTGCGATGCCATCCTCCACGCTGGAGACATATACGAAATTTCGGTGATCGAAAAGCTCAGCCAGATAGCGCCGACATGGGCCGCACGGGGTAACGGCGATGATGGTTCTTCAGGGCGTCAAGTGCAGCCGGAACACTCGCGACTAGCGGCATCTTGGATCCATGATTTTGAGGGTCTCAAGATTGGTTTAACTCACCACATGCCGATTCCAGAGTTGCCCTCATATGGAGTTCTTGATGCTATCGACAGACACTTTGACGGCTCGAAACTCGACGTCGTCATATACGGGGATACCCATGTTGAACACATAACGACTGTTCACGACGTCTTATGTGTCAACCCCGGATCACCGACCTTTCCTCACAACTTGTCTGTTCAGATGGGAACTATCGGGTTTCTCGACATCCGAAATGGAATAGCAGAAGCATCGATTTGGAGACTCAGTGAAGACGGTATCGAACCCTTCGACTGGGACACGTGGGGGCGGCCTTGGTAAAGCTTGACTAGCTTCTTAGTTATTCAAATTGCGCTAAAGGAAAGACATGGCAATGGATAAAAGTGACTGGTTGTCGAGCACCGTTGAGGAAGCAATTGATCCACTAGAAGAGATCGTTGACCCTCATCATCATTTATGGGACTTTCCCACCGGGACTTATCTACTTCCCGAACTGCACGTCGACACCGGCTCCGGCCACAATGTCGTGCAGACGGTTTTCGTGGAATGTGGCGCTGAATACCGAACCAGCGGGCCGGAACATCTCTGGCCGGTAGGAGAAATTGAATTCGTTCGGCAACAAGCCGAGCTTTCAGAGGCCACTGATGGTGCGGAAATAGCAGGAATTGTAGGATTTGCTGACTTGACGAGAGGAAACTCCGTAGAAGAGGTCCTAGCTGCCCAGGACGCAGAAGGTGGAGGGAAATTTCGAGGCATCCGTCACGCCAGCGCGTGGGACAGCAGTGACCAAATTCGGGAATCACACACTAAGCCTCCACCTGGATTACTCAGTCACGACAACTTTCGCGACGGTTTCGCCAAGCTAGGCGAAATGGGGTTCAGTTTTGACGCGTGGATGTTTCACCCTCAGGTTGAAGAGTTGGTTGACCTGGTAGCAGCGGTCCCAGGAACTCCAGTTGTTTTGGACCACCTAGGCGGCCCTCTGGGTATTGGACCATACGCAGGCGAGCGAGACCAGGTTCGCGCGACTTTACGACCAGCACTCGAATCATTGGCTGAGCACGAACAGGTCATGGTCAAGATAGGTGGGATCGGTATGAGTATCTACGGCGTCGGATTGAACCGCCTACCTGCGGCTCCAACATCTGAACATGTAGCTGATTTGTGGAGTGAAGACATACGGCATTGCGTGGACACATTCGGGCCCGAAAGGTGCATGTTCGAGAGCAACTTCCCTGTCGATAAGCAGGGCTGCTCTTACACCGTCTTATTTAATGCTTTTCAACGCATCGCTGATGACGCGGGGTGGAGTACCTCAGAACGTGTTGATCTGTTCTCCGGGTCTGCCCGTCGCTTTTATCGGCTGAACACTCGGTAGTGGCAGCACCGGAGCTTCGATCATCACGGTTGCTGCTCAGGCATTGGCGTCCAGAAGATAGAGAACCTTTCGCCGCTATGAGTGCCGACCCTCAAGTTATGGAGCACGAGTCCCCAACTTTGAGTTCCGATCGAAGTGACTTGTTAGCGGAGGTGATTCAACTTGGTTTAGAAGAGAGAGATTATGGGTTTTGGGCCGTCGAGATTTGCGACGATGCCCGAGGTGACAAAACTTCTTTTATCGGTTTCGTTGGTCTTTCAGTCCCGGTCTGGGAAGCATCGTTCACCCCGTGTGTGGAGATCGGATGGCGACTCTCTCGAGCACATTGGGGCTTCGGGTACGCAACAGAGGCAGCAACACAGGTCCTTGAATATGCGTTCAACGTTCTGCGACTTAGCGAAGTCCTTTCGTTTACCTCATTATCCAACTCTCGCTCCATGGCAGTGATGCACCGTTTAGGGATGACGCGCGATGAAAACGAAGACTTCGATCACCCAAATCTTGATTTGAACGAGAGTTCGTGTCGCCATGCACTGTTCCGTATGTCGGATCAACGGTGGACAGCTAGATAAAGGAAGTCCGGATTCAGATTATTCCCGAAGGAGACTCTTGAAGACCCGCCCATTGGGCCGCATCATGGCCGTACAACAGCTTGCACCCGCCCTCGTCTCTCAAGTCCCGTAGCTTTCTCATTGAAGCCAACTGCATATCGTGATCGAAACCAAATGGCGGCAATAACATTTCTTCAAGGACCGCCTCCCAGTAAACGCAATCTCCGGTTAAGACGACCGGTCCGCTCTCTAAGTTCACTCTCAGCGATTGATGTCCAGCTGTGTGGCCAGGTGTTGGAATACACATAACGGAACCGTCCCCAAAAACGTCATGCGTGCCGTCAATCTTCAACAGGTCATGACCTAGATCAAAATCAGCGGGGTTGTAGACCTCATGCTCGATCAGTTTGGGATGATGAGCCGAGTCCCATTCTGCGTTCTGAACAATGATCCGAGCATTAGGTATGAGTGAAGTACCTCCACAATGATCAAAATGCAGGTGGCTAAAGATGATGTTGTTTACACCGCATGGGTCGATGTCAACCTTTTCGAGACGTTCGGAAACCTTGTCTTCAGAAATGAAGCGAGACTCAAACTGGCGAGCCATGAGGGGATACCTGGCTCCAACCCCGTCTACCAATTCGTGATGCAAACCAGTGTCAAAAACAGCGGTTTCGCCGTTGGGATGAATAATTAGCCAGCTTGGTATTGGTAGCTCGACGTTTCCATCCAAACCCGCTACCACCGAAGAAGCTGAAGTGGATAGCCAGCCACACTCGAGAGGAACCAGTCGTAGAGATGTCATTACAAAACGTTAGCTTGCCGACGTCATCGAATGAAGGGCAACTGCCTAGAGACCTTCTTTTGCCCAGAGAAGGTCGGTCAGCCGCCCGCACCGCTGCTGCAAAGCCTCGAGAGCATCACAGATCAAATCTTCCCGGTAGCGTCGGCCGACGATTTGAACTGCCGCTGGCCGTTCTTCGACCATTCCGGTACCGATCACACCTGCCGGTAAACCCAGGTAGTTGATGGCCATCGAGTAAGTCGAGGCTTCAAGGAAATCCTTACATGCTTCGAAACTTTGAAGGTCGTAATCCCAGTCGTATAGCCGATTCATATAAATAGGAGTCAGCACCAGGGGGTAGTCCTCCAAGAAAAGGTTCCACTCCCGCATCATTCTCGTCCGATCACCGAAATCGTGAATGAAGCGGTCCAGTTCAAGTACTTCACCCATCCGAAAGAAGTAATCAAAAGTTGTTTTAATTTCATCGCTGCCGTATTCAACGACAAGAGGCCACAGAGCCACATCCATCTCAGTTACCAGGGTTTGGAACCAACCTCTGAACGGCTCTTCAACCGAAGGAGTGGCGATCTCCACAACGCGGTAGCCGGCATCCCTCAACGCGTCGGCAGCCTGATCAATCAGATCCACGATGCCTTCATGCATGGAGTAACCACATGGGTCTTTAGTCACGGCGATGGTTATCGGGTCATCTAGCCCAGATCCGTGCCAAGGAATTGGCGGACACAATGGATCTCTCGGATCCGGTCTAATCATCACTTCTGTAGCTAAGGCAAGATCCTGGGCGTCTCTAGCCATGATGCCCTGAACCGACGTCACTTGAGATAACGGTCCACGCTCCGCTGAAGCGCTGGAGTTGTATACAGGAATTCGGTTGTTGGTCGGCTTGACAGTCGTGATCCCGTTGGCCAGCGCTGGGAACCGCAGTGAACCACCAATGTCATTTCCGTGATGTAGCGGACCGAAACCTGCAGCCGCAGCTGCGCCTCCGCCTCCTGAGGAGCCGCCCGGGCTGGCGTCTTCATCCCATGGGTTGAACGTCCGGCCTCGCAATGGGTTGACCGTGGTTCCCCGCATCGAAAACTCCGGGACATTTGTCCGACCGATTACAATTGCCCCGGCGTCCAGAAGGTTCTTTACCAACGGAGCATCCTCAGACGCCATCAGACCCTCGAAGGCGGGCACTCCGTTTGGGGTCGCCTGACCACCTACATCAATATTTTCTTTGATAGTTACCGGTACCCCGTGCAGAGGCCCTAAATCTTCTCCGGCAGCGATAGATTCATCAGCCGCCGCGGCAGCAGCACGGGCCTCGTCGGGAAACTCGACGGTGATGGCATTGAGATCGGAGTTCTTATCGGCGACTCGATCGAGAACTGAACCAACGGCCTCGCTAACAGAGAAACTCTTTTCCCTTATACCCTGGGCCAATTCGGTAGCGCTTAGCTGCCACAGTTCTTCCACGATGACCCCTCAAATCCCTTTTGTTGCAGGTCGATGGTCAGGGAATTGGGCATCACGGTTTTCCGTTTGAGCCATAAAGGCCTCTGCCATGTCGTCGGGATCAAACATCGCTGCATTCCAAGTTGCGATGTATTCCAACCCGTCGGCTACGGAGTGGTCGCGCCCATAATTCAGTGTTTGTTTCGTTCCCCAAATAGCCATCGGACTTTTCGACGCAATTTCTTGTGCGATTTCCAGAACGGCGTCGTCCATTGCATCCTGGTCTTCATAAATGTCGTTAACGAACCCGCGTTCCTTTGCTTCCGCAGCAGACATGTTGCGACCGGTGTAAGCCATCTCTCGGACGACTCCTTCGGGCACCAGTTTCGGCATGCGTTGCAATGTTCCGACATCGGCGGTCATACCTATGTTGATCTCCTGAATGCAGAAGAATGCATCTTTGGTCGCGTAGCGAAGATCGGTAGCAGACACCATATCGATGCCGCCTCCTATACAGGCTCCCTGTATGGCCGACAGGACCGGCAGTCTGCTTTCTTCAAGACAGCTGAATGTGCGTTGCAGGCGCAACGCCGTGGTGCGAAAATTTGCCCGTTGACGGCTTATGTGTGCTGCGTTCTCTTGAACGCTCACAACATTGTTGTCGGCGAAAACACTCAGATCCATACCTGAACAAAAGTGTCGCCCCTCAGCGGAAAGAACAATCGCTCGAGCTTCATTCCCTTCTGATAGCTGTCCGATAATCATCGGCAGCTCGTCCCAAAATTCGGGGATCATAGAGTTGGCGCGCTCTGGCCGAATCATGCGAACGTGAGCGACGTGGTCTTTTGTCTCAACGTTAAAACAGGTATAAGTCACAAGCTGAGACTAGATCGGAGTTAAGGACGATGCGACTCCGAGCTATCCCCAAATCGATTAACCCGACAGCATGACGCCCATTACGAGCGCAGCGAGGGAAGTGAGGAGAGCTATTGCGGCGCTGGGTCCGCGGATGGAAGCCCTGTCCGTGGATTGATGCAGCCAAGCGCTAGCCCCAGATATAACCACCAGGAGCATTTTCATGCCCAGCAACGCGTTCCAGCTAGCGCTGGTTCCCGGCAAAGACACCATGTTCCATATTCCGGTGAATACTGCGAGTCCAAAAAAAGGCCAGCCGATTCGCCCGAAAGCCCTAGCGATGTTAGATACAGCCTCAGGATTGGTTTTTTTCAGCGCAGGAACGATTGCTGCGACGACGATTTGACCACCAACCCAAACACAAACTCCCAGAATATGAAGAACGACCCGGACGGTTTGAGCGTCAAAACCGACATCTTTCATCGCACCTTCCTTTCAAACCACGACGATCAGCCGTTTCGATTGGGTTGGATGGCAGCATTCAAGAACCCAAAAGAGTCGCCATGTTTTCTGAATAAAACTTGTTTTGAACTTCGTCGCTCATCCCTTCGAGGGAAGTTTCGAAGCGCCCCAGCGGATTTCGACCGCCTTCTATGTGCGGGTAATCAGACGAAAACAAGTACAGATCGGGGTTTGACTCCCGGATCATTGCCCCAACATCTTCGAACGGATACGGGGTGAAGGCCATCTGTTGCGAGATCAACTCCGAAGGCGGAGTCTTCAGCGCCTCTAAATCAGGTTCCGAACGTTTCCAAATCTGGGCAATCAGATCCAAACGGCGAAGGAGCGCAGGCACCCAACCCGCCCCCAATTCGATCACGCCTCCACTCAAGTCGGGGTGTCGCTGCAGGACACCATCCAACACCAAAGCGCCAACAAAGGTTTCTGCCGCGTGGTGAAGAGCAATCATGTCTTTACCTCGGACATTTTCTCCGCCACCGATCCAGTCTGTTGGAATTGGTCGACCCGTATTCATCCAATCGGGTTTGATTTGGAGCGGCGTACCACCGACATGAAGAAGAAACGGAATTCCTGCCTCGGCCAAACGCGCCCAAACGGGATCAAGATCATTGTGTCCGGGTGAACCACCGCCTGCCGGTCGGTGGGGGACCCACACAGCTTCAAGCCCAATCGATATCGCAAACTCGAGTTCCTCTATGGTGGCGCCAGGCTCGTCGAGAGGCAGTAGAGCGACTCCGGTGAGCCGTGGATCGTCCGAGCAGAATTCGGCCATCGCGCGGTTGTGGGCTCGAGTCGCCCCATAGCGGATATCTAGATCAGCAGTGGGATCAAAGGCAATAGGCGCGCTAAAGGTGGAAAAAACAAATTGCTGGTCGAAGCCCAGTAGATCTAGGGCCATCCGGCGTTCTTCTCTATTGAAGGCACCAAGTGCGTAATACCCTTTGGGTCCAGCGATAAGCCCGTCGCCGAGAGCAACTAACTCTGCGACAGTTTCGGGCGAATGAGCTCCGGTCTTCGCTGCTTCCCGCCACGAATCGCTGCTGCGTCCTCCTGAATCGAAATCAATCTGAGGAATTCGATCGCGAATCGCTGAATCCGCGTGGGAGGTGAGAAAGTCCGGCAGTTCCATCAGGTGACTGTCAGCGTCCAAGTACGTTCTATCTTTGGCATAACTCATACCAAGAAGTTAGTTCCCAGATACGGACCGATGCTTCATAAGTGGGGGCGGTAGCCTCCCGATATGGCCCAAGTTGAAAATAACAGTGAGTCCGGTCACGAGGCACATAACTCAGATCCTCACGACGATTCTCTGCTGGCCAAGGTGTTGACAGTATCTGACGGTGTCGCTGAAGGCGTTCGAGAGGACCGAAGCGGAGAGGCGCTTGTAGCTACTCTTACCTCTTACGACTATGACGTGGTGGAACACAGAGTGGTCGCCGACGGCGTAGAGAGCGTCGCTGACAGCTTGACCGAGATGAGCAATGGTTTTTCCGGCTTAATCATTACAACTGGTGGCACAGGATTCACTGAAAGGGATTTAACTCCTGAAGGGACGCTTCAGGTGTTAGAGCGAAACGCGCCGGGAATCGCAGAGGCCATGCGTCTCACTAATCCTTTAGGTCGATTATCTCGCGGTGTTGCGGGCATCGTGGGAAAGTCCATCATTCTAAACACTCCCGGTTCTACCGCTGGGTGTGTCGAGTGCTTTGAAGCTGTGGCTGATGTAGTACCTCACGCCTTGCGGCTTCTTCACGGCGAACGGCTCCATTGACCGTGAATACTTCCAAAGCACCCACAGATGTTTCGCTAATGGATAGAGCCATAAACAACGCGCGCGGAGTTCGAGGAACAACCGCCCCCAACCCGTGGGTGGGAGCAGTCATACTGAGTCCAAATGGTGAAGCATTTGACGGTGCCACAGCGCCTCCCGGAGGACCGCACGCGGAGCGAATTGCCATTGATCTAGCTGGATCGAAAGCTCAGGGAGCAACACTATTTACGACACTTGAGCCGTGTTGCCACGAGGGAAGAACTCCTCCTTGTGTCTCGCACATCATCGAATCGGGAGTAAGTCGTGTCGTTATCGGCATAACCGACCCGGACCCCCACGTCTCTGGCAGGGGAATCAGCGCGCTGCGAGACGCCGGGATCGAAGTAGTCGAAGGGGTGAGAAAGAGACAAATAGCTGACCAACTCGAACCCTATGCGCATCAGCGAGCTACAGGTAAACCTTGGGTCGTACTCAAGATGGCGTTAACGATGGATGGGAGAACAGCGGCTCCAGATGGTTCGTCTGAATGGATCACTAGCCGCGATGCGCGGAGCGACGTTCACGCGTTGCGAGCGCGATGTGATGCCGTCCTAGTTGGAGCTGGAACCATAAGATCAGATGACCCGTCCTTGACTACACGCTTTGTTGCAGGGAGTGATCCGCAACGAATCGTCCTTGGTAAGGCGCCACCTGATGCGCGAGTCCATCCGTGCTGGGAGTTAGAAGGCGACTTAGACGAATTGATGTTCGAACTGGGTAGTCGGGGAGTAGTCGACTTGTTAGTCGAAGGAGGAGCTCATGTCGCAGCGGCCCTTCATGAAAAAGAACTCGTAAATGAGTATGTCTTCTACATAGCTCCAGCTTTGATGGGTGGTGAGGCAGGTCGCCCCGTGTTTGTAGGCCCCGGTTCTGCGACAATGGCAGAACTATGGCGTGGAGAAATTCGCGATGTTCGCAAAATTGGTTCTGATCTTCGGGTTGAATTTCGGCCCACAAAAGGAGATTGATGTTTACCGGGTTGATTGAAGAACTGGGTTCTTTTGTAGCCAACGAAGGGGACCGTTACAGGTTCGCCGCGGAGCAGGTTATTGAAGGTACCGAAATAGATGACTCGATATCGGTTAACGGATGTTGTTTGACGGTGGTGGCGCTAGGAGATAGCTGGTGGGAAGCTGACGTCGTAGCAGAAACAATTGAACGAACCGCACTCGGCAACTTACGACCAGGCGATCCAGTCAACTTGGAACGCGCTGTCAGATATTCAGACCGTCTGGGCGGGCACATGGTGCAAGGCCATGTAGACGGGATGGGAACAGTGCTCACCCCTGGACCAGATCTTCGAATTTGTATTCCAGAAAATTTGTCCCGGTACCTGGTGGAAAAAGGCTCAATTACTGTCGATGGAGTCAGTTTGACTTGCTTCGACGTTCGTGACGGAGCGTTTGCAGTGGCGCTTATTCCCCATACCCTTGAAGTAACAACACTCGGGTCATATGTCGAGGGCGATAACGTAAACATTGAAGTTGATGTAATTGCTAAATATGTTGAGCGACTTCTAGTGGTCGACAATGGAGATAACTCGTGATAATCCGCACAGAGGTTCTCAACGATGCCTAAATCAAAAACTAGGAACCAAATGTCGGGAGATGCCGATTCTCCGTTGGCCGCTGTAGATGACGCAATAGCGGCAATAGGGCGTGGCGAAATTGTCGTCGTTGTGGATGACGAAGACCGGGAAAATGAGGGCGACCTCATTATGGCTGCGGAACATGCAACGCCCGAGAGCATCGCTTTTTTTGTTCGTTACACGTCAGGTGTCTTGTGTGCTCCGATGACCGGCGAGCGCCTTGATGATCTGGCTCTGCCTCTCATGGTGGCGATCAACACTGAACCAATGAGAACTGCCTACACCATCACGGTTGATGCTGCCGAAGGGACGACAACTGGCATTTCGGCTAGCGACCGCTCAAAAACCCTTAACCTTCTCGCCTCTCCCACTGGTGAACCTCATGATTTTGTTCGACCCGGCCATGTGCTGCCTCTGCGATACAGACCCGGTGGGGTTCTGAAACGCGCTGGCCACACAGAAGCCGCTGTTGACTTGGCACGTTTAGCTGGTTGCGAACCAGCTGGAGTGTTAGCTGAAGTAGTCAACGAAGATGGCACCATGTCCCGGCTCCCGGAGCTGATCGAATTCTGTGAAGAACATGACCTTCTCTTGATCTCTATTGCTGATTTGATTCGCTACAGACGGGCAAACGAACGACTTGTCGACCCGGTCGCTCAAGCGCGAATCCCGACCATTTATGGTGACTTCACCGGCCATGTGTTTCGAGACTTCGACGGAACAGAACACCTCGCTCTGGTGCATGGTCAGATCATGGGTTCAGAACCAGTTCTGGTGCGAGTGCACAGCGAATGCTTGACCGGTGACATCCTCGCTTCCATGCGATGCGACTGCGGCAGTCAACTGCATACAGCCCTCGAAGCAATAGCCGAAGAGGAAGCTGGGGTGCTTGTCTACCTCCGAGGTCATGAAGGTCGCGGAATTGGCATCGGACATAAAATTGCGGCCTACTCGCTGCAAGACGAGGGACACGACACTGTTGACGCGAACCTCGAACTTGGCCTACCTGTTGACAGCCGCGAATATGGGATCGGGGCCCAAATCCTCGTTGAACTTGGCATAACTAAAATGCGTTTAATTACCAACAACCCGGACAAGATTGGCGGCCTATCTGGGTATGGGCTTGAAATCGTCGAACGTGTTTCCACCGCGCCGGGAGCAAACCCAGAAAATTTGGCGTACCTGAGGACGAAACAGATGCGATTAGGTCATCTCATTGACGGTCTCGATGACCTTGCCGTCGACTGAACGATTAGCTGCACGCCCTCGACTGAGATAGTTCATGGAACCTTCCAATCACATAATTAACTGGTGATTGGGCTGACGAGACCGGTACCGTCAACAGCATGCTGAAACTCGTGTTACCTAAGGGTTCTCTTGAAAAGGCGACGCTCCAATTGTTTGAGGAGGCCGATCTCGCTGTTCGTCGAACCAGCAACGTTGATTACAGGGCTTCCATCGACGACCCGAGAATTGCTGATGTAAGAATTCTCCGACCGCAAGAAATTCCGTCATACGTAGAGGACGGACTATTCGACATAGGCATTGCTGGCAGAGATTGGATCGAAGAAACCAGTAGCGACGTAGTTTCGCTAGGTGAACTGAAGTATTCGAAAGTAACTGCGAAACCAGTCAAAATCGTGGTAGCTGTCCCTGCCGACAGCGATTACGAAGTTTTGTCAGACCTACCGCAAGGCGTAAGAGTTTCAAGCGAATATCCGGAGCTAACTAACCGGCATTTTGCTGCTTCAGGCGTCAAGGCAGACGTAAGGCTGAGTTATGGAGCTACTGAGGCCAAGGCTCCCGAGATCGTCGATGCCGTAGTGGATTTAACTGAGACAGGAAATGCTCTGAGGGCGGCAGGACTGAAAATCATTGACGAAATTCTGACGAGCTATACCGAGATTTTTGCCAACCGCGAATCATACGAAGATCCTGAAAAACGTAAAGCTATGGAGCAACTGAAAACCCTTCTGGACGGAGTCTTAGATGCTCGTGGACGGGTGCTAATGAAACTAAACGTGTCCGCATCGGATCTAGACCAAGTCATCAGTGTGCTTCCCTCAATGAAGGCCCCGACAGTGAATGAGTTGTGGGGCGGTGGGGGTTTTGCGGTCGAAACTGTCGTCAACAAGAGCGACATAAATGTTTTAATCCCCAAGCTGCTTGATCTTGGCGCAACTGATGTAATCGAACTCCCTATCTCAAAGATTGTCCCTTAGCACCAAGGTGCATCATTCGTCTTCTTCTGGTTGGTTCTGAACTTCTACAAACGCGAGCCTGATTTGATGCAGAGCAGCGGACAACGTTTGGTGTTCCGGAAGCTGGTCGCCGAGTTGTTCGACCAAAATACCCATGGCGTCAATAGGTAAACGCGCTTCTTCTAGGTTCGGAGGATCAACTTGTAGATGAATAGCAGCGAGTTCGAAAAGTCCGATGACGTGATTCGCAACTATTTGACCTGCAGGGACCGAAAGTAGTTGTTCCTGAGCCTCACGAAGTTGTTGCTCCATCGCAGCAGCGGTATCGGGATCGATCTCAGTATCTGCCGCCAAACCAGGCACTGGTTCGGCGTCACTAGTTTCTCCGGGAACTTCGTGCTCTCCTGAAGGAGTCCAAAAACTACTCACATGCCCTCTTTCGACAAAGCGCAGTGTATTTGCGAGAAACACTACTTGTTCGGAATTGCTCTTTACCGTGTTACCCTACGCCGTTGACAATAGATACAAGAGGGGTTCCGCCCCCACCGTTCCACTGAAAGGTGCGATTCGGTCCCTGTCGGGCTGAAGTAACGAACGTTACCGAAAGCTCCGATATGTGAGGCGGGCACCAAATGTGTCCGCCTTTCGTTTTTAAATGGAAGGTGCCATTAACGGACTTGGAGAATGTCCTTGGTTAAGCGAGTAAGGCCATAGCACGCCCAGATGAAGGCGATGCCCGGATCAACGAAGAGATTCGGGTACGGGAGGTTCGACTGGTTGCCCCTGACGGTGAACAGATTGGAATCAAACCCTTGCCAGAAGCATTGAATATTGCGCAAGAACTTGATCTTGACCTAGTGGAGGTAGCTCCAGACGCTAATCCTCCGGTATGTCGAATCATGGACTACGGAAAGTTCAAATACGAGTCATCACAAAGGGCGAAGGAGTCAAGGAAAAAGGCCAGTGCCGTTTCCCTAAAGGAGATGAAATATCGGCCGAAAATCGGACAAGGTGATTTTGACACCAAGACCTCAAAAGTCGAGAAATTCCTCTCGGACGGTCACAAAGTAAAGATCACCATCATGTTTCGAGGCCGAGA
>NTLA01000001.1 GCA_002457435.1 Acidimicrobiales bacterium MED-G01 | reverse complement strand
CTATACGTCGATGGTTACGCCTCCCTCGACCTATGAGATCAACATTGACACCCGAGAACAGCTGCTTCTCAAACAACAGGCGGTTCTCGGTGACACCGACCTCTCGGTGTACCGCAGCGAAAGGTCCTGGTCTACGTCTGATGATGGAACCAAAGTTCCTATAAGTCTCGTCTGGCGACCTTCAGCAGTGACCTGGCCAGCCCCGACTGTTATCTACGGGTATGGCGCTTACGAGATTGGCATCCCTGCTTCCTTTTCTTCTGCCCGTCTTTCGCTCCTCGATCGCGGGGTTGTTTTCGCCGTAGCTCACGTCCGCGGAGGCGGAGAGCTAGGACGTAATTGGTACGAACAGGGCCGACTCGAACATAAGCAGAATACGTTTTCCGACTTCGGAAGTTGTCGGGATCATCTCGTGAATGAAGGCTGGGCTGACCCTCAACACATCGTGGCTCGCGGTGGCAGCGCTGGGGGTCTACTGATGGGGGTCATGGTCAATCAGCGTCCTGACGCATTTGCCGGAGTAGTAGCTGAGGTTCCGTTTGTTGACAACGTGAACACGATGCTCGACCCGACTATTCCGTTGACTGTCACTGAATACGAAGAATGGGGCAACCCCAATGATCCCGCGACCTTCGAGATGATGTCTGCGTATGGACCCTATGAGAACGTCACAAGTGTCGATCACCCGGCGCTTCTGGTGACAGCTGGGCTAAATGACCCAAGAGTTCAATATTGGGAGCCAGCAAAGTGGGTTGCCAAATTACGTTCGGAGACAACGAGCACTCGACCTATGTTGCTTCGCACCGAAATCGACTCTGGGCACGGTGGCCCATCCGGTCGTTACGATGCCTGGCGCGAGGAAGCCTTTGTATTGTCGGTCATTCTTGAAATGCTGAACCTGGCTGCACCGTTATCCCCCAGTAGAGACAGCGGCGAGAGCTAGCAGTACCAAATTTCTGATGACTGAGCTGCTGCCCACGGGGCGAGCTGTCCAACGACCGAAACAAGCACAACTAGGTCTTTGGTTGACCGGTCGACGCATCACTCGCAACATAGCCACAGTAAAGACGGCCAAAATAATCTCTGAGGCAATGGACGGCCAGGGCGATGCGGTTCCTGCAAGCAGCATCGCACCCAAGAAAATCTCTACTGGGGCAATAGTGATCGCGACGAACCTGGGTGCACCAAATTCGCGCGCCGCTGCTATCCAAGCTGGATCACGCAACTTCAGCGCACCGGAAAGAAGGAAAACGATTCCCAAAATTAGTCGCGCTGCGAGTGCCACCGTTCTAGATCAGCTGAACGTTCCGTAGTTTCCCTGGAAGAAAACAAGGGGCGATTTGCTGTCCATGACTTCTAGCTCAAGGACCCGTCCTATGACGATGTCATGGTCTCCCCCATCATGGACCATCTCTATGTCGCAGTCGATATAAGCAATAGACCCCGAAATAATCGGTGACCCTGACCGTGCAGGGGACCATTCGACATCTGCGAACTTGTCTTCGGATCGACTGGCCATGACACCACAGACTTCCATCTGGTCTTGGCCCATGACGTTCACACAAAACGAACCGGCTTCGCGAATCTCTTGCCAAGACCCAGATTCTTTGCCCGGCAAGAAAGCGACCAGCGGCGGCTCGAGCGACACCGAGGTAAAGGAGCCGATGGCCATGCCAACAGGTTTACCGTTGTTGACCGCTGTGACTGCGGTGACCCCGGTAGGAAAATGGCCCAAAACATTCCGAAATACGCCTGAATCGATATCGGTCACTGCCGCCCCTTATTCCGTTCTGTGCGAATCGTAGCTGCCTAAGGTGGTCAACTGTTTAGAACAGCTACGGAGAACCGATTATCGTCAACATTATGAGCCCCACCGAGTTACCTGTCCTCCCAGAAGGACTCGTCGTCATTGTTAAGGAGGACTGTCCGACTTGTGAGCTAATTGTTCCCGTCCTCAAACAATTGGCTAGTGGAAATCAATTAACGGTCTTCAGTCAAGACGAACCTAATTTTCCTGAAGGAATAGAAGACCAACAATTCGATGGCGACTTGGCAATTTCGTGGCATCACAATATTGAAACTGTTCCTACACTTCTCGTCATAGAGGATGGAAAAGAGACCGCTCGAACCGTGGGGTGGTCTCGCTCTCAGTGGGAGTCAATCACCGGCGTCTCTCAATTGGGGGTGGAGTTGCCTGACCATAGGCCGGGGTGCGGTTCACTTTCTGTTGATCCGAGCCTTAGCGCGGATTTAGAACTTCGGTTCGGCAGTTCCACAATGAGGGCTCGCCGTGTCGACTTTGCATCTCTTGAAGACACTCACGAAGCCCTCTTCGACCGCGGATGGACCGATGGACTTCCAGTGGTTCCCCCAAGTGAAGCCCGGGTAATGGCGATGCTGGAAGGAACTACCCGTTCACCAGAAGAAATTGTCGCATCTGTTCCTCCTGATTTAGCGCCCTGCACGGTTGAAAAGGTGGCTATTAACGCAGTGATGGCAGGATGTCGGCCCGAGTATCTGCCAATAGTTCTGGCGGGAGTGGAGGCTGTCTGTACAGATACTTTCAATATGCATGGCCTATTGGCCACGACAATGCCTCACGCTCCGGTACTCATCGTGAACGGACCCATAGCCCAGCAAATAGGGATGAACTCCGGAAACAACGCACTTGGTCAGGGGAACCGTGCGAACAGTACGATCGGCCGCGCGGTCCAACTTGTTGTCCGTAACGTTGGTGGAGGACGACCAGGTGAAGTTGATCGAGCGGCATTCGGATCTCCGGGAAAGGTCGGATTTTGCTTTGCTGAGCGAGAAGAAGACTCCCCCTGGTCACCAATCTCAACGATGTATGGCTTTCCAGCTGGAACGAACACAGTCCTCGCTTTCCCCGGCGAAGCACCTAGAAACCTGGTTGACCAGCTGTCGCGTGATCCAGATTCACTGGCGCGTACCTACGCAGCAAATCTGATCTCGATACAACATCCAAAACTTGTTTTAGGGTTTGATGCGATTCTGGCCGTAGCTCCGGACCATTCGAGAGTGTTCAGAGAGGCTGGATGGTCTCGGGAGCATTTGGCAGATCGCATAAATGAGTTGACGGTGCGACCCGGACATGAACTGATTCGAGGCGCCGGCAACATTCCAGAAGGCATTCCTGAAGCCATGGAAGAGTTGGATTTGCCAAAATTTCGGCCAAATGGCCTACATATTGTCCACTGTGGTGGCGCGGCTGGCCTATTTTCGGCGATCATTGGGGGGTGGGTGAACGGCGAGATGGGGTCAGACCCGGTTTGCGTCCAAATCACTCCGTAGCAAGGGAGAACCTATGACCAAGGTGCTAGATCCAACCAATGAGGCGACGCCCGCAGATATTCCTCGGGTGAACCGCCCAGAAAGTCTTGACGGACTTACGGTCGGGTTGCTCGACATCAGTAAACCCAGAGGCGACCGTTTCCTCGATCGAATTGAGGAGCGGCTTGTCGAACGAGGGCTGCGGGTTGAGCGTTTCCGAAAGCCCACCTTTACTAAACCGGCGCCAGTTGACTTACGTCATGAGATCGCGACCAAATGTGACGTGGTGATAGAAGCCCTCGCTGATTGAGGTAGCTGCACGTCATGCAGTGTGCATGACATCACTGACCTGGAACGACGAGGCCTTCCGGGTGTTTTTGTTGCCACCACCCAATTCATAGACGGTGCTGCGGTTCAAGGGAAAGCATTGGGGTTCGACGCCGCCGCTGTGTGGGTTGAACATCCGATACAAGACCGCACCGACGATGAAATGGTGACTATCGCCGATAAGGCAATTGATGAACTATTGGAGCAAATCACCAAGCAGTAGAACCTCGCGTTGAACGGTGAGGAGGCTTTCGGCTTGAAGATCAGCGATCAAGCGAGAAACTCTCGCCTGATCGTTAACTACTCCCATAGCCATAGCAGCCTCTGAGATAGGCACTGGCCCGGCAGTCAATGCCTTCAGAAGGCGTCCTCGCGCTTGCCGATCGCTGCCCTGGAACCGTCCCTGCTTCGTCGTAACACCAGCACTACCCAAAGAAGGGTCAGGACCAGCACCGTGCCACGAACACCATTCTTCGACTGGACACCCGACACATTGGGGATTCTGTTTGGTACATCGTAAGGCAGCTAGGTCGAATAAGCCTTGGTTCCAAAGCCAGGGCCTCCCAGCGTCCACAAGCTCATCAGCTATCTGCTGAGCCTCCTTCGCTTGCAATGAACGCCCACTCCAACGGGCAAGCAACCGTCCCACATTCGTATCCAACACTCCTACGCGCGCCTCAAAGGCAAAGACCATCACTGCTCGCGCCGTATACGGTCCGACGCCAGGAAGGAGCAACAACTCTTCTAAAACCCTTGGAACTTTGCCATCATGAAACTTGACGATCTGAGTAGCAGCGTCATAGAGGTTTCGTGCTCGTCGGGGATAACCAAGTCCCTGCCAGAACTTGAGCAAGTCCGAAAACCTGGAGCTAGCTAGGGCTTGAGGAGTTCGCCACCGCTCCACAAATTCTAGGTATTTGGGTTCAACTCGATTCACCTGAGTTTGCTGAAGCATTACCTCTGATACCAAGACCGCCCAAGGGTCTCTCGTCGCGCGCCAAGGTAAATCTCGCAGTGACGTCGACACCCAAAAAAGTAACGCCTGATTTAGCGCTTCCTTTTCGGCGACGACGCCTTTCCCAGCTCTACCAGATGTCTTCGCCATAAGGGAAGTTTCGTACTGGAGCAGCATCTCGTTTCCAAATCATGACCTTGCGACGAAAGTAACAAACTTCTTCTTCTCGCTGGTTCATTGCTTTGGTCTCAACGGTGACAATGCCTCTATCAGAACGACTCTTAGATTCAGCCTTGTCTAACACTTTGGTACCGGCATAAATAGTGTCCCCATGAAAAGTTGGTCGTTGGTGGGTGAGACTTTCTACCTCAAGGTTTGCTATAGCTGCGCCACTCACATCAGGGACACTCATCCCAAGGACTAACGAGTAAACAAGATTGCCAACAACCACGTTCTTGCCATGGACAGTCTCGTTTTGGGCAAACCACTCGTTCGTGTGGAGCGGGTGATGATTCATGGTGATCATGCAAAATAAATGATCATCTGCTTCAGTAATGGTCTTTCCCGGCCAATGTCTATACACGTCGCCTACTTCGAACTCTTCGAAGTGGCGGCCAAATGGACGGTCGTGAGTGCTCACATGTCTCTCCGTTGGAGGCTGCGATCATAGAAGACGCCGCCATCGTAGGGAATCCTCGGCGTCAGGGTGCAATAGTTCGCCCTAGAGTTCTTTTCGGTTCGCAGAAACCTTGTGTATTTCGACATTCTGCTCATAGTCTGACTCATTGTCACAACCTGATGAAGTGGTGGAAACTCATGACCGCACCTGACCTACAAGCCGCAGCAGATGCCTTGGCCATCGGTATCTCAGTTATCGACAGAGCAACCGCTCATGCAGCGTCTCTAACAGATGTCGATGAACACCAAAGCCTCTTATACGATCTGGCGCACTCGGCATCTGCAATTGAGATCAGCCGTTCGCTCCTGGATTACGGGGCCAAAGGGGAAAGCGAAGGCAAGATAGCTTGTGCTTTCATAGCCGATGCCCTGGCTGAACTTCATTCCAAGCTCTTTGGTCGCGAGCATGCATGGGGCGTCGAAGAAGGAGAGATAGACCCAGCACGAGACTTCATTCGCCAATTCCGAGCACCAGAATTCGTCGCTGAATTAGCAACCGTCAATGCTCCACTTCATTTGGATGACGACTTCACAATGGTCGCAGACACATTTCGTCGCTTTGCCGAAGACAAAATCGCTCCTCGTGCTGAACATATCCACCGGCAAGACACCGACATTCCCGAAGACATTATTGAAGGCTTGGCAGAACTCGGATGTTTCGGCCTTTCCGTCCCCGAGGAATACGGTGGGTTTGCGACAGGTAGCGAGAGCGACTACATGGGAATGGTTATAGCTACCGAAGAGCTTTCTAGAGCTTCATTGGGTGCAGGCGGTTCACTAATCACCCGACCCGAGATTCTGACTCGAGCTCTCGAACGAGGGGGCACCGAAGAACAGAAGAAAGAATGGTTTCCAAAAATTGCTACTGGCGAAACCATGGTTGCAGTTGCAGTAACAGAACCGGATTACGGGTCTGACGTAGCGAACCTCAAAGTGTCAGCCACAGCTGTCGACAATGGGTGGGTAATTAATGGAGTAAAAACTTGGTGCACGTTTGCGGGTCGCGCCAACGTGTTGATGCTCCTAGCTCGAACGGACCCGGACCGTTCAAAAACTCACCGTGGGCTTAGTTTGTTCATAGTCCCCAAACCTCAGGCAGAGGGTCACAGTTTCGAATTTTCCCAAGATGACGGCGGGACCATGGAGGGTCGGGCCATCCCGACATTGGGTTACCGAGGCATGCATAGTTTCGAAATTGCTTTCGACAATTGGTTCGTTCCATCCGAAAACTTGATTGGCGGCGACGAGGGGCTCGGCAAAGGCTTTTACATGCAGATGGCTGGATTCGAAAACGGTCGTCTTCAGACAGCCGCACGAGCGGTCGGAGTCATGCAGGCTGCTTACGAAGAGGCTCTTAGCTATGCAACCGACAGAGTCGTGTTTGGTCACCCTGTGGCCGATTACCAACTGACGAAAACGAAGCTGGGTCGAATGGCTGCCATCATTCAAGGCTCGCGCCAGTACAGCTATTCGGTTGCCCAGATGATGGCCAAAGGTGAAGGCAGCTTGGAAGCGTCAATGGTCAAGGCCTATGTCTGCAAAGCAGCCGAGTGGGTAACACGAGAAGCTCTCCAGATTCACGGCGGTTTCGGATTTGCTGAGGAGTACACGGTTAGTCGTCTCTTCGTTGATGCTCGAGTGCTTTCGATCTTTGAGGGCGCAGACGAAACACTTTGTCTCAAGCTGATCGCCCGCCGGCTCCTAGCAGAAGCTCAGTAGGTTTCTCCACTCAACCATCGTTTGTTCCCTCTAAAAACCAAGGCGCAAAAGCTCTGCTGCAACCACACAGTCCTCTCTAACTGTGTCCTTAACGCTCCTTACTCCGGTCGGACCGACCATATGGGTAATCACGTCAATGGGAACCACTTCATCGTCTGATTCCAGCGTGTTTGTCGTAGCCAACTGTTGTTCTATAACCTCAAAAAACGGTTGAGGTAACGCCCGACCATGACCAACAACGGCCCAAACCTCACTGCCGGACTGCATGCCACATACCGCTGCAGCGTAGGAACCCGATGGCGCAATAAGAGACCTGGGCCCAGCCGCAGCGGCTTCGACGATAACAACATCAGAGGTCAGGCACGCTTGTCCCAGCCCGGTGAACGGCACTTCTTCGACTTCGACACCCTTTTGAAGCAACGACCTTGCGAGCCCAGCACCCTCTCCGTATGCATCGATCACTCGAACAGTCACGTCGCTTCGAAGGTGAATTCTCTCTAACGCCAGGTCAGGCCATCCGATAACGGCAATCGTTGCTCCACTGGGAAGAGAAGCCGTGACATTGTCCGGCGTCAGATCAGCATTGAGTTCATCAAGAAAATCCAGAGCTGCTTTCTGGGCATCAGCAGAAATCAAGATTCTTGTTGTCATCACCCACAACGAGCCGGCAAGAGGATGATGGTGCAATATCCGTCTACATGCATTGACCAGTTCTGCTGGTTCACCCCACAGTGAAGCTAAGGCACCAGCAGCTTCACGCGCCAAGTCGGTTTGGTCGAAGCCTCCCGCCCGGGCTACATATCGAAGTCTTTCAATTGGATGCACCAAAGCAGACTGCCACATGATGAGCGTCAGAATAAATCTTAAGCCGAGTTTGCCTCTATGCAGGTCAGAACGAACTGGCGCGCTAACTTGGCATTCGTGGCTACTGACCCCTCGACACAACTCACAGTTGCAACTATTGACGGAGCTGAACAGACGCTTTCGCAATGGCTCACAACATTTAATCTTTTGGCCGTCGTAATCGATCCCTACACCCACGAAAGCGGTTGGATAATCCCAACCGCGGATCGTATCTTCGCTCATTACGAAGAAGCTGACATCCGGTGCGCCTTCTTAGTCACAGGGAACGGTGATGGAGCTCGTCAATATTTGGGCAAGTACGCCGACAATTGGCTGGCGTTAACGGACGAGAATAGAGAATTCGTCGGCTCTTTAGGTCTCGAGCGCCTTCCTGCTCTAGTTCACATCGGCCAAGATGGTTCACTCGTTGGCGTCGCCGAAGGGTGGAATCCCGCTGAGTGGCGCAGCGTACTCGACGGTGTCGAGGCGGCCATGGCATGGCGGTCTAAGCCGCTCTTACCTACTGCTCAAGATCCAGGCGCGTTTGAGGGCACCCCCGCTCTGGCTTAGAGCTGCATCTTGATTCGATACATTGCAGCATCTGCTCGCGATAAAAGTTCTTCAACATCGTTGCGAGTTCCGTAACCGACCGTAAAACCGATACTGGCTTTCGCTGTGAGAGAGTGGCCGCCGATAACAAATGGACGGTCCATCGCAATTTCAAGACGCTCGGCAACTAGATGGACATCATCGTCATTTCGCAATTCAGGACATACAACGACAAACTCGTCACCTCCATATCGCGCAACGGTGTCGCTTGGTCTTACTGAGTCTGCAAAACGTGCGCCGATCGCGCAAAGCAGTCGATCTCCGACCGTGTGGCCATACACATCATTGACAACTTTAAAGTCATTAAGGTCGCAAAAGACGACGCCGACTGCTCGACCGCTACTCCGGGATCGATCTAATGCATCCTCCAGACGGGATTCTGCTTGGAAACGATTCCCCAATCCCGTTAGAGGGTCTTTCCGCGCTGCCAGCGCCAATTCCGCTTCTTGACGACCCCCTGTCCAAAGAGTGGCCATGGAACTACACAACAACAATGCAAACGCGAGGAGCGCGATCACACCAAGAAACCACCGAATACCAGTCGATAACTGCTGCGGACTTAGAAGGACCCAGCTACACGTCAATAACATCATCAGAGACGAGGGGACAGCTAAGAAAAAAAGTATCCGACGGGCAGTCATTACAACACCCGAGAGTACGGGTATACATCTGATTGAGCGAGAACCCTCAGCGAGCTATCCATCCCCCGTCAACCGGGAGCGGAACTCCAGTGACATAGCTGCTGGCCTGACTAGCTAGGAATAGTAAAGCGCCATCCAGTTCTTCAGGTGCTCCTCCCCGCCCCATAGAGGCGTTCCGAGCAATCCATCCACTTGAGCGTTCGTCATCAAACATCACCTGAGTCAGTTCCGTTTCAAAGTATCCAGGGCAGAGCACATTCACTCTTACCCCTCTCTTGGCCCATTGGACAGCGAGATCTCGGGTGAGATTCACGAGTCCTGCCTTACTCGCGGCATACGCCGGTTGGAGGTTTGGAGCCGAGGCTACGAGTCCATGCACAGACGCTACGTTTATGATGCTTCCCTCTTGGCGGCTCAACATATCCTGAGCTGCAAGAGCGGAAAGCAAAAAACAAGAATTCAGATTGACGTCAACGACACTTCGGAATAGGTCAATATTTGCTTCTTCAGCAGGATGTATCGCGTCAGTGATTCCAGCATTATTGACAAGCACGTCAATTTGACCGTAGTGAGAAATACTTTCTGCGATCAGTTCTCTACATTGAGCATCATCACTCACGTCACATCGGATTGCGAGCGCGTCGGGTAGCTCCGCGACTAGTCGCTCAAGACGCTCCTCTCGACGCGCCGCGACAACGACCTTCGCTCCGGCTGCTGACAACACTCGAGCAAATCGATCACCGAAACCACTAGATGCTCCGGTTACGACACAAACCTTGTTGTCTAGGCGGTACAGACTTTCAACATCAGGAAGTTCACTCATACATGAAGACACTAGGCAAACATTGCGCTAAGTACACAAGGCGCCGCTTCGCTAGCTGTCCTATGGTCATGGCATGAAGATTCGTGTGGGCTTTGGCCTAGGAACTCGCAGCTTTACTAATGACCGTTCAACCTTCGATCCGTTCGTCGATTCCCTTGAAACACTCGGCTTCGATTCGCTGTGGCTTAGTGAGCGTCTTGGGGGTGAGTGCCCCGACCCCCTCGTTGGGTTGGCCTATGCAGCTGGCAGGACTAAGAAGATGAAATTTGGTTTCTCGGTCATGGTGCTACCAGGCCGTAACTTAGCCGTTCTCGCAAAAGAGCTGTCTAGTTTGGACAGACTCTCCAACGGTCGCCTTCTTCCAGCCTTCGGATTAGGTGTAGCCGACGTTCACGAACAATCTGCGTTTGGCGTGCAACGAAAACAGCGAGCGAAAATGTTCAATGAGGCACTACCTCTGTTGAAACAAATGTGGGAAGACGGACCGGTAACCCACCATGGAGAGTTCTACCACTATGACGATGTTGAGCTACTCCCTAAGCCCACTCAAGAGCCCATGGATATTTGGCTCGGAGGAGCCGCTGATGTCGAGCTCCGCAGATGCGGTCGATTCGGTGATGGATGGCTTCCATCTTTTTGCACTCCGGACATGGCGGCCAAGGGGTGGACACTGGTGAATGAGGCAGCTGACGAGCATGAGAGGTTTATGGATCCCGAACACTTTGGAGTACTCGTTCCATACAGCCACGGCGATTTACCAGCTAGCTACAAAACAATCCTTGATCGACGTGCACCAGGTGTTGATCCCGAAGAAATAATCCCCATCGGTCATGACGGTTTGAGAGAACAATTAGAGCGATTTATAGAGGTCGGAGCCTCAAAGTTCGTTCCAATACTGGTCGGTGAACCTGATGATTGGTTCGCCGAACTCGAAGGGGTAGCAGAAGCGGTGCTACCTATCCAGACCTAACATTTTTGGTGAGCCTTCACCACTTCGGAGATTCAACCAAATGCCAACATTGTCATCAGCTCGTTCACCGTGGGCGCCGGACTACACATCGGTTGATCTCCATGACCCCGCGAACTTTGCCGATGGGCCTCCGTATGAAGCCTTTGCTGCTCTCAGGAAGAACGCCCCGGTGGCTTTTCATCCCGAACGCCCGCGTCGAGAAGGCGGCAAAGAGGGTTCAGGGTTTTGGTGCATAACTCGCCATCATGACGTTCAAACTGTTTCAAAGGATCCGGACACATTCTCATCGTGGTTGGGAGGGTTTACTGGTGCCGATCTAAGTGGAGCAGTCCTCGAGGAAACTCGGCTCAACATGATGGGTATGGACCCGCCAGAGCACACCCTCCTGCGTCATTCAGTCCGAAAACCTTTTGGTCCCGCATGGGTTCAAAACCTTGAGGCGAACATCGGTCGCTTTGCTTCTGAAATTCTGGATGACGTTGCAGACAGGGGTGATATTGACTTTGTTTCCGAAGTCGCCGCCCAGCTTCCCTTGCGGGTGCTCGCTCACATCATGGGGGTTGGGTCGTCAGATACACAACTCTTTTTTGATTGGTCCAACCGCATCATCGGAAACCACGACCCCGATTTCGGAGGCTCGGTCCAGGACTTTCTAGCTGCCAAGGATGAGCTCTTCACCTATGGGCGCGAAGTTATTGCAAGTAAACGAAAACAACCCGGCGAAGACATGGTCTCTTATTTCGTGTCGACACAAATCGACGGAAAGAACCTCGACGATGAACGCCTAATTCTTCTGTGGTTTTTGTTGTTAGTTGCAGGAAATGAGACCACCCGTTCATCCCTCACTGGTGCGATGGAAGTACTTTCCAAATTTCCCGATCAACGGGCGCTTCTTTCTGACGATATTGATCAATATTTGCCAGGCTTCATCGAAGAAACCCTCCGTTACACCAACCCTGTTTTGCACTTTCGCAGGACCGCAACCAAAGATGTGACCCTCGGTGAAGCGTCCATCAAAGAAGGCGACAAATTGCTCCTGTGGTATCCCGCGGCAAACCGAGACACAGAAGTCTTCGAAAACCCAAATGACTTTGACCTAGCGAGGACACCAAACAACCACGTTGCTTTCGGTGTCGGTCCACATTTTTGTCTCGGAGCGAGACTAGGGAGACTTCAAATGCATGTGATGTTGACAGCGTTGCTGAAGCGTCTTCCAGATATTGAGGTAGCTGGACCTGCAAAAAGGACTCACTCAAACTTTCTTAACTCGGCTAAAACGCTGCCGGTCTCGTTCACCCCTGTCAGCGTCTGAAAGAATTAGCCTTACCCGGCTTCGCCGAGATAGCTCGCCCTCAAATCTGGATTAGCGAGTAGAGCTTCCGCTGAGTCATCAAGTACGACCCTGCCGGTCTGCAATACCCAACCACGGTCAGCAATGGAGAGCGCCATGTTGGCATTTTGTTCCACCACGAAGATCGCGACACCTTCTTCATGAATCTGTTGAATCAACTCAAAGTTTGCTTGCACTAAGGCGGGAGCCAACCCCATCGATGGTTCATCCATAAGGAGCACCCGAGGGTTTGACATCAACGCGCGCCCCATTGCAACCATTTGCTGTTCACCGCCAGACAAAGTGCCTGACTTTTGATTAATGCGCTCCTTCACCCGGGGAAACAGCTCAAAGATGCGTTCCAAGTCATTGGTAATCCCGTCGCGGTCTGTTCGAAGATACGCACCAAGTTCAAGGTTTTCCCGAACCGACAGGCGCTTGAAGAGCCGCCGATTTTCAGGGACCATCGTTACGCCTCGTTCCACGCGGTAACTCGTTGATTGGTGAGTTACCACCTCTCCATCAAGAACCACTTCTCCTGTCGTTGGAGTGACCATGCCCAGAAGTGTTTTCAGGGTTGTACTTTTCCCACTTGCGTTGCCTCCGAGCAGACATACAAGCTCTCCCGGGAATATTTCTAAGTCAACATCTTTCAAGATGTGGACCGCTCCATAGTGGGTGTTTACACCGCGAAACTCGAGCAAAGGCACAGCCGGCTCATTCATGGCCGTACCTCCTCATCAGTTTGTTCTGATCCGACTGGTCTCCCTAAATAGGCTTCGATTACCTTTGGGTCGTTAGCTACATGGCTGTAGGGCCCCTGAGCGATAGTTTCGCCATGGTCTAGGACGACGACGCGGTCGGACACGTCACGAACCACGCTCATGTCGTGTTCGATCATCACAATGGTGAAACCCCACTCGCTTCGAAGGCGTCCTATCAGTTCAGTCAATTCAGCTGATTCGCGCGGATTCATTCCGGCTACAGGTTCATCTAGTAGTAACAACCTTGGACGAGTCGCCATTGCTCGGGCGATCTCGAGACGTCTCCTATTGGCGTATGACAGTACCGACGCCGGTTGGTCCAGCCGGTAACCAACGAGACGCGAGCCAAAAAACGAAAGAACTTCTTCGCCGTAGTTTCGAATCGCGTCTTCTTCAGATTTGAAGGCCCGGGTTTGGAAAAGAGCACCGAAGACTCTCTGGTCCGTTCGACAGTGTTGCGCGACCATGACATTTTCGAGGATTGTCATGTTCGCGAACAGTCTCACATTTTGGAAAGTTCGAGCTATCCCTCGTTCCGTTACCTGGCTTGGGTCTAATCCCAGCAAAGACTCGCCTTCGAAGACGATGTCGCCGGCCGTCGGGGTAACCATGCCACTAATCATGTTAAAGAAGGTGGTCTTCCCGGCACCGTTAGGGCCGATGACACTTACAATTTCGCCTTCATCCACTTTGAACTGCAAGTTTTTTAATGCGTGAAGGCCGCCGAAGGTCACACTCAAGTCAGTGATTTGGAGCATGCTCACTGGAGGTCCTCTTGATCGTCAGTATCTATTTCACCTTTCAGCCATGCATCTTGAAGGAATTCTTCTTGATGAAGTTCTCGTGTCCGACGAACGTTCGGGACCAGACCTTCAGGGCGTTTAAGCATCATCCATACAAGCAAGGCCCCGTATATCAAAAGTTTGAACTGGCTAAATTCTTGAAGCAGACCCGGTTGTTTGGGGCCACCGAGCACGCCAATTAGCACGAGTGCTCCGACTATTACTCCCGCAATATTTCCCATTCCTCCAACTATGACGACGACCAAAATGATGATGGATACCAACATGAGGAAACTGGTCGGGAAAATCGATCCGACCTTCGCGGAGAAGATCGCTCCAGAGAAACTGGCGAGTACCGCGCCGACGACGAATGCCATCAATTTGGTGTTCGTGGTGTTGACTCCCATGGCTTCTGCCACATCTTCATCTTCTCGAATTGCCATCCATGCACGTCCAAGCCTCGAGTTCTCAAGACGCCAGGAGACATATATCGCAATGGCACAAAAAACCAAGACCAGCAAAAAGACCGACCTTGGATCAGTGCCTTTTACAGTTCCTATCCCAACTTCAACTCCCGGAATGTTGGTTATACCTTGAGCGCCACCAAACCATCCAGATAACCAGTCACTCAGGAATAGGAGACGAATGATTTCGCCGAACCCAAGGGTGACAATGGCCAAATAGTCGCCTCTCATGCGGATCACCGGAGCGCCAATAAACAAACCAACTATGCCTGTAATGACGACAACCACTATCAGAGCTATGGGCCACGGCAATTCGGGCGAGAACCCGGGTGAATTTGGTGAGGTCAGCACTGCTGTCGTGTAGCCACCAACAGCGAAGAATGCGACGTAGCCGAGGTCAAGGATTCCTGCCAAGCCCACAACTACGTTGAGACCCAAAGCCAGCAGGACAAACAGCCCGACATTAGCTAGTAGCTCGTTGGCGATCTTCCCGAGGAAGAAAGGCAGAACTAGAAGCAATGCCGCGCTCACCGCGAGCAGGATTAGGTTGACTCGCTTACGTTCCTCAGCTGGCAGGCCTACGACCTGCTCCTTGACGTCCTTAATCCTTGTCCCGACAAGCAAAGGAATAATCAAGGCCAAAGCCGCCACGAGCAGCGCTCCCCCGACTTCTAGCCCTCCGCGTTTGTAGTAAACAAAATCAGTGAGGGCTTCTAGCCCGAAGCCTTCCAGTAAATCGGTCAGAAACGTCTCCAGAACGGACACGGCTAACACGGATAAGACCACGGTACGAATTCGGGAGCAGAGTTTTTTTGGTAACACATGCATCGCCGCACCCAAAACGCCCAATATCAATCCGAGCAGAAGCCAGAGCAGCGCACCAACACCAAGGGAACGGTTAAATGACAAAAGGTTGAGGAGTTGTGGACTCCAGTTGACCAGAGGGTCACGCAGATTGAAATTCTGAATCAGAACCATCAATAAGACCAGACCACCAGCGCTCCCTAGTCCAATAATTCCACCGGCTAGTAAATCCCTCGAATCTCTTGTTCTTGCTGTCATGCCCTCGAGCACCACTTCGCTACCAGCAAGGGTTGCCATGACGAAAGGAACCCAAAGCAAAGAGAGAAAACCCATGCTTAAAACGGGTTGGATGATGCTTCTTCCGTCAAGACCAACGGGCATTCCCGCCAAAGCAATAAAAACTGAGGAAAGTGCGCCGATTAGAGCAAAGCGGATTTGTTTGCGCCAGGCAACACCTGGCGTTTCAACCATCGAGGGGTTTGCGGAGGTAGCTGTCATGCTCGATCGTCCTCAGACAGTCGCTCGCCAAATAGTCCACTGGGTCGGACAAGAAGTACGAAAATCAAAACGGCAAACGCGACTGCATCACGTAATTGCGAAACGCCGTCAACCCCGAGAGGTTCAAGCAACACCAAGGGTGCTGTCGCCTCTGCAGCACCTAATGAAAGACCGCCTGCCATGGCCCCACCTAGGTTGCCTATGCCACCAACTACAGCAGCGCTAAAAGCTTTAATACCGGGTAGAAAACCGGTTGTGTGGATGACACTTCGAAAGAGGATGCCCCAAAGAATTCCTGCGACTCCAGCCATGGCACCACCCACGGCGAAGGTTGTGACGATCGTTCGATTTACGTCAATTCCCATCAGAGCGGCAATCTCTTTGTCTTCTGCTACCGCCCTCATTGCCTTACCTGTTTTTGTACGTTCCACCAAAAACCAGAGACCCGCCATCGAAACCGCCGCGGTTAATAGAACCACTAGCTTCGTACCTTCAATTTCAAATCCAAGTAATGACCGCTTCTGCGACAGCCAAGTAGGCAGTGAGGGATACGACTTGGCCCCTGGTCCTAGAAGAACAACCGAGACGTTTTGAAGGAAAAACGACACGCCGATGGAGGTGATGAGGGGGATGAGTCGTGGGGCTCCGCGCAGCGGCCGGTATGCAATTCGCTCCATGATCACCGCTACGGCAGTGGAAATAAGAATCGAAGTAATAACGACAAAGGCCAGGCAAAACAGAAACGCATCTTCCCAAAGCCCTGCGTCGGCAAGTTTGTTTGAAGTGATCATGCCCGACATAGCGCCGACCATGAACACTTCTCCGTGCGCGAAGTTAATAAAGCCGAGAACGCCGTAAACCATTGAGTACCCAAGAGCAATCAAGCCGTACATGGCGCCCTGGGCTAGTCCGGTAACTAACAACCCTTTGAATTGCGGTGCAGTGAGACCGGTAGCGTCTGGGTTCAGCCACCGCGCAAGCGGGTTTTGTGGGTCAATCTGCTGTGCGATGAACGCCAGCAAGCCGAACGCTATGACTACAACGAAAGCAATTCGGATGACGGTGAGAAAACGGTCAACCCAAAGCACCCGAGAAGTAGGTTTCGCGTCACGCCTAGTTGCCACGGCTGTCCCAAGAATCACGGTAGTTGACTTGCATCTCAATCCACCAAGGTGCAGAACCAACACTCGGCCCCGCCCC
This sequence comes from Acidimicrobiales bacterium MED-G01, assembly GCA_002457435.1. Lineage (GTDB taxonomy): Bacteria > Actinomycetota > Acidimicrobiia > Acidimicrobiales > Poriferisodalaceae > MedAcidi-G3. The sequence continues at coordinate 130,803 of NTLA01000001.1, read as the reverse complement.
GGCTATAAATCCGGGGCGGGGCCGATGTTGAGTCAGAAACTACTGACGCCCATGTGGGTCAGTCAGTCGTGCCCTTTATTCGGGCTTATTTATCAAGGAGCGAAAGAGAAGACTACGTTCTCAATCGAGGCGCCAAAGTCCGCCGAGTTGTTTTGCACAACAGTGATTCGCTGTGCGCCACAGTCCCCAAAGTCATCACATGACAAGGTTCCGATGATGCCTTCGTATCCTGAAAGATTGTCAAGATACTCACGCACACCGGCTCGATCGATTTCGAGATTACCGTCATGAGAATGTGAAGCTGCCTTGATGGCCTCCAACAGAATTGTGGTGGCATCGTAGGAGTGAGCCCAGAAGGGTGCCTCTGGGGCATTTCCGTTGTTGGACTCGTAGTCAGCCAGGAATTTGTCAGCGGTAGCACCGGTACTTTGGTTGGTGTTGCTTCCGTACCGAAGGTCTGGACCAGACAGGTACATTCCGTTGGCTTGAGGTAGCTCCATGAAGGTCTGAACTTGCAGACCATCGGCACCAAGTAGCACGACTCCTTCAAGACCAGAAACTCCAGGAGCCTGGTCGGCGACAAAGTCTCCTGCAGGCTGGAAGATTGGGAAGAAGAGAGCTCCAGGTGAACCTGCGGCGACTTCAGTCAGTACTGGCACCATGTCGGTGTCTTCTTTGTTGACACCGGTGAATCCAGTTACCGAACCGCCAAGGTTCTCAAAAGCATCCGCAAACGCTTGAGCGAGACCCTGTGTATAGGGATCTCCGTCATGAATCGCTGCTGCTTCGCTAATTCCAAGTTCTTCGTAGACGAACTTGGCCATCGCAGCACCCTGGAAGAGGTCATTATGAGCAGTACGGTAGTAGCCCGCGTGATAGTTATCACCTGCTGTTCCCGCAAGGTCTGAAGTCAGCGCTGGCGAAGTATTCGAAGGGCTGATCATGACCATTCCGGCTTCGCTGATTAGCGGAGATGCGGCTGTAGCCGCACCAGAGCAGGACGTGCCAATTACACCCACTACATCATCATCGGCGACGATTGTTTGAGCAGCGGCTTGGCCACCATCAGCTGAACACAAGTCGTCTAGACCGGTGCCGATAGTCACACTGAACCCGTGGATATCTCCAAAGTCAGCAATGGCTTGCTCAACACCACGTTGGTTGGGAATACCGAGGAATGCGACATCTCCCGTGATTGCGTTCAGCGAACGAATCTGAATGTCTTCTCCGGCTTCTACGGTTACAGTTCCTAGAGAACCATCGCCGAGACTGTCGTGCTCAACAGCGGATGAGCTTCCACTTGATGATTCACTACTGGAATCATCGTCGGATCCGCCGCAAGCGGCAGCGACTAGTGCAAAGGCAAACAAAACGCCTAGCAGTCGCATGAACTTAAACTTCATGAATTCACCCTCCCTGGGTGTAACAAGTTGGCGTGCGAAGTCGTTCTATTAGCTAGTTCTTTGACCACGACACCCTGAACGTCCCGAAGTCTATGCCCATACCAGGACCTTCGCGACACACTTACTGGTAGATCCCCCATGTCCAGTGTTAGGGATGAGTAGCCTGCGGCAGGAGACCGCTCTCATTTCAGCGTTAGAGCCGTAAAGATGCTTATTCTCTCAGGATCCGAAATAGACCAGTGCCTACCAATGGCGGACGCTATTACTGGAATGAAACAAGCGTTCGCGGCTTCCACTTCCGGCACTGCTGACATGCCAAATAGAACGGTAATCCCGGTAGGAAATGATTCTGATCTAGCAATTTTCATGCCGGCCCACATCAAAGATTCGTCGACAGCGTCAGTGAAATCATTAACTTTTCTGCCCGATAACGAGAACTACGGCCTACCGATAATTCAGGCGGTCGTCTTGGTTTTTGACGTATCAACGGGGTCTCCGGTGGCGTTAATGGACGGGTCGCGACTGACCGCCATTCGAACGGCGGCGGGTGGCGGAGCCTCGGTCGATTTGTTAGCTAGAGAAGACAGTGCATCTCTGGCGATGCTCGGCAGCGGCAATCAGGCAAAAGCGGGCATCGAAGCTGCGTGCGCAGTTCGCGACATCAACTCTGTTCGGCTTTTTAGCCCTACTCCAGGCAATGCGCAGAAGCTGGCGGACGATTTGTCTGAAACCAAATGGTGTCCCGAAATTCATGTCGTCGACGATCCTGATCAGGCGGTGCGCAATGCCGACATAGTGTGGACCGCTACTACTTCATCCACTCCAACGTTTTCACGAGCTTCGGTGGCTGTCGGAACCCACATCGTTGGCATCGGATCTTTCCAACCTTCGATGATCGAAATTGAACCTTCCATTCTCAACTCAGCTTCGATTTTCATTGACCAATCCGAGGCGTGCTGGTCCGAGGCTGGTGAAATCATCTCTGCAAGAGCCCAGGGATTGCTCGATGACGATCAAGTCACAGAGCTGGGCGAAATTATCTTGGGGCTTCATCCCGGTCGCGTCAACGACGAGGAAATCACGGTATTTAAGTCGGTCGGCATTGCAGCACAAGACGCTGTTGCGTCTTCAATTGCCTTGGATAACGCGATAGGTCAGGGATTCGGGACGACGGTGAGCATCTAGAAATGAATTCTGTTCGGCCCACTCCTGAAGTCTTATTCGTAATTGGTGGCATATCTCAATACCTTGGCGCCGCTACCGCCATCGGCCTCTTCGACGAGATTGCTCCGGGAGGAGTGGCCTTTCTTCGAGTTTTGGGGGCAGCGTTGCTTCTTATCGCCTTTCGCCGTTCATGGCGACGCTCTTGGAGCAAGCAGAATTTTCTTTGGGCCGGGGCCTTCGGAGCTTCCCTAGCATTAATGAACTTGTTCATCTACCTAGCGATGGACCGTCTACCTCTTGGAAATGCTGTGGCCATCGAGTTCTTGGGCCCGATAGCTGTTGCGGCGATTGGTACAAGAACCACAAGATCAGCAGGAGCGCTCATCCTTGCAGCATCAGGCGTTTTGGTACTTGCCGGAGTTCAAGATGATGGCACCTTGTTGGGAGTCTTCTTCGCGTTGTTGGCGGGAGCGATGTGGGCTGGGTACATCGTTCTGGGGCACCGTGTAGCCCAAGACGGTTTAGCTGTCGATGGTTTAGGTGTGGGAATGCTCATCGGCGCAGTTGTAATTAGCCCGTCAGGCCTAGGCGAAGTCGGCGTCGCATTCGGGGACCTTCGGATCCTCGGTTTGGCCCTAGCTGCGGGGTTGCTTTCTAATGTCATCCCCTATGCCATCGATCAATTTGTGATGCGGCAAATCACCCGATCTAGATTTGCTTTCCTTCAAGCTTTGCTTCCGGTCACTGCCACCGTTGTTGGTGTTTTAAGTTTGGGTCAGTCGCCCAGTTGGAGTGAGTGTCTGGGCATTGGGTCGGTGATCGTAGCTATAGCAATCAGCAGCGGTGAGCGCGAGTTTCGAAAATGAGCGAGGAAACAACGAGTTAGATGACAGAGCCAGCCTATGAACCCATGGAACACGAGGAAAAGCTCGCTTGGATGCTTGATACCCATGGTTGGGGTATCGAACCTGTGGCCCCATCAAGCCAAGAACATCTCCGCGCCGCTTATTCGTATACCTTTGGCCTCGAAGCTCTCGTCGGGCACCCTGAACTAGTCATCTTTGGGTTAGCGCCCGTCGCCGCTCGCGGGTTACTCGACTTGATCGTTAACCATCTGAGGCTTGGTGGAACAATCCCGATTGGAGAAGTTTTTACGGGACTTCTAGATGATGAACAGAAAAGTGTTCTTCTTGATATTGAAGTCACTGAATTTGCTGATTATTTTCCAACTCTGGACGTCATATATGGTGATCAGCCATGGAGAATCTGCCAATTTGTGTGGCCAGATCGAACTGCGGCTTTCCCGTGGGATCAGAATTGGCCCGAGCAGCTCCGATACGCCCAACCAATTATCGGCACTTGGTAACGCAAGATACTTCGCGTTCATTCAGCCGAGGTGCTGAACGTTCAAAGTAAGGGATTGAGCCAAGTATTAGCCGCTGTGACCCCTAGTAAGTAGCCCGAAAAGCCAAGTAGCAACAGGATTACCCAAACCCGCGATGCGCGAATCTGGCGTTGATCACCAGCCGTCCAACCGCACAGGAGTCCACCACATAGACCTCCTAAGTGGCCTCCAATTGAGATCCCGGGGACTACAAAGGACAGGACCACGTTGACGATAATTAAGGTGCCTAAGCCTTCGCTCCACGGATCTTGGCCGCTCAGCCGTTCAACCACTAAGACCGAAGCCATCACCCCATAGACAACGCCTGAAGCGCCGACGACCGCGGTATTTGGAGCTGCCAAAAGGGCTCCCGCTGAGCCCCACAACATGCTGGTAGCGCAGATCGCCACAAATACTGCGGGGCCTATCTGCCGTTCGAGTCGTCGACCTAGGAGAAAGAACATGATCATGTTCAGCAGGAGGTGCCGAATGTCGGCGTGGAGAAATGCTCCCGTTGCTAAGCGCCACCACTCACCTAACTCCGCGACCGGAAATCCGTAGGTCGCCCATTGCGCTAGCGAATCTCGCTGTAATGAAGCCCCACCTATGAGGGTTAAGTCGTGTGTGAACACAAAAACCATGACGTTGATACCTACGAAGAGGATCGTCACAGGTCTAGTTACATTTTGGGTAGCACCATTCAGCACACTTGCACAGTAGAGCCCAAATGCTCAACGCCCACTAGGGTCAGTCCATGAAATTTGGCGTTATGTTTGCTAATACCGGTCCATTTGTGGAACCTGATGCTGCCGTTGAGCTCGCCCAAGCCGCTGAGGCCTCCGGGTGCGAATCGATTTGGACTGTCGAACACGTGGTAGTCCCGGCGGGGTATGCATCGCAGTATCCGTACGCGAAGGATGGGCGAATGCCAGGTGGAAGAGAAGATTTCGATATTCCTGATCCCTTGATCTGGCTCTCTTACGTTGCGGCGGCCACCGACAAGATCCGCTTGGGTACTGGCGTCATGATCATGCCGCAACGAAACCCGCTGGTGACCGCCAAGGCAGTAGCTACTTTGGATCGTTTATCTAAGGGTCGCATGATCCTCGGGATTGGCTCCGGGTGGCTCGAGGAAGAATTTGACGCTCTCGGCGTGTCTTTCGATGATCGAGGTGACCGCACCGACGAATACCTTGAAGCCATGAAGCAAGCGTGGGCGTCCGATGCCGCTAGTTACAGCGGTAAGTTCGTCAACTTCAGCAATGTGTACAGTCGCCCGCAGCCCGCGAGTGGGCATGTTCCCATAATTGTGGGTGGTCACAGTAGGCGCGCCGCTCGTCGTGCCGGGGAGCTAGGCGACGGTTTCTTTCCTGGACGAGGGAACTTTGAAGAGTTAGCGGCTTTGTTTGATCACGCTCGACACTGTGCCGAAGAGTCTGGGAGAGATCCAGATGCGCTTGAATTCACAGCGGGCGGCCCTACAAGTCCTGATTATGTCGAGCAATTAGCGGAGATCGGCGTAACTCGTATGATTGTGCCTCCTATGGATCCATCTCAGTTCACTAAATTTGGTGACGAAGTTATCTCCCAATTCTCTAGTTTTTGAGGTGGCAATGCCTGACTTATTACTTGAAAGACTCTTGGGTTGGATTGATGCAGCTCCTTCGCCCTATCACGCTGCTCATAACGCTGCCAGTGACTTTGCCGCTTCGGGCTTCGATCGGTTTAGCCCCAATGATGCATGGGGCGATAGCGACCGCATTGTGGTGAGTTGGGGCGGGGTTGTTGTAGCAGCCGCCTTCAGCACCCAAGTAGATCCCGATCGACTCCGTTTCCGTTTAGTTGGTGCTCACACTGATAGCCCGAATCTACGGATTAAACCAAACCCTGATCTCAGCCAAGTCGGCTACCGGCAATTGGGTGTAGAGATCTACGGGGGAGTACTCCTAAATTCTTGGCTTGATCGCGACTTAGGTATTTCCGGTCGAGTAGTAGTTGGCGACCAAACCAGCCGAGAAACCCATTTGATCCAGGTTGATAGGCCGCTACTTCGCGTAGCGCAACTGGCAATTCATTTAGATCGGGACGTTAACGATGGTCTGAAGTTAGACCGGCAGTCACACCTCGTTCCGATCTGGGGACTTGGTGATACCGAGGAGGGCGCATTTCGCTCCTTCCTTGCCGACGAACTCGGTGTGAGCGACTCTGATGTTCTGTCCTGGGACATCATGTGCCATGACCTCACTGCAGCTTCACCTCTAGGACGCAACGAAGAATTTTATGCCGCGCCTCGGATAGACAACCTTGCTTCCTGTCACGCGGCATTAGAAGCGTTAAGAGGAATCGAGACTGTAGAGGACAACACCATTTCCGTGGTGGCGTTATTCGATCATGAGGAAGTTGGTAGCGAGTCATCTAGTGGTGCTCGCGGACCGATGCTCTCAAATGCTTTAGAGCGGCTCGCAGCGACGAGGGCCGTATCTCGCGAACAGTTTCTTCGCGCTCTAACCAAATCATCATGCGTGTCAGCAGATGGAGCGCATGCCGTTCATCCGAACTATGTTGACCGTCACGAGCCCCAGCATCGTGTCGCTTTGAATGCAGGTCCGGTGATCAAACTCAATGCAAATGTTCGGTACGCGACCGATGCGGAGAGCAGCGCTTTGTTTCAGGCCGCTTGCCGATCAGCTGATGTCCCCTTTCAGCAATACGCGCATAGGACCAACTTGTCGTGTGGCAGCACAATCGGTCCAATCACTGCCGCTCAGTTGGGGATGTCAGTAGTTGATGTGGGAAGCCCTCAATTGTCCATGCATTCGGCACGCGAGATGGCTGGTTCCTCAGATCCCGCCTATCTGACATCTGCACTTAGCGCCTTTTTGGGCGACAGGTAACAAAGTTGCTGACCTTTTAATAACTCTCACCCATGGTGAAGTTGTTCGAACAGGTGACTGCTGTCATTGAAGCGTCTGATAGCCCATTCACCTGCACTCCATACGATCTGGCTGATGGAACAGTTATCAGCTCCTCCGAACGCAAATGGTCTTGATTGTGCTATCTGGGCAAGAAGGGAACCAATGACTCCACCGTGCACGCCACACACGATCAGCTCTCCTGGGTGACGCCGAACTATTTGGTTCAAGGCATCCATACATCGGCCACCAAACTCCTCGTTGCTTTCAGCGCCGGGGATGACATCCCATCGTTGTTCCTTCAGCATCTGTTGGTAAATAGGGTGATTTTCCGCTGCTTTTTTCCTCAATAGACCTCCTTCCCATTCGCCCAGCCCAATTTCTCTGAGGTCTCTTTCGATCGCCGCATCAATGTTCAGCGCCGCACCCAGAGGGGCAAGCGTTTGTTGGGTTCTTTGCATATTCGTTGCATACAACGCTGTTATCGGTTCTTGGCTTAGTCGAACAGCTGACGCTTCAGCCTGGCTCTCACCTATCGCTGACAGCGGCGGGTCCCCTTGACCTTCAATGAGTGGGAACGGTTCCCCTGGCACGAACGGTTGGGAAGCTCCGTGTCGCAGAAGAATGACTTCGGTTGAGTCTGGTGTTCGTTGCCACCGTTGTTGAGCAAACTGCTCTGGGCCTTCGTCGTCTTTTGTCACGTGAAGAAACGTAGCAAGCCCGCATCGATGTCGCTTCGATGCGGGCTTGCTGCCCAGGTCGTGGGGAGATCAGATCACCAGTTAGCTGTCCCCAACGCCGCCTAAATCGACGGGCTCCGTGGAATTACTTCTACTGAGATTAAGGCTCCATCACGTATGCGGCTTCACCATGGTCGCTGACATCTAGGCCTGTCATTTCAGTGCTTTCTGTGACTCTAAGTCCAATTGTCTTATCCATAACTTTGGCGATTATGTAAGTGGCTACGAAGGAGAAGGCAGTGACAACGGCTATCGAGAGAATCTGATTCCACAAGAGGATCCCTCCACCAAAGAACACCCCATTTTCGAAGTCGCCACCGGGAACTGCTGAGGAATCAGCCATAAATCCAAGCAGTATTCCGCCAACGGCACCGCCTACAAAGTGGATGCCGACAACATCCAGGCTGTCATCGAAACCGAAGCGAAACTTTGCCTCGATAGCGAAGAAACAGATGACTCCAGCCAAAGCGCCGAAGACAAACGAATGCATAGATCCGACAAAGCCAGCAGCTGGTGTTATGGCCACTAATGCGGCGACTATGCCCGATGCCATTCCTATGGTGCTGACCTTTCCTGTTTTGGCCATTTCTACGATCATCCACGAAACCATGCCGGCGGCGCCCGCTATGAATGTGTTGACGAACGCTTGAGTTGCTGCTCCGTCGGCCGCTAAAGCTGACCCAGCATTGAAGCCGAACCACCCGAACCAGAGAATTCCCGCTCCCAGCATGACGAATGGGATGTTGTGCGGTGCGGGACGGTTCTGAGGCCAACCTGTTCTCTTGCCGAGCACGATTGCCAGTGCCAATGCTGCGGCACCCGCGTTCACGTGAATCGCTGTACCGCCTGCAAAGTCGTGCGCAGGCAGATTGAAGATCCAGCCGTCCGCGCCGTAGACCCAGTAGACAACAGGAGCGTAAACAACCAGAGACCAAACTGGCACAAAGATCATCCAGGCAGAGAATTTCATACGGTCTGCGACAGCTCCGGAAATCAAAGCTGGGGTAATGCATGCGAATGTCATAAGAAACGCGAATGTTGCTATTCCTTCGGCATCGTGAATGCCCTTCATACCCATGACGCTCAGGTCGCCAAGCCAGCTTCGACCGCTATCGCCCGAAGCCAAACTAAATCCAACCAGTACCCAGACCACGGGCACAATCCCTAAGCACCACATGTTCATGTTCAACATGTTCAGCGCGTTCTTGGCTCTGACCATACCCCCATAGAAAAGGGCTAACCCCGGCACCATAAAAAGTACCAAGGCAGCAGAGGTCAGGACCCAGGCGATATTGCCTTCCATTCGATCTTCCTTCCGCGCGGATGGGATCCGCTCCGACAGAAACTAGACAAGGAAAATCATCGGGCAGTTTCGTTTGTGTTACGGCACTGTAAATTCTGTTTTGGGGTACCGAAAGGTGTCAGCTCGCTTGGTCGAGGGCCTGAACGAGATCTGCGACTAGGTCATCAGCTGATTCGATGCCTACCGAGATGCGAATGAGATCGTCCGGGACTTCGAGTGCCGAACCTGCGACCGAGAGATGCGTCATAACTCCTGGGTGTTCTATGAGTGACTCCACCGCGCCTAGGGACTCGGCAAGGGTAAACACCTCAGTTTGGGTCACAAGACGCTCAGCGGCAGCTTGCCCTCCCTTTAGTCGAAAGCTCACCATTCCACCAAAGTTTTTCATTTGCCTTTTCGCTACCTCATGGCCAGGGTGGTCTTCAAGCCCTGGATACAAAACTTGGCTAACAGCATCATGGTCACCCAACACGTCGACAATTAGCTGAGCGTTTTCGCAGTGCCGGTCCATTCGCACAGGCAACGTCTTAACCCCTCTTAAGGCGAGGTAACAGTCAAATGGGCTGGGAATAGCACCAACCGCGTTCTGTATGTAGACCAGATCCTCAGCTAACGACTCATTGTTGGTGGCTACGAACCCTCCGACCACATCACTGTGGCCGCCGATGTATTTGGTAGCTGAGTGAACTACGACATCGGCACCCAAAGCTAACGGCTGCTGCAGGTAAGGAGTCGCAAATGTGTTGTCGACTACGACCATGCCCCCTAACTCATGCACTACATCGGAGATTGCTTGAATATCGAAGACCGAAAGCATCGGATTTGTCGGTGTTTCTAACCAGACCATCCTTGAGTCCGGGGTCCAAGCTTCTTTGATTTGCTCTGGTTTCGTGAGATCGACCGCCGCGTTCGCTAGCCCTGACTTCTTGCCGTGGACACTATCGATCAACCGAAAAGTCCCTCCATAAGCGTCGTTGCCTAACAAGATTTGAGATCCAGGAGTCAGTTGTCGAAATAGGGCGTCTTCAGCGGAGAGTCCGCTAGCGAAAGCAAAACCATATTGGGCGCCTTCTAAAGAGGCCACACAAGCTTCGTACGCGTGGCGTGTGGGGTTTCCAGTTCTCGAATATTCATATCCATTCTTTGGAGCACCTGGTGAATCCTGCGCGAAGGTTGTGGACATTGCTATAGGCGTTACTACGCCGCCGGTTCGTTGGTCATGAGGTTGGCCAGCTCGAATTGCGCGTGTCTCAAAGCCGAATTCATTCGGGTCTTCGAAGCCCGAAAGGAGAGGGTCACCGCCCATCATTTCGTGTCCACCTTCAAAAGTTGTTTAGCGATCTCAGAGTTCATCAGATGTGATTCTGTCAGTAAGGCGTGCGGCTTACCGGCATCAAGCACTAGTAGAACAGGAGAAATCTCAAGTTTGCTTAGCGCAGTCATCGCTGATTCCCCTAGTCCGATAACAGGCAAAGACGGGTCCAGCACTTCCTCAACCGACCGGTCGAGGAAATCGTGAGCACCGAAAGATTTTTGCATAAGAGAGTCTTCAGATATTGACCCCATGACTTCAGCAGCTGCTATCGGCATTTCACCTTTTGCCACCGGTAGACGGGATAGCTCATGCTGTCGCATCGTTTCAATTGCCTGCCGAACCTTGGTCTCAGGTGAGACGTAGATCAATTTCGATTCTGCGTTTGACCCAGGCTCGAGCAGGTCTGCGACGCTTAATCCCTCACACTTCGAAAAACCCATATTCGCCATCCAAGTTTTGTCAAAGACCTTGCTCAGGTACCCGCGGCCACTATCAGGGATAAGGACTACCACTAGGTCTTCTGCTGTCAGGCCCTTAGCTGCTTCCAGCGCCGCGGCAACCGCTGTTCCTCCGGAGCCCCCAATGAGAATCCCTTCCTCGATGGTGACTCGATGCGCCATGGAAAACGAGTCGGCGTCACTTATCGCGATAGTTGAATCAACTATTTCCGGGTCATAGGTATCGGGCCAGAAATCTTCACCAACGCCTTCGACGAGATAAGGGCGGCCATTGCCTCCTGAATAAACGGAATTGACTGGGTCGGCCGCAATTATCTGTATTTGAGGGTTCTGTTCTTTCAAGAATTTACCAACACCGGTAATTGTCCCTCCGGTGCCTGCTCCCGCGACAAAATGAGTCACCCGACCTTTGGTCTGTTCCCATATTTCAGGACCTGTGGACTCGTAGTGCGCTTTCGGGTTGGCTTGATTGTGATACTGGTTTGGTCGGTACGCGTTGGGGACCTCTTTGACCAGTCGTTCCGCAGTGGAGTAGTACGAACGCGGATCGTCTGGCGCTACCGCCACCGGGCAGACGACTACTTCAGCGCCATAGGCCTCTAGGAGAGTGACCTTTTCGCTACTAACTTTGTCAGTCATCACAAAGATGCAGTCGTAACCACGTTGCGCGGCGACTATGGCCAAACCCACCCCGGTGTTGCCAGACGTCGGTTCGATAATGGTGCCTCCCGGCTTCAGGAGTCCAGCCTTTTCTGCCTCGTCAATCATGACCAATGCTGGTCGATCTTTAGAGCTACCGCCGGGATTTGTCGTCTCAAGCTTTGCGACGATAGGGCAGGGAGATTGTTCTCCTATTCTCGGCAGCTTCACCAGCGGGGTGTTTCCTACCAGGTCAAGCACTGAATCGGCAACATCTAAGTCCCGCATGTCCATGCCTCTAGTCTGGTCGTTCTCGATCCCATTCACACCGTTAATCAACAGATCTCAAGGCAGTTAGGAACTGCTTGAGATCTGCTTTCGCCGCTGGCAATACGACTGTTCGGCCACCTGAAGGCTGGGCTCGTGTGTTCTGGTCAGCTCAAAATTTCGTTGGCCGCCTGGCGGAACTTCTCGACGTTTGCTTCCTTGATTCCTTCGTAGCCGCGAATCATGTCCGGAAGTTCTGCCAACTGAACCGCTCTGTCATAGGTCTCAGGACGAAGATCTGTCAGTGCTTGATCGATCATCTCTTCGTATTCGCCGATTAGGTCCCGTTCCATCTTGCGGTGGGCTGTGTTGCCGAATACATCCAATGGCGTTCCGCGTAAGAACTTCATCCTGCGTAACAGTGCGAAGGCAACATCTCCGGAGCGGCCTAATCCTATTTTCTGCTCGAGCCCCAGCCGTCTCATCGAAGGCGGGTGCAGCTTGTAGGTGACCTTGCTGCGGTCCCCAAACTGTTGGCGGACGGATTCTTGGAAAGCTTTCGAGCGGTGAAGGCGAGCCACTTCGTACTCATCCTTGTAGGCCATGAGTTTGAAGAGATATCGTGCATAAGCCTCTGACAGCCGAGTGTCTTCACCCACTGCTGCCTCTGCTCTTCGAACCGCGCTTACTTTCTCCACATACTTCTTGGCGTAATTGTTGTTCTGATAATCGACAAGTTCTGCCGCCCGAATCTTAAGAAGTCTCTCAAGTTCTTCAAATGATTCCGGAACCGATTGGATAAGACTCTCTAGCTCAGCCGAAACTTTGGTTTCCCGACTAGCTTTTCCTTCGCTTTCAATACCCAATGATTCGATGAAGTTCGGATCAAGAACGATCTGACGCCCAATTCTGAATGCCTGGGTATTCATCTCAACTGCTACACCGTTTAACTCAATCGCTCGTTCTATTGCGACTGCGCTAATGGGGACAACTCCGCTCTGATAGGCGGAACCCAGGACGATGATGTTCGCCGGCATGTGAGATCTGAATAGATTGTCTGACAGGTTCCCAGCGTCGTAGTAAACGTTCCTCTCGGCAATCGTGGCACTATCGATTGAGTCTTGAAGAGCCGACCACTCGGGGTACTTAGCCGAGGTGTCACGGACCATGGCTCCGGTGGGTACTTTGCTTGATGACACAAGCGCTACGGTCCGTCCGGGCATTGCTTTTTCTAGGTTGGCCGGGTTGGTACCGCTTAATAGGTCGAAGACGATGTATGCATCGGCTTCTCCTGTTGCAATCTTGTTGGCTTCACCCAATTCCAGTTCACCATCGGGGCGCCGGATCTTGAGGTTAGATACAACTGGACCACCTTTTTGCGCGAGGCCAGTCTGGTCTAGTCCGTGAGCTTCTTTACCGTCTAGAAGGGCGGCTGTCGCCAAGAGCTGGTTGACGGTTACTACCCCAGTTCCTCCAATACCAATCATCAAGACATTGCCTTCATCGAGCCGATCGGGCTCAATTTGATCTTCAGCGATCTCTGCTACTGCTAACGCTGACTTTTGAGGAACAGCGCCGCCCGGTATTACTTCGATAAAGGCTGGGCAATCACCGTCAAGACACGTGAAATCCTTGTTGCAAGATGACTGATGTATGGCTGTTTTCCTACCGAATTCAGTTTCCACAGGCTGCACGGAAAGACAGCTGGATTTTTCGCCGCAATCGCCGCATCCTTCACATACTGCTTCATTTATGTAGACAGCCATTGCTGGTTCCGCGACCTTGCCTCGTTTCCGGTCGCGACGAAGCTCTGCCGCACATGGCTGGTCATAGATGAGCACTGTGCATCCGGGGATGTCTCGCAGGATCAGTTGGGCTTCATCAAGGCGGTCTCGATGCCAAACTTCCGTACCTTCGGCGAAGTGTGCGTCCTCTCCGTATTTTTCTGTGTCGTGGGTAAGAACCATGACTTTTGAGACACCTTCTGCGTCTAACGACCGTGACAGTTCGGGGACTGTCATTCCGCCATCAACGTCTTGGCCTCCTGTCATCGCTACTGCCGCGTTGTAGAGAATCTTGTAGGTGACGTTGGTACCTGCCGCTACTGCCTGTCGGACTGCCAGCGACCCGGAATGGTGGAAAGTTCCGTCGCCGATATTTTGGAAACGGTGGTCCATAGTGACGAATGGTGCCGCTCCAACCCATTGGACGCCTTCGCCACCCATCTGGGTTGTACCTTTCACGTTTCTCGTAGGGGTCATTGATGCCATTCCATGACATCCGATTCCTCCGCCGGCTTCGGAGCCCTCCGGAACCCAGGTCGATCGATTGTGAGGACACCCGGAACAGAAGTTAGGGGTTCGGTTTGACTGTTTCTTGTCGTCCGGACTACCCAGTGAAACGGGGATTGTTATTCGTTCCCGCACCGCCGGACCAACAGCATCTTCTCCCAAGCATTCGACGAGAAATGGTCGAATCTTGCGGGCAATCAGGTCGGCGTCCATCTCTCCATGGCCAGGGAACCAGAATGCATTGGTCGCGTCGCGCTTACCCAGGATGGCCGGAGCGTCCGATGAGCCGTACAAGATTTCCCGCATAAACATTTCAATGAATGCACGTTTTTCTTCGACAACGACGATGGTGTCGAGGCCGCGGGCAAATTCTTTAACTCCTTGAGCTTCGAGCGGCCATACAACGGCCGGCTTATAGAGTCGCACTCCCCGTTGTTTGAGCGCAGCTTCGTCAAGCCCCATCCGATCTAGGGCCTCGCGAAGGTCGTAATACGTTTTGCCCGCAGCAACAATTCCTATGCGAGCATCTGAGGTGGCCCCACCTACTAGGTCGAGGCTGTTCAGACGAGTGAAAGCATCCGTAGCTTCCATCCGACCTTCATGAATTTCAAGTTCTTGGCGAACAGCGAAGGGGCCGAAAAGTGAATCTTGCTGGGTGTGTTGCCAGGGAACGCCATCCCATTCGAAGTCGGGACGCTTCATCTGCACCCGTCCCGGTCCAACTTTGATAGTTGAGTACCCGTCAGCGACGTTGGTGACAATTTTCAGTGACACCCAAAGGCCGCTGTATCGAGAAAGTTCGTAACCGATTCGCCCGTAGTCAGCGACCTCTTGAACGGTGCCCGGGTAAAGGATCGGTGTTTGAAAGTGAAGCAAGGCAAATTCTGATTCCGAAGCCAATGTTGAGGATTTGGAAGCGGGGTCATCACCTGCGACTAATAGCACGCCCCCTTTGGGGTCCACGCCACAGACATTTGCATGTCGGATCGCATCTCCAGAACGGTCCACGCCCGGGGCTTTTCCGTACCACATACCCAACACGCCATCGAATTTGCCATCGAAGTTACGGTTGGCGAGCTGCGATCCCCAAACAGTTGTGGCACCCAGATCTTCATTCAGTCCTGGAAGGAACTCAATGTTGTTGTCAGCTAATTCTTGGGCGTTGCCGAGCATCAGGGAGTCAATTCCTCCCAAGGGGGAACCCCTGTAGCCAGAGACCATGGCCGCATTGTTAAGCCCATCGCGTCGATCAGCGCGAAGTTGGTCTAGTAAGACCCGAAGTAACGCTTGAACTCCGGACATCGCAACGTCACCTTCGCTAAGCGCGAATCGATCCTCAAGTTTAAAGTCAGCTAAAGCCATGGTGTCCCCTCGTGCCTCTGCACCAGATTAGTAGCGAGCAGGGTACTGGTGCCTACCTATAGCCCCAATAACGTAAATCGTTGATCTTTAAACGGATTCTGCTGACCGCGGAAGACGGGTAGCTAGGAGGAAGGCAAACCCGTTCGACAAGCCTGCCAGCAAGAACGCCCATTTGTAGTTGCCTAGAGCATCGTGAAGAAGTTGTGCCGCGTACGGCCCTATAGCTGCCATCGACCCGGCTGTCGCAAAGATACGTCCAACTATTGATCCCGCATGTGCTCGCCCAAACAAATCTGCAACCAATGGTGGGAAGACGACTACCCCTCCCCCATATGCGAAACCAAACGCCACCGCCGATGGATACAAAAGCCACAGTGTGTTGCTGCCGGCCATCCCCAGAAACGAAATGGTTTCGACGAACAGGGCCAACATAACCGCGTTCTTTCTCCCAATGCGATCGGAAATAGGGCCCATCACAAGCCTGCCAGTTAAGCCGCCGATGCCTATTGCCGAGATCACTGTGGAGGCAGTTTGCAACGAGGCTCCTAGGCTCTGAGCGAATTGGACACCATGAACAAAGGGCACGAAAACCGCCAGAAACGTGAGGGCGTACATCCCGAATATTTTCCAATAATTTGGATCTCTCCAGGCTTGAGCTGGGGTCATTCCTTCGACTAAGTCCAATTGAGCGTCAACTGTTGTCCTAATTCGCCCATCAGGTTCCTGCCCGATCCCTTCAGGGTCTCGTTCGAGAACAACTGAACTCGCCAACATGCAGGCACCACCCACGACCGACATGATCAGAATGGCAACTCGCCAGCCGTAGGCGGAAACAAGCACCGCTGCGACCGGAGGAACCAGAATATTGGCCAAGCTTCCGCCTGCAGTTGCAACTGCTGTGGCGAAGCCCCTCCGAACCACGAACCATCGCACGACGGTGGCATTACAGGGCACCCAGGAGCAGCTCATCCCGAGAGGAGCCACTACGGCCATGCCAATTGCGACAACGATCAAACTGTTGGCTGTTGCCCACAACAAATATCCACTCGTGAGTAGTAGGGCTCCGACTGCAACGATTGGTCGTGGGCCCAGGCGATCTGTTAGCCAACCACTTACTGCTGACAGGGCGCTGTATAGACCGATGTAAATGGCAAATATGAGCTGTAGTCGGCTTTCCGACCATCCGGTGTCTTTGACGACATCCCCGACAAAGGTGCCGAAGCTGAACTGGACTCCGTACACAACAAAAAGGACTGTGAAGGAGGCAGCGACGATGCGCCAACCAAAAAATCGTTGTTCGACTGGCTGGACCGAAAAGATCACAGCTTTTGTTAGCGATCTCCAGGGGCCATATAAAACCAAATGGGTTGGGCCTCGCCCGCATCAGCCATGGCTTGCCTGGCTGCCATCACTACTCTCCCGGCTTCGGTATGGTCCAAAAACCAGCGAGTTCCCGCCCACGCCGATGGGGCATGGTCGGATAGCGCCAAAGCTGCTGTTTCGTAGTATCCCCGTATATCTTGGCTAACTCGTGCTGGGATCCCTGGTATCCCAGCCTCTTTCCATGGGGTTCCGTCAACAACTCGTATAAAGGCGTCTATCGCTGTTGTTATTTCGTCGGCTTGGACGGTCCTTCCAGCTCCAACGCGGTTCCCGTATTTAGCGATAGCACGCTCGTAGGCGGGTCGAATTCCGTTGGCTTCATCAATAGCAGGGTGAAGGTCAGGATCATGACGTGGCGGCATTGGACACGCCAGTACTTCAGTCCCGTCATCGACAATGCTCACGTCGTATTCGGCGAAAATTGGTTCTGGACTATCTAGTAGTTCAAACGCCTTGCTAAGTACTCGGTGTTGAAATTCTGAGTCCGAGGGAACTCCTAGAGGCCGGCCAAGAGGAAAGTCACACCAAAGCCCTCGAGGCGGTGCGGTTGTTTCTATCTGACTTTTTATGGAACCAAGAGCAATGGTCGCGAGACCCTCCGCTTCGAAAATGTGTGCGAGCGTACTCACGGTACGCGTACAAAGCGGTCAAACAGGAGTGAGTATGACAATGTCGACGTCTTGCTCTTTCAAAAATTTCGCTCCTGCAGGGCCGCTATCCATTCTTATTGCCGATAGATCAAACTGGTTACCTGCGTATGCCAAATGTTCATCGGCGACGGAACCGATCGTTCCCTGAGCGGCTAATTCGTCTAAGCGGTCTATTGGAAAGACAGTGTTGATGTCTAAGGCGAATCCTGTCGCGTCGAAGTTTGGACTCCAGTGCCCCATTACATAGTCACGAGGTTGAGATTTCAAAACTCGATAACCGGTATCCATGGGGGAAAAGTCTTCGTCCTCGGGGTGATGAAGCGAAGCCGAGGTGACGATCGCTACCTTTGCCTCGTTTAATGGAACTGGAGTCGTAAAAGCTGTCTCTTCGAACTCGACTCCATCAAGATTCGCGGTCATTGCCTTCACATCGCTATCTGCCATAGCTCAGAAGGCTACGCCAGTTAGTGAGTACTTGCAGACCTGATCATCGTCGGTCGGTTGATAAGACTGCTACACCCGCAATAACCAAAAGTCCCCCCACCATTTCGGCTGTACCCAATCGATCTCCTACCAGCAGCCAACTGAACAGGACTCCGAAAAAAGGGGTCAGGTAAGCAACAGCTGCCCCCTGTATGGCGGGGGCCCGGCGTAATACGCTGGCGAAGAGATAGAAGGTAACCGCTAGGGAGGGAATTCCTGCGTACAACAGGGGTATGGTCAGCCCCCAATTGAACGAGGTTTCCGACCAATCTTCAAAAAATGGAACCGCTGTATGTAAACAGACCGCCGAAAACGTGATCTGCAAGGCGACCAGCATCAGCGGACTGATTTCTAAGGCTCCCGGTAACCGTTTGTTTAAGACTGCTCCCGCCGCCCAACTGATGCTCGAAATGAGAGAGAACACTATTCCCAGGGTGGTGTTGCCTGAACCGAAGGCCGGAATAGCTAGAAATACTGCTCCGAGTAGGCCAATCAACAAGCCGAAATAGCCTCGCCGACCGGGGAACTCAGCTATGACTAGGACCGCAATAATTGCGGTAAAGAGCGGCATGGTTGCCGACAGCATCGCTGACAAGCCTGGGGACAACCGCGAGATTCCCAGCACGAGAAACCCGCTAGACACGGTGGTGATAGAAAGTGAGATCCACCAGACCGCTACCCATTGTTGCCGAGTCTTCGGGAGCTGCTCTCTGCGGATAAAAGCAACCGCAAGAAGGACCGGGGCGCCGACGGTTGTTCGAAGAGCGGCTAGGGCCAAGGGCGTAGTGTGGTCCAGCGCCTGTTTCATTACTGTGTAGTTGAGACCAATCAGTAGTGCAGTCAGAACGACTAGGCCAACCGTGACCCTATTGGAGGCCTGTTCAGGTTTTAGATGAGTTCCGCGGTAGCGGTTCACCCTCCCTCAAGAAGATCCATGGATCTCCTACGGAGACGACGCATGCCTTTGAGCCATCGATCAGGATCTGATGCTTTTCGTTCTGTATAGGTTTGCACCTCGGGGTGCGACAGGATCAGAAACTCTTCATTCCTAAGCGCCTCGGTGATCTTGTCTGCAACGAAGTCGGCTTCCACTATCCCGTCGGTTCCGCCATCGCCAAGTTGTTGCGGTGCCATCGCGGTATTGACCCCCTGAGGACACAACACCGATACTCGTATGCCGTCGTCTCCGTGGGTGATTGCCAGCGTTTCGGCCAGTTTGATACACGCCGCTTTCGTGACCGAATAGGGTGCTGAACCAACGGCTGCCAGAAGACCGGCCGCACTCGCTGTATGGACGAGATAACCCTCACCGCGTGCTGTCATCGATGGCAGAACCGAGCGCGCCGCGTACACATGCGACATTACGTGTAACTCCCACTGTGACTGCCATGCGTCGTTCGGAGCTTCTACACCGCCCTCTGCCCCCGCTCCGGCGTTGGAGAAGAAGATGTCGACCGGCCCAATTGTTGTTTCGGTTTCTTCAACTAGCTGGCTGACAGCTTCTTCATCAGTAACGTCGAGCCCAACACCGACGCAACCTAATTCTGCTGCAACTGAGAGTGCTGCTTCGGTGTTGTAATCGGCTACCACTACTTGTCTGGCGCCCGCCGAAATCCATTTGCGGGCCGTCGCCGATCCGATGCCGCCCCCGCCTCCGGTGATAATTGCTACGCGATCTTTAATCTCCATGTCTTGAACCTAGATCGCCCAAGCCGCCGGTTGCTTAACTTTCGGCAACTCCGTTTGCGGTCCTCATTGCCGCGTAGGCGACTTCATCTGCTTTCGCGGCACCGAGAAACCTGCCGGGGCTCGCTCCATCAACGTGACCCATGATTCCCTTGTACAGGGTGAAACCGCACAAAGAAGCCAACCGTTCGGGCATCTCTTTGACGTCTTCGGGGGCAAGGCTGTAATACTGATTTTGTTGCTGACGCAGATAGCCCTGACAGTATTGGACACTGATTCCTAAACGCCAGTCATCTTGAGTGGTGTTAGCTCCACCGCAGTGCCATGTTCCGCCGTTGACTATCAAAATTGAGCCAGCTTCCATTTCAGCCGGTATGTGTTCGACTTCTTCGCCTTTACGGGGTTCGTGATCGAACTTGTGGGAGCCTGGAACTATCCGGGTAGCCCCGTTCTCAGCGGTAAAGTCTGTCAACGCCCAAATGGTTGTCACCATGAACGGAATTCGGGGCCTGCTGACGCTGACTAATCCGTCGTCGCTGTGTAGCCCTTGGTGAACTTCTCCCGGGCCGATGTTCATGCAGGTGGTGCCGGACAAGAGACACTCTTCGTCGAGGAGATGTTCTGCGAATGGAAGCACATTGGGATGGGTGGGGAGCTTCCAGAAAACTCGGTCTTTGGCCAACAGGTTGTACATGCGCTTGGTGGCGAAGCCCTCAGCTCGATTTCCTCGAGGCTGCACATCGAACTCTTCTTCAAGCTGCGCTACTGAGTCCGTCACTTCTTTGATCAAATCCGGATCAATGGCATTTTCTACGATGCAGTAACCCTGCTCTTCTATGCGGTCGAGATAGCCAGACAATGTCGCTGTATCCATACGACGATTCTTGCAGCTTGAGGACACCGTTTGCACTTTCCTGCGAGACTGGGCGTTATGACCGCGGTTTCACCACCCAGGCGGATGATGTTAAACGCTTTCACGATGAACTGTGTGAGCCACATCCAACAAGGGATGTGGACCAGGGGCGACACTCGCCAAACTGACTTCAATTCCTTGGAACCGTGGTTGGAGTTAGCGCGCATTGCTGAGAAGGGCTGCCTGGACACTATTTTTCTCGCTGACGTGATTGGTCTTTACGACAACTACAAAGGTGGAACAAGCACCTCGTTCCGGGAGGCAATGCAGGTACCGGTCAATGACCCGATGCTTCTGATCCCGGCCATGGCGTCGGTAACAGAGCATCTCGGTTTTGCTTTTACTAGTTCTGTGTTGCAGGCACATCCGTTCACTTTTGCTCGTCAACTTTCGACTTTGGATCACCTGACCGAAGGTCGGGTCGCCTGGAATGTTGTTACTTCATATTTGCCCAACGCCGGTAGCAACCTCGGTTTCGACGGTTTACCGTCCCACGAAGAACGATATTCGCGAGCTGAGGAATATTTGGAGGTCATATACAAGCTTCTGGAGGGAAGTTGGGCGGATGACGCCGTGGTTAATGATCCGGAGCGTCGTGTTTACGTGGAGCCCGATCGGGTTCGCGAGATCAATCATCACGGCCACTATTTTCAGGTAGCTGGGCCTCATCTGTCCTCTCCTTCCGTTCAACGAACACCGGTACTGTTTCAGGCCGGCATGTCGGAACGTGGCCGAACATTCGCTGCTCGGCAGGCCGAGTGCATTTTCGTTGTGGGCTCTTCGCGCAGTGGGGAAGCGATAGCTGCGGATCTGCATCAACGAGCTCATTTATGTGGAAGGTCTAGCGCCGACGTTAAATTGATTGGTGGGGTGGCTCCCATCGTCGGCGGAACAGAAGCTGAAGCTTTGGCTATGCGCGCGGAGTACGAAGAAAGCCTGTCGGTTGAAGCCGGTTTAGCTCACATAAGCGGAAACCTCGGTGTGGACCTCGGCGATATTGATCCAGATCAACCGCTAGAGACCTTTCAGACGGAACGAGTTCAAGGATTCATAAAGAATCTCTTGGATTCAGCACCGCCGGGCACGAGGACGATGGGTGATTTGATTAAGTCGAATTTAGCCGGGGCTTGGCTGACAGGGTCAGATGAACAGGTTGCAAATGAGTTGGAGAGACGCTTTAACGCTGGGCTAGATGGGTTCAATCTGACCTACACGGTCACGCCGGGAACTTTCGTTGACTTCGTCGAGGGAGTAGTGCCCATTCTTCAGGAGCGAGGGCTCGTTCAAAGCGAATACGTTGCAGGAAGTCTAAGAAACAAGCTCTTTGGTCAAGATCGGCTTCCATCAAGCCACCCGGCCGCTGCTTTTCGCTTTTGATTCAAAAATCGACCCTACTCATCTCTACCGCTCTTCCGGGCCAGAAATGTCGCTATGACCGACAGAACAAAAAGCGAGGCCCATGCTGTTTCGTATCCTCCGGTTACGTCGGCGGCCAGGCCAGTGAAGAACCCCCCGATAGTCAGACCGACCATGAAACCCATTACGACTCGACCACTAGCTCGGCCAGATGTTTGCTGCGGTACACCAACAATCACGTACAACATCGCGACCGCATTCCAGGCGTTTAAGCCGACCGCGGAAAGCACAGCGACCGGCCACATGATCCAAGAACCCACAGCCACCGCAATCAAAAGCATGGCCATGACGAGCGCTGTCAACGAGGACTGGACGGCTAGTGCGACAGGGGGTTTTATTCGGTGTTCTGCGAGATGAGCCCAGATAATTCGAGTACCGATTGCGATCCCCCCGGGCAGGCCGGCTACAAGTCCAGCCGTCACATTTGACATGCCCAACGCATTTTCTGCGAAGAGAACTGTGTAGCGCCCAACCCCTCCAACAACACATCCCATGCATAGGGCGTATAGCGCCAGGAGCGAGACAGCGCGCGGGAGCTCGATTGTGGATGAGGTCTCGGGAGCTCTCGGGTTTGGTGTCACTCGCGTCCGGCTGTCAGGGAGAGCTACTGCAGTGAGGACAGCAGCTATCAGTGCTGCGACGGCGTAGAGCCCTATAGCAACCCGCCAGTTGAGCCAAATACTCAATGCGGGAAGAGTGAATCCTCCTAACAGGATTCCCAGCTGAACTCCCGATTGTTTGATGCCCGTCATAGTTCCTCGGCGACCAGGAGCGGCTCTTTCTCCGACCAGTTTGTTGGTTGCCGGATTACAAGCTCCCTGTCCGTAACTCGAGACGAATAGACCGAGGATCAGAATCGAAGCCGAGGTCGCGCACGCCAGGATTAATAGACCAACACCCGATGAAATCAGCACTAGTACACAAGACCACTTTCCGCCGTAGCGGTCACTGAACCGACCAGACGGAGGAGCAAATACGGCGCCGAAGAGCGTGTTCACGGCTACTCCTGCGCCAAACAGGGTGAGCGACATTTTTAAATCTTCGGCGAGAGCATTAGCCACCACGGCCGTTCCAACGATCGGGAAAGCACCTAGTGCCATTGTGGACACCAGAACGGCGATGAGTAGCAGGGTGTCCAACGGTGTCGACGAATTAGTTGAATCATCAGGCACCGGCACAGCTTGCACCCTACGCTGATCGGCTATGTCCAAGCGTCAGGTTCTTATTCCTCTCACTGCTTACGAAAGGATCCATTCTCGCCTTGAGAGCTCGCCCCACGAGTTTGATGTCCTCTGTTGGTCCTCTTCTGGGGTCACCCACTCAGATGGGTCAGCAGTAGCCGAATCGGACTACAGACCAGAGGTCGCCTGGATACCAATCGACTTGTTGTTCGCGGCGACTTCGACTGGCATGGCCGCATCTGACTTTGTTCTGTTTGCTGAGGCTCTAGTCGAATCTCAGACTGTCGAGTGGGTTCAGTCTTGTCTCGCGGGCGCGGATGCTCCACCCCTTCAAAAAATCCTTTCGGCTGGAATTCGTCTAAGTAATAGCGATTCGCCGAACGCAGGCGTGGCGGAGTACACGATGGCAGCCATCATGAACGTTGTGCATGGTTGGACCCAACGCAGTGACGATCAGAGGAACGGCACCTGGAATCAGAAGGGCTGGGTTGAAATCAACGGGGCGACTTGGCTGATTATCGGTTTCGGGTCGATAGGAGGAGAAATCGCCAAGCGAGCACGACCATTTGGAGTTGAGGTGATTGGCGCGCGACGAACAGCCGTAGAAGATACTCGAGCAGACCACATGATCACGATGGACGAACTTGACGGGGTTTTACCGTCAGCAGACGTGGTCATTGTTGCCTGCCCTTTGACTGATGAAACTCGAGGATTGGTCGCCAAAAATTTCTTAGACCAAATGAAGCCTGAGTCGGTTCTTGTCAATGTCTCCAGAGGGCCGGTAGTCGACACAGGTGATCTTCTTGATGCCCTCGATTCCGGCAGGTCCCTGAAGGCGATATTGGATGTATTCGACATCGAACCACTAGACCCGTCCAGCCCTCTTTGGAGCCACGGCGCAGTTACTCTCACATCTCATATTGCGGGGGCCGGATCGGGGATAATGAGACGCGGCGATGATGTTTTTATCGAACAGTTAAACGCTTATCTGGAAGGCCGAGAATTGCGATTGGAGATCCGGAAATGAGATGCGAAACAATGATTCCGCTAGGCAAAGTCGATCCCGGACTTCGAGAACCCGACACTCCACTTGATATCCGAACCATTGCCGAGGGAGCCGCGCAGATTGAAAGTCTGGGTTACGACGGGATAGCAGTTGAGGAGTGCAAAGATGACCCATATCAACAGCTTGCACTCGCTTCGGTAACTACAGAACAGTTGGACCTTGCGACATCAGTCGCGATGGCGTTCCCACGATCACCAACCATTACAGCCATGTCTGCTTGGACACTTCAGAAAGCATCGGGAGGGCGGCTCATTCTGGGACTGGGCTCACAAGTGCGCGGCCATATTCGACGCAGGTATGGGATGGAATGGACGGCTCCCGCGCCACGTATGCGAGATTACATATTGGCGATGAAAGCTGTGTGGCGTTGCTGGCAATATCAAGAGCCGCTTAGGCATGACGGGGATCACTACAAGTTGGATTTGATGGTCCCACTCTTTGATCCTGGCCCCATCGATCATCCAGACATTCCGGTTCATATTTCCGCTATTAACACCAATATGTGTGGGGTCGTTGGGGAAGTTGCGGACGGGATACGGTTGCATCCCGTTTGTTCACCGAAGTTCATTGAGGAGGTAATGGTTCCTGCTGTAGAGCGCGGCGCTGTCAGAACTCAGCGAAACCCCAAAAGCATTGACTGGTGCATGAAACCATTGGTTGCAACAGCCCAAGATGAGATCAGTCTGGAAACTGTTGCTGAAAGCGTTAGGGCACGAGTGGGATTTTATCTATCAACACCTGCCTATAAGGCGGCCTTTGAGGTTCATGGTTGGGGTGACCAGGTCGACCAGGCAGCATCTCTGTCTCGAGAACAAAGGTGGGATGAGATTCCGGCGTTAGTCGATGACGAAATGTTCCACACGATTGCCACCGTCGGCACTTACGAAAATATAGCTTCCTTGTTGAGTGCGCGATTCGGCAGTTTGATTGATCGCATGGAGTTCAGTATTCCCGTAAACAACGCGGACGACGCCAGTTTGTTGACCTCGATGTTGAACGAGCTACGAGAAACCGACAGCCGACGATCCTGAATACTCGTTGATGACCCTGATTCTGGTGGCGTGACTTGAGCTAGCCGGCTTCGGAATGAGTGACGGGTTCCTCGCCCATCCACTCGCGAAGCGTGTTTTTAAGTTTGGTCTGTTGAATAAAGATGTCATGTTCAGGGCCTGACGCGCTGCCTGATTGTGGCGCTTTCAGGTAGAACGACAACCATTCTTGAACACCCGATTCACCGGCTCTTTGCGCTAAATCCAGAAATAGAGCGAGGTCAAGCACGATTGGTGCTGCGAGAATCGAATCACGACACAAGAAGTCGATTTTGATCTGCATCGGATATCCAAGCCATCCGAAGATATCGATGTTGTCCCAGCCTTCTTTATTGTCGCCGCGAGGTGGGTAGTAGTTGATTCGCACTACATGGTCGATATTGCCGTAAAGCTCGGGGTATACCTCGGGTTGGAGGATGGTGTCGAGAACTCCCAGTTTCGATACTTCTTTCGTTTTGAAGTTCTCTGGATCGTCAAGCACTTCGCCGTCTCGGTTGCCCAAAATATTTGTGCTGTACCATCCTCGCAGTCCGAGCATTCGCGCCTTGAGACCGGGTGCTACAAGCGTTTTCATCAGGGTCTGGCCGGTCTTGAAATCTTTACCGGCGATTGGAATACCGCGACGCTCAGCTAACTCAATCATGCATGGAAGGTCAACGCTCAGGTTGGGCGCTCCGTTAGCGAAGGGAACATCGCTCATAAGTGCTGCGTACGCGTAAATCTGACTCGGTGAAATATTTTCATCATTTGCTTCGAGCGCTGCTTCAAATGCTTCGAGGGTTTCATGGGCACTACTTGCCTCTTGGTACGCCTCCGTGGAGCCGCACCACACCATGACCAAGCGATCGCAGTCGTTGTCGGTCCGGAACTGTTCGATATCCGCCATTAGCGCTTGGGCTTGATCCAATTTTGAGTCCAACGCCTTAACGCGATTGCCGTCGAGTTTCTTTACCCATTTCTGGTCGAAGACTGCGTCCATTGCGACGATGCCTTCGAGCTCTCCTGAGATCGCAGCGAGGTCTCGTTCTTCAAGAACTCCTGCCGTCTGAGCTCCTTCTAAGGCATTAGGGGTTATGGGATCCCACCCCCCGAAAACAAGGTCATCGAGTCCTGCCAAGGGAACGAAGTCCCTTATTAAAGGATTTCGAACATCGTCTTTCTTCCCAAGACGAATGTGCGCCATCTGTGATACGGAGCCAATCGGCGCGGCTAGGCCTTGCCGGGCGGCCAGCACTCCGGCGATAAAGGTGGTTGCGACGGCCCCCATTCCGGGGGTGAGAACACCCAGTTTTCCAGTAGCGGGCGCAATATTGGCTGAAGTCATACTTGAATCATAAGTGTTATATTACTTTTGTACCTTTAAGTTAAGTAATTCTAATCTTTAGTTTCGTGATGGTTATCTAATGACTCCGGCTCATTCCTCGCTTCCTGATATTTCTATAACCCAACTGCAGTATCTAGTTGCTGTTCAAGAAAGCCCCACGTGGGCAAGCGCTGCGAAAGCCCTCGGTGTGAGCCAATCTGCACTTTCCCAAGGATTAGCTGAGCTTCAACGCCGACTAGGGATCGAATTATTCAGCTGGAACGGGCGGCGGCGAGTACCAGCATCCTCTACGGCTGAAATCACTGAACACGCACGGCGAATACTTGCATTGACGAGCGATCTCTCCGGATGGAGTGACCGAATTCGTGCCGGTTCCGCCGGCAAACTCCGCGTGGGGATGATTGATGCTGCGGCGGTCGATCATTTCGGAGAGACCTTACGAAGGTTCAGAGAGGACAGACCACAGTTAGATCTGCACGTCACTGTGGGTCCCTCTAGCCAGCTTTTGGACGGCCTTACCAGCGGTGACTTGGATCTGTGTGTTTGTGTCTCCCCCCAAGATCCGAACTTCTCCAGTGTTGCGCTGTTGGAGGAAGATCTCTACGTTTACGCTCCACCCGGCGCGAGACCTTCTGGGCCACAGGAATGGGGACCTTGGGTGACCTTTCCAACAGGCTCTTTGACAAGGGAGCTAATCGGCGAGGCTCTTAGGTCGGCTGGATCAACATTTTCTGTTGTCGCCGAGTCCAACCAACCAGAAGTACTTAGCGAGATGGTTCTGATAGGTATGGGCTGGACCGTGCTCCCCCGTATCCAAGCCGAACGACCTCCAGCTTCTCTCACCCCCGTTCAGAAAACGCCTCTCCTTAAACGTGCATTGGTTGCTGCCACCCGAGACAGCAACCTGGTCAACCCAGCCGCTTCGGAACTCGTGTCAGCGCTTCTACAACAAACAACTCGAACCGGTGATTCAAAGAGAACGTAACCAGCTACCTCAAGAATTTAGGAATCTACTCATCCTCAGGGACTGAATTTTTGAGATGGCTAAGTACCGCATCAACTACAGCAGGCCAAAGTGGTTCGGGAAGATCGTGGCCCATATCGCTTATCAACAAATAATTTGACCCAGGGATAACATCGGCAGTCCGTTCTCCTAACAGTGGCAGGATAAGCCGATCATCTCGACCATGAATCACCAAGGTTGGGACGTTCATTTCCCCTAAATCAGGTTCGCGGTCCCCGCTCGCCAACATTGCAGCAATTTGCCTTCCGGAACCATCTGGATAGTGACTCCGGTCATAGGAAGCTGCCGCGTATTCCTTTGCCAGTTCAGCGTCGAAGTATTTTTTGCTGCACCAAATAGCGTACTGGGCCGAGTATTCCAGATACGCAGATCTTTCTGCTGGAGCCGGCGCCAACAAAAGAGTAAGTGAATCATCGGGAATATCAATTATTTCTCGGGTACCGGTAGCAGACATGATCGACGTGAGCGACATCACCCGACTGGGTCGTTCAATCGCCATGGTCTGTGCAATCATGCCCCCGAGCGACGCTCCAACGATATGGGCTTTCTCTATTCCAAGATCGTCGAGAATCCCAAAAGCATCATCGGACATATCCGAAAGGTCATACGGTGTATCAGACACCTCCTGACCTTCAAGCGCGGCTGCTAATAAAGCAACAAAGTCAACTTCGACGCCGTCTAATTTGGTGGATAAACCTGAATCTCGGTTGTCGAATCTGATGACCCGAAAGCCTCCGTCAGCAAGCATTCGGCAAAACTTTGTGGGCCAGTGAATTAACTGGGCGCCTAGTCCCATCACGAGTAAGAGGGCAGGGTCACCGGGTGACCCGAGGGTCTCGTACTCAAGCTCCATTTCTCCGACCTGGGCCCGAGCCATCAGCCAGCCCTCACCGGTGTGAACTCCGCCTCTAGGTGTTTGACACCATGGATAAACGAGGACTGAAGAGGATCTGGCTCTCCAACCGCTGTTATGTCAGGCAATCTTTCGAAAAGCTCTCGAAACATCACTGTGATTTCGCGACGAGCCAAGTGGGCCCCCAAACAAAAGTGAGGTCCTGGGCCGCCAAAACCGCATTGGGAATTCGGGCTTCGCTGCACATCGAAATGGTACGGGTCATCGAAAACGGCTGGATCGCGATTGGCGGCGAGATAGAACATTGCCACCTTGTCTCCTTCTGACAACTCGTGGCCCGCCAAGATCGTGTCCTGGGTTACTGTCCGACGCATATAGGAAACGGGACTCGCGAGTCTGATTATTTCGTCGATTGCGGTCGGAGCTATACCCTCAAAGTCATTCGCCCAAATAGCTCTCTGGTCCGGGTGGTCAGTTAGATATTTGAGCCCCCATGAGATCGCGTTTCGAGTCGTTTCATTGCCTGCAACGACTAGCAGCACGAAGAAGCTTGCCAAATCCGCTTGATCTAGATGGTCACCTTCAAGTTCGGCATTAACTAACACACTCGTTAAGTCAACGCCGTCTCCACCCTTCTTAGCTTCTGCAACTTCATTCATTAGCTCAGCTAATTCTGCTCCTGCGTTAAGTAATGCGGTCACGAAATCGACACCCTCGGGGGCGAACTCCGGGTCTCCGACGCCCAAAATTATGTTCGTGTTTTTGAAGACCATTTCGTAGGCGGAATCAGGCACTCCCATAAGGTCACAAACGATTTTGAGTGGCAACGCAGCGGCAACGTCAGTAACAAAGTCACATTGGCCTCTTTCAGCGATTTCATCGACGATGCCGACAGCGACGCTCTGCACTGAGTCCTCCAGGGCAGCAAGCATGCGGGGCGTGAAACCCTTTGACACGATACGACGCAACCTCGCGTGACGCGGGTCATCCATCGCAATCATCGAACTAAAAAACTCGAGAAACTCCGGAGGAGTATCGGTGATGGTGATTCCCTGGGCCGAGCTGTATGTGTCGGGATTCCTAGAGATCGTCGCTATATCCTCATGACGCGTAACACACCAATATCCAGGCCCAGCCTGAAGGTAAGGATTGTCAGGCATGGGTTCCTCAAACCAATCCAAAGGTGCTTCAGCATGCAACTGAGCAATGCCCGAATCACACTCAACCGCCGGCTGCAACCAATAATGGGCATCCATCAAATTGGGGTGTGTCGTATTCCATCTCCGCATACCCCGACGCTAACACTCGCAATTCTGAAAGCATAAGCCTGTGACTAATTCCAAAATGAGCCCGGCTGAGATAGTCGACCAATACACAGAACAGGTTTACCACCAGCGTGACTTGACATCTCTAGACATGCTGCTGGCTGACCCCATGATCCGTCACGAACCCGATGGAACCCGTCTAGCTCTGACTCTCGAAGAGGCCAAGCTTCGCATCACTTCATTCCATCAACAATTTCGATCGATGAGGTTCAGCAATCGCATGATCATTCAAGATCAAGAATCAGTAGCTGCTGCATACGAGGCGGATTTGGTGAGCGAAGACGGAGAACTATCAACTATCTGCGGAATAGAGATGTTTACTATTCGTGACGGACGAATCACAGAGGTTTGGAACGCACCGGCCGGCAATGGGTCCTGGGGATGATGGCACCTAATTACATAGTTCATGGTGCCGGCGGCATCGGTTGCGTCATCGCGAGCAGACTCGCAACCATCGGCCGCAAGGTGCAATTAGTTGCTCGAGGCCCCCACCTTCAGGCTCTTCAGACGAAAGGTTTGACTCTGACACAAAATACTGAGGGAACTTGGAATCTTCCGGCCGAAGAATCTGCCCGAGAACTTGATTTGGATGATCAAACCGTCATTTTGCTCGCAATGAAAACTGATGACACGTTCGATGCGGTGGAGCAGCACTCGTCGATATACCGAGAATTACCGTTGGTGTGTTGTCAAAACGGGGTTACCAACGAAGAATGGCTTTTCGCGAAGGGGTACAACACCTATGGATGCACAGTCATGGTTGGAGCCGAAATCACTCACCCTGGAACTGTTCGACATTCGGGGGGGAAGCTCCTCGAAATAGGAAATTGGCCGTCAGGAAGTGACGAGATCTCACGATCTTTGGTGACAGATCTAGCCGCGTCAGGAATGGATGCATCAGTCGACGCACGAGTCATTGATGGCAAGTGGGGAAAGCTCGTCAGAAATCTCGCCAACGCTTATCTGGCTTTAACAGATCTGTCAGTTCAAGAGGCCTCCTGTGACCCTCGGGACCGTCAATTTATTGCCGATGTAAACGAAGAAGCCGCAGACGTATTGGAGGCCGCCGAGATTGCAGCTCGAATGGTTGGCAAACGAAACTTAAGGGAACAAATTGCCCGCCTTCGCGAACCTGGTATTTGGCCGACAAGGCCGACTGTCACAGAGACAAGCAGGTCGTATCCAAGCACTTGGCAAGATCTGGCTTCCCAAAGAAAAAAAGTTGAAGTGGACCACTTCAACGGCGCCATCGTCCGGCTCGGAGAAAAGCATCGGGTGCCGACCCCTCTTAATCGGATCCTGAGGGACCGTTGCGTCTCAGCTGCGGAGAACCTGGTACTTCCTGGCTCAGAGACAGCCGATTCGTTGCGGTCAGCTGCCGTCTGAAGTGCCCGGAGTGGGATTCGAACCCACACGCCCCGTTAGGAGCCGAGGGGTTTAAGCCCTCTGCGTCTGCCTTTCCGCCACCCGGGCCGGTTTACATATCGGTGTAAGCCTACGTCTCAAGATCAGTTGCGGCGCCTTGTTACGCGGCCTCGATATTATCGTTGACCGTTGGGTGATGAACCAACACGGTTCGTTTAACTCCCGATGTTGCGTTTTGTTGTCGGCCAGTTTGCGCAACAGCACCCCACAATAGGTTTCGAAGCTTTCCTGCCTTTTCTGTTGACATGTCGTTGCAAAGAACTACGCCTTCAATCATGTCTGCAATCACCGCTTCGAAAGGTCTGTCTTTTATGCGAACGGCAACGATGCTTCCACAACTCTGACGGCGCACAGTCCGATCTGCATCACTGGAACGGGGGGGACTCTTGAATCCTGGAACGTCGAAACCATAGCTAGCAACAACTTGAGTAATGGTCTTCGCCACGATCGCAAATCGGACTGATGGAGCACTTTCAATTGTCGACACGGACCCGGGGTTCTTGTCTGCAGCCGCACTGGAGCCAGAATTCGGATTGTTAACTTTATTGATCGCGATTTCCATCGGATTAAGAATCCACTAGGGGTAGGACAATCAACTAGATATCGTCGACACGGTTACGAACGTCGGCAGCGGCTTACTTATTCAACTTATGTGTTGAGTGTCGATCGAGGACTCATGCACGGGGCTACCGTAGATCTGTGGACACCGCCGACAGCCTCTCTGAAAAGTCAACGTCGAGCGATTCACCTCTCACGCCGGCACAACAGGCGACACTGGATCTCATTCGGTTACCAGTTGACGAGCGCATCACTCATAAGTCAACGCTCCGAGCCCAAATTCAACTGGAGTTAGAAAAAGAAACAGTCGATCTCGTCGATCAAATTGAGGAACCTTTATGGGTATCTAAACGTCAGTTACAAGCAGTCACTAGTTGCGAAGCCCTTTATGAAGCACAACAAGTTGAGCCCTTCGAGTGGAAGCTTCCGATGACGCGCGGCCAGATATTTCACAAATGCGTCGAACTCTCTATACATCTTTCACCTCCGCGGACTGCTGCTGAACTCGTCGACGAGGCGTTGGGAAGCCTCATGAACCGCGGTGATGGTTTAGCTAACTTTTTACTTGATCTGAACGACATAGAAAGAGCAGAAATACGCAGCGATGTTGGATCTCTGCTGCAGACTTTCTTCGACACCTTCCCCCCTCTTCGACCCGCCTGGATCCCTACTACTGAGTCACCCAGAAAGGTCCTGCTCCACCGGGGGAAAATCGTATTGCAAGGCAGGTTTGACCTAACAGTTGGTCAACCAGACGAACTAACTGCTGGCCGGGTTCTACTGGAACTAAAAACTGGTCGAGCGGTTCCTCACCACTTGGACGATTTGCGTTTCTACGCATTGTTGGAAACGCTCGTTGTCGGAGTTCCCCCCTCTCTCCTGGCAAGTTTTTACGTCGATGCGGGAACAGTTCAGGTCGAAGCTGTCGACGAGGACCTTTTGCGTTCAGCCATCAGGCGCACTGGCAGCAGCATCAGGCGACTAGTTCAGCTTCGTCTCAAAGAAGTGCACCCGGAAAAACGACCGAGTGGATCTTGCAGGTGGTGCCCGGTCGCTGCCGATTGTCGACCAGGTCAAAGTTGGTTGGAACAGGCCGGCGGCGGCGGAGCTTGGTGACCTGAGTTGCGCCCGTAGGTTCTAGACGCCAACACCGAGATCAGAAATTAACTGCCAGAGTTCTTCGCGTCGCTCTTCCCATTCCTCAGAAGTGATACCGAACCGCATGTGATCTTCCCAAACTCCCGCGATTCTCAGGTAGCCCTCGGCGAGACCCTCATAACGAATTCCGAGTTTTTCTACAACTCGACGGCTCGATTCATTTCTGGGAATGATCGATATTTCGAGACGATGCAGTCCCGCTCTATCAAAAGCATGCCCGAACACGGCTACTAACGCTTCTGGCACAAATCCGTGTCCAGCCCAACGTTCGTCGACCCAGTAACCTACATGCCCACTCTGAAAAGCTCCTCTGGCAACATTGTTGACGTTGATTTCTCCGCAGAAGTGACCTCGGTGCCACATAGACCACGCAAATCCGGTTCCGAGTTGACGTTCGCGATCTCGAGCATTACAGCGTGCCGCGAAGGCAGCAGGATCTTTCGTCGGATCAGGGGCGCCGGCTGCGACTTCGGGTTCCCATTTGGTCAACCAATTCGCACAACGCCGACGAACTTCACTCCACTGCGCAAAATCATGGGGTTGCAAACCGCGTAACAGCAACCGTGGGGAGTGCAGATCATTCACATTCGGAACACTAGCTCGCCGGTGCCATCTCTATTCAACCTCTAGGAGTTCGGACGCCAATCCGTCTAGAAGGTCAGATTCGCGAACCAGACACTCATCCAGGTCCCAATGGCGCATGACGGCGACCAAAATGCAACATCCCGCGACGATTACATCGGCTCGTGCGGCTTCTAGACCGGGATTATATTTTCGTATCTCGAGCGACTCAGTCGCCAAAGTTCTGAAGACGTCTTCTGCGGCTTTTCGACTGAGCGCAAAGCCATCAATAATTTGCGGATCGTACGGCTCCAACCCAATTTCGACCGCCGCAATGGTGGTGATTGTTCCAGCAACTCCCACAAGAGATCCTGCTTTCCCCATGGTTGGGTGATCCCTGTCGATGTCGTCTAGGTGTAAACGAGCGACCTGAATAGCTCCACTTAACTCTTCGGGTTTAGGGGGGTCGTTAATAAGGAACTGTTCCGTAAAGCGAACAGACCCCATGTCAACGGATCGATATATTTCTGCGGCATGAGTTCCGTAAGAAAATTCAGTAGAGCCTCCCCCTATATCGATGACGAGGAATGGTCCATCAGCCGGTGGTAACCCTACGGTCGCTCCCGAAAATCCGTAGCGGGCTTCTTCCTCCCCTGATAGGAGTTCAAGTTCATGATTCAAAGATGCCGAAACGGGTTTGAATAGGTCGTCTCGATTCACTGCATCGCGGGCGGCACTTGTGGCCACTGCCCTAATTTTTTGAACGCCATTCTCCGAAATCATTAACTTGAATTCATCGACTGCGTCTAGGACACGGCCTATTCCCTCCTCGCTGAGTCGGCCCGTTTTCCCCAACCCTCGACCTAGACCGGTAACCCGATGAGCCCGTATGTCTGTAGAGGTGCCGTCGGTTATCAAAAGGCGGGTTGTGTTAGTGCCAAAGTCCAAGACCGCAACAGGCGTGTCGTCAGACAAGGTCTGTCGCCTCTAACTGCCGAATAACCCACTCGCCAACCGGGTCATCGCCGACCGCCAGATGATGCGCTAGATGGGTATGCAGGCATTTCACGCCCTGCCGCGTACCGCCGACTCCACCAGTCGGTCTTGGACCTACATACTCAGTTGGAATCTGAGAGTCCCGTTCGGCCGCGTAACGTTCGTGGGTTGCCGTCAAATCATCGGCATCTACTGCTAGTTCCGCCGCTCGCACTCCTCCGTCTCCTTCAAGCCGCGCTACAAGGCGAGAAAGTTCGCGACCCACAAGCCAATAACGGGTTGGCATCGGTCGGCCATTCGCCATTATCGGTCCATTGCGAATGACAACGGGTTCTCCGCTGCTGTCGACTACAACTACCTCAAAATCGCTCTCGGGTCGTCGACCCAATAGTTCAGCCACTTTTGCGATCTCAACTTGCGACGGGTGAGCGACCGAAGACACTTTCGCGGCATCGATTACCATGATCTGCGGACTTTGCTGTTACCGCTTGCGGCGACGCAGAAGAACTAGCACCAGCGCAATTAAAGCGAATGGGCCAAATCGTTTAAAGAGCGGCGCCCCAGCTGTGTCAAGCAGGTCAACAGGTTCTGGCTCCGGCATATCAATTTTTCGCGGTCCGGAGTCACCCTCGGCGGCCTCGTCAGGGGTCACAGAGTTGTCGTCCTCAGATTTATTTTCTGATCCTTGTTCACGCTCACTTGATTCAAGAAGTTTTTGTTCAAGACTTTCAACGAACTGTCCGATCAGCTTTTCTGATACATCAGCCATCACACCGCGACCGAACTGAGCGACTTTGCCTGTGACTTTCAAGTCGGTAGTTATAACGATGTTGGTTCCATCACCATCGGCAGTCATCTCGGCTGTCACTTCTGCAGCGGCATTTCCAGCCCCGCGAGTATCACGACCACTTGCATCAAGGACTAGTCGGTATTGACTCTCATCCTTTTCTTTGAACTTTGCGACGCCTTTATATTGAGCTGTGATCGGCCCAACCTTGACCTTCACTTGTCCTTTGAATTCTTCGCCGTCAATTTCAGTTAGTTGCGCACCAGGCATGCAGGGCGCGATGTACTCAACATCTGTCAAAGTGCCCCACGCCTGTTCAATCGGAACACCAACTCGGAATTCATTCTTTAACTCCATTGTCCGAGATCCTCCACAGTATCTATGTCGTCGGGAGAGCCTTCGCAGGTTACCTGCTCAACTAGTTCTGGCCTCGTACGTAGCAAAACCCGAGCCCCTTCGTCTCCTGATCGCGGAAGTAACGGCCACACTGATTTTTCAAGACGAACTGGATTTCCAGCACGACCAACGTAGGTGGCGACCGCTATAGGCGCGTTGCTGTTACCCAGCCGCCTCCAGCTCGAACTTGGAACTCCCGGCTGATCAGCCAATCCAACAATGAGGGCATCAAAGCCACCGGCCTCACCCCAGTCCACTGCGACACTGAGTGATGTAGCTATTCCTTGATCAAATTCAGGATTTTCGACAACTACTAGCTCAGAAAACTCTCTGAGAGCGGGACCCAACTGAGTAGCGCCGGCAACTAGGACATAGCCGGACAATCCTGAGTTCACCATAGAACGCGCTGCATGAGTGACCACAGCTTCGCCGCCTATATCAGCAAGAAGCTTGTGAGTCGGTCCCGAGAAACGTGACCCTGTTCCTGCCGCGAGTAGAGCTCCAGCTACTTTCACAACTTCAGTAGGACCTGGGCAGGCCAAGAACCTTGTTTGACACATAGTTCAGAACCATTTCTTGGCTGACTGGGGCGATCTTCATCAGCCGACTTTCACGCCAATAGCGTTCAACGTCATATTCTTTGGCATAACCGAAGCCTCCGTGAGTTTGCATTGCCCTATCGGCGCATTCAAATGCAGCTTCAGAGGCGAGATACTTCGCGAGGTTCGCCTGTGCTCCACAGTCAAGTCCGTTGTCGTAACGCCACGAAGCGTCCCTGATGACTAGCTCCGCTGCATGGAGCCGCGCATGACTGTCAGCCAGGGGAAAGGCCAAACCTTGGTTCTGACCTATTGGGCGCCCAAAAATCACTCGATTGTTCGCGTAATCGACTGCTTTGTTCAACGCAGCGCGTCCGATACCAAGTGCCTCTCCAGAAATAAGGATCCGTTCTGGGTTTAGGCCGTCCAAGATGTAGCGGAAGCCCTCCCCTTCTTCGCCTACCCGCCGACTTACAGGCACCCGTAACCCGTCATAGCGAACTTCGCACGAAACAACAGCATTACGTCCAACTTTTGGGATCGGAGTTATATCTACGGCGGGGTCTTTGAGGTCAACCAAGATGAGTGTCATGCCTTGAGTCGGGCCATCACACAGTTCTTTCGGGGTGGTCCTTACCAACAGCAAGCAGACGTCACAATACGGTGCCTTTGTCGTCCACACCTTTGCACCGGTGATGACATATTCATCGCCGTCTCGTTCGGCTCGAGTTCTAATCGAAGTGGTGTCAGTTCCAGCGTCAGGTTCTGTAACTCCGAAGGCAGCGTGAAGTGAGCCATCAGCAACTTTGGGGAGAATTTCGTTGGCAAGTTCAGGTGACCCATATTTCCTCACCGGCTCCATGCCAAAGATCGATAAGTGGATCGCTGAGCAGCCGTTCATTGCTGCACCGCTCGCGGCAACTTCTTCGAGAACAATCGATGCTTCGGTAATACCTTGGCCTCCGCCGCCAAACTCTTCAGGAATGGCAATACCTATCCAGCCTCCATCAGCCATCGCTTGATAAAAGTCCCAAGGGAACTCATGTTGTTCATCTTTTTCCCGCCAATATTCATCGGGATATTGAGCGCAAACTCGTCGGACACCTTCACGAATAGCGTCGTGATCTTCAGATAAGGAAAAATCCATACTCCGAACGGTAGTGGGCAACGAGCCCCTTGGCTCAGTGAATCGATCCTTTACCTTCACTTAAGCTCGGAGCTTCGCGGCCAGTTCGCAAAGCGATGATCTCTGCGACAATCGAGACCGCAGTTTCCTCTGGTGTTCTGCCTCCAATATCAAGCCCAATCGGTGATCTAACTCGCTCCAGTTCTGCTGAAGTGACGCCTTCCTCGAGTAATCTGACCACCCTCTTTTCGTGAGTTTGTCGAGAACCCATAGCTCCGAGGTAGCCGACTCTCGTCGGTAAGGCCCCCATAATCGCTGGTACATCAAATTTGGCGTCGTGAGTCAAAACACACACAGCGTCTCGAGGGCCTAGATCGCCACCTATTCGTTCTAGTAAACGGTCTGGCCAATCGACTACTACTTCATCCGCCATCGGGAAGCGTCGACGAGTTGCGAAAACTTCACGGGCGTCGCAGACGGTAACTCGGAAACCTAGGAGTTTTCCTTGGCTCGCCAATGCCCGCGTGAAATCAACTGCTCCAAATATCACCAGATGCGGACGTCGCGCATGACACTCAATAAAGACACTGAGATCGTGTTGTCGCGCTTCGCCTTCAGGTCCGTAATGTCGAACTTCGCTAGTGCCGGCTTCCAGCATCGCTATAGCGTCTCGGCTTACAACACGGTCTAGTGCGTCTCCTCCGAGACTTCCAAGAGCGAACCCTGATTCTTCGACCAATAGTTTTGCGCCAACCTCTGGTCCCTCAATCAATGTTGCCAGCGCCACCGGTACTTCCGAGCGGATCGAATCTCGAAAACGCTCATATATGGACCTCACCAGTCAAGTTCCTCGATAAAAAGATGAATCGTCCCGCCACAAGTCAATCCCACTGCGAATGCTTCATCGTCGCTGTAGCCGAAAGAAGTGATGCCTGCCTTTTTCCGACCCTCTAATAGCTCAATAGCTTCTCCGACCACAGCGCCTTCGACGCAGCCTCCCGAAACCGACCCAGCAACCTCCCCGCGAGCATTAACTGCCATGGCGGCACCGGGGTCGCGAGGGCCGCTGCCTTCGATATCCACTACTCGTGCAATAGCTACCTTCTCCCCCGCCGCAAACCATCTTTCGATGTCATCGAAGATTTCATCCATACCTAAATGCTCCCATGTTTATGCCGAGACAGCCTCGGCAAGTCGCTCAAGTGATTCAAAAGAGTGCCCTTCGATGAAATCATCCGTGTGAGGCAGCGCAGCCGCCATTCCACGTGCCAACGGCGCATAGCCCGGGGTGTGTTTGAGTGGGTTCACCCAAATTTGTCGGTAACTAACGCGATGCAGCCGTTCCATCTGCTCAGCCAATACTTCTGGCTCTCCGCGATCCCATCCATCTGAGAGCAGCACCACTATTGCTCCGCGCGCCATGCCTCTCAGACCCCATATTTCGTTAAATTCTTTCAATGTCGCTCCGAGGCGAGTTCCCCCGGACCAATCAGCTACAGCACGCGCAGCTGCTCGAAGAGCAGCATCTGGGTCTCGAGATGACAGCTCGCGAGTGATGCGGGTTAGTCGTGTACCTACCGCAAACGCTTCTACCCGTGTTCTTCCCACAACCGTTGCATGAGCGAATCTGATAAGCGCTCGAGCATAGGGTTCCATCGAACCCGACACATCAACCAACAGAACCAGGCGACGCGGTCGGTGGTCTCTTTGGACAAACTTTCTATGTATAGGTTCACCGCCCATCGCCAAGGCGGCACGCACTGTCCGACGCAGGTCAGGATTCCTTGTCTGATGTTTCGAAGGCAGCCTTCTTCGAGAGGGACGGGTCGTCGATGTGAAGCGGAGACCCGCTATGAGTCTTCGTAATTCATTCAGTTCTCGGGCACTGCATTCTGCGAAATCTTTTTCCTTGAGTGTTTCCAGAGCGCTGTAACGAACCTGGAGCGTGGGCCCAGAAGGTGTCGTGTCATCTTCCGGAAGGTCATCATTATCTTCGGCACTATCTGTTGAGATTGAGACCGAGATAGGTGGTAATTCGACCTCAATGCCCGACGATTGTTTTCTTTCCCAAAAAACTGCAAATGCTCGGTTGAATTCCTCGATTTCGTCGGGGTCAGCAACGAGAGTTGATCTCCCTGCCCAATAGACGGCATCTCGCTCGTCGAGTCCCACCAACCCAAGAGCGTCGACGAATAGCATCACCCGACTCACCGAGACTTCTAACCCCAGGCCGCGAAGAACTTGACAGAAGCTAACGGCTATTCGTGCAGGGCTATTTTCTGACTTGACCAAGAGGGTTTCATTCATGTGCAGCGGCAGCCATGATCATCTCAATACCCTGCTCCGAAACCCGATCCAGATCCTCTCGATATTTTAGAACGGTACCCAACGTCGCTCTGATGGTTTGTTCATCGAGGACCGACTCCCCAAGCTTTCCCAACGCCGTCGACCAATCGATAGTTTCAGCGACCCCTGGTGGCTTGTACAAGCCCATACCCCGCATTGCATTGACCGCAAGCGCTACTTGTCGCGCAAGTTCGTTATCTACTTCAGGAGCTTTAAGTCGGATAATCTCGATTTCGCGTTCAAGATCAGGGTGATCAACCCAGTGATACAGACATCGTCGCTTGAGAGCATCGTGCACGTCTCGTGTCCGATTTGAGGTGACGACCACTAGAGGCGGTATGTCACCACCGAAGGTTCCTAACTCGGGGATCGTTACCGTGTGATCTGAGAGAACTTCGAGCAAGAAGGCCTCAAATTCGTCATCTGCTCGGTCAACTTCGTCAATCAGCAAGACCGGCCGATGGTCGGTGTAGTCAATTGCGCGAAGTAGCGGCCGGCGAATAAGGAACCGCTCTGAGTAGAGCTCGTCCTCGATCGCTTGAGAGTCTTCCTGTGCTCTGCCCGACGCCTCGGCTGTTCTGAGGTGGAGTAGTTGTCGCGTGTAGTCCCACTCATACAGTGCCTGAGACGCGTCGATACCTTCGTAGCACTGAAGTCGGATTAGTTCACCACCTGTCCATGCAGCTAAGACCTTCGCCAGTTCTGTTTTACCAACGCCAGCGTCACCTTCGAGAAATAGAGGGCGCTGCATAGTTATCGCCAGGTAGACGACAGTAGCGAGACCCTCGTCGGTCAAATAATTGTGGTCACCCAAGGCTGACGAAACTTCTGAAGGAGAGTTAGGAATGTTAAACATGCGCTAATCAGAATACGGGCTATATCGGAATTAGCCCTAACTGCGTCTTCATTCAGCAGAGTGGCCCTCTTTCCATATATGTTGCCGCGAGACGTTTGAAGGGATTTTGGGAAATGGATCTAGGTATTAACGGAAGGACAGCAGCCGTTGCGGCGGGCTCGGCAGGTCTGGGATTAGGAACGGCGAAAGCTCTTGCTGCGGAGGGGGTCCGCCTGGCAATTTGTGGTCGAGATGGTGCAAAGCTCGCCGAGGCCGTGAGCGCAATCGGTGGAGAGGTAGTGCCTATTGAGGCGGATTTGTCAAGCCCAGATTCGGGTCGGACCTTTGTCGAACAAGCAATCGGCGAATTAGGTCATTTGGACATCTTGGTCACCAATGCGGGTGGGCCTCCTCCAGGTACTTTCGAAAATACTGACTTAGATTCATATCAGGCGGCCTTCGACATGAATTGTCGAGCAATGATCGAGATGTGTCGTACAGCTATTCCTGCGATGCGTGAGCGTGGCTGGGGACGGGTCTGTGCAATCACGAGCGTCGGAGTTAAACAACCAATCGAATTTTTGATGGCCAGCTCGGTTGCTCGAGCCGGCCTCACTAGTTTCCTCAAGATCACCGCTCGTGAGGTCGCCGCTGATGGTGTGACAGTCAATTCAGCGCAACCAGGAACTCATTGGACCGATCGCGTCGCAAAGATTGTTCCAGATAGAGAGACTGCCGCCTCGGCTGTTCCGGCTCGGATCACCGGCGACGCTGACGATTTCGGTGCGGCGGTGGCGTTCCTCTGTTCCGAACAGGCGAAGTTCATCACAGGAACGGGGCTACTGATTGACGGAGGCCAAGCATCCGGGCTTCTGGATTGACCGGGCGCGCCAACCAGTCATAGTTCCTGATTATTTGCTTTATTGCTCCGCCAACCACCGCGGAGCTTATGAAATACCGCTAGCTTCCAAGGCCCGTTTGGTAAGAACGCGAGCCAAGTGGTCCCGATACTCGGGTGAAGCGTTGAGATCGGTGGGAGCATCAGTTCCATCAGCTGCTGCTTCCGCCGCTTCTGCCGCTCCAGCTCCTCCCGCTAACGCCGCCTCAACGGCTTCAGCCCGGAGGGGCGTTGAACCCATGTTCACCAATGCGATTTGTGCCGCACCGTGGACTTCGACCGCAGCCACTCCCACAATCGCCCAGTCCTGTGCTCGCCGATTAAACTTTTGATAGCTCCACGAAGCTCCCGGTGCTTTCGGGACTCGCACTTCTGTAAGCATCTCGTCATCAGACAGGGCTGACTCAAAGTAACCAGTAAAGAAGTCAGCTACAGCAATCTCACGTTGGCCATTAGGTCCTTCAGCAACAAGCGAACCTCCTAAAGCCAAAACGGCGGCTGGTAAATCTGACGCAGGGTCAGAGTGGGCAAGTGAACCGCCCAGAGTTCCTCGATGCCGGACTTGAGGATCGCCGACCTTGCTCGCGACATGAGCGAGAAGTGGGCATTCCGCTATTAAAAGATCACTAGTTTCCAAGCTGCGATGCTTGGTCAGCGCTCCAATTGCTATGTGATCTCCACGGTCGTCTATATAGCTGAGGTCTTCAACGCCAGCGATGTCGACGAGGACGCTAGGTACGGCTAGCCGCAACTTCATCATCGGTATGAGCGAATGACCTCCCGCAAGTAACTTCGCTTCGTCTCCATGCTCAACGATTAGGGCAATCGCCTCTTCTGATGAGCCGGCTTTCTTGTAGTCAAAGGCAGCTGGAATCATTTAATTAGCCTTTCAACTCACGTCCTGGCCACTGCAGGCCAGGACCGCTTTGACAATATTGTGGTAACCGGTGCACCTACAAAGATTCCCTTCGAGTCCTTCTCGAACCTCGTCTTCGGTAGGTGCAGGGTTTTCATCAAGCAACGAACAGGCGGCCATCACCATGCCAGGGGTGCAGTATCCACATTGCAGGCCGTGGTTATTTTGAAAGCTCTCCTGCATCGGATGAAGTTCGTCGGATGAGGGAGCAAGACCCTCGATCGTTGTCACTTCCTGACCATCGGCTTGAACCGCCAACATCGTGCAGGCTTTCACTGACTCGCCGTTCACGTGGACCGTACATGCCCCACACGAGGACGTATCACATCCAACGTTCGTGCCAGTAAGCCCGAGTTCGTCGCGCAGGTAGTAGACGAGTAACGTTCTGGGCTCGACTTCGCTTACACGGCCCGTTCCATTTACGGTGACGCTGAGTTCCACAGTTGTTCCCTTCCTCCAACAGCAGGGTGACCCTTAGGTCGGCCTCAATCATGCCCTATTGAAGGCCTTAGTGCCTCACCGAATGCCACACTTCTTCGATTCATTTCACAAAGATCGCGGAGAGGGGGATTCATAACGAAGCCTTCCCATGGGCCATTGAACCTTGCGTTTAAAGTTTCCAATATGAAGTTTTACTTATTTTGAGGGCTATGACCATCTATTTCAAATAAGAGTTAGATAAGTTGCTAGGCATGTCAGCGGTTGAAACGGATCTCCAACAGACGGCGAATACCAAGAACCAAATTTTAGAGAACGCTCGCGAACTGTTCGCAGAACATGGCTATGACGGCACATCAATTCGGCAATTGACCGCGACCTTAAACATCACCCCGGCAGCGCTGTATTACCACTTCGCCTCAAAAAACGATGTCCTGGAGGGCCTCGCCGCCAAGCTTCACGATGGTAGCGACGACTTGCTGAAGAGGATCAGCGAATTCGATCAAAGCCCTGAGTCAATGCGAGAAGCACTCAGTCAGTACTACGACTTGCTAGCAGATGACATCCACGTGTTCCGACTGGTTTATAACGACGCTGCTATTCAACACAGCCCTATCGGACAGCGACTGCGCAGCCAAGCCCGCGACTTTTACGCCTACTTAGTTGGTCCCGACCCATCGGTTGAGGACAGGATGCGAGCTGCCGGGGCTGTTGGCATCATCAGACTCTCGCTTGAACAGCGCGGCGTTGATCCCAACAAGCACAGGGAAGTTGTGGTGGAGCGAGCCTTTCGCGTAATGAGCGACGCATAACAAGAAGCTCTTAACCCGACTTCCCAGCGATTAGATACTCGACTCCTGGCAGATACCAGCCTTTGGGAAAATCGATGACGTCAGCTGGAACGACGACCCGGAAAAGCTCATCACCCGGCTCGACTAGAGACATCTGTTTTCGAGCTTCTCGTTTGATAATTGTTTTGTCTTGTGCTCGTTCCAGGCGCGTCTCAAGATCTAACCGCAGTTGTTCAAGCTCAA
The DNA here is from genome assembly GCA_002457435.1 of Acidimicrobiales bacterium MED-G01. GTDB lineage: Bacteria > Actinomycetota > Acidimicrobiia > Acidimicrobiales > Poriferisodalaceae > MedAcidi-G3. The sequence goes on along the minus strand of NTLA01000001.1, from coordinate 87,199 downwards.
ACAACTCCTGCTTCGCTTGTTCGATGCTTCTTCCTTGTTCTCTGTACTTCTGCAATGGATAAAGAGTGGCGGCCGCGAGCGTTACCACTGCTGCTGTGACGACCAGAACCAAGGTTCTCTGCCCCAGACGCCCAAGACGAAATTTTGTGGCTCTCGAAACGACTTTCCGAAATGGGGCCGACCTCCGCCGCCGCTGTTCACCGCGAGAGGTGCCTTCCTCCGTTTCGGCGGAACGATTAGTCAAGCGCCAGTGCTTTCTGACCTAGATACGCAGCCGCTTCACCTAGCTCGTCTTCGATTCGTAACAGTTGGTTGTACTTGGCAACTCGGTCGGAACGAGCCGGCGCTCCAGTTTTGATCTGCCCGCAATTGGTAGCTACCGCCAAATCCGCGATCGTCGTATCTTCGGTCTCGCCGGAACGGTGCGACATCACACTTGTGTATCCGCTAGCAGTCGCCAGCTGCACGGTATCGAGTGTTTCAGTCAAGGTACCTATTTGATTGACCTTGACCAGAACGGAATTGGCAATCCCGCGTCTCACTCCATCTTCAAGACGATTGCTGTTCGTAACGAATAGGTCGTCTCCCACCAGTTGGATTTTCTCTCCAAGCATGCCTGTCAACTCGGACCAGCCTTCGAAATCTTCTTCGTCCATCCCATCTTCTATGGAAACAATTGGGTACCGATCACACAGGTCTGCCAGATACTGAGCAAATTCGCTCGAATCGAGACTTCGGCCTTCACCCGATAGTTGATACTTTCCGTCGCTGTAGAACTCCGTTGCAGCCGCGTCAATAGTCAGAGAAATTTCTTCTCCGGGCCTAAATCCAGCTCGCTCTACAGCTTCGACCAACAAAGCAAGCGCTTCTTCATTACTAGCTAGGTTCGGCGCAAAACCACCTTCATCACCTATTGCAGTTGAAAGCCCACGATCGTTGAGTACCGACTTAAGCACATGGTAAGTCTCAATCCCCCAACGCAGGCCCTCAGAAAACGATGCCGCGCCGACAGGCATAATCATGAACTCTTGGAGGTCAACATTGTTGTCGGCATGTTCACCCCCATTGATGACGTTCATCATCGGGACCGGGAGGACATGAGCATTCGCTCCTCCGAGGTAGCGGTAGAGCGGTGTCCGGCTCTCCATCGCAGCGGCGTGCGCTGTGGCCAAGGAAACTCCCAAGATCGAGTTGGCTCCAAGCCGACTCTTGTTTTGGGTTCCATCTAAATCAATCATTTTTGCGTCAACAACACGTTGATCTAACGCGTCAGTCCCTATGAGGGCCTCCGCGATCTCTTGGTTGACATATTTGACTGCTTTGAGGACTCCCTTCCCATGAAAGCGTTCACCTCCGTCACGCATTTCGACAGCTTCGAACTGCCCGGTTGACGCCCCAGAAGGCACTTGGGCTCTTCCTTGAGAGCCGCTTTCCAAGAGAACTTCGGCTTCGATAGTTGGGTTACCTCGAGAGTCAATGATCTCTCGGCCTGACACATTCATAATTCTGCTCACGGGACTTCTCCAAGCAAGGTTTCGAATTGACAGGTACTCACAATGTCAACATTGAATGGTAGCTCCGAGTGGGAGCAATGGAGACTGCACACCTCAGGCTTTGTCAGCCTTCGGTACCTACCCCTGCTCCGCAATAGAACTCCTGTCTATACCTTCTACTTCCTCGAGTTTTTTGCTTCGGCTCCTTCAGCGGCCTTGATCGCTGCCCATTGCTCAGCTAACTGTTCCTTGGATGGCATCGGCGCATCAGGGTCTCTGGCAAATATGTGTGGATGTCGCCGGATCATCTTGTCTCGAATCCCGTGAGCCACATCTGCCATGCCAAAGGTTTGTCCTTCTTCACCAATTGCACCCTGCATCATTATGTGAAACAGCAAGTCACCGAGCTCTTCAATCAAATCGTCTAGCGACCCTTCGTCACTTTCGATCAACTCAATGGCCTCCACGACCTCGTTCGCTTCCTCGAGAAGTCCGGGGATCAAACTAGAAGGAGTTTGGTCCCGGTCCCAAGGGCATTCTTTGCGAAGCCGACGAACGAGGGCGTACAACTCCAGTATCGATCCGACCGGGCCAGAAAGAGGTAGCTCCGGAATCCAAAGAGACGTGAGCGGGTCCGGTTCGAATTCCCGATCTAGATTTTCCCATTCGACTTCAAAAATTGCTTCGTCATCCAGGCCTAAACGCTGAAGCACCGTTACTTTCGGTGGGTTCTCGACCTCGAGCGACAGCTTGATATCTGAAAGTACGAACCTGTTGTCACATTGCGCAACTAACAGAGGGCCACTCAGTCTCGCAACTTCAGTCTCGAAGCTTTGTCCATCAACGATTGTGACTCCTCGGTCCACGGGGTCAACATGAAGTCTTTCCCAAGCAAGATCAATGAAGGAAACGCTGGGAAGAACTTTGATACTGACTTCCTTGCGTTGGCGGAGAAGGTCAACCGTTCGCTCCGCAATTAACGGTGAACCCGGCACCAGATAGCCAATCGTTCCCCGCTCTATTGCCTCCAACACCAACTGCTCAGTTATGGCTTCATAGACCTCTAGTACTGACTGGTGTGATTCGTAGAGGTGGTCGAAAGAATCCAAGTCGGCAAATGCATCAGCGCTTGGGTGCTTGCGCGTGCGCAAAAATGTGGTGTGGCTCTTCGTCAGTCGGTGAACTGCATCTGACACTAGGTCCTTACTCCCGGGGCCTAGTCCACCAATAACGATTTCCGACAATGCAGGACTACCGACTCGGTGTTACAGATAGGCCGTCGGAGTCCCAATTTCCTAATCCTGGGTCCACCGTAACGTCGTATTCAACTACCAGGTCCGCTAATACCGTTTGGGCGAAAGGACCAAGTGCTGCTGGGTTCGCTTCTTCGTTTCGGAGTTCTCGGACATAGAAAATTAGCCACAAACGGCCAGTCGCACTGAAGTCTGATGGCATTGAGACGATCTCAGATATATCTCCCGCTCCCATTTCTCCAAGGGGCGCTGCACTTTCGCCAAATGTGTTCGCCCACGTAAGTAAGTCCGCGCACCCAACGTCGCCATTCGGCCACCGTGCAGCGCCTTGAGCGTTGACTTCTGAGGCAACTACTGGGGCCGACTCCCCAGCCTCAAGTCTTTTCTTAGCGACGTTGGTTTCAGACTCGGTTTCAGTGGCTATGAGAGTGATGCAGTGTGGCGTAGCAAACTTTTCTAGGCGTGGGTCTGCGGCAAGAGCATGGGCTTGCGCCCACTCTTCGAATTCACCGGAGAGTCGTTCCTGAACTTGTGAATTCAAATTTTCGTCGTCTACCTCAAAATCGATCTCAAATCCTGCGTCATCGATAACTACTGCTGCCAAACGAAGCCGCAGCATTGACGTTAGACGGGCAAGAAACATCTCGGTTGTTGGATTGTCAGGATCGAGGAGGCGACTGGGCGGCGACTCGGTGAGACTCTCTAGCACTGAAGCAATGGAGAGTTCACCTCCTGGGTAGGAAGCTGCGACTTTCGTCGGGTCCATCAATGAAAGTGCCATTTCGTAGTCGCTGCGAAGCGCGACACCATCACCGTCTTGATCGATGCGGTCGAAAATCTCATCTCGGCTGGATCCAGTAACCGAACCGGGATTGTCGCCGCAGCCCGAGAGTGTCATAACCAACACAAAGGCCGATAGTAGGACTGTGCTCTTTAGGTTTTTGCCGCTGTTAACTACCACGCTCGAAATGGTACGGGTTGAATGTCCTATTTGGTGGGTCGAAGCTCACGAAGAAAGCTAAACACCTCTCCAGGCAGACTCGAACTCACATTCTCTGAGTGAATTGTGAGTTCAAAAAATTCGTGTTTATAGGTGCCACCGCTATACGGGCCGTCGTTGATTAATCGCTTATAACGAACCTGTTCACTTTGGGTCAGCTCGAGAGGGGAGATTCTGATTCGGTTGCGGTTGGCAACACTGACATCGGTTACTTCCAAACGGACACATTCAGATCTGAGCAACGCTATGTGAAGAAGCGTCTTCGCCGGGTCTGGGACTGGGCCATACCTGTCAATCCATTCCGCTTCTATGTCGGCAACTTCGATGAGTTCGCATACATTGGCGAGCCTCCGATATGCCTCAAGACGCTGTTCTTCAGCTTCTACGTAGTCATCTGGCAAATACGCTCTGATCGGCAAATCAATGTTTATTTCTTGTACTCGTTGGCTGCCCTCGCCTCTCAACTCGGCGACTGCTTCAGTCACCATCTCGCAGTAAAGGTCGTAACCCACTGCAGCGATGTGACCTGACTGGGCGCCTCCAAGCAAATTACCGGCACCTCTTATCTCAAGGTCGCGCATTGCTATTCTGAAACCTGAGCCGAGCTGAGTGGATTCTCCGATCGTCTTTAATCTTTCAAAAGCTTTTTCGGTCAAGACCCTGTTCGCCGGGAAAAACAGGTACGCGTAGGCTCGCTGCCCAGATCTTCCAACCCGACCGCGAAGCTGATGCAGCTGGCCAAGTCCCATAAGGTCTGCTCTGTCAACGACAAGCGTATTGACGCTTGGCATATCAATGCCTGATTCGATGATCGTGGTGCAAACGAGAACGTCATAGGTTCGCTCCCAGAAATCTATGACCACTTGTTCCAGAGAGCCTTCATCCATTTGGCCGTGGGCTACACCAATGCGCGCTTCTGGGACCATCTCTCGCAGTCGCTCCGCTACGTCTGAGATGTCTTCGACTCTGTTGTGGACGAAAAACACTTGACCTTCACGAAGAAGCTCACGACGAATTGCCTCAGCCACGGCTCGCTCATCGTATTCGCCGACGTGAGTGAGGATGGGAAGCCGTTCGGCTGGCGCTGTCTGCAATAGAGACAGATCTCTTATACCGGTGAGACTCATTTCCAGGGTACGTGGGATCGGAGTCGCACTTAGAGTCAGCACATCTACGTCAGTCTTGAATTTTTTTATCGCTTCCTTATGAACCACACCGAATCGTTGTTCCTCATCAATGACCAAAAGGCCAAGGTTTTTGAACCTTACGTCTTCTGACAACAGGCGATGCGTTCCAATCAGTACGTCAACTGTTCCGTCTGCAACTTCGGTCACAACCTTTCTCTGTTGTGCAGGAGTGAGAAAGCGACTGAGAGCTTCGACCCTGACTGGGTGGGCGGCAAATCTATCTTCGAAGGTTTGGTGATGTTGTTGCGCTAGAAGGGTCGTGGGGACTAATACCGCAACTTGTTTGCCTTCACCCATAGCGCTGAAAGCAGCTCGCATGGCTACTTCTGTTTTGCCGAAACCTACGTCTCCGCAAATTAGGCGATCCATGGGATGCGGCGATTCCATGTCAGAAAGGACCTCTTGAATAGCTGTTAATTGATCGGGGGTTTCTTCGAAAGTGAACGATTCAGAAAGTTCTCTCATCCAAGGTGTGTCAGCGGGAAAAGAGTGCCCCGATGTGTGCAACCGCGACTGGTACAGCACCACCAGCTCTTGGGCTATCTCGGCAACAGCACTACGCACACGATCTTTTTGTCTGGCGAAATCGGTTCCGCCCATGCGGCTTAGGGTCGGTGTTTCCCCTCCTATGTAGGGGCGAATCAGTTCTATCTGGTCGCTGGGTAAATACAACTTGTCTGTGCCTTTGAAATCCAGAACCAAATAATCACGTTCAGAACCCATGAGGGTTCTATGTTCCATCCCGATATATCGGGCAACACCGTGGTGGTGGTGCACGACGTAGTCACCTTTTTGTAGATCTTCAAAAGTGCGCTGGGAACCTTGTGCCGGTCGAACCGCTCGATGAGTTCTCCGCCGACCGGTTATGTCTCTTTCAGTCAACACCGCGATTGAAAGACCCGGAGCGATAAAACCGTTCTCGATGGGCGCTGCCACCACATGTCCACCGGCTTGTCCTATATACGATCCAGCTTCATGCACTTGGAGTTCAATATTTTCTGTGCGCAGCGTGTCAGCCATTCTCTGAGCAGACCCTTGGCCGCTAGCTGCGACAACTAGCCGCTGGCTAGGCCGAACGGATAGATCTCTAATTTGGTTGAGTAGACGGTCCGGGGTGCCGGCGATCGTCTCCCAAGGCATCGTTTCGAACCTATTTTTAGCTGGGCCTGACGCAGTATTAGTCACGGTCCAGACATTGGAAACGCATTCACTGAGAACACGGTCAAAGGGCACATGGAGCCTGGGAAAGGTTTGGGGTTTTCCAACCAAATCTAATGCTTGCCAAGTAGTCGCAAGTGTCCGAGCTAGATCCTCCTCTTCCGCTATTAGCTCCGATGAACGGTCTTTCAATCGTTTAGGGTCAAGTAGTAGGACGAGTGCATTCGATTGAAGCATGTCGCCAAGGATCAGCTCCTCGCTGGTCAACCACGGCAGCCAAGACTCCATTCCGTCAAAAAACTCTCCTGAGGCCAAACGCTCCCATTGCTCCCGACCCCAAGGTTCTGTTTCTAATAGCTCAAGGGCTCGTTCTCGAACCTGCCTAGTTGGCAACAATTCGCGTGCAGGAGCAATAATCACTGACTGAATCTCAGCAGTTGACCTTTGGTTGGAAATCGAAAATTCACTCAAACGTTCGACTTCGTCGCCCCATAGATCAGCCCTGACCGGGGAAGTACTCGTTGACGGGAAAATATCGAGAATCCCGCCTCTGATCGCAAATTCACCTCTGTGTTCGACTTGAAATTCGCGCCGATACCCCTTTGCCACTAACGATCGCGAAAGCTCTGATAGGTCCGCTCTTGAGCCGCGATGCAATTCCAAGAGTTGAACGTCTCGGACCTCTGGGTTTATCCGCTGCAGAAGCGCCCGCACTGGCACTACCACGACATCAGGAGGGTTTGGCGATTGCAGTCGATTTAGTAGTTCGAAACGTTTCCCCATGGTCTCTGTCGCCGGACTTACCCGCTCGAATGGCAGTGTTTCCCATGCGGGGAAATATCGAACTCGTTCTTTTCCCACCCAAACATCAAGGTCATCACATAGGGTTTCCGCTTCTCTCACTGTTGATGTGACCACCACGAGTGGCCTCTTGCTGCTTATGTCAGCGAGTCCTGCCACAAAAAAAGCTCGGGCCGCGTCAGCGACTACTACTTCAGCGTTTTTTTTGCCGAGTAGTTGTTGCAGAACTTGATCATCAGCTAATTGACGCGGCAACCCGGCTAAGGCGCCATCCGAAGTCACGATTGAAGGCCATTTATGTTGTTCATCGCCCGCTCGACGCCATCCGTCAAGATCATCTCGATTGCGTCGACCCCGGTCTTTACCGCCGCGTCAAGTCGCGAGCGGTCTTCCGGAGACGGCCTTCTGAGAACCCAATTTCTGCCATTTTGGGGATCTGTGGGTTTTCCTATCCCTATTCTGATCCGCACAAAATCGTCGACACCAACATGTTGTCGGATGGACTTCAGCCCATTGTGACCTGCTGATGATCCTCCCTGTTTGACTTTGACTCGCCCAGGCTGCAGGTCGAGCTCATCATGCACCACGATGACACAACCAACATCTTGGACTCCATTGCGCCGGATCAGCGATGCCACGGCGTCTCCACTCAAATTCATGAAGGTCGTGGGGCATGCGAGAACCACCCGCTTTCCTAAAAGATTGATGACAGCGATCCGGGAGCGACTGGGTTTCGAGGTATCTAGCGAGATTGATTCGCGCTCAGCCATCTTCTCCACAACCTCATACCCAAGGTTGTGTCGAGTGCCTAGAAACTTGTCACCCGGGTTGCCGAGTCCTACTACTAGGTACTCAGCCGGAGTGCCGCGCCGTTGAGCAGCGCGGCGAAACACCGACACGCCTAGTCAGCTTGGCTGTCTTCGCCAGCGCCTTCGGCGGATTCATCGCCGCTACCCGCTGCCTCTTCGCCTTCGGCAAGCTCTTCACCTTCGGCAAGCTCGCCGGCTTCTTCGTCTACAGCCTCTTCAGCTGCAATCGAAGCGCGGCTGCGTTGACCGATAGCGATGAGCGAGTCATCCTCAACTTGAGGAACAACGCCTCTTCCGATCTCTAAGTCAGAAACACGAACCGGGTTGTCGATAGACATCTCGGAAATATCGACCTCAAAGATTTGAGGAATATTGCCTGCGGGCGCCTCAACAGTGACTGTCATCATCTGTTGCTGCACCACAGCCCCTTCTTGTCGCACCAAAACGGCGTCACCAACGAGTGTGATGGGGACGTCAACAACCAGGCGCTGATCTAGGTCAATAAGCATGAAGTCGACATGAGTGACGCGGTTGGCTATCGGATCGCGCTGCATATTTTTCACAATTGTCAAATAGTCACTGCCGCCCACATCAAGTGTGATGACAGCGTTGGGGCCGGCAGCGTTCAGCGTGGCTCGAAATTTAAGTCGGTCCAAGGTCACCGGCAAGGGCTCAGAACCCTGACCGTATACAACTGCCGGAATCTTGTCTTCGCGTCGCAAACGCCGAGAAGCGCGACTCCCGTGTTTCCGGCCAATTTCAGCCTCAAGCTTCAGATCTGACGACATCGCTGATGACTCCTGGGAAGTAAAACTAATTGGGACCAGTCTTCTGAGACAGTCCTGAAGGGTTGACCATTGTAGGGCCCATGATTACTCATCACTCACCCCGATAAATACCTAATTAACTAGGACTGATTTTCGCCATCAAAGATCTCAGACACCGAAGTGTCTTCAAAGACTGATTCGAGGGCGTCGGCGAGGATACCCGCAGCACTTAAGACCTCTAATTTTTCAAACCGCTTTGCGTCAGGCAAGGGAACGGTGTCAGTGACTATGACCCTGCTCAAAGATGAACTCTCCAAACGCTCGACTGCCGGCCCAGAAAAGACTGCGTGCGTTGTGGCACACAACACGTCGGCAGCGCCATGCGCGGTCAAGGTATCTACAGCGGCACAAATCGTCCCCGCTGTGTCCACCATGTCATCAATGATCACGCAGGTTCGTTCGTTGACGTCACCCATCACTCCTAGCGCTTCGACTTCATTCGTTGCATGAAGCGAACGGCGCTTGTAGATAGTTGCGACTTCGCAGTCAAGTTTTTTCGCGTATCGTTCCGCCACCTTCACCCGCCCCGTATCAGGGGAAACGATGACTGAACCCTCAGGAATCCTTGATGCTAAATATTCAATCAGCACTGGTGCTGCAGTTAAGTGATCAACAGGTCCTTCAAAAAATCCTTGTATTTGACCGCTATGCAAATCAATGCTGACGAGCCGGTCGGCGCCAGCCTGGCGCAGAAGGTCCGAAATGAGCCGAGCAGTTATGGGTTCACGACCTTGGGCTTTGCGGTCTTGTCGGGCATAGCCGTAGAAGGGAGCGACTGCTGTTATCCGCTTTGCTGAAGCACGCCGCGCGGCGTCCACCATTATCAGGTGCTCCATGATCGCGTCGTTAACACTCATGTCTTCGGTAGCTGCGTGAGTTTGGATGATAAACACATCTCCACCACGGACTGACTCTTCGAATCGGCATTTAATTTCGCCATTAGCAAAATCAATGAGTCCTGGGTCACCCAGTTCGATGCCCAGATGTTGAGCGATTTCTCGGGCAAGCGCGGGGTTAGCTCTGCCGGTAAAGAGGTGCAGACGCTTTTTTGTTACTAGTTCCATCGCTTCTCCTGCTCTAAGAAGAGCTGTAGAACGGTCATGTGACAGTAGCTGACGCGTACTTGTCTCTCCGCGTTAAAACCGCAAGAAGTCCAATTCGACAATGATCTCCAATCTCGACGCCCACTGACCACTGAATTGGATCCGTGAAACCTCCACAACATAGGCAGCCTCATCCGTCGACAAGATGACACCTTCAACAGCTATCTGACATTTGCTCGAGCTCTTAACAAAGTCTCGCATTCGACAAGCTGCTTTTGATCGTTCACGCCGCGCATCTCGTCTGGATCGCCAGCGATCGTCGCAGTCACGAGGTGCCCGCTCGCCCGGAGTAATTCAACTACGTCAGTGAGGTAGTACTCATTTTGAGAATTCGAGCTTTCGACATCTCGGAGCGCTCCATCAAGTAACCGCCAGTTGAAACAATAAATCGATGTGTTGATTTCGCAAATAGTTAATTCATGAGGTGCAGCGTCAATATGTTCGACGACACGCTCAATTCCGCCCTGTTCGTCTCGAACAATCCGACCATATCCCGATGGATCTCTGAACTCCGCAGTTAAGAGAGTGGCAGCGGCTCCCGATTTAACATGGTGGTCCTGTAATTCAGTCAAAGTGTCAGATGTGAGAAGAGGCATGTCTCCGGGCAGTACCAACACATCAGAATCCGCGCCGAATCCGCCACCAGAAGAAAGTGCCCGAAGTCCGACCTTCGTCGCGTCGGCAGTTCCGCGTTGGACAGGTTGCTTAGCGAACTCTAGGCGCGTCGGGTCGCCCGACATCTGGGTCAAAGTTTGAGAGACAAGTGGCGCTTGGTGTCCAACGACGACGACGGTACGTTCCAAGTCGAGTTCTTCAAGCGACTTCAAGATGTGTCGCGTCATCGGCACACCGTTCACTAGATGCAGTGGTTTGGGCACGGTTGATAGCATTCGTGAACCCTTGCCAGCGGCTAGGACGATTGCCCTCATGCGACGCCGAAAAATTGTCGATTCACGTCGAAAGATTCCATTCTTTCATAGCGAACTAGGTAGCAAAACGTTAGTCGTAAGGAGTCCGCTCGGGGAGGAGGGCTCGAACCTCCATTGTCGGGACCAAAACCCGATGTCCTGCCAGTTGAACGATCCCCGACCATCGAAGTGCCACAGGCACTAGGTCGATAGCACCAGCCTAACGACGCGAAGTACGCGATATCGGTCGGTTAGTAGAACAATGTCGGTGGGCTTCACGTTGGCTCTTGGCCACGGTTCAGCTACCCTGCAGTTCCTCATGGGATCCCTTGTAAAGAAGCGCCGTAAACGCATGCGAAAGAAGAAGCACAAGAAGATGCTTCGCCGCACGCGTTATCAGCGCCGAAACAAATAGCTAGTTCTCGCTAGATCAGTCAGTCAGTGGCGCTTTTCTTGTCAGTGCTGTGCGGAGGCATCGTTTTGACGTTTACTGATGCGACTCCACGGTGGCGGAATTCTTCGTGGCGTCCTTCGACAAACCATGTACCACCGCTGCCGGCTAGACGCGCTCGCTTGCCAGTTGCTTTGCTGAGTGCGTCTCGCCAGTCTCCTAATTCAGGCTTGACCATGAGTGCTGCAGGTTCGAGATCATTGCCATGGTCACCGAGTGGGCTACCTAGGTCGTCCCATGCTCGATAAACATCTTTAGTTGATACCCCTATGGGTGGGATGAGCAGGGTCATTTCACGTTCCAGGTAAGGCAATGGTTGAAGTATCTCTCCAATGCCTTGAACACGGGCCCGTCCTCCCAGAAGACAAAATGCGACATCGGCGCCCAGTGACGCAGCAGCTACGGGATCGTTAAAACCGGCCCACCGCAAAACCGCAGCCGCATTGCTAGATCCTCCACCAAGACCCGCCCCTGATTGGATTCTCTTATCGATCATGACCTCCGCTGTGCGACCTAGTAAATCCAGTGCGCGACTGACGAGATTGTCATCGTTTTGAGGGACTGCAAATCCTGAGTCTGATGATCGAATCTTTAATCCCGAGCCATCACTGATCATGATTTCGTCACAAAGGTCAATCGATACCATTTCGGCGTCAATGAGGTGGTATCCATCTGCGCGACGACTCCTCACCGAAAGTGAAAGCGTCAATTTTGCTGGGCAAATTAGTTGTTCAGAATTCATGATTCGGTATTCGTCGACTTCCGCGCGAGGTCTATCCACCTATCTAATTCGATCTCTTCGGGTCGAGACGTCGGGGCGATCTCTGCACTTTCTAGAACGGCCTCCTCTATCCGTCCTTTCAAACTTTTTCGGAGCATCTTGCGGCGTTGGTTAAAGGCAATCCGAACGAGTTCTATAAGTTCTTTTTCGATGTGATCCTCAAGATTGTTATCTACTCGCTCGATTGCTACGAGGGCTGAGTTCACTCGTGGCTTCGGGTAGAAGACTGAGGGTGATACATGTCCGACAATTGTTGCTTCTGCTCGAAGGGCCACACGGACTGACACAGCGCCGTAGGCAGCATCTCCAACAGTTGCCGCTATACGTTCTCCGGCTTCTTGTTGAACCATAACCAAGAGTCGAGTCACAGCAGGGACTTCGTCCAACACGGTGAGGACGACAGTTGTAGCAATGTTGTAAGGGAGGTTCGCTACGAGGTGCCAACCAGGTGTGGGTAGTACCTCGTTCCAAGGAAGGTCACGAACATCTAGGTTCAGGATCGTTGCCTGTTCCCCGACAGTCGAATCAAGTATCGGAATCAGTGATCCATCGGTCTCGATCGCTGTCACATCTGCGCCGGTTTCGGCTAGGGCGAGCGTCAACGAGCCTAACCCTGCACCAATTTCCAGCACCTGACTGCCTTGCTTAACCCCAGATAATCGTGCTATTCGTCTAACGGTGTTTGGGTCGATCACGAAATTTTGTCCGAGGCTTTTCTTGGGGCTGATGCCCGCCTCGCTGAGTATTCGTCGAACTTCAGTTATGGACAAGGTCATTCGCTGATCTGCCATCTTGACCAGCCGAAATATTCTTTGCAGCCGGGCCAACCATTCCAACCTTGGGCTTGCCAGAGCAGGTTGGCTCTAAAGATTTGCTCTTCTTTGCTGGCGTCCGCTGGGCTTCCTTCGCCTCCCATCCATTGCCATGAACCCAATGCAAATTGAAGCCCTCCGAAGTATCCATTTCCGGTGTCCACATCCCACGTTCGTCGTGATTCACACCAAGCCATTCGTTCCCACATGGCCATAGTGGGCCATGTATCGAGGTACAGCTGCCCGAAGATAGTTGCCTCTCCAGATGGTTCTAAAGATTCGTCTGACGGTTCGGTGCTGGCAGGAAGCGTTGCAGCGACAGTCGTCGACGCCATAACTGTCGTAGTGGTCGCAGTGGTCGTAGTAACAACTGACGTGTCTGTAGTCGGTGGGATCGAACTTGAAGAAGGCACTTCTATCTTTTTTGTTGTGGTTGGCGGAGCGGTCGTGCGTGACGTTGAAGTCGGTGCGGCCGTCGTGCGTGATGTTGAAGATAGAGAGGTTGTGGAAGTCATTGCCGAAGTTTCTATCGGTTCAAAGCTTCCAGTCGATAGCACGCCGGTCGTGACAGTCGACGCAGTCTCCAACGTTGAGGTGTCCATTAGTGACTGCGTTCCAGAAAACAGGTTATCGACCAGAAATACTGCGAGGTTTCCGATCCTCAAGCCAGCTAATGATAAATCCGGTGTTGAGGATTGCGCGATGGTTCTGCTCGCAGGCTCCGGTGCTGCCTTTCCATAGTCGGGGTTTGATTCGTTTATCGCCATAGCCGCGACACCTATGACAGTTACCCCTAAAAGCAGCAGGTAGGTAGTTCTCTGCCAGCTCTTTGGAAGCATAGGTCGCACCGCCAACCACTCAATATCGCAGCTATTTCGTTGAGCCTACTGACAGAGGGGATTTTTCTGTTCACTCGACCAGTCCGTAGAACCTTGAAGCATTACTCCACGACTCTTCAGCCACTTCTTCAAGTCCCACTCCTCGAGCCGCCGCTACGCCCTCCCCTACCAATGTGACCCATGATGGGCGGTTCCGTTTCCCTCTTTCTGGAACTGGTGCGAGATACGGAGCATCAGTTTCAACCAGGTAACGGTCAGAGGGGGTTAGGGCAGCGGCTTCTCGTAGCTCAGGCGCGTTCGGGAATGTGATTATCCCACTGAACGAGAGGTAAGCACCTCGTTGCAGTCCGGCTTGAGCTTCGTCGGGGCCGCCTGTGAAGCAATGAAACACGGTCTTAGCAGGGGTCCCTTCACTATCGAGTATCTCGAAAGTGTCCTCCCATGCTTCTCGCGTATGAATAACCAGTGGCAAATCAAACTGGTGGGCTAGTTGGATTTGTTTGGCGAAGACGACTCTTTGGACATCTCGGGGCGAATTGTCATAGTGGTAGTCCAGGCCGCACTCACCAACCGCTACGACCTTCGGAGATGTTACGAGTTGTGCCAGACCTTCGACACCGTCTTTTGCGTCATGTGGATGCACGCCAGCGGTAGCCCACACTCCATCAAATCTATTAGCTCGAGCTATGCATTTAACGCTGTGTTCTATTGAGGTGCCGACATCAATAAGTCGTTGAACACCTGAATCTTTGGCGTCTTGAACCACTTCGGATGCAAGGTCCATGTCATCTGGCAAGTGACAGTGGTTGTCGGTCCAATTCATATCGCTCACTTGAGCCGCGGAAATAACGGGTCACCTTTAAGTACTGGAAGTCCCGCTGGATATTGCCCCCACTCGATGCTCTCCGGCACCCGTTCTTGGGTATGGTCCTCATCAAGCCCAATCCGGCGGCGGATTTCTGCACATGCCTTTGGCACAGCGGGCGAGGCCAGAATTGACACTATGCGCAGAACCTCTAACGCGTCCCCCAAGACCGCGTCGACATCTGGACCCGGGTCTGATTTCCAGGGCTCGGCACTTTCGAGATACGCGTTAGTTTCGTGAATAATTTTCCAGGTTGAATCGAGTGCAACGGACGGCGCTATCTGCTCCCATGCGTCAGAGATCTTTTGGTATTCCTCCGCGACAATCGCCGCTAACGGACTGTCCGGGTGTGCGGAGGAACCCACTCCTCCGCATTTCGAAGTGACCACCGTTGTTACTCGACTCAATAAATTTCCCAGATTGTTGGCTAGGTCCGCGTTGTAACGGGCGGTCATTGCTTCATGACTGAAATCACCATCGGGCCCGAAAGTTTGACCATGTAAGAAGTGATGTCGCACTCCATCAACGCCGAAATCCTCAACCAGGTCAGCTGGAGCAATCTGGTTCAGTCGAGTTTTCGACATCTTCTCTCCACCGACCAGCAAAAACCCATGCACATGGATGCGTTCAGGTGGAGCCAACCCAGCACTCATCAGCATCGCCGGCCAGTAAACGCAATGGAAACGCAAAATGTCTTTACCGATCAGATGAATTCCGGGCCAACGGGTATCGAACATCTCAGGATCATCTACGTAACCCGCTGCTGTTATGTAGTTGGTTAACGCGTCAAACCAAACATAGGTGACGTGAGCCGGATCCCAGGGAAGTGGAATGCCCCAGTCAATCGAGGTCCTGCTGATGGAGAAATCTTCTAGTCCTTGGTTGATGAATCCAAGTGCCTCATTTCGTTTAGTTGAAGGCACAACAAAATCAGGGTGAGAGGCGTACCAGTCTTTGAGAGCTTGCTCGTAGCGACTCAATTTAAAAAAGTAGTTCTCTTCAGTTACGTGCTCAACAGGCCGTCCGTGGATCGGGCAGTTTCGGTCATCGAGATCAGCTTCGTTGAAGTAGGCCTCACAACTGACGCAATAAAGGCCTTCGTAGGTTTGAAGGTCAACGTCTCCGTTGTCGTAACAGGCCTGCAACAGTTTCTGAACTGCCGAATAGTGCCGCTCTTCACTAGTCCGAATGAAATCATCGTTCGATATTTCAAGTTGAGACCAAGCATCTTTGAATCTGACCACCGTTTGGTCAGCCCATTCGATTGGTAAACAGCTGTTATCTTCCGCCGCGCGCTGGACTTTCAGTCCGTGTTCATCAGTACCTGTAAGAAAGTGGACGTCACGACCTAAGAGCCGATTCCATCTAGCCACGGCATCAGCAGTAATGGTCGTATACGCATGACCGATGTGGGGTGCGTCGTTGACGTAATAGATAGGAGTGGTGACGTAGTAGGGGGTGGTCACGTCTGCCATGGTACCGACCAAGCTGTAGCCAACCGGCAGGCTTTCATAGCGAAGGTTTCATTCACGAATCTCGTGGGCCAGTGAATATACGCGATTCTTCGCCACCCCTAGGTTTGAGGTGACTTGACTCACCGCGCCGCTTTTGGTCAGGCCGTTCGTCAACTCAGCCTCTAATGCTTCGACAATGGCCTCGTCACTTACTTCTTGTGGGGAAGCAGCACCAACCACGATGACAACCTCCCCTTTCACATCATCGGAAAATCTTGTCGACAATTCAGCTAACGACCCGCGAATACTTTCCTCAAACAACTTGGTGAGCTCCCGCATTACCGCTGCTTGTCGGTCGGAACCACACGCAGTAGCAAGATCAGTAAGTGTTCTCCTCAGCCGTTTGGGTGATTCAAAAATGACTGTAGTGCGATCGTCAGAAGCAACTGCTGCAAGGCGACGATCTCTTTCCAGGCCTTTTCGAGGAAGAAAACCTTCCATCGCCCAGCGATCCGTAGAAAGCCCCGAGAGTGTCAGGGCCGTTGTTACCGCGCTCGGACCTGGAACAACCGACACCCGATGTTCACGTTCGACGACATAACGAACAAGACGCTGTCCTGGATCCGAAATGGCAGGCGTGCCTGCGTCGCTCACTAGGGCAACACTTTGGCCTTGTTTCAGCAGCGCTACGACAGTCGCTCCAGCAGAGGACTCAGTGTGTTCGTTAGCAACCATGAGCCGTTGTGCGCGTAGACCAAGAAGTTCTAAAAGTTTTCCTGTTCGACGAGTGTCTTCACAGGCAATCACCTCAACGCTCTCCAACACTTCACATGCGCGGCGTGAAATATCTCCTAAATTGCCAATTGGGGTGGCTACCAGGAAGAGAGTTCCTTCGGCGAATTTTTCGTGAGATTCATTCATCAGCGACAACCTAAGAACATTTTGTCATTCCGAAGACGTTTTAAGCGCAGAACACACCAAAAGGGCTCTCTCGTGATTTCGAAACTTTCTTGCCGTTAAACATTGAAGCGAAATTCGACCACATCTCCGTCCCTCATCAGGTAATCCTTCCCTTCTAGGCGAAGTTGACCGACGTCTCGCGCCGCAGACCAAGATCCCAATGCAAGTAATTCATCATGTGCAATCACTTCAGCTCTTATGAATCCGCGTTCGAAATCTGTATGGATTCTCCCAGCGCATTGGGGCGCCTTCCATCCATCTTTGAAGGTCCAAGCCCGAGATTCTTGTTCGCCAGTCGTTAAGAAAGTTCGCAGCCCCAATAAGTCATGCGCCGCCCGCACAAATAACGGAAGAGCGCCCTCTCCTAATCCCAAACCTTCAAGCAGATCGGCTCTTTCTTCATGAGGCAGCAACGCCGCTTCGGCTTCTAGTTGAACGGAGAGTGGCAAGACTTCTGCACCCGGAAGAGCTGCACCGAGAGCAGAAGCGAGTTCGTTGGCTTCGGTTAACTGATCTTCTCCGATGTTCAACACCGCCATTACCGGTTTGTTAGTCAGCAAAAAATGTTCTCGCAGGGCTGACCGGCGTTCATCAGAAAGATCAGATTGATAGAGCGGCGTTCCCTCCGAAAGTAACGCTAACGCCTCTTCTAAGGCATCCACTTCTGCTACTAACAAGGCATCTCGAGGGTCAGCACGCAGCGCTTTGCGCCGTCGGTCAATGCGACCCTCTACAGACTCAAGGTCAGCAAGTGTGAGCTCGATTTCTACGACACGGAGGTGTTCGATCGGGTCGGTCGGACCTGGGACGTCCTCATCATCAAACGTTCGAAGAACCAAAACCAGAGCATCAACTTCTCGAATCCCAGCAAGGAATTTGTTGCCGAGTCCTTCTCCCTGGCTAGCCCCTTCAACTAGTCCTCCTATATCAACGAACTCCGTTGTTGAGTTAACAACTTTTCTACTTTCACTCATTTCAGCGAGAGCATCTAATCGTTGATCAGGAACCTTGACAACGCCGACGTTCGGATCGGTGGTGGCGAACGCATAGGGAGCAGCGAGTGCTCCGCCTCCAGCGAGGGCATTGAACAGAGAAGACTTCCCAGCATTGGGTAAGCCAACAAATCCGAATCTTTCCATTGGCAGGCGAGGCTACCGCCGCTCAGACTCAAGTCACCCATCAGCCGTGAAGGTCGCTCGATGCTGTGAAAGAATCTAGAAACTAGTTCTTAGGGAGGACGTTGTGGGACCACTAAGCGGAGTCAAAGTTGTCGAGTTAGCCGGCATTGGGCCTGGACCTTTTTGCGCCATGCTCTTGGCGGACCTGGGGGCTGATGTTGTCCGGGTCGATCGCATGGCTCAAGTAGACCTTGGGATAGACAGAGGCCGGAAGTACAGCGTTCTAAATAGGAGTCGGCGTTCGGTGTCGGTCGATCTCAAGAACTCCGACGGCGTCGAGACCGTTCTTAAACTCGTTGAAGAGGCAGATGCTTTGATCGAAGGTTTCCGTCCAGGCGTTACCGAGCGACTCGGTTTAGGCCCCGACGAATGTCTTGAACGAAACCCGAAGCTGGTTTATGGCCGAATGACCGGATGGGGCCAAGATGGTCCAATGGCGCATGCCGCAGGTCACGACATCAACTACATCGCCCTCACGGGAGCCCTGCACGCGATCGGATCGTCAGACAAACCATCACCTCCCCTCAACCTTGTGGGTGATTTCGGTGGGGGCGGAATTTATCTCGCTTTCGGAATATGCGCTGCCCTGCTTGAGACAAGAACATCAGGAGTAGGTCAAATTGTTGACTCTGCGATGACTGAAGGTGCTGCTTCCTTAATGGCTTCTATTTACGGTATGCATGCCTCGGGCCATTGGTCAGACGAACGTGAGGACAACGTCCTTGATGGCGGCTCCTACTATTACGGGGTCTACGAGACCTCAGACGAGAAATTTGTATCCATCGGCTCTATCGAGGGCAAGTTTCATGACGAGCTCCTCCAATTGACTGGCCTAACAGACGCCTCAACAGAGGCTCGTAATGATCAGGAAAGTTGGGCAGAGAAGAAGTCTCGACTCGCAGAAATAATTAAGTCACGCAGCCGCGATGAATGGGACGAGGTGATGTTGGGCAGCGATGTTTGTTATGCCCCGGTTCTCGACTTGTCTGAAGCGCCAGAGCATCCCCACAACGTGGCACGGGGATCATTTGTTGAGGTAGACGGTGTCGTGCAGCCCGGACCAGCGCCCAAGTTCAGTCGTACTCCCGGTGAGGTACAAATGCCTCCACCGGCACCCGGACAACACACCCTCGAAGTGCTCACCGATTGGGGATTCTCAAGTGAAGACGTCGAGAAGTTAAAAGACGTGGGAGCCGTCAGCTAAGCACTCGAGTTTCTTACCCCTAGGGAATCGATTAAGTCCCCTGTATCCTTGCCTACATGTCGAAGCGCAAAAAGAAACTTAAGCTACGCGCTCGCCGCAGCAAAGCCAACCACGGTAAACGGCCAAACTGCGGAAGAGGCTGACCTCCCACTTCATCAAGTCAGTCACTTCTTTCCTCTATAGCGGCAACCACAGCAGCTGTGATGAGTCGGGCTCCATTTGACTGATAATGGGTACCGTCGTCCGTTCGTACCTCAATTGTCTCGCCATTCTCATCCACAATGCGTTTGGTCCAGGTGCCGTCTGGTGAAACGATTGCTGCTGCATCTATCCATGCAGAGCGGTCGCCGCCACTAAACACCTCTTGAGTGATTGGGTTCACAACATCAGGTAGCGGCACCATGAAAGGGATTCGAAAATGCGGCATCCCGACCCAGATGACCAAGCGGCCGGCCCGGTCGACGGTCTCCAACATTTTCCTGACCCTCTGCTCATACTGCATGACCCATTCGGCGCTTCCCTTGTCTGAAGGGCCTCCACGGAAACCTTGCCAATCGTTCCCTCCTATCGAAAGCACTATGACCTGATAGGGGCCATCGGCTACCTCGTCGCGCAAATATTCGATCCAATCGAAATACCAATCACTCACTACGCCGGTCGACTTTCTGACATCCTCGGTGTAGAGCCAGCGGCGTTCGCGTCTCATCAATTCTCTAAAGCCCAGCGCAGCACCTCCAGCTAGGGAGTCACCACCAACCCAGATGCTGAGCGGTCTTGTCTCAATTGCTTCAGGCAAAAGTGATTTTCGATCTTCTCTGACCCAGTGGTAGTAGGCCCTCTCTTGGCCTAAGTGCGAAAGATGCAGATCAGGCCACCGATGGTGAGGCGCTCCCCAAGGGTCGAACCGAGGATCCTTAACAGCCACTCGCAGTGATGAGTCGTCCTCCTCTCCTTCTGCGACGCTGGGAATGCTAACTATCAAACTCGTCGCCAACAGGGCGACAACATAGGCAACGAACCGGAATTTCATTCGTTCCATAGCTCTTCAACTTCGGGAGACTTCTTAATCTCTTTTAGAAGAAATTCGGAGAGCCACTCACCGCCCCAATGACTCAGATGAACTCCATCAGTCAACCGCACATCTACTAATTGCCCAGAGGAATCAAGAAGGTACCGAGCATAGTTACCTGACCCGTCAGTAAATAATGATCGGAGATCGAGATAGTGGACGCCTTGTCGTTCATTTGCTTCTGCGCGATAAAGGTCGTTTAGTTGCTCCATACGCGAGTCAAACCCGGGCCCACGCATTGGAGGCTGACCAACCCAGAGCACAATCCGTTCAGGTTTGGATGCCGCTAGATCCATAACAAGTGATATTCGTCTTCGGTACTCCTCTTCCCATCGCTCGCTGAATCGATCGAGCCAACTACCGTCATCGGCTCTTATGTTTTGCGCGTCATTTCCACCGAACATCAGGATCACGGCGTCCGGATCGTGGGTAGTCATCACCTCGGAAATTCGCGCTGGCCAATCGAAATAGTCAGGCCGACTCAATCCGCTGGCTAATTTAGGTTCAGCCGTAGCCGAGACCGACGGAGATTTCTCAGCCATCATCACAAAAGTCTCACCAAAGAATTGGACCATTGAGTCCCCTAACACCCATATGGTGAAGGGATTTTCAGGGTCCCAAACTGACCCCGAAGTATGCGGGGCACCTTGGTCTAACTGAAGTTCAGCACGTTGTTCTTCCTCAGCTGAAAAAACTAACCATTCTTCGCTTGGCAACTCAGACGCCACCTCAATTTGCTCGCGGTGGAGAGCTATCTCGCCCTCGTCACTTGACCGACCCAGCAGAGAGTCACCGACTGTTCTCGGCCATGTCAACTTAAATGCTGAAGCAGCTGCTTCGATTGGGGTCCATATCGCAACTGACAGCGACCGACTCCTGCCATCCGGGAGACGTTCAGCGTCGGTCAGTAACGCCGACGAATTGATACAGGCGGCCAGCATTAAACCCACTATCCCACTCAATAAGACTTGCCCCGCGGGAAAACCGCCGGCCTTCGATTGAGGGTTTATTTGAGAACCAGTGTCGTTTTCCATCAGAATTGGAAGTAGATAAACGGCGCAACTCCATCGGGTCCGAACATGTCGATTAAGACAAGAACGAATCCGAAAGCCAAACCCTGAGTCAATATTCCGCGCCTATTCAACCACTGCTTCACCTCCTCAGATCTGGAATCTGGAATGAATTGCGCAAGCAACATGGCTGCTAGCACAAGCATCAAGAGGGCGTTAGACAGATCTACGGGGCCTGACGGGATGACTATTGTTTTGAGGACTTGTATGGCCGCCGACAAGGACTCTGCTCTGAAAAAAATCCAGGCAAAACACACGACGTGAAACGTCGCAATCCAACGCACCACAGGGTGAATCTGCCATTTCGGCAACAACCGCTCAACTGCCAGAGCTACCCCGTGGATGGCACCCCAGATTACGAAATTCCAGGTACTGCCATGCCATAAGCCACCCAAGATCATAGTGATAAGCAAATTGCGATAGGTATCAGCCTTCTTGCCGCGGTTGCCTCCCAAAGGGATGTAGAGATAATCACGCAGCCAAGACGACAGAGTTATATGCCATCTCTTCCAGAACTCTCTAAGTGAAAGAGCCCTGTAAGGGCGGTCGAAGTTAGTCGGGAATCGAAACCCAAGAAGCAGTGCTACGCCGATAGCTATATCGGTGTATCCGGAAAAATCAGCGTATATCTGGATTGCGTAGCCATAGACACCGAGGAGTACATCTTGGCTGCTATGACCCTCAGGGTTGGCGAAAACATCGTCAACTATGGTGCTCGCCAACCAACTGGAAATCACAACTTTCTTGAATAACCCTCGAAGTATCAGTTGGAAAGCCTCTCCTGAAGCCACCTGCCGGGGATCTGGCCGTCGACTGATTTGCGGCGCCATTTCAGAAGCCCGAACTATCGGCCCAGCTACGAGCTGCGGGAAAAAGGAGAGGTACACAGCGAAATCGAGGACCGGCATAGGCTTGATGAGCTTTCGATGCATATCGATCACGTAACTCATCGCTTGGAAGGTAAAGAAAGAAATCCCTACCGGCAGTGTCAGCTCTAGCAAAGGGATTGTGGTACCACTGCCTAAAAGATTGGATAGTTCGACCGCAAAAAAATCGTAGTACTTAAAAACCCCGAGTAGAGCGAGAT
Source organism: Acidimicrobiales bacterium MED-G01 (assembly GCA_002457435.1). GTDB lineage: Bacteria > Actinomycetota > Acidimicrobiia > Acidimicrobiales > Poriferisodalaceae > MedAcidi-G3. The sequence continues at coordinate 64,890 of NTLA01000001.1, read as the reverse complement.
CTCCAGCTATCGCCGTGCGCATCCAATTTCTTGCTGAGTCTTTGCTTCCAAGCTGGAGGTGTTTGTCTATCTGGGTTCCTGCAAACCAGTTGGACGCAATGGCCCATAAGAGGAGGAAAACAAATCGCCAGTTCCACCATCCATAAAAGAAGAGACTCGAACAGAACATCGAGATCTTCCAGATCAATGGGTGCGGGCGCGTCAACCAATTGAGTAGGAATATGGCTACGAAGAACAGGCCGAAGGCCAGCGTGGGGAAAAGCATCTGTTTATCAAGGGTGAAAGGGCAACGCTAGCGTGCCCGATGAGGCAGGATGGCTTAGTGCGTGATGGTTCATCAAGACTTTTAGTCCAGCCAGAGGCGTGGGTTAACGCGGATCCCGACCCACGTACGCGATCCACTATCGAGAAGTTATCTTCTAACTCAGATCTTCTAGATGCTCACTTCGGCACCAAGCTCTCGTTCGGCACGGCCGGTCTTAGAGCCGAGCGGGGTGTGGGGCCAGCGCGGATGAATCGGGTGTCGGTTCGCGTGGCAGCGCGGGCAATCGGCGGCTATTTACTTGATCGCGGACTGGCCGAAAAGGGAGTCGTCATCGGCTACGACGCTCGACCTGATTCTGATATTTATGCACTTGATTCAGCTCGTTTGTTAACCGCATTGGGCGTTCGATGTTTGTTGATCGATGAGCCGTGCCCCACTCCTGTTGTCGTATGGCATCAAATGGACAGAACTACTGCGGGAGCAATTGTTGTCACTGCAAGCCACAACCCATCAAGTGACAGCGGCTACAAGGTCTATGGCCCAGACGGAACCCAAATCAGGCCCCCAATAGACCAAGAGATCGAGTTATTGATGAATTTCGGTTCTTTACCCACGGAGGCGGACCTCGCTACTTCCGAAGAAGTTTCTCGTTTAAGTGGTCAGGATTCGATTTCTGCTTACGTTCAAGCAGTCATTCCTCAATCAGATGCGCCATATATTTCGAGACATTTAATGGAATGGGTATACACGCCACTATGCGGCGTCGGTGGCGCCACGTTGGAGGCCGCCTGTTCTCGAGCCGGTATTTCTTCTCCCATACGAGTGGATTCTCAATTCCAACCCAATGGCTCTTTCCCGGGCCTCCCATTCCCCAACCCTGAAGAGAAAGGGGCCTTAGCTGAGGCTTTCAGAACCGCTGACAATAGAAACGTAAATCTTGTTCTTGCCAATGACCCGGACGCGGACCGACTAGCTGTCGCGATACGAACCAAAGATGGTTGGAATCAATTGTCGGGTGACGAGTTGGGTTTGTTGCTATGTGATCACCAACTCAACACCACCAGTGGAGAGGATCGGTTGACAGCAAGTTCGGTCGTATCCTCCGAGGCGGTTGCATCTCTTTGCGCTACCCACGACGTCGAACATGTTCGAACACTTACTGGTTTCAAATGGATTATGGAACCGGCAGTGTCAAGACCTGACAGGAGTTGGGTCTTCGGTTACGAGGAGGCTCTTGGATACTCGGTTAACGGTGCCGTCTTGGACAAGGATGGGATTTCAGCCGCGGTGAAATTTCTAGAAATGATTGAAACTCTCAACTCAGGGCATCAAGGGCCGTTGGAACGACTCGATGAATTAGCTTTTGAAATTGGTTTGTTCGTGACACATCAGGCCAGCGGAGAGTTCGATTCCGTAACGATTGAGTCGGTTCTTGATGCCCTGCGTCTCACCCCACCTGAGGAGCTCAATGGAAGTCAAATAGTCGCCACAACAGATTGGCTTGAGAAGCCTCCTCCCCTTACCACCAATTTGATCGAGTTTCGGTCGAAGGACGGCGTCCGAATCGCAATCCGGCCTAGCGGCACTGAACCAAAGGTAAAAATTTATTTGGAGCAAATTATTTCGAAGCCGGTTGGTGACCTCGCAGCACTTCGCTCGTCTTGTTCCGAGAATTTGAAATCGCTCGGCGATACCACACTGTCATGGTTCGGTTAATTATCCCGACTATGCAAGCTCTCCCGCTAGCTCTCTGAGCAATATCTCTGGCCTGGGCCCGATATGTGCAATCACCTCTTCCGCTGCCAGGGATCCCAGCTTCCCGCATCTTTCTAGGTCGTACCCTTTAGCTAGCCCATACAGCACGCCCGAGGCGTATAGGTCTCCAGCACCCGTCTTATCCACGACGCGAGCTACCGGGTCAGCTGAAATCGTCGTCCGCCCGTCTGAGGTGATGAGCACAGAACCGGACGCTCCCATAGTGATAGCCGCCAGGTCGACCCGTTCTTGAACTCGATCCAGTGCTAGATCAAGTTGTTCAACTTCGAACAGAGACATCACCTCATGGTGGTTCGCGAAAAGCACATCAACGTGGTCATCAATTAGGTCCATGAAAGAGGCCCTGTGACGTTCGACGCAGAACTGGTCGGAGAGGGTAAGCGCGACCCGCGCGCCCTCACTGACACCTGATGCTGCATAACGCATTGCGGCTTTGGCTTCAGGGGGGTCCCATAAGTACCCCTCCAAAAAGAGCAGTTTCGCCCTTGCGATTAACTCCATGTCGACGTCGGACGAAGTCAGTCCGTTGGAAGCTCCAAGAAATGTATGAAGTGTCCTCTCACCATCAGGCGTGATGAAAACTATGCAGCGGCCAGTCGGGTCATCAGCGGGAGCCCGAGGGGTTGAGTGTTCTATACCTAACCGGCTCATATCTGCAGTGAACACATCACCAAGATCGTCGTTCGCTACTCTCCCGACATACCCAGATCTACCCCCAAGAGAGTTGACACCGATCACCGTGTTGGCAGCCGACCCACCCGAGATCGTTACTCGTTCTCCTATAAGTTCGTAAAGCTCTGCTGAGCGCTTCGCGTCAATGAGATTCATCGCTCCTTTGGTTGAGCCGATGAGATCAATGAACTCATCTTGTTGATGAGACAACACATCCACAAGAGCATTACCAAATCCGACGACATCGAGGTCTAACTGAGATTCAGGAGTGCTCATGGGTCCTTTCTATATGGGCTGCAGAGCACCCTAGCGACTCAACCTCTTTAAGTCTGTTTCGACCGCTAGGGTTCGGCCTGTGACAGCTCAAAATCCCCATCGACTCCCCAGGCAAGTACTTCCGAAACACTACGCGATCGAACTGGAACCTGACCTGGACAGCGGCTTGTTCGATGGTCGAGTTGTTATAGATCTTGAAGTCGTAAGCGAGACTGACACCATCGTTTTAAACGCAGCTGAATTAGAGATTGAAGATGTTCAGATTGAACAGGGTGACTCCGTCCCCGCAAGCTCAATTGTTATGAACGAGGACCTCGAACGAGCCGAGTTCGCGTTCCCTATCGTTCTCCAACCCGGAACTGCTCAACTTTCCTGCTCTTTCAAAGGAATTCTGAACGACAAGCTTCGGGGCTTTTATAGGTCTACTTGGAAAGACGATGCCGGCAACGACCATGTGATCGCGACCACTCAATTCGAATCAACCAATGCACGTAGAGCTTTTCCTTGTTTCGATGAACCAGACCTGAAGGCCACTTTCGGTGTGACGTTACGCGTTCTCGATTCATTGATGACCGTAAGTTGCGGCGACTTAGAGAGTTCTACTGAACTCGAGAATGGTCTTCGTGAAGATTGCTTCGCTGACACCATGGTCATGTCCACCTACCTAGTCGCTTTTATCGTCGGAGAGCTTGAAGCCACGGAGGCAATTGACGTTGACGGCGTACCGCTCCGAATAGTGCACGTACCCGGCAAAGGGGACCTAACCGAATTCGGATTATTGGCCGGTGAGTTCAGTCTTAGGTGGCTCATCGACTACTACGACATTCCTTATCCAGCGGGAAAACTGGACCTCATAGCGGTGCCTGACTTTGCATTCGGAGCGATGGAAAACTTAGGGTGTGTCACTTTCAGGGAAACTCTGTTGCTCGCAGACCCAGAGCGGACAACCCAGGCTGAGCTCACTCGTATCGTTGACGTCATTGCCCACGAAATAGCGCATATGTGGTTCGGCAATCTAGTGACCATGGATTGGTGGAACGGGATATGGCTTAAGGAAGCTTTTGCCACGTTTATGCAGGTTGCTACCACAGACGCCTTCAGACCTGACTGGAGAAGGTGGGACGGATTTTGTGTTGAGCGGGGGGCGGCTTTCGACACTGACTCCCTCGCCTCCACTCGTCCTATCGAATTTGAGGTTGTTTCACCGCAAGACGCTGAAGCGATGTATGACATCTTGACCTACGAAAAGGGTGCCGCTGTAGTGCGAATGCTCGAACAATTCTTGGGGCCGGACGACTTCAGGAGCGGCGTCAAGCATTATCTGACTACCCACAGCTATGCCAACACCACCACTACAGACCTCTGGGACTCGCTCGAAGTAGCCACTGGGATACCAGTCCGAGCAGCGATGGACACCTGGATCTTTCAAGGTGGACACCCTGTCATCTTTGTTCAGAAGTCTGCTGAAGGAGTCGTGGTCAAGCAGACACGATTTGGGTATACCGACATCGAACAAGCTTCTTGGCATGTTCCGATAATTGTTCGTGCTCAAGTTGGATCAACCGAGGTGGAAAGTCGGTTTCTCCTCGAAGACGATGAAGCCACAATCGATCTTGGCGGTGCACCTGATTGGGTCGTAGTGAATGCTGGCGGTCACGGATTTTACCGCGTTGCCTATGACGCGAATCTCCTACGGGCCCTGTCTGCCCAAGCTCTTGATGTGCTTTCCCCATCCGAGCGTTATGGTCTCGTCGATGACACTTGGGCATCTGTGCTCGCAGGCCAAATTGATGCTGAAACACATCTCGCGCTGGTTACCGGTTTGGCAGCAGAAACCGATCTAGCAGTCTGGCAACGCATACTTTCGTCACTCGAACATCTGTATTCAATTGCCGACAAAAACGGTCGGACTCGATTGCAGGTATTAATCCGAGACCTATCGACCACTGCACTAGGCGTTTTGGGCTTAGAACCGTTGGATGCTGAACCTGCCTTAGATAGGGAGTTACGTGCTTTGCTGTTCACAGCAGCAGGCACCACGGGTAACGACAACTCCGTGCGAGACCTAGCTAGATCTATCTTCGCCGATAGCAAAACCGACCAGAACACTGAGCCCAACCTCACTGCCGCCGCAATTCGAGTTGTGGCATCGGCAGGCAACGAAAAAACCCACTCCGAACTGGTGGCTCTCTACCGCGAAGCTCCAACTCCGCAATTAGAGGTGCGCTACTTGATGGCACTATTGGAAGTTGAAGGAAGTGCACTATTCAAACAAACTCTTGATCTCTTTACCAACGAAGTTCGAACCCAAAATGCTCCCTACCTTCTGGGAGCAGCGATGGGCCACCGCAGTCACGGCGTCTTAGCGTGGGAGTTCGTTCGAGATCGTTGGCAAGAACTGAACAAGAAATTTCCCCAAAACTCCATCCCGAGGATGGTGGGAGGCATTCGTTCTCTGTCTACTCCCCAACTCGCCGCCGAGATCCGCGAGTTCTTCGAAAGCCATCCGATTCCGCAGGGACAACTCACCTTGGATCAACATTTAGAGAAATTAAGTGTCAACGTCGCGCTTCGTGAACGGGAAGGTACCAGGATCGGGCGCTGATTCTGATTTGGGCGGTTTACCTGCCAGAATAAAGATATGTTCGGCCGCCCCACTCGCAGAAGGCTCGGTCCCCGCTACACCCTGTGGTCATCCTTAGTTTCGGTCGTGCTGGTATTCGGTTTGGTCTGGGCTGTCATCTATTGGTCGGGATCAGCACTTGATTGATGCAGGTCGCCCGATGGTGAGACGGACCTTTTCGGGGGCTGGACCCCAGCGCTTTCACCGCGACTACTTTCACTCCACCGATACATCAGAACAGCAATGGTGCCCCAAACAATGGGAATTCCTCCGAGCTTCATCACGAGACCAGCTAACTGTTGATCAGTAGTTGCTCCCAAGCCATGAACTCGAGGAGCCAACTCGTAGATCGCATACAGCGGAAAGCTGGCGAAAGTGAGAAAGCCAGCAGGAATAGCTGGCACGACGCCTAAGGCTAGGAATAGATACGCCATACGACCCGGGTAGCTGCTCATTCGATGCTCAGGGATGGGAGACACCAACGGCGCCCAGACCAGAAGCCCCCCGATTAACCACAGAAAATCCATGGCGAACGAACCGAACTGAGTGGCTCGCAAATTGTCGACCGCCCAGGGCGAATGACTAAAGATCAACATACCGTTGAACAACAATCCAGCAACAACTGGTTGCGTGCACCGGCCGATAAGTCGATACAAGCGCATGCGACCGGCTAGGCGTCTAGCCATCCATTCGGGAATTCCTAACAACAAGATGGGCGCCACTGCCATCGTGTAAATGAGAAATTGCAACATATGTGCAGAGGCCAAGTAACTCGCGCCCAATAGCCCCAGAGGCCAATCAGTTGCTAGCCATAAAAGAAGTACACCCAGTATGAAGAATCGTTTCTGAGATTTTCCGTTTGCAATTCCTGTTGGTGCCCTGCGTTGAGAAACAAAATACGGGACGATCAGGCACAGCATTGCCAGCCACACTCCCGGGTAGGCCCTAAAACTCCAGGACCACGGCTCTTCAAGCGTTGAGCACCAAAATCTCAAACGATTAGCCTTTTCTCTTCGCGACGACCGGTATCAAACTTGGACGCTATCGGAGGGTTGCAAGAATAGGTAAGTCCCGCGTCCATGTTGTCTGTCGAGTTGGATGCGGGTACTGGGTTCGGCCAAGACCGTCCGGGGCGAACGCAAAAACTCGACCGTCATGGCCTATCTCTTGATTCTCTCCATTTTTGTTGAGCGCCGGTCTGGCTACTAGCGCCGAAAACTGTCGTTGAACTTCAATCAACGTCTCTTTCGTCCCGGTCAAACCTATGAATTCAGTACTGAATTGATCAAGAAAGTCTCTAATAACTTCAGGGGTGTCGGTCTCCGGGTCAACTGTGACGAACAAAACCTCGATGTTGGGAGGCATTCCCGGCCGAGCCAAAACATCACTCAGTTGTGCCAAATGAACCGGGCAGATATCTGGACAAGACGTGAATCCGAAGTAGACGAGCCGCGCCGACCCTTCTGTGTCCGCACGCATAGCAAAGGGTTGTCCTTGAGTATCAATGAGCACGGGGTCCGGCATTGTCTGCGGCTGATCGACCTCGAGCCCCGAGAAGAGACGTTCAGCTGAACTCCCAGCGCATCCCGCGGTCAGCAAAAGCAGTAACAGAGCACTTAGTGAAACCTTCAGGATGTGGCGACGCCACATCGCAGTTCTAACTGACGTGGAGGTGAGGGGAATTGAACCCCTGGCCTCTTCGATGCGACCGAAGCGCTCTACCAACTGAGCTACACCCCCATAGGGACGTTTGGACGATACAGCAAAACTGGTCCATGCAGATGGTTGGGGTGGCGACTCAAATCGGGCGCTAGAGCTATTTGGTGGCGCTTCGCCCTGTGCCATTGTCTGCAACTTCTCCAGCTATAGCTATTTGCGGCTTCAGATAGTGGACTTGAGCAAGCCGTTCAATCTCTTTTTTACGCCGCTTATTCAAAAGTGCCAGGTAGCTAATTAGAGCGGCATCAAAAACTAAGTGTGTCGCCCCAACTATTGCGAGGCCTCCCGCGATCCAGCCGAAAAAAGTCAGAGCACAACCCAACACCAAAAGTCTCAAAACATCTCGGCGTCGCACTGCAGCCTCACGACTGTTGTTAGGGACTGAACTTCGTGGACGTCGATAGACCCCGCGTCGGTCAACTGTGGCGACGCGAGCCCCAAACGGCGCCGGCATTCCAGCCGCGGGCGATGAGTCCGACAAAGTGTTGAGTTGACGCTGCCAAGCGACCATTGGCGTCCGGCGGCCTCCGCGGTCAAGGAAGGCACGAATCCATCCAGGCACCAACACGAACGCCCACACAAGAGCCAATACAAGGAGAACTATTTCAGTCAACTTGGCTTGTCCTCCCAATCATCATCGTGCCAGTTAGCCATTGATATAACTGTGACCATTCCCACACAGGTAGGCGTGTCTTAATCGCAGCGACATCTAGGACCATATTCGGCCTGCTAAGTATTACGACCCTATGCCGTCGACGCAATGCCTGATTTCCATTAACTAGAAATTAGTTGTTACTACTCTTATTCCCGACTGTAGGGGCCAGACTTTCCACCAGTCTTCTCCCAGAGCGCTAACGCGCTTATCACCATGTTCTTGTCGACCGATTTACACATGTCATAGATGGTGAGTGCCGCAACAGAACATGCAGTCAATGCCTCCATTTCGACTCCCGTGCGGTCAAGAGTCTCAACCTCGGCAGTGACCTCTACGTGTGTTTCGTCTAATTCGAAGTCGATCGAAATCGATCCAATCATCAGAGGGTGGCACAGAGGAATCAATTCGGAAGTTCGCTTACCAGCCTGAATTCCTGCCACCCTGGCTACAGACAAAACGTCGCCTTTTATTAGGTCTCCGCTTGCAATGACGGCGGCAGTTGCGGCTTCCATTTCAATACGACATTTCGCGACCGCTCGACGTCGGGTTATTTCCTTAGCCAACACGTCGACCATGTGAGCCTGCCCAGAGGAGTTCAGATGGGTTAACTCTGGGTGTTCAGAGCCGGCCATTGTTCAACCTCCGATCTGGCTCATGGTGCGTTTGGGGCGAATGAAATTCACTTGGCCAATCGCGTGACCCGCCCATTTGGTCCCCACTGCATCAGAGATTGCTTTTGCGACGACGTCATCGCCAACTTCGCTTCTAAGAAGAGCACGCATATCAAATTCGTCTACAGCAAAAAGGCACGTGCGGAATTGGCCTTCCGCCGTGAGGCGAACCCGGTCACAGTTGCCGCAGAACGGTTTGGTTACCGAAGCAATAACCCCTACTTCTCCATTGCCGTCGCTGTATCGCCATCTCTCAGCTGGCTCATTTCCACGGACCACCGGCTCTATGGGAATAGCGTTATTTATTGTTTCGACGATTTCCTGGGCCGGAACGACCAGTCCTTCGTTCCATATGTCCCCGGCCTCCAAGGGCATGAACTCGATGAAACGAACAGTGACGCCTTTTTCTCTTCCAAATTCGGCGAAATCAATTATTTCGTCGTCATTTATTCCCCTCATCATGACTGCATTGATTTTTACCGGATTCAGCCCAGCATCAAGAGCAGCGTCAATTCCATCCAGAACACGGTCGAGCTCGTCACGCCTTGTCAGCTCCAAAAACCGTTCTTTCTGCAGTGAGTCAAGACTTATATTGATCCGTTTCAACCCAGCGTCGGCAAGTGCCGACGCATGGAGTCGCAGCGTGGCACCGTTGGTCGTAAGTGCGACGTCGACACCCAAGCGAGCCAACCGCTGCACTAGCTCTGGGAGATGCGCCCGGACGAGCGGTTCACCTCCGGTTAGGCGGATACCGTTAAATCCGAATGCTTCTATACATATGCGAGCGAACCGTTCTATTTCCTCGAAAGAAAGAATTTCCTCTCGTGGAAGCCATTGCATTCCCTCTGCCGGCATGCAGTATTGGCATCTAAAATTACAGCGGTCAGTCACGGAAATACGAAGATCACGAACAGTGCGACCAAATGGGTCCACTAAATCCTGAGCAGCGGTTTCTTCAGACATGATGGTTCAAGGGTAGCGACGCTTGGAGGTCGGCACTAGTTCAGCAACTTTTATGTCAGTTAAGGAGTAGAACATCGACCCGCCCACCGGCTTCACACCCTTCACCGTCAGGTAACACGGCCAGCGCGTTCGACCGTGCCATTGATGCCAACATGTGCGAACCCTGGCCTGACATCGGATAGACGACTGTTTTTCCCTCTTCATGTTTTGCAAGTACTCGCGCATAATGAATTTTTCCGTCTGCTCGTCTAGCTAGGGGATGCGCCGCTACACCTTGAATAACGGACCTGATTGGTTGAGGAAACCCCATCATCGAACGAAGTCCCGAGCGAGCAAACAATTCATACGACACCATTGACGAAACCGGGTTCCCAGGCAGACCAAAGATAGGAGTACCTTCGATCGTGCCAAAAGCCAGAGGTTTCGCAGGCTTGATCGCGACCTGCATCCACCTCATCTCTCCTACTCGATCAAGTACCGCTTTAACGAAGTCGAAGTCACCCATACTTACCCCGCCGGAAGTGATGACGGCATCGCACTGCTGCGCGCCGTGGACCAAGGCTGTTTCGATGGCTAGTTCGTCGTCGGCAATGAGACCTAGATCAACCGGTTCAAATCCGTCGCCGCTGAGTAACGAAAGTAAAGTTCTCCGGTTTGAGTCACGTATTTGTCCAGGAGCTAAAGCTCCTCCGTCGTCTACTAATTCGTCGCCAGTGGATATAACCCCTACTCGAAGACGCGGGTATGTCTCAATTTCGTGAAGACCCAAACTGCAGAGGAGCCCTAAATGCCCAGCTGAGAGTTCCGTCCCCGATGGGAAGACTAAGTCACCCTCGACTACGTCGTCACCAGCGGGACGAATATGGTTGCCGGGCTCGACTTGTGTCTCGATCGAAACGGTATCTCCATCAACGGAAGTCTTTTCGACCATCACGATTGCGTCTGCTCCAAGGGGGATAGGAGCTCCGGTCATAATCCTGCTTGCCTCACCGTGGCCTAACGCTCGAGTGGGACTGTGGCCTGCGGCAATAGTTTCTACTATTTGCAGCCGAGTAGGAATGGTGCTCAGGTCAGCGGAACGGATAGCGAAACCATCCATCGCGGTATTTGCAAAAGGCGGGAGCGATTCTTTTGCGGTCACATCAACTGCGGTTACTAGTCCTAAAGCGTCAGCTACTTCCGTCGCAGCAGCCGCTAGAGGCGCGCAACGGTCCATTACATAGCTTCGGGCCTCTTCAATCGGGATCATGTGCCGGAATCTAGCGCCGATAAGGTCTCGTTGTCGTTCCGTATTGCTAGGTGTCGGCTCCGCGAGTCGTCGCTAGAATTTCTAGCGGCCTCTAAGGGCTACCAGGAGCCAACCCATAACATGCCTACCTACCAATATCGCTGCACTGCTTGCGACGATCAGTTTGAGCTGCGTCAATCATTTTCTGATGATCCGATCACTTCGTGTCCCACCGAAGGTTGTGGTGGCGAAGTCAAGAAAGTTTTCGGCAGCGTTGGCATAGCCTTCAAAGGCAGCGGTTTTTACAAGAATGACAGTCGTTCGGGCGGCAACAAGTCTTCAGAGTCATCGGGCTCTACCGAAGGCAACAAAGAATCAAGTACTTCATCTGAAAGCAAATCTTCGTCCTCTAGTTCTGCAGAGAAATCTTCTAGCACTGCGGATAAATCTTCTAGCTCGAACGCATCAAAGACAGCCAAGGATTAGGGAGCCTCAAGGTCAATCGCTACTCTTGGCCGGGGTGATTCGCGTTTGCTCAACGGGCAAATAACACTGCCGCCACCATTAAGGCCAAGCACACACGGTACGCGGCAAAGCCTGCGTAGCTATGGGTCGTTACCCAGCGGAGCATTATGCGCACCGCCAGCCAACCAGTCACCGCTGAGGCAGCAGTTCCGACTATGAGAGCATTCCACATTCCACTGGGTAAGCCGTCGGAAGCAACTCCAAGCATTCTGTACAAGGCTGCTCCTCCGATTATCGGCAACCCCATGAGAAAAGCGATTCGAGCAGCATCAGGTCGACCGTAACCAAGGGTTCTGGCGATGGTGATGTTGATCCCCGAGCGACTGACACCAGGAAACAAGGCTAAGCACTGGCCACAGCCCAACACCGCAGCACGCGAGAGTGATAGGTCACTCGTGGAAGACCCGTTTTCAGTTCGTCTATCGACCGCCCATAGCAGCAAACCGAAGGTAGCTAACCCAAGAGCAATCAAACCTATCCGGTTACTTTGTGTCAGAAAGAAGGATTCAAAGAGTGCGGCCACCAGCGCCGCTGGCAAAGCCGATAGCAGTAAGAACCATCCAAATTTTGCTTCCCCATCCCAACTTCGACGTCCGGCTATGGCTGAAAGACCAGCTCGAGAATAAGTTCGGACATCACCCCATAAGCAGGTGACCGATCCGACCAAGGTGCCCAGGTGAAGCGCCACATCGAAAGTATTTTCCGTCCTCGTGTCACCGGCAAAGTCATTCCACTGAAACAGCCATGGGATGATCCCTAGATGACCGCTAGATGAGACGGGTAAAAACTCAGTAAGACCTTGCGTAATGCCTAATACGATTGCGTGGAAGATTGGCATATTCAAAACCGCGTGTAGTCGGCCAAATAATCAGTCGGCCGTTGATGGAACAATACGGGGTCGCCACCGTCTTGGAGGGTCGTAGTAGTGACCTACAGCGCGGCCTTGGCGCATCGAATCCAGAAATTCGTTGGGGCTGCCAAAATCTGGCATTTCCAGATAGGCAGCTCCGATCGCCTCCGCGACGTGGGCATCGCTACCGGCCCCTATTGCTAGATCGTGTTCTATGGCGTACATGACGGCTTTTTGGTTCAAACTTTTTAGGCTTGTCTTTCCATTGAACACCTCTAAACCGTCGACGAGGCCCGCGTCGACCAGCTCGTCTAGGACATCTGATCGCAAATTGTTTCTCATCTGATCGAACGGGTGGGGCACATAAACAATTCCACCCTGCTCGCGAATGTTTTGGGCGGCCTCGGCCGGAGGAATCCCTTGCGGAATCCGTTCTTGCAAAAAGAGGCCGATTATTTCACCTGCATGCGTCTTTAGTTCTTCACCCACAACTACCCGACACGGAAGTTCATCAACAAGTTCGACCGCTCCTTTAATCGCGTTGTGGTCCGTAATACAAAGAACGTCGATACCAGATGCTTCGACACAGTCTCGAAGTTCTTCCGGAGTGGTGGTCGAATCACCTGACCACATGGTGTGAGAATGAAAATCCACTCGAACCCAGTCCTTTGGACAAGGCTGGGCTAGATGAGGGTGACGCTCAAGCGCTTCTGGTTTTGGCGAAGAAGGCACTGCAGCAGCGTATCAACGGCTCCGCTTTGTGTGCTTTCGGGAACTACATACCTGAGAGCGCAACGTCCTCTATAGCGATAGATGTCATACCTGAACCGCTGGGCAAAAACTCGAAATCTCCGCCGATCGCTACCACATCAAGAAGCATTCTTTGAAGCGTAGAGGCGATCGTTGCTTCGCTAAAGGGTTCCGCTAGCGCACCATCTCTGATCTTGTGCCCATACGCACCTACTGAAAAGTCGCCACTAACTGGGTTCACTCCGCTGTGTAAACCATTCACACCACGCACGAATATGCCGCTGACAACCTCTTCAAAAAGTGTGGCTCGATCACCCGTCCCTGGTTCTAGACATAGGGCATGCACACCGACGCTTGGAGTCGAACGAGCACCGCGAACTGCTGAACCTGTAGAACTCGCCCCGACTCGTCTGCCGGTATAGGAGTTATGCAGGAACTGGGACAGGACGCCTTTTTCGATGATCATATTTTTTCGAGCGGCCAGGCCTTCGCCATCGTGATTGTCAGCTCCCAACGAATTGATATTTGTTGGGTCGTCAAACAGCGTCAATATCGACGCGCCAACCTGTTCACCTAGCCGTTCAGCAAACGGTGACCTTCCTTTGATGACACGATCACCTGTCAGGGCGCCCGCAATAATTCCAAGGAAAGCCGCCGCAACTCCCGGCTCAAGAACCACCGTTAGGCGTTCCGAAACTGGTTTCTTCGCCCCAAGCATTCCCGTCGCACCTTGAACCGCTTCCTCTATGACTCGGTCTATGTCCAGCGAATCGGGTCGACGAGCTGCATCTCCGGCGTAGCCGATCTGAGTTTCGTTACCCTCCACAGCAAGAGGTTGAACACCCACTGAGCAGCTTCCACCTTCGCTGTATATCGATATGCCAGTTGTCGAAGCTAGAGCAAATTCGCCCCACCCATCCGACCACGCTGCCGAACGTACGCTGCTCACCCGCGGATCTGCGGACAGACATCGCCGTTCTAGTTCGATTGCCAGCGATGACTTCTGATCTTCGCTCATATGAAGAACGGCCGGGTCAACTAGGTCAAGGTTCGGAGAATCAACGCCATCAGGCGAAGCTATGCCTTGATGCGGGTCGCTTTCAGCGAACTGCAGGTTTCCCCGAGCTTCTTCAACCACTTGACTCAACACTCGATGATCAAGCGAGCCAGCGGTAGCAAAACCTTGCTGTCCGTCGACGATTATCCGGATTCCGACGGCCTCGGATTTTCCTGAGCGAACAGATTCAACTTCACCGGAGTAGGCCTTTACTGTTGTTGAACGGTTTCGTGATACGCAGACCTCTATTTGTTCGTTCTCACGAGCAAGTGACACGAGTTCATCCGCTAGGTCAGGAAGTTCTATTGAGTCACTCAACTTGCAGTACCGCCAATGGTTAAGGCGGCGACTCTGAGCGTTGGTTGCCCATCCCCGACGGGGACACCTTGTCCATCCTTGCCGCAGGTGCCCGGGCTGCCCATGGCAAAGTCATTGCCGATCACTTCTATATTTTGCAAGACCTCGGGACCGTTACCAATCAGATTTCCTTCTCGTAGTGGCACAGTTATCTCGCCGTTTTCGATGAGATAAGCCTCGGTCATACCGAAAACAAAATCACCCGTTGCCGTGTTGACCTGACCCCCGCCCAATTGAGCAACGTAGACACCATTCTTAGTGTCTGAGACGATGTCCTTGGGTTCAGCTTCTCCATTTGTAACGAAGGTGTTGGTCATACGAACCATAGGAAGATGTTGATAACTCTGCCGTCTTCCATTTCCGGACGCTGGTCTACCCGCAGACCGACTTCGTAAATGATCCCACATGTAATCAGTGAGAATTCCATCTTCAATTAGGACATTTCGCTGGGTCAGACATCCTTCATCGTCAATCGCCACGGTGCCCCATTCGACGCCCATCGTCCCATCGTCGACCAATGTGACAGAAGGCGCGGCCACCAGTTCTCCGACGCGGTCTCGAAAGACTGATGCGCCTTTATTAACGAGATCTGCTTCAAGACCGTGACCGCAGGCCTCGTGGAACAGCACTCCTCCCCCTCCTCGTTCTATGACGACTGGTAATTGCCCACTGGGCGCGGGGCGCGCTGCCAATTTCGTTATCGCGCGAGCGGCTGCTCTGCGTGCCATGGCCTCGACGTCGTGTTCTTCGAATAATTCAAATCCAACGGTATAGCCCAAGGTTTCTCGTCCGGTCTGTAAACCTTGGTCTCCAGTAGCAACACAATTCACCGACAACAAAGTGCGAGTCTGGTCATCAGCGTTGAAGAGACCATCAGTGTTCGCAACCAGTATTCGGCGGCGCCCTTCTGAATACCGAACATTTACCTGGCTGATGGCCGCATTCTCTGCTCGCGCCGCAGCATTTGTTTGTTCCAGCAATTCAACTTTGCGGGTCTTGGAAACAGACTCCGGCAATATTCTCGCGCTGCTTTCAGCCAATCCATCTCCCCCTAAAGCAATCGGCTTAACCTGAGAGCCTCCTTTGGCGACACTTGCAGCAGCTTGTGCTGCCTCGAACAATCCATTTGTTGTCAGATCAGAGGTGTGCGCAAATCCTGTGATGTCTCCCACTGTCACCCGAATTCCCGCACCTAGATCTCTGCTCGACACCATGGCCTCGACTCGGCCTTCGTCAAAGTCCGCAGAGGCACTCTGCCGGTCCTCGACAAAAATCTCGGCCCACTCACCGCCATTTGACATCGCCTCAGAGAGAGTGTCTTGGACCAGGTTTCTGTCCAGCAACGGGGAAACCGCTTTCATGCTCACATTTGCCTCTCTTGAATCCGAATCGACTTCGGCGCCACAGTACCTTGATCAGCACCGGTTTGGACTTCTCAGGGCCGCCGCTTCGGCCTAATCTTTCATCTCTCGTGTTACCGAAACCAAATCGCTCGTTCCGTTTGCCGAAAAAGGCCTCCTTTGCGCTTCGCATTGTTGCGAGTTCAGCCATGCTTACGCTCCTGCTAACTCAATTTCCCGCTGATGATCTGCAGGCACGGTGGCCCGAGTGGCAAGCCTCAAGTTGGTTATGGATTTGTGTGTCTTTGCTTTTAACACTCGCTGCCTTCGGTCTCGCCTCGCTCCGTTGGCTTGAGGTATGCAGGACACTCGGCGCGGCACTCAGTTTCTCTAATGTGTCCAGCTACTTCCTCGCTGGTCAATTCGTGGGAAATTTCCTGCCGACAACCGTCGGCGGCGATATTTTGCGCGTCACTCGAATGGGGGCCGAAATTGGAGACCATTCAAGAGCTTTCGCTTCGGTCGTAATCGAAAGATTAACGGGTTGGGTGGTGTTGCCCGTTATCACTCTGTGCGCCCTAATTTTGGATCCCAGTCTTATGTCAAGTCGAAGAGGCGCAGTAGCCTTGGCGGCCGCTCTAGGCACATTAGTCCTACTCTCGGTTCTAATTTTTGTTGCCCAACACCCTCGCTTTGGAGGTCGACTCCAGGGCCAGAATCGCGTGACCGCCTCACTCGCAGCTGTTCACCAAGGTCTCAAGATTTACAGAAAGGTCCCAGGTTCAATGTTGCGGCTGCTGACCGTAGCAGTGGCCTTTCAGGCATGTCTTATTGCAGCTGTCATATGCATCGCTAATTCCATCGGGATACGCCTTGAAACATCAACTTGGTTTGCCTTTATCCCGATGGTTTTTGTTGCCCAGGTGTTTCCCATAGCAATCGGTGGGCTGGGTGTGAGGGAAGCAGCCTTAGTTTTTTTCCTTGGCGGTTCTTTCGTTGCTAGCGGCCAGAGTGTGGTGTTAGGGCTCTTAACTTACGCTGTTACTCTCGTCGCAAGCCTCGCCGGTGTGGTGCCCTTCATATTCGGTCCGCGCCGCCAGACCACGAAGGGTGAGCTTTGACGTCGCTCGAAACCGCTACCAACAAGAGGCGTTGGTGGAAAGAGGTTCTTTTCATACTTGGTTTCTATTTGGTTTATGCGCGAATCAGGAATCAGTTCGGTTCGAACGGTTTATTTGCGGCTACTACGACGACAGCGGCAGACAACGCTAGGCGAATAATTGATCTCGAAAAAAAAATGGGTTTGTTTTTCGAGGAACAGCTCCAAAACTTCTTCATTGATTGGGGTTGGTTCTTGTGGTTCTGGAATGTGTTCTACGGGAGTCTTCACTTCGTCGTGACGATCGCGACAGGAATATTTTTATTTAGAAGGTTTCCAGCACGATTTCTCAGATACCGCACGGGACTGGCCGTCACGACTGCTTTCGGTCTTATCGGTTTTGCAACATTTCCTCTCATGCCTCCTAGGTTGCTGTCATCACCACCGCCTTACGGCGGTTCGATGGCTGACTTTGCCTTCATCGATACTCTCTCCGTTCATGGAGGGCTTTGGTCGTTCGATTCCGGCACACTGCAAGCAATCTCGAATCAATGGGCGGCGATGCCTAGCCTTCATCTTGCGTGGGCGGCTTGGTGCGCCCTCGCTTTGATTCCAATTTTGAAATCGCGATGGGCCCGTATCCTCATGTGGGCCTATCCCGTTGCAACCAGTTTCGGCATAGTCATCACCGCTAATCACTATTGGGTTGACGGATTGGCGGGGCTAATTGTCTTAGGTGTGGGCATGAGATGCGCAGGGTGGTTAGAAAAAATACGATTCAGCTAACAAGAGTCGTCGGGCTGGTGATGTCAACTGATCTTTAGGCGATAGTGTGACCCGTATTCCGGCCATCCAATGATCATCCTATGCATATAGAGAAAATCCAAAGTCCTGCAGACCTGCGTGCGCTTGATAGCGACCAGCTCCAAGAGCTCTGTGCCGAAATTCGAGAGTTTTTGGTTGAAGCAGTTTCCAGAACCGGTGGTCATTTGGGATCCAACCTGGGTGCAGTGGAGCTGACCCTTGCGGTCCATCGAGTGTTCGAATCACCAAGGGACGTGATCCTTTGGGACACTGGTCACCAAAGTTATGTCCACAAAATCGTGACCGGCCGCTCGGACAAGTTCACGTCCCTCCGGCAACGACATGGTTTATCCGGGTATCCCAGTGGCACCGAATCAGATCATGACATTGTGGAAAATAGTCATGCTTCAACGTCGCTTAGCTGGGCTTCAGGACTCGCCGCCGGCTTCGATCTGACGGGTCACGAACACAGGCAAGTCGTGGCGATCATCGGTGATGGTTCGATGACCGGAGGGATGGCGTTTGAAGCACTCAACAACTTGGGTCATTACGGGCAGAGAGCTGTCATTATTCTCAACGACAACGGAAGATCTTACGCTCCAACGGTTAGCCGTTTAGCTACGGTGATGTCTCGGGTCCGTCAATCACCTAACTACGTGAAAGGGCGTCAGGCGGTCACCAGCATTCTCAATCGTTTACCTCTCGGAGATGAGGTCAAACGAGGTTTATCTGGGGCGGCTGCGGCCATGCGAGAGATGTGGGAGCCCCCGGCCTTTTTCGAAACGCTTGGGGTTCGATACCTGGGACCCATCGATGGGCACGATATTGATGCACTCGAGTCAGCTTTCAGCGACGCTTCTTCGTACGAAGATGGACCGATAGTGGTGCACGTACTTACCGATAAGGGCCGAGGCTATGCGCCGGCCGAGGCGGACGTCGAAAAACATCTGCACGATATTGGGCTCTTTGACCCCGTGACTGGTAACTCTTCGTCAAAAGGTGGCAATACCTTCACCGCCGAGTTCAGCACTGCTTTGATGAACATTGCTGAGCGTCGGGACGACGTCGTAGCGATTACGGCAGCGATGCCAGGATCTACTGGATTACTTCCATTTCAGCAGCGATACCCTGAAAGATTCTTTGATACCGGAATCGCGGAACAGCACGCCTTGACATCGGCAGCTGGTATGGCCAAGGCAGGGCTCAGGCCCTTTGTGGCTATTTATTCGACTTTCCTAGCACGCGGTTTCGATCAAGTGATGTACGACATTGGATTGCACGGTCTTCCCGTCGTTATCTGCATTGACAGGGCCGGAATTACCGGACCTGACGGCGCATCACATCATGGGGTTCATGACATCGCTATGTACGCGCGCGTGCCGGGCATGACCATATTCTCACCCTCGTCGCTTCAAGAACTACCCATAATGTTAAACCAGGCACTCGAAATAGAGGATGGGCCTGTCGCAATTAGATGGCCGCGAGGCAACGCTGCGGAATCGGATGATGTTGGTCAGGGAATGGAAGCCCGTCTGGTTCATGGAGGGGAAGACGTCGCAATATTAGCTGCAGGCAAGATGTTGACAGCAGCTACCAGCGCAGTCAGTTTGCTAGCTGAAGAAGGAGTGCGGGCAGCGCTCTGGGACCCCAGAGTGCTGAAACCAGTTGACAAGGAACTGGTCAGGTCAATTATTGATTTTCCGTTGGTGGTCACCATTGAAGATGGAACCAGGGTTGGCGGATTCGGCAGTCTTGTTGCCGATGCCCTGCAACGGCGTTCTGGGCCAATTCCTCGCTTGTTGCAACTCGGCACCCCTGACGACTATTTGCCTCACGGCGCGGAGTCCGAACTCCACGCGGAATTAGGGCTTGATGCGTCTGGGATTGCGGCGCAGATAAATAAAGCAATCAAATCTCTTCACCATTAGGAAGGCGCCTGCGCGTTAGGCGTTGGACTTGCGACTTCGTGGACGCGCAACGACCGTTCATTCACATGGCTGGAACGAACGGTCGTTGAATTTCCGGATTTGATTCGCTCTAGCCGATTTCAGAACCGACAACTGAAACGAATGAGACGCAAGCGCCGGGCTGACCACCCAAGTTGTGAGTCAAACCAAGTGTCTTATCAGAATCGATTTGACGTTCAGGTGGCGCTTCACCTCTGAGCTGGAGCCAACATTCAAAGAGCATTCTCAAGCCTGATGCTCCGATGGGATGACCAAAACTCTTCAGGCCCCCGTCCGGGTTTACCGGCAAATCTCCATCGAGGTCGAAGGATCCATTAAGTGCCTCTTTCCAAGCGGTTCCTTCGTCAGCGAACCCAAGATCTTCCATCAACACCAATTCGGTCGGCGTAAAGCAATCGTGTACCTCGGCCATTGCTATTTGGCTTCTTGGGTCATCAATGCCGGCCTGCTTGTAAGCCTCTTCTGCTGATGCGCGAACTTCACGGAAAGTCGTGTAGTCATAGCTCGGATCCAATGCCCCAGTCGCAGGCCCTGAAGAAAAACTCAATGCCTTCACGTACAGGGGATTGTCGGTGTACCGATGAGCATCTTCAGCGCGAACTATGACTGCCGCAGCTGAGCCATCACTGACACCTGAACAGTCAAATATGCCCAAAGGTCCAGCTACCAACGGAGAGCCTGCAATTGTCTCTTTCGCTACTTCTTTACGAAATTGGGCTCGCGGGTTGAGAGCACCGTTCTTGTGATTCTTCCAGGCAATGCGAGTTAGAACCTCTTTCATGGTTTCGTCATCGAGACCATTCTTGTGGGCGTACGCGGGTGCCAGAAGGCTGAACGTAGCCGGTGCAGTAAGTGATGAATCAGTTCCATCACTAGGTGGTCTGCTACCGGTCAGACCTGAGTATCCACTGTCCTTGAGCTTCTCAACTCCGATTGCCATAACTACGTCGTATGCGCCGGATGCAACTGCGTAACAGGCGTTTCGGAAAGCTTCCGAGCCAGTCGCGCACATATTTTCCAGACGGCTAACAGGTTTGTAGTCAATTTGTAGCGGCTTCGAAAGCGTTAACCCAGACACTCCTGATCCCATGGTTCCTAACCAGAAAGCATCAATATCGTCTTGGTTTACTCCCGCCGAGGCGTACGCCTCGTGCGCTGCGTCGACGAGCAAGTCGTCGGCTCCTTTGTCCCAGTGCTCGCCGAAGGGCGTGCAGCCCATACCGACGATGGCGACTTGGTCCTTTATGCCATGTGAGGCCATGTCACTTTTCCTTTGTTGTGTGATACCAGTTTGGTAGATAAGAGCGTATCCATGCAGGGATACTAAACAATTCCACTCATTCAGCGAGTGGGCGAGCCTTCCAGAAGTAGTTGTGTATTCCTTGCGCTGTAAACAAACGACGGAAAGTCATCTCGACGCGATCTCCGATTTTTACCTCGTTGGGATCTACGTCTGTCATTTCAGCTTGGAACCTGCCGCCGCCGTCAAAGTCGATTACCACAGCCACTGTGGGCGGAGACAAAGAAAACGCTAGGTAGTCGACCGTAAATGTAGCGATCGTGGCCGGGGTGTCAGCCATCCGTATTCGTTCCATATCGTCTACGGCACCACCATCCATCGACACCCGCATTGGTGGCAGATGAATTGCGCCAGAAGAGCGGTCTCGCGAACCTACGAAGGCGTACTTCCAGTCCTCTGAACGGAACGCTGGCGGCGCGCCAGGGCGATCCGGGTCGGGTCGTCTCGGCGATTCTCTGTCGAGAAATCCCCGCCAAGTTAGATACAGGTTGTAGTCCAGATTGTCGCTACCATTTTCGATCTGAGATTCAACGCTTGAGAACGGGGTGTATTCGGCTATCGCATCTGTAGTCCGAAGAACACTTGCATTAGCCCCGTCTGCTAGGTGAACACAGAGGATCGTCTCTCCTGGGGCCGCAGTATCGAGCGCCGACGCTACTAGCAGCGGCAACTGAGCAGCTCCCGGGTTGCCGATGCGCCCAGCCAAGTCATCCACCAATTTGTCACCGGCGATTCTCGAAAGACTTCTGACTGCTCTTGCATGGAGACCAGCTATTACCACTCTGTCGATATCTTCGAGCCCTAAGTCTGCCTCTTTAAGAGCTCTCTCAATGGCGTCTTCAGCCAAGGTCAGGTATGCCTGTTCCCCAAACCGTTCTTCCCAAATTTTGCTTGCGTTCTCCCCCGGCAGCCTGTAGCGGTCAAGAAATTCGCCAGTAGCGGCTGCACGTCCAATTGCATGAGCAATAACCGGCGCGTCTTCATCGTCTCCGAACAGAAGAGCGGCAGCGGCGTCACCACCACCACTTTCATCGTTACTCGTCGGGTTACCTGTTCGTAGGTCAGAAACCACTGCCATCGAAATACCCGGAGTGCCTCGCGCCCCTGATATGGCCGCCTCTGCGGACCGCGCTGAACCCCCCGCATCCACAGCCCATGTCTCTTGAGGTAAATCAAGGGCAGCCTGGATGGCCGTCGCATTGGTTTTGTCCAAATACGCCGGGTTTGCAGTCGCGAACCATATGGATGAAGGCGTCACAGAGCTTCCCCGCAGGGCATTGCGTGCTGCCTCGACACCCATAGTCGTGGTGTCCTCGTCGTACCCTGCTACTGAGCGGTGGCCTTTACCTCCACCCGCGCCCATAGCGGCAGTAATCCTTGCCCGATCCAGCCGGTAGTAAGGAACATAGGTTCCGTATCCAATGATGCCTCGCACATCACCCCCAAGAGTTTCCGATCTGCAGAGAGTCTAGGCGGCACTGCTTCGGACACGCCATGCCGTCTTGGTAGTTATCGATTAAGTAGCGGCGAAATATGGGTTTTCGCCTGATGTGTGATCCGTTATATCAAGCACATGGTCAACGCCGTCTATGAGTTCAGTTAACGTTTTTTCTATTCCAGCTGTAACTGTCGCGTTTGCCATCCCACAGCCTTGACAACCGCCACCTAATTTGACCAGAACAGTGGATCCTTCGACTCGAACTAATTCGGCAAATCCGCCATGTGCAGCTATCGACGGGTTAATTCTCTTGACCAAAACCTCTTGGACTTGTTCTTCAATAGTCCCCGAAAGTTCCAAAGTTGCGTTAGGTCCAAGGTCGGGTCTGTTGGGATTGCGAAGCACTAGGCCTACTTGGTTGCCATTGCTCGGAATGTCTAATGTTGCCCCTTCGAGTTTCGAAGCGTCTCGCCCGGGAACCAGCACGGTTAGTCCCCCACCTACGTGTGTGGGGACATCATCGGAATCCGCTTCACCGAGAACCTCGAAGGCGAGGTCGTAGGAATAGTCAACTCCTTGGGTTCCAACGACTTCGATCCTCAAAGCAAGTTGATTTGCGTCTTCTTCTCCGGCGCGTAATTCGAGGACCTTTTCGAGCGCTGCCTCGGTAACACTGACAATCTGTCTCTCCGACATACGTCCATCTTACAGACTTCTTGCTCCTACGACATAAGACAGATGACCGGCAGAAGAGTAAGGTCCTGGCTCGACTCGATTCCCTTACGGGGGCCATAGCAAGTGAGGATTTATGACATTCCGGGCGGTGCTCCTAACTCAGGCTGATAAGGCTGTGTCATCGGAAATTACCCAGCTGGAAGACGATCAACTTCCTGACGGAAACGTCACGGTCGATGTCTCGTACAGCACCTTGAACTACAAGGACGGCATGATTCTCAACGGGGTCGGCCGCTTAGTTCGCGACTATCCGCATGTACCTGGGATCGATTTTTCCGGTGTCGTTAGTGCCTCGAGCGATGATCGATATGTCAAAGGCGACCGCGTGGTGTTGACTGGCTGGCGCGTCGGGGAAGCCCATTGGGGTGGTTATGCAGAAAAAGCTCGACTGAACGCCGATTGGCTCGTAAAACTCCCAGAGGGCATTTCGGAACTTGAAGCAATGAGCGTCGGCACGGCAGGATTGACCTCGATGCTGGCAATGCAGGCGCTGGAAGACCGAGGAATTGGCTCGCAACCGGTGCTAGTAACGGGAGCTGCCGGTGGTGTGGGAAGCGTTGCTGTTCATCTTCTTTCCCAGGCGGGTTATCAGGTTGCCGCGTCTACTGGCCGTCCTGAGACAAGTGACTATTTAATGAAACTGGGAGCTAGCCAAGTTGTAGCGCGAGAAGAGTTAGCTGAGCCAGCCTCCGGGCCTCTTTCGTCGGAGCGTTGGGGGGGCTGCATAGACGCCGTTGGCGGCACAACTCTCGCTCACGTACTAACAGAAATGGAGTACGGGGCAAGCGTCGCTGCCTGCGGACTTGCTGGCGGTAACGGGCTCGACACAACTGTCATTCCCTTTCTTCTTCGTGGCGTCAATCTCTTGGGTATCGATTCAGTTATGTGCCCGTTCGAGAGAAGGGCTCAAGCATGGCAAAGGCTTGACGATTTATTGCAACGAGAAATTCTCTCAGATATGACCACAGTGGTTGGGTTAGAGGAAGTCCCACATCTCGGTTCAGAGATCCTTGCCGGAAAGGTTCAAGGACGAACCGTGGTGGATGTCCGAAATTAATTAAAAGGATGGTTGGTTCTAACCAACTTCTTTGCGCATGGGGATATGCGGAATGCCATCTTCAATGAATTCTGAACCGGTTTGAGAAAACCCCAAACTGTCGTACCAGTCATGCAAATACGACTGCGCTGAAAGAACCCAAGGGCCTTCTGTTGCAGCTAATACGTATTGGATTAGTTGTCGACTCAGGCCGTTAGAACGGGCATCGGCCCGTGTCACGACGCGGCCGATTCTGCGACCCTCGTCTTCTTTTGTAACTCGCAAGTACGAAGCCAGCCCCTGAGCATCATCAATCCATAGGTGATTCGCTTCGAAATCAATATTGTCGATTTCGGAATATGCGCATTCCTGTTCTACGACAAAGACTTGAACCCGTAAGCGCAAGATCTCGTAGAGACGCTCCAAGGTCAACTCTTGAAACGATGCTTTTTGTATCTCGCTCATAGAGCAGCGACCAGCGCAGAAAAGCCAGCTAAGACCATGGCTGCCGACACGAGGACCGCTGTCCAGTGAACAACCGGTCGCCTGTGACGCAACGGTCGCAGTTCTCCACTGGAATCGTGGGTATGCCGGTTCATATGGCGCAGAGTAGCGGAACGACTATGCCCGCTTCTCCATCTCCTCCGATATATCAAGCCAACGTACCTCGGCCACTTCTAACTGCTCTAAGGCGACAGCAAGTCCATTTGAAATCTCGAGGCGTGACCCATGTGAAAGGCTTTCGTTATCGAGACGGGCGACATAGTCATCTCGCTCGTCCGAAAGCCGTTGAAGTTCTGACTCAACGTCTTTGAGTAAGTGTCGAAGAGTCGACATTGAGCGGTCGCTTGACTTAGTTGTCGCGACGCGATTTTTCTTGATGCGATTACTTATCTTTGGCTTAGGTCTTGCCTGTTCCCATACGGCTTCGCCTGCGCCTAGATGCCTGAAGCCGTCAGCTCCGATGGCAACTACGTTGTCCACTACGCGTTCTAGGAACACCCGGTCATGGGTAACCGCAACCAAAGCACCATCGAAAGTGTCGAGCCAGTCTTCTAGCGCGCGCAGTGTGTCTATATCGAGATCGTTGGTGGGTTCGTCAAGCAGCAAAACGTTCGGCTCCGCCGCTAGAACACCCAAAAGCTGCAAACGGCGTTGTTCTCCGCCCGACAGAGAGCCAATTTGAGCTCGATGGGTAGCCGGTTCAAACCAGAATCGACGCAACAACGCAGACTGATTGTGGTCCAAATGCCCACCTGGTCCTGCAATCACCTCTTCAACTGTCGAATCTTGATCAAGCGCCTCCCCCATCTGGTCGAAGTAGCCGATACGCACGGTTGACCCAAAGGTCACGGTCCCTTCATCGGGTGCTCTCACTCCAGCAATAACGCTCAAAAGCGTCGATTTACCAGAACCATTCGGACCTACCACTCCGAGGCGTTCGTTGGATGAAAGACTGATAGTCACGTCGTCGAACAATGCCCGGCCGCCAGCCGAGACCGCGACCTGTTCGAGGTCCACCACTTTGCGTCCTAACCGTTTCTGGTCAAATTCGTTTAGGGCAAGCGAACGAGATCGGGAGTCGTCTTTGTGGGTAACGTCAAGGGTTCGATGAGCGATAGCAAGTCGTGATTTGGGCTTCCTCCTTCGAGCACGAGCTCCTCGTTGCAGCCATGCCAATTCTTTCCGGGCCAACGTAAGCCTCGCCGATTCATCTTTTTCCGCTTTGTCCTCACGGTCAGCTTTGGCCAAAAGGTGTGCTTTGTATCCGCCTTCTGTGACATAACAGCCATTGCCCGTTAGCTCTACGGTCTTTGTAGCTACGCGATTGATGAGGTGTCGATCGTGAGATACGAAAACGACGCCGCCCGAAAATTCGTGCAACACATTTTCAAGATATTCGATTCCCTCGATGTCAAGGTGGTTCGTCGGCTCATCTAGCAGCAGCAAGTCAGCATCCTGATCATGAAGTACTGCCGCCAACGCCGCTCGCTTGTGTTCGCCTCCCGACAGCGCAGAAATCTTTGTCTGAGATAACCCTGTTAAGCCCACACGGTCCATTGCGGCTCTTCCTTGCCAGCTCTGACCCACGGCATCGCTGACCGTTCCGTCCCCTAGGTTGGGTCGTTGCGCCAAGACGGCAACAGATAAGTTTTGTCGGCGGCGTATGACTCCCTGATCCACGATCTCTTGACCGGCGAGTGTCGCTAACAGGGTTGACTTTCCAGACCCATTGATTCCTAATACCGCCAGCCTGTCTTTTTCTCCAACCGTGAAGGAGAGGTCGGAGAACAACTCTATTTCTGTGAAACCTAGAGAAATATTGTCGACATCCAACAGGTTCATAACGTTGAGCGAGTAGTTGCTACCAAAGACTCAAGATCGGATGAGATCCCATTTGATTCGACCTTCTGCATTTTCAAGTCGAACCTCAATGGTGGCTTGAGCGCCACCTTCTACTCGGGTTACTACGCAGTTGAATGTGCTTCCGATTGGTGCGACGAGGTATTCGTCGTCACCACAATCAATCATCACGTCGAAGCCGACTTCGTAGGCCACTTCATCTGCTAGCAAAGCTTCTGTATTCACAAGTTGCAGCGGATAGTGCTTATGGGCGTATGAATACTGGCGTTGCTCGTCGATTATGCGGACTTGTATTTCGTAGTACTGCCCGGCTACTTCGCTATTGCAGATAAACACTGATTCGGGGGTGTAAACGACGTCTTCCGGACAGTCAACTAATCCAAGTTCCACTGGAAGTAGGTCGCTACCTGCTTTGTCTTGCAGCTCTCGTTCAAGTTGGGTTTGGTCGGTCCCACTAGAGCACCCAGCTACGAGCGCGGTAAGCGAAAGCATCATTATGAGCAATTTGAGTGCTTTCGAATGCAGCATCGATTCCCCGTAGACCAATTTCGCTGCTCTGACCCTACCCGTCTTTACACCCCAAACGGAACGGTCGCTCTTGTTCAGATGAAAGGCTTTTCTTGGTATCGGCCGAACACCTCGGCGAGGGTGTTCATTATTTCCCCGACGGTCGCACGTGTTCTGACGCTATCGATCAATGGCAACATCAGATTCGCGTCAGTTTCCGCCGCGCGACTCAAAGCAACGAGAGCTTCGTCGACAGCTCCCTGGTTACGGTCGGCCTTTATCTGCTGAAGGTTTTTGATCTGGCGTTGCTCATCTTCTGTCGTAATCTTCAAAAGATCGATCTGATCTTCTTCGTTGCCTTCGGTAAAGTCGTTGACTCCGACGACAACTCGACGACCAGCATTCACTTTCTTTTCGAACTCGTAGGCTGAGTCAGCGATATTTCCCTGGTACCAACCCTCGTCAATTAGTTCAAACGCTCCCTCCAGCATCGATCCGCTTCCAACTTCGGCAATGTGACTAAACATTGTCTCTGCTTCAGCTTCTAACTGGTCGGTCAGTTCTTCTACGAACCAACTTCCACCTAATGGGTCCAAGACGTCGGTAACCCCAGTTTCGTGAGCGAGAACTTGCTGGGTGCGCAAAGCTATTCGGGCCGCTTTCTCGGTCGGGAGGGCGAGTGCCTCATCCATTGAGTTGGTGTGCAAACTCTGGGTACCGCCCAATACGCCGGCTAGAGCTTCGATCGCTGTGCGGGCAATATTTATTTCAGGTTGCTGTGCTGTCAGGGATACGCCCGCTGTTTGAGTGTGGAAGCGCAGCATCATCGATTTGGGGTCTTGAGCTCCGTAGTGGTCCTTCATCCATCGCGCCCAGATTCTGCGAGCAGCTCTGTATTTCGCGATTTCTTCGAAGAAATCGATATGCGCATTGAAAAAGAAACTCAATCTTGGAGCGAACTCATCAACGGGCAGACCTCGCTGGGTTGCCGCTTCGACGTACGCGAATCCATTAGCCAGTGTGAAAGCCAGTTCCTGTGCTGCTGTGGAGCCTGCTTCTCTGATGTGGTAGCCGCTTATAGATACGGAGTTCCATCGAGGCATCTCATTTTTCGCGAATTCGATGGTGTCCGCGACGAGACGCATGGAGGGCCGTGGAGGGAAAACCCATTCTTTTTGGGCTTGATATTCCTTGAGGATGTCATTTTGAAGCGTTCCACCCAACCTGCTTCTGTCAGCTCCTTGCTCTTCGGCATTCGCTACGAACATTGCCCATATGGGTGCAGCAGGAGCGTTAATTGTCATCGAGGTCGTCGTTTGTTCCAGGTCAATGTCGTCGTACAGGCTGCTCATATCCTCGATGGTGTCAACAGCGACCCCACAACGGCCTACTTCACCGACTGATAGGACGTCATCACTGTCAAGGCCCATAAGTGTGGGCATGTCAAATGCCGTCGACAAACCTCCCCCGCCTGCGGCGAGGATCTCCTTAAATCGTGTATTCGTGTCTTCGGGTGTACCGAAACCTGCAAACATCCGCATTGTCCACAGACGGCCTCTGTATCCGCTTGGGTGTACTCCACGGGTATAGGGGTATTGACCGGGCCAACCAATCGATTCGTCGACATCTCCATCACGGGGCGCATAAAGCGGTTCTACCGGAAGGCCGCTCATCGTCTCGTAATCAAGGTCGCGGATTTCGCCAGCCTCATACTCTTTTCGCCACTGCTCTTGCGTCACAAGTTTCTCCCAAAGGCTCAATCAGGTTCGAGCGTCATCAGTCTAGGCGAGCTATGTCGGAGTGACCCAGATGACCGATTGGTCCTTGGCCGGCTCCAAGTGTCCAATTCGCGGCACGGTGGACCGCTTCGGCGGTGAAGGCTTGGGCTCTGCTCACGGACTCAAGCTCTGATAACCCCTTAGCTAGCCCACCAGCAATTGCTGCTGAGAAAGTGTCGCCTGTGCCCCGGACGTTACTCGTCAAACAGCGTTCAACTTCTAGGACCACTACTTCTCCGCCAGATGCCACGACATCAACCATTGTTGGCGCCTCGCGCCGACCGCCGGTTACCACAACGACAGTTGGGCCCATGGCGGCTAGCTGCAGAGCTGCATCAGACAAAGCTTCGATGTCTTCATCTAGCTCGGTTCCCAGTAAATGCATCGCTTCGAGATGGTTAGGGGTGATGACCAATGCCTTGGGTATCAAATCTCGGCGTATCAGTTCGATGGTTGAGGTGTCGTATAACGGTTCACCGTGACGGTTCACTATCACGGGGTCTACAACCAAAGGCGGCAAGAGCCCGACCTCCGCCATCTCCGATATGAGCCGAATATTTTCTTCGGAATAAAGCAGCCCGGTTTTGGCAACGTTGACTTCAAAGTCATCCAAGACTGCTTCGATCTGGGACCGCACAACGTTGGCCGGGATCGCGAGTGCTGACCGAAATTCTTCAGTGTTCTGAGAAGAAACCACGGTTAACGCGCACACCCCGTGAACAGATTGAGCTGCGAAGGTTCGCAAGTCGGCTTGGAGTCCGGAACCTCCTCCTGAATCTGAGCCCGCGATCGTTAGCACCACTGGAGGTTGAGTCACAAGGTTGTTGTAGCAGATACCAAGCGGTTTCCTTGCCTAGGGTGGAACCGTGACAGATCAATCCCAGAGCGTTGGCATCATCGCGAACCCCGTTTCTGGGCGCGATATCCGCCGAGTGGCGGCCCGCGGAGGTGTCTCAAGCGCTGAAGACAAACGGAATCGCATTGCGCGCGCTGTCATAGGCGCAGTAGCTGCCGGGGCACAACACGTCGTCGCTATGAAGGAGCCTTTCGGAATAGCGAGCGGCGCGTTGACGGATTTACCCGTAGAAGCAGATCTCGAAATTCTTGATGTCGGCGCGCGTGTCGATCCTATGGACACCGTACGCGCTGCTCTTGCCATGAAAGAACGAGGAATCAGAGTAATCATCACCCTCGGTGGTGATGGAACGAATCGGACAATAGCTAGGGCTTGGCCTGAGGCAATCTTGGTTCCGATGTCAACGGGAACAAACAATGTTTTTCCCTCCCTCGTTGAACCTACGGTTGCGGGCGCAGCCGCTGGGTTAGTCGCAAAGAATTTGGTCGATCTCAACTCAGTAGCACCGAGGTCGAAGATGGTCCACTTGATTTTCGCGGATGGGTCTCAAGACGTCGCCCTCATAGATGTTGCTACTCTCGCCAACGATTTTGTTGGTAACCGCATGCCAGTCGATCCCAATAATTTGCGACAGCTATTAGTCACAACAGCCAAACCAGACACCATTGGGGTCTCCTCCATCGCAGGTCTACACACCACATGTCGCTCAGAAGAAGACGCGGCAATTTTGGTCACCTGCGGCTCCGGCGGCGCGTCAACTAACGCTCCCATAGCACCTGGTCTGTATCGGAAAGTGCCCGTCAGGGAGGTGAAAAGGGTCAGCTTTGAAGAGGAGGTCCACTTAGTGGGGCCATCAACGATGGCGTTCGACGGTGACCGAGAACACCAAGTGCTTGCCGACACTCCGGTGCTCGCCGTTGTGAGACGAGATGGGCCACGCGTAATCGATGTGGCGCGCACATTAGAGGCCGGTGCTTCTGAAGGAGTTTTCGTTAGCCGTTGACTCCAGAACTCTCAGCCAATGATTAACGCTGTCCGGGGTCTATAAAGTTCGCGCTTCGAATAGCGGTTTAGAGTTCAACATCCGCATGGAGTCGGGTAATTCATTTCGAACCCGAAGGTGGAACTTTCGGTCATCCTCAAGGCTGTACGGATAGGCAGGTTCAGAAGCTCGAAACAGCGGAACGTGGAGGGCCCTGGCATCCGAAGGGCCGGGTCGGTCATGTTGCACAAGGATTTCATCAACAGCTGTGCCATCATCGACAATCCGGTATGGGCGCACCACCCCACCTCGAGTCGCCTTACCTTCGGAGGACTTTGCTACTGGAACAACCGGCTCATAGGTTCCTGACCTTCGCGCAATAGCCACCAGTTTGTAGACCATGCCAGCCGTCGCGTGTCCCGACCCGACAACCAACTGAGTTCCCACCCCATATCCATCAATCGGAAGATCAGCTAAATCTGCAATTCGGTACTCATCAAGATCGCCAGATACAACGATTCTCGTTGACTCGGCGTCACTTGCGTCTAACTTTTTCCGAGCTCTCAGAGCTTCATCAGCGAGATCACCTGAGTCGATGCGGATAGCTCCGGGAACTCCGCCCAGTCTCTTAGCTGCAGCTAATGCTCGGTCGATTCCAGTTTTTATTTCGTAAGTATCTACAAGAAGGGTCGTTTCAAGTCCATGAGCTTTGATTTGGGCTTCGAAAGCAGACTCTTCATCATCGTGTGCCAGAGTAAAGGCGTGCGCTGATGTTCCCGCAGTTGGCACATTGAAACGGATCCCGGCTTCCATATTCGAGGTGGTATCAAAGCCGACCAACCATGCCGCCCTCGCCGCTGCAACGGCTGCTTCTTCATGGGTGCGACGACCCCCCATCTCGATTAGATGTCGCCCCTTAGCTACATCGTGCATTCGCGCCGCGGCCGATGCAACTGCGGAATCATGATTTAGAACCGACAAGACCAACGTCTCAAGAAGAAGACCTGCACCGAAAGAACAATCGACCCTCAATACCGGACTCCCCGGCACATAAAAGTCGCCCTCTCTGTAGCTCCATACCTCCCCTTCGAATTGGAAAGCCTCGAGGAACTGAAGAAGGTCGTCGCTGAATCGACCAAGGCTCGCCAAGTAATCGATCTGAGCTGCAGAAAAGTGAAAATCAGCCAGCTGTTCCGCCAAGCGCCCAGGTCCAGCAACAACCCCGTAGCCACGGCCCGCGGGTAGCCGTCTCGCAAAAACTTCGAACGTTGCTCGGCGCGAGGCCACTCCAGACCGAAGCGCTGCATCAAGCATCGTGACCTCGTAAAGGTCAGTCATTAAAGCGGTGCTCATCCCTCCAGCATGCTTCATGAGACGGGTCCTAGAAAAGGCAGTTTCCAGTTCTGCCCTATTTTCCGAGTAAATAAAGGTCTCTGAATAGATTTGAGAGCCCGAAAGACCCACTTCTAACGCCGATAACCGCCACACTCCTGTTATGGCGATAACACCATCCAAGCGATCCGACATTGCGCCCTTTTATGTGATGGAGGTAATGCGAGCAGCGGCAAACCGAGAAAACGCCGGCAAGGAAGTGCTCCATCTCGAGGTCGGTCAGCCCTCCACACCCGCACCATCAGGAGCCAGAAGACACGCAATTGAAGCGATCGAAAACGACATTCTCGGGTACACATCTGCACTCGGCATGGATTCTCTCCGCGAGCGCCTACATCATCACTATCTGGAGTGGTACGACACCGACATCCCATCGTCGCGAATCGCCATCACCATGGGGGCAAGCGGTGCATTTACCCTGGCGTTCCTCGCCTGCTTCGAACCTGGTGATCGAGTAGTTGTTCCAACCCCGGGCTACCCCTGTTACCGCAACGTGCTTCGAGCCTTAGACGTAGAAGTTGTTGATTTGCCGGTCGGTCCGGCTACGCGCTTCCAGCCCTCACCAGATGGTCTCGAATCGATCGGTCCAATCGATGGGTTAGTGGTCGCAAGTCCATCCAATCCGACAGGAACCATGCTCCTGGAAGATGAACTCGCAGAGCTAGTCCAATGGTGCAAGAACAACGAAGTTCGTCTCATCTCAGATGAGATTTACCACGGAGTTACTTATGGAAATGTTGCCCCCACTGCCGCCGCTTACTGGGATGAAGCTGTAGTAGTCAACAGTTTTTCGAAGTACTTCTCGATGACCGGCTGGCGAGTCGGATGGCTAGTTCTACCCGACGCTTTGGTATCACCAGTTGAACGTTTAGCCCAAAACGCGTTCATTGCTGCCGCATCGGTCTCCCAACATGCTGCCCTAGGCGCTTTTGATAGCCACGATGAACTAGAGCTCAACCTTGAGCGTTACGCAGTTAATCGACAAGTTCTCCTTGACGGGTTACCCAAGGCTGGTATCAAAGAACTCGCTCCAGCTGACGGTGCCTTCTATGTTTGGGCGCAGGTCGACCATCTGTGCAAAGACAGCCAAGAGTTAGCCCAACAATGGTTGAACGAATTAGGCATAGCGGTAACCCCAGGCATCGACTTTGACCCCAAACAAGGACATCGATTCATTCGATTTTCTTTCGCCGGTTCAACCCAAGAGGCTCGCGACACGGTGGAGAAACTGATCCGGTGGTCCACCGACCGTTAGCTGCAAAGCGAGTCCTGTCGGGAGTCTGGACACTCAGGGGGTTAATCGCGTTAGTCATGGGATGTCGGCTGATATGGGCAGTTGGCTTTATCTTCGTCTAACCGTCTTCTTCAAAGGTTCTTAATCGTTTTGGGGGTATCCACCCAAGAACCAACGGCCTGATCCGCCATCACTCTTTCGTCGCAACGGCATTAGGCGTCACATTCATCTTCGGTTGAAACTTTCCTACTTCAACATCCCGGAGGTCAGCGACAAAAATCTGCCTGAGGTCTTCACGGCACGAACCGCACGGGCCATAGAACTGTTCCCACACTTGTTCTGAACAACGGGGGCATTCGAATTTAAGGTTTTCCTCGCTATTACTCATCGTCACATAGTCACATCTCAAGTGCTGTAATTGGGGAATGGAGCAAGAATGACTAGAGATCTCTTGGTCCAAATTTGTTTAGAGCAACCTGAGGCAGTAGAGGATTTTCCTTTTGGTGAACATGTATCTGTGTTCAAAGTCGGTGGCAAAATGTTTGCTCTACTCCCCTTCGGTGCCGATGCTGTTTCAGTAACCCTCAAATGTGACCCAGGTCGAGCGGAATCCCTTCGCCAAAAATACTCAGCAGTCCGAGCTAGCAATTTTCACAAAAAGCATTGGAACCGGGTTTTTCTTGACGGATCCGTGCCTTTGAAGGAAGTTCAAGAATGGATCGAGGATAGCTACGACCTTGTCGTCGATAACTTGCCCAAAACCTTAAGGTCCCGCTTACAGCAGGAGATCAAAAATCTCGGCGACTGACCTTCACGAAACTATCTGGCAGTTTGATTTATAACCGTTCCATCATTCTCAAAACTGAGGTGCCCCCGCCTTTACAGCGGGGGCACTTCTCTTCACCTGAGATGAAGTCCCAACGAAGACCGCTAGGACTCGATTGCGCGAGGACCGACACGCACACCGACAGGCGGGATGGTCCGGGTTGGAGTCGCCACCTCTTTGATCATTCTCAAAGGAAGCTTCCTCCCAAGTTGGCAGGCCGCCTCAGCGCCCGACCACCTCCAGAGTCCTCTTAAGTATTGGCATTGTGTGGACCACCTCCTTTCTCTGGTACACCGATAGTGACACAAACTTCGCGGAGTTAGGCGGCACAACAGTGCCACGGTCATCTGAGTCGCACTTATTCCACAGCGTTACGAATAGCGAGCGACACGGCTTGGGTTCCCAGTTCAGTTACCAGGTCAGGCGTCGCAATAATTTCTTGGGTGGCGAGAAGAAACAGTGCATCTCCGTCAACCGAAGTGTGAGGTGGGTCGATGGACCTTGCAATTCCCGTGTGCGCCAGGTCAGCTACTCGGCACGCTTCGGATTTAGTTAACCGGGCATTTGTCACCAAACATCCGATCGTAGTATTTGCTTTTTCTTCCCCCGAGTCCCAAGCCGCTATTTCATCCAGCGGCACATACGGGTACCTTGCGGCCTCAGTGGGTGCAGAAGAACCAGTCATTAACGAGCCATCTGAATTCAGCACATCACCAAACGCGTTGACAGCAACGATCGCGCCCACGATTAGATCTCCTGACTGGGCAATTCCTATTCCCTGCCCACCACGACTCGCAAAGGCCCGTCCTGCAGCCTTACCCACGGTGCAACCTCTACCCACTCCCACCCGTCCGGACTTAGGATCTGCGCCGCTAGCCGCATCACAGGCCGATCTGCCAGCTGAGGGCCCCGGTCTAGGGTCATTGGGCCCAGTGATGTCAAATACAACCGCCGCGCCAACGACTGGCACAACTGCTGAAGCCAATTCCAAGCCGCGACCTTGTTCCACGCACCATTCCACAACACCATCCGCCGCCGCCAAACCAAAAACGCTGTTGCCACACAAGACAACCGCATGACACTCCACCCCAGATCCGGTGGGCCCAAGTGCTGCGGCCTCTCTGGTCCCCGGCGCTCCACCTCGCACCGCCAAGGCTCCAAGAGATCCCTTGGGTGGGAGGATGACGGTGACACCGGTCCCGTTTTCTTCGTCGGTCCAGCAACCCACCTGTACTTCTTCAATTCCGAGCGCCATATGCCGACCTCACGTTTCTATACGCATTAGAAATATACGGTGCCCGAAGGCCACACCATTCACCGGCTATCCAAAGATTTACTGTCTGACCTAGGCGCGGGCGTTGTGAAAGCGACTTCACCACAAGGCCGCTTCGCACATGGTGCCGCGCTTATAAACAAAAAAACATTGGTAACGAGCGAAGCTTGGGGAAAGCATCTGTTTCTAACTTTCTCTCGCGAAACGATTCTCCACATTCACTTGGGCCTGATCGGTAAATTTCGACCTCAAGCTCTTGAACATGAACCGTCGGACACAGTTCGTCTTCGTTTGGAAGGAAGTCGGGCTTGGCATCTCACAGGTCCACAAAAATGTGCGCTAATACCCAAAGAGGAGTTCCTGAGAGTCATTGATGACTTAGGACCTGATCCACTGCGCCGCGGCAGCAAGTGGGAGGATTTCGCATCTGGGTTGACGAATCGCAAGACTCCGATCGCCATATCGCTCTTGGATCAGTCAATAATTGCCGGGGTGGGAAACGTGTACCGGGCTGAGTTTCTTTTCTTGTTGGGCATCCATCCTCAACGTCCTTCCTGCGACCTCACCAAGACCGAGCTTAAGGACCTATGGAAATTGTCTGTATCGCAGTTACGGCAGGGAGTTCGATTAAACCGGATCGTTACAGTCAGCCAGGAAGATTCGGGAACAACACCCGGACGTCTGAAACCTAAAGATGCTCTTTACGTATACAAACGCGAAGGGCGACCTTGCCGCCGTTGTGGGTCCTCGATCAGAGTGACCAAACTTGCTGGCAGAAGTTGCTGGTGGTGTGACCGATGTCAACGTCGATGAGAGGCCCCGTCGGCTCGTCTCAAAGCAATCTCCCGATTACTTGTTACTTGATGCACGGGCTTAAGGTGCACCTATGTCCGATACAAGCATCCCTCGTAAGGCCTGGTTAGCTTTAGTCGCGGCAGGTCTGGCCATGTTCTTGGTGGGCGTCGATGGGTCCATAGTGAACGTGGCCTTCCCGAGCTTCCGACGAGATTTTGATGGCGTGTCTAACGCTCAATTGTCTTGGGTCCTCAACGCCTATGTGCTTGTCTACGCTGCTCTACTAGTCGTAAGCGGACGACTCGCTGACCGGGCCGGCAGACTGCGCGTGATGTCAATCGGATTGACAGTGTTTGTAGTGGCATCCATCGGAGTCGCGGTTGCGCCGGTTCCGTCTTTTCTGATCACTATGCGCGGTTTTCAGGGGATAGGCGCTGCCTTGATCACTCCAGCATCTATGGGGCTTGTCATTGCCTCGTGGCCGCCAGAACGGCGGGCTACCGCAGTGACCCTTTGGGGAGCTTGTTTCGCATGTGCGAATGCTTTCGGTCCAGCAATAGGAGCTGGCATAATCGAGCTAGCCAATTGGCGTTGGGCATTTGTAATTAATCTGCCTATCGGAGCAGTTGCGTTTGCCCTAAGTAAGCGGTTCTTCGTTGAAACTCCCAGAGATGCTTCAGCCGCGAAACCAGATGTACTCGGCGGTGCTCTTCTTTCCTCCGCCACTGCCCTAGTTGTCTTGGCCATTGTTCAAGGACGTGACTGGGGTTGGGTTTCAGTTGGAACTGTGATGCCGGTGTTGATTGGGATAACACTTTTTGGTTCTTTTATGTACCGTAACAAGCGGCATCCCGAACCGATTCTGCCTCGAGCACTGGCACAAATTGAGTCGTTTCGCCGGGCATCGGTTGCGCTGTTTGTCTTCACTCTGGGGATGTACGCATTGATGCTC
Source organism: Acidimicrobiales bacterium MED-G01 (assembly GCA_002457435.1). Taxonomy (GTDB): domain Bacteria; phylum Actinomycetota; class Acidimicrobiia; order Acidimicrobiales; family Poriferisodalaceae; genus MedAcidi-G3. The sequence continues at coordinate 27,825 of NTLA01000001.1, read as the reverse complement.
TCACTCGTTCTGTTCTTGACCGATGCCTGGGAATATTCGATAGGTGTGACGGGTTTATCCACTGCGGTCGGCGCTCTGGCGGTTACCGGAGGGGCAACATTCGCCGGTCCTCTGGCCGATCGGTATGGGCATCGGTTTGTCGCAGGTCCGGGGACCTTTATCTGCGCATTGGGAATGCTTTGGTGGATCACGATGCTGGACGAACAAGCCAACTATTGGATCGGATACATGCCGGGGCTCTTGTTAAGTGCCACCGGTATGGGCATGACTTTAGGAGTGCTCGCCGCTGCCGGGGTTTCGGAGGTAAACCCTGGTTATTTCAGTCTTGCTGGAGGTGTGACTCAAACGGCCCGCCAGTTCGGCGGAGCACTCGGACTAGCCGCAATGTTCGCGATTACGGGCGAACCCTCCAGTCCGAGCGAGGCTTACGGCCTCTACAAATGGGCGTTCGTTTTCATCATGATTAGTTCCTTAACTGCCTGTTTGTTGACTTGCCGAGTCAGAACTCCCAGACCAGAAACTGTTTAAGTGTCGGTTACCGCGCCTGACATTGGGGGCACCAGGTGGTCGTGCGGGCATCAATAATTCTTGATCGAAGAGTTGAGGAACAGACGAAACAGAGTTGGCCTCCTCTGCCGTAACACTTGAGGTGATGTTGATTTGAGCCTTCGCCTTCAAGGTTTCGATAGTCACGAAGTGTCGTGCCACCTCGTTCGATCGCTTCAGACAGCACGGTCCGCAAGGCTTCAAGAAGTCTTTGTGCTTGAGGCCGACTGATGGATCTCAAAGACGGATTGATTCGAGCAAGAAATAATGTTTCGTCTGCGTAGATATTTCCGACGCCGGCAATTAGCCGTTGACTCAATAGTTGGGTTTTTATTCGTCTCCTGCGTCCGCGTGTTCGACGCCATACCTCGTCACCGGTCAGTTCATCGGAGAAAGGTTCAGGGCCCATGTCTCTCAGCGTCGGTATTTGTGAATAGTCACCCTTGTCGACAACAGCTATGCGTCCAAATCGCCGCACATCTCTGAAAACAACTGTCTTCCCGTTGTCTAGAGACCACCAGGCTCGCCAATATTGGTCAAGCATCGTCGAATCTTGTTTTCCATGATGAACAAGCAACTGTCCGGTCATTCCGAGGTGAACAATTAACTCTGCACGCCCGTCGCATTCCGCGATCAGGTATTTGCCACGTCGAGTTAATTCAGTGAAACGTCGACCTTTGATTTTTCTGGCTGGCATGAATTTTTCAGATTCGTGACTTCCAACTTCAACAACAGTCTGATCAATAATCTCGCTGCGAAGTTGTCTTCGGATCGTTTCGACTTCTGGAAGTTCAGGCACGCGAAGCTGAGTCCTCAGTGACGCGGCCCATACCGTCTCTCAGCTTCAGCTGCTCCCTCAGGGCAATGATCTAGGTACGGGCACCAGTTACACAGAGGCCCTGTGCGATGCGGAAATTGTTCACTGTCAATCGCCTGGCACAAGTCGTCCCATGTTCGACGGTGGCCATCTACGGCACCGGCGACTGCTACGGAATCAAGTGGACGATCGATGGATCCACTCGTCAGGTACATGAGACGCACTTCCGATACGTCAAAGTCTTCTTGGGCCAGTGCTGCTGCATAAAGCCAAACTTGCGAAAGCTTGTCTTCCAGGTACTTGGACCCGGGGGCCTTGCCCGTCTTGTAGTCCACAACTCGAACACCAGAAGAAACTTGTTCGGTGAGGTCGACGATTCCATAAAAGGGGACTCCACCTATTTCAGCGGACAGTTTTTGTTCGGCACGAATAACTTCAACCTCCGATGGGTCTTCGAGAGAGAAATACTTTTCTATGAGTCGCCATGCCCTCCACATGAACGATTTGATTTCAGTTTCTGAAAGGCACAGACCAACGAAATCTTCGTCAGTAAGAGTTTCATCCCACAGCTTTCGAGCAAGGTCTCTGGCCGTATCGATCGATCGCTCCGTAGCTTCAAGGCCTAGGAGATCTTCAAGTACTTGGTGAACGAAAGTGCCGAGTACCGCTGCTTCGCCTTTGGGGTCTGGCAAGTTTTCGATGTACCGCAGTCGCCATCTGCGTGGGCATTGGCGAAAAGTGGAGGCTGAACTAGGACTTAAGTGTCGAGGACGGAAAGTCGGAGACTCGGGCTCAGCGGAATTCATGATTTCAATCTTGGACCTGGGGACGGACGTTTACATCCATTACTGGTGTCTCCAAAGACGACGCCAGACTAAGAGGAGTAAAGCCAAACCACAGACGCTTCCCACGACCGCCATCATCGGCACTCTTCGATCTAGCGGCGGAACTGTTTGAGGGACACTTTGGAGGGTGGCGCTAGTTTCGTCCTCTCCCCCAGCGACGGGGCCCACCTCAGATTCAGCTTGTTGAGTCCTCTGAGAATCAGGTTCCAGGTAATCGACTACAGGGTCACCCGGGAGACCAATAAATGGGCCGCTATCGGCAGGTCGTGGTCGGTTGGGGTCATAGCCAGCCATGGCCACTCCTTCACGAGTCAATGGTAGTAGTTGGCATTTGTGAGGATTGCGTCGATCCTCCAATGCTCCCAGACGGTCCTGGCTCAGTGCTTAGTTGGTTCCACAGTGCATCAAATTGTGCTGCTGCCTCTGCGGCACCCGGTCGCTTTCCTAACGACCGAAGCGTCGTCGACTGGCCTGAGGCTTCCGCTACGGCTGCACGCAGCTGAATTTGCGGGAGCAGTAGATTTCCAAATCGTTCCTGGAGTTGCTCACTCCAATAGCGATTATCGCGAGTCCGTCCGACACGATTCATAATAATTCCACCTAATCGTGGTGTCCCCAATCGGCCCGATACGCGTTCGACGGTGTTGTGCATTAAATCGACTCCGTCCGCAGCCCATGCTGCTGGTTCAGTAACAATGACTGCTCGATCGGCAGCAAACAACCCGTTGATGGACAACAAGCCGAGCGACGGCGGACAATCAATGAGGATGAGGTCGTAGGCCACTCCTGCCAGCGCAAGTTTCAATCGATCCTGAGCACCCACTGGATCTGCCGCAAGCAGCGGTTCTCGACTTGCGAGGAGATGACTCCCCGGGATGAGGTCTGGCAGCGGACCATCTTCAGGCCAACGTGAGCGGCAGATAGCTTCTCTAGCTGAGCCAGCTCTCGGTTCGGCCATCACGTCATCTATCGATGGTGTTTTGTTCCATATACCCAACCCACTCGACGCATTCGCTTGAGGATCTAGATCAACAACCAAGACCTTTACCCCGGCAGCAGCCGCAGCTTCGGCAATCCCCAGGGTGATGGTGGTCTTACCCACGCCCCCTTTTTGGTTAACGACCGCAATTGACTGCATCGGTCACAGGCTAACCCCGCAAAGCGGTCACATCGGGTAGCCCTCCGCCCGGCAGCATTTTCAAAGTTGTATGCCACACAAAGAGGCCGCTGCGACGAGACAGCCTCGCTGTGAAGACGAGGTTCCTTCTTCGATTGCCTGAGCTTCTCTCAGCAGGAGTTCGCATACTCGGGGGGTATCGAGATCGTTATCGAGAGCGTCGCGCACTTCGGCTATCAGCGGTCCTTCGCTGACCGGTTCAAATCCTCCTCCGGAACGGATGAGGATTTCAAGGTCTCTTTGTGCTCGCGGTCCTTCTTCATCAAACCATTCAAAGTCAGAGCGATAGTGGTGAGCCATAAGCGCCAGCCGAATCGCTCGAGGGTCGATTTCTTTTCTCAACTCTGAAACGAACACCAAGTTGCCCAGAGATTTGGACATTTTTGTTCCTTGATATGCGACCAATCCTGCATGAATCCAATATCGAGAAAACGGTTCACCGTTTATGGACTCGCTTTGCGCGATTTCACACTCATGATGGGGAAAAATTAGATCAGCGCCGCCACCGTGGATGTCAATCGTCGAACCCAGAGCACGCATACTCATGGCCGAACATTCAATGTGCCATCCGGGTCGTCCTGTTCCGAAAGGCGATTCCCAGCTTGGTTCGTCATCTGCACTTGGCTGCCACAGGACGAAATCCAATGGGTTGCGTTGCTTTGGGTCATCAGGCCGTCCGCCTCTTTCGCCCGCTAACGCAATCATCTCTTGTTCATTTAAATGACACAGTTTCCCAAAGTCCGGAAAAGTGTTGATGTCGAAATATGTCGTCCCCTCAGTGGTGTAGGTGTGGCCACGGTCTACCAACTTTTCGATGATTTCGATCATGTCATCGATGGATTCTGTTGCACGTGGTTCAGCGTCCGCGCGACGAGTGTTCAACGCGACCATGTCTTGGTCGAATCGATCCATTTCCATCTCGGCTAACTCGAGAAAATCGACCCCCAATTCTCGGGCTTTGGGCAGAATGCTGTCGTCTACGTCGGTGACATTTCGAACCAATTGCACTGTATGCCCGAGATCCTCTAGTCGCCGAATTATGAGGTCGTAGCTCAGGTAAGTAGCTGCGTGACCGAGATGCGTCGAGTCATAGGGCGTGATACCGCATACGTACATGCGGACGTGGTCGTCTAATTCGATATCAATTACGGCTGCTTGCGCTGTGTCATATAGACGCATAGTCATTAAACGTTCCACTTTCTGAACTCGCACCAGCGACGGCTCCTTCACCATACGTCGCGTAGAGGTCAACTGGCACGGTCGTTCGGATCGAATATTGATAGGCAGCTATCACTGGAGCTTGATCGCTGGGTACTCTCAGGCAAGTGACTGTTCACGGCGATGACGCGATGCTTGAAACGATCGAGCATTTTCGACAGCGTCGTCGTCTTTCATCAATCGACCCAGGACATCTAGACCTCCTTATCGATGAAATTTCCTTGGCGGGACGTGAGCCGACGGACTATGTCTCAAGTTTGTTCGCTCGTCACGAAATAGTTTTCGTCGGACACAATCTTCCTTCCCGGAAGACCGGCCTGTTCCTACAGGAGTTAATTCCTGCCGTCAGCGCTGCAGGTGTCCACCTTCTCGGTGTCGAGTGGGCTTGTGTGGACGATCAATCATTACTGGATGAACTGGTAAACGCCGATGAGTTTGATGAAGGGATCGCAAGGTCGGCTCTATTTCGTTGGGGATTGCGTCATCATTTTTGCTTTGTCGAATACCTAGATATTCTCCGCGCAGTTTGGGCTGTTAATCGAACCCGGAGTTCTAACTCACCTATGTTTCGAGTAGTGGCACTGGACTATGACATCGAGATCGATGCCGTTACAGACAACGCCGATTTATTGTCGCCCTATGCCTGGGAGCATTTACGTCCTCGGGGTGCGGCTTCGCGACATATGGCTGATGTTTTACTGAGAGAGTTCGTTGGGGAGGGACATAAGGCTCTAGTCCTGACTAGAACCGGGAACGCGTTAACTCGAATGAGAAGGCGACCCCACGCGACCGTGGATCGAATTGATAGCGATGTAGTCGACGGCAGAGTCGTTGGTTGCGGAAACCATGTCTATAGCGTCATCGCCGATCAGGCGGCGACAGTGCTCATACATCAACCGTTAGCTGCTGATGGAGAGCACGGACTTTTTACGCTGCCCGCTGATGGCTATATAGACGCTGCTTTTGCTCATGCAAGCAGCCCTAATTTTCCAGTCGCGTTCGACGTAACTTCAGGACCTATCGGAAGGCTTTCTTGTTCCACCGCCATCGATGGCGGCGATATTTCTCAACTTGCTCACGGATGGATATTTCTTGAATGTGCTAAAGACGTGCTCGGGCCAACTCCTCTGCAAGGCTTGATCAATGATGCGAATCTGGCCGAAGCACGTAGATGGTCACTTGATCCATATCTCCGCCGCCCAGATTCAGCTATTAATGATTTTAATAACGCTATTAGCAACGCTGCAGCAGCAGCTGAACTCAGCTGGACGCAGATTGTCTAGCGACACGATGGACCCGCGATGAACGACTCAACACAAACAACCGAAGAGCAAAACTCTTCTCTGCAATCAGCATCCGCTCATCTCGTTGAATTGGCACAATCTAAACAGTTGGTGTTGCTAGGCGATCAGATTGGGATTGCGCAACATGTAGCGTTCGTTTCAGAGGTGTTGCCGGAACTATACGAAGCTGGCATACACAACTTGGCGTGGGAGTTCACCAATTCGCGGGCTCAAGAGTCTCTTGACAAGTTACTTACAGCAGAAGTCTGGGATGAATTGAGATGCACCAATTTGTTCATTGATTTACTCGGTATTGGCTTCACATATCGTGAATATGCAGACGTTCTTAAGGCTGCTTGGTCCTTGAACAGAAGTCTTGACGTTCATGACCCCCAATTCCGGGTCATTGGTTTAGGTCTACCGACCTACGTCGAGGACCCATCGCTGCTTGAAGGCAGATCAGCGGCAGAGTTAGAGCTGAGAAATTGGTGGATGGGCGGACACTACCGAGATGTGGCGGCCTTTCACATGGCCAATACTTTGACAAATGAAGTCCTTCGCTCAGGAGGACGCGCCGTCGCCTTACTATCCGGAGAGCGCACCACGACAAGCCTCGTTCAATGGAAGGACGGGTTACCCACAGTGACAGTTGGGAATCTCCTTCATCGTTGGATGGGAGAAGGGGTCGCCAGAGCAGTATTGCATGGCGCAGTGGCTGACAGTCAGGCCGCCGAGCGCGTGGAGGCCCTGGTCGCTGCAGCTCCAGAGAAACCCCAAACCTTTGGAATCGCTCTGGACCTTGCAACTCTCGGGAATGTTGGGTTGAACGAAGTGATCGGCTCGTTGGATGGGAACGAAACCTCGTTACGACTGAAGGATGTTGCCGATAGCTACATATGGCTTGGGAACATAGAAAGTTGGCGGCCCTGCCAACTCATCGAAAGGGTCGTAACTGACGAAAATTTCGAACACTTAGAGGCACGTTACCAAGCACTAGATCCGCGGCCAGAGCGATGGACCTCTGCTGAACTGGAGGAGATTCGACAAGATGGCCAATCGAAACTTTCCGAATCCTGGATACAACTCCCTGTCGCTGACGAGCCTCCAACAAAACGAAATAAATTCGGAAGGCGTCAATCATGAATGAGTTCATTTTTGGGGTGGATCTTGATGGGGTCTGTGGCCTACACACCGAAATATTTCGTGAGATCGTGGCAGAGGAACTAGGGGTGGATGAACAATCGCTTCCTTTGGAACGAAGTTGGGATTTCCGAGAGTGGGGATTTGGGCCAAACGACTTTGAGCGACTTCACCGCATTGCCGTCATGGAACACCGCATGTTTAGAAATATGGATGTTGTCCCCGGCTGTGCCGAAACCCTTTGGCGTCTATCTGACGCGGGTATATGGATTCGGGTAGTCACTCACCGTCTCTATGTGAATTGGGGGCATGCCGTCGCTATTGCCGACACAGCTCAATGGTTAGATGAAAAGCGAATTCCTTATCGCGATGTTTGTTTTGTCGGAGAGAAACCTGATGTGGCAGCTCATGCATATGTGGACGATGGCCCCCACAACGTGGAGGGGCTCCGAGGGGCTGGTTACGACGTCATCACCTTCGACCAGCCCTACAACCGCCATATTGAGGGGCCGAGAGTTTCTTCTTGGGCTGAGCTAGAGGAAGTGGTACTGAAATTAGCCGCAGATCACGCGGGTTCTGTTACGCAACAATTGCCCGGCCTTGACGCTGGTTCTGAACGATTGGTGCAAAAAACTAGGGAACAACTATGAGCGAAATAGACGAACCCATTGATGCTGCGACGGTTGTTGTCGCTCGCGACAGTTCCGATGGAATCGAAGTACTGATGCTTCGCCGGAACTCCAAGATCTATTTCGGCGGGATGTGGGTTTTTCCGGGAGGCAGAGTGGATCCCGATGATCGCGCCGATACTAAGACGGTTGCCGTGTGTGATGGCAGTGACGGTCGCGGGTTTCATGCAGCGGCGATCCGTGAGGCGCAAGAGGAAGCAGGAATAGATATAACAGGCACAGAGCTGCATCATTTCGCGCACTGGCTCCCGCCTGCTGTTCGTCCCAAACGTTTCTCAACTCAATTTTTCTTAGCTGAAGCTCCCGAAGGCCTCGATGTTTCTATTGATCACGGTGAAATCACGGAACACCGTTGGATGACTCCTACTAATGCTCTGCAGCGACGCTCTGACGGGGAAATAGAGATAGTTACTCCCACCTTCTGCACTCTGGATTGGCTCCGCGCTTTCGATTCAGTTCAAGATGCGTGTGCTTCCGTTCAAGGATCTCAATGCTTCCACACACACATAAAAGAAGTAGGTGGCGCAGATCCTGGGATGGTGGCTTTCTATGCTGGCGATGTCTCTTATGAATCTTTGGATCTGGAAGCCGAAGGGCCTAGGCGACGCTGTTACATGCTCAGGTCATCTTGGTGGTGGGAAGAACATCCGGGGGAATCTCCAACGCCCTAGTAGCCAAATTATTTGATCTGTTCTTAGTGGTCGTGACCGTGAGGACGCTCGACATATTCATTTGATCTCAGATCTAATTCAGTGGGGTCAAGGAGGACCTTGTTGAAAAGAAGCTGTTCGAGTGCCACCACCCAACAGGTGTAGTAATCCCATGGTGGTTGATCTGCACTCGCCATGGTTTCCCAGGTCTGAATGGCCTCGATCAACTGTTGGCGGAAATCATTCCAACTGAAAGCTCCGGAGTCGACAAGGTCCGCTACAACACCGAATGCGCGACTTTGCCACGGTGCTTCGAACACCAACTCTCCATTATCTCGGGGTGGCGCTGCCACAGAGCCATCTAAAATTTCGGCTCCTGTCACTGAGCTTTCACCTCGGCAACACCGATCATTGAGTCTCGTGTGATGAGTTGAGTCAAAGCTTCGAGATCTAATTCTTCGGTCCCCGCTGGCCGTTCCGGAAGAACTAGGAATCGGGTTTCTGAACTGCTATCCCAAACTCGAATCTCTGTATCAGGGTCGAGTGACATTCCCATTTCTTCGAGTACTTTGCGAGGTTCTCGCACCACTCTGGATCGGTATTCAGGACTTTTATACCAACTTGGTGGTAGCCCCAGCAAAGCCCACGGATAGCAAGAGCAGAGAGTACATACAACGACATTATGCACTCCCGGTTCGTTTGCCTTGATCTCAACGTGTTCAATTTCGGCACCCTGAATTTGTTCGTCCTTCAGGACTTGATCAGCATCGTCCAAAAGCTTCTCTCGAAACTCTGGTTCCAGCCACGATTTCGCTACGAGGCGAGCCCCAATCATGGGACCTAAGTCATGTTCAAATCTCTCGATTAGGGCATCGACTCTTGCTCTATCGATCAAACCTTTTTCTACAAGCAAATCTTCAAGCGCTTCAGTTCTTATTTCGGGCGAATTTGGGTCACTCCCATGATGGTGGTCATCTCCTTGGCTCATGAGGCTCCTTCTTTCAACTCCACATAGTTTTCGTACAGGTCGACATTTATCACCACATCTTGTTCAGCATCTTCACCCCAGAGATCTGTGGCTTGATACGCCACGCATAGGACGTGCTGAGGTCGGTCGCCATGGTTGTGTGCTGTGCTGTCGGGCAAGACTTCTGCGGGATGTATCTTCACAACCGTTCCTGCGACCCCTCGAACATATTCTGGCAGTCGGGTATGCCCCGCTTCGTCGTTACCGGCGGCTACGACGCGATCACCTATTTGAAATTGCGGTGGTTCTTTAAGTTCGCGCCTTACTGTTCGACGTTCCGGTAACGGCGTGATGCGATCCGGTGGGAGACTTTTCGGGTTGACCGCAGCGACGTTCGCAGATCGGTATCCGGCACTGGTGCCGTGTGGGACTCCTAATCGGTTGTCAAGTTCTGCCTTATCGACATGACCGTGTTCATCCAAGAGGACTTCCATGCCAGCTCGCCATCGGCCGTAATATCCGTCTGCGCAGAAATAGTCTTCTGGCGCCAACCTTTCGAGGGTGTGCCGGAATTCTCCAGGTCGTTTGGCTGTGTGAGGAAGAACTTGGAAGAGCAGGCCCAGAACCCGACGCTCCCAATCGTTGTGAAAGACCGGTTCGTTTGGGTCATACGGGACCGCTCCCCATCCTTCGGTCCCTCCTATGTCGTGAACGCGGTGGTTGCTGCTCATCTGCCGCCTGTCGAACCGCCATCTACGGTATATATCCCGCCGTTGATATAGCTAGCGTCATCCGAAGCGAGGAAGGCGACGAGCGCTGCTACTTCGTCGGGTTCACCGTAACGACCCATCGGGTTCCTTGCGGCGAGATCTTTGCGAATCATTTCAGCCTGATCACCCCCGAAGCCTTCTTCAAGGCTTCTCATCATTCGAGTTTCGATAGGCGATGGGCACACTGCGTTCACTCTCACACCTTGAGGCACAAGTTCGAGAGCCGCAGATTTTGTGAGCCCGACAACACCGTGCTTACTGGCTACATAGGCCGACAAGCCGCGAGCACCGATCAGTCCTGCAGTCGACGCCGTGTTAATTATCGAACCACCGCCGTTAGCGAACATCGCAGGGGCCGCGTTTTTCATTCCGAGCCAGACGCCGCGGAGGTTTACATTGATGACTTGATCAAAGTCATCCTCTGGATACTCGAGGAGGCTCATGATTCGACCTTCGATGCCAGCATTGTTAAACAGCACGTCAAGCCGACCGAATTCATTTACGCATCGATCGACATAACCTGATACCTCTCCGGCCTGACTGCAATCAGCTGAGTGCGAAAGCACATCGACTCCGAAAGGCTCCGCTTCAGCCAGAGCTGAATCCAAATCCGATCCTTCTAGGTCCACTGCAAAAATACGCGCACCTTCTGAGGCAAATCGGCGCACCGCCGCTAGCCCTATCCCGCCCGCTGCTCCTGTTATTACTACAACCTTGTCTTGGAAACGCATGGGCACAGCCTCCCACGGATAAGCATGGTTTACGAGATCCTGCAACAATTGCGGACTATGAGTGAAGCAACTAACCCTGAAGACACAGTCAATACGTTCATTTCAAAGATTGAGGCACGCGACATCGATGCGGCACTTGAGCACGTTTCGGAAGATTGTTACTACGACAACGTTCCGATCGGAGACATGACCGGTAGAAGCGATATGCACCAATTTCTGAGTGGTCTCTTACAAGGCGAAGGGCCGGTGGAATTTGAGGTAGTGCGTCAAACATGCACGGGGAACACAGTGATGAATGAGCGGCTCGACCGTTTCAACACAGCGAGCGGTCGCACCATTGAACTTCCCGTAATGGGCGTATTTGAGGTGAACGAAGGTTTGATTACTTTTTGGCGAGATTATTTCGATAACGGCATGTTCCTTCGACAGATCAAAGGTGACGGCTAAGATGAGACTTAACTATGGTGAGTGATCACCGAAGCGCATCACGATGATGGGGGTGGACAGTGAGCACAACAACTGAATTTCATGATCCTCGGGCTCAGCCGAAGGCGGTTGCTGAACCGTACGAAATCAAGGTGAGCTTAGATAGTCCCTTAACGATTGGGCTAGTCGCCAACGGGTTTCCCGATAGCGTTCGCTTTTTGGACCACGTCGAGAAAACCCTTGCCCAGGCGGTTCCATCGGCATCTTTTGTGCGATACGACAAAGGCGATGCTTCATCGGTTGTCGGCGGCAAGATGCTTGAAGACATTCAAGCGGAGTGTCAGGCGGTAGTCGCAGCGTACGGCCATTGAGGTAGCTGCACTTCTGGCACCGTGCGTGACAGCATTTCAATAGCTCGGCTAGGGATTCCAGCGGTCGCTCTGGTCACCGAGGAATTTTGGCCTCAAGGCGATTTCTTTGCGAACTCTTCGGGTATGCCTGAGGTTCCGAGAGTGAAGTTACCTCATCCGGTCGCCGGCACCGGTGAGGACAAAATGGCTGAGGTTGCTTCGGACATAACGCCGTCGATCGTTGAACTTTTAAGTTCCTGAACAGTACGAATCGTTCAAAATGAGTTTGCTTGACGCAGCCTCGGAGCATGACGCTCTAGAGCTACTACACGACCTCGGCTGCACCGACGGTCTGCCCGTGGTTATCCCAACCCCAGACCGGGTATCTCGCATGGTTCTCGCAACTGGCTACGAACCGGACATAGTCCTCGGAGAAATGGGACCCGTTTACGGTTCGGCGACAATTGAAAAGGTCGCGTCGGCGGCAGTTATGGCCGGATGCACCCCAGACCATGCTCCCGTTGTCGTCGCCGCGGTAAGGGCTATTTGCCAACCAGAATTTGATTTGACGGAGATGCAAGCGACGACGCACTGCACTGCACCGCTCATGATTGTTTGCGGCCCTGCTCGACACGCTTGCGGCGAAATCGCTTCAGGCTTCGGAGCTTTAGGTCCTGGACATCGGGCAAATGCATCTATTGGTCGCGCTCTGCGACTCGCGATGATCAATATTGGAGGCGCTCGACCGGGTTCTTCCGACATGGCTTTGCATGGGCATCCGGGCAAGTTCACCTATTGCCTCGCCGAGGATGAGGAGAACAGTCCCTTCCCGGGGTTACACACAACCTTTGGTTATGAGCCTGACCAAAGCGCCGTCATTATTACCGGTGCTGAGGCGCCTCACTCCACCTTTTTCACCGGTGATCGAGACGACCCGAACTCCGTTGAGAGTTTGTTGAATGTCATAGCGCTCGTCATGGCAAATCCTGGAAGTAACAACGTTCATCTCCGTGAGGGCTCAATCACGGTGATCATGAATCCCGATCACACCGAGGTCATCAGACGAGCCGGGTTGACGCGAGAAGACGTGCAAGCTGAACTCGCAAGTCGCGCGACTATTTCGGTCGGAACTATGCGACGCATAAATCCGACGCTTTTTATGCAAGGGATAAACGCTGAGGATAAGGGTCGCTTCAGCGACGCTGCCGACGATGACCTCATTCATGTCCTCAAGGACCCGAACCGTGTCCTTGTTCTTCAAGCTGGGGGAAGTGGCCTGTACACAATGGTTATGCCGTCGTGGTGCGCGGGCCCTCACCGTAACGCGATAGTGCATTCAGAGATTGAGCTTGATCAAGTCTGCGAGATCCCGGGAATGGCTCTTTGATCTACTCGCCCTCAAACGAAAGGAAGTGGTCGTGACCGAGGATCGACCCCACGGGGGACTTTGGTTCGAAGAGTTAACTCCTGGACTTGTTATACGTCATCGTTTACGTCGAACAGTGACCGAGACCGACAACATCATGTTCACAACGATGACGATGAATCCCGCTGCGCTGCATCTCGATTTTGATTACGCGGAAAAAGAAACCCAGTTCGGGCAACCGCTTGTGAACTCAATGTTCACGGCTGCGTTGGTCGTAGGGATTTCTGTTCACGAAACAACCCACGGCACCACGGTCGCTAATTTGGGTTTCGAGGAGATGAATTTCCCTGCGCCTGTGTTCCACGGTGACACCCTTCGGGTCGAATCCGAGGTAATTGGTGCCCGGGAATCGTCCAGCAAACCGGACCAAGGGATCGTCTTGTTCGAACACCGAGCACACAACCAAGATGACGTTTTGGTCGCCACTATGCGTCGTAACGCTCTGATGTGGAAACAGCCCGCCTAGAGAACGACTTCTGAGAAAAACGCTCGCAGGGAATCACGGGTTTCGGCAGATACCGTCATCAGTCCCTCTCCCTGTTCTGGAGTGTCAATCATGACCTACACCGCCCCTACAGACGCTTTCCGTTTCGACGAATACAGGTCAGCGGTCGAGGGTAAACGCGTCTTCATCACAGGCGCGGGCAGAGACGGCGGTATCGGTCAGGCATTCGCGTTGTCGGCCGGACTCAACGGCGCTGCTTCGGTGGGGGTTCATTTCCATCGCAGTTATGAAGATGGTTTTGATCTCGTCAACCAACTACGAGCCGAGGGAGTGAATGCCTTTCCGGTTCAGGCCGATGTAACAAACTTACGTGACTTGTGGGCAAGCAGAAGTTACGTCATCGAACAAATGGGTGGTCTTCCGCCTAATCTCGTGATCTGCAACTCAGGATTGACTGAGTCGGGTTATAGCTTCGGTCGAGCTCTTAAAGAAGAGGAAGGTGAGCCCTCTGCGGTCCGTCGTGCAAGGGTCCGCCAGCACTTTCTTGACAACTTGGATGAGTCTCGCTTAGTTCTCGATACTAAAATCGATGGCTTTCTTGCTTCAACACACCTGTGGGCGGGCGAGGCTGTTCATCACGGCGAACCAATCCAGTTGGTGTATGTGTCATCTCGCCAAGCGATTGATCCTGGGCCAGCGGTCCCGGGTTACGCGATCAGCAATTGGGCGGTTCTGCAGTTACCCCGAGTGTTGAAAGTAAACTTGGGCAGAAGCTCCGATCTGGTTCAAAGTTTCTCTTTGATGTTTCCGTTTATTCGCACAGGAATGACTGACGAGTACGTCGACAATGAGCGAGTCTTTGGTCGCTGGCAACCGCGAATGTTGGAACCTAGTGAGATGGCACGGGCTTTCATGGCTCTGTTAGCACGCCCGGGTGAAGAGATCGACGACGGGATGTTCGAATTGATGGTGGACCCGGCAGGTGATGACGAAATTGAGGTGACCTGGCGCCAAGTCAAATTCAATCTCGCCGAAGAACCGCTGGGATGGAGCGCCGAGAACCCTCTTCGGTTCTAGAGGGCTCGTTGCTGCAAGCTATGGGGTCCCGGCTCCAGGTATTTCGACCCGGACTCGCTCTATTCGTCCTTCGCGACGGTCAGCGGCTCCCCCTCTGCCCGACGTTGGGGCGGTAACCAAGTACAGAGTCTTTCGGTCTTGGCCTCCAAGCATGCACGCGTAACAATTAAGTTCGAGGTCAATATGGTCGGTAACTTCTCCTCCTTCAACCACTCTGAACACCGAGTGGTTGGCTGGGTCACCAACCCAGACACCCCCATCTGCGTCGAGACAAATACCGTCTGGAACCCGAGAACCTAAATCAGCAAATAGTCGTCTGCCGGTGAGGGAGCCGTCCTCTTCGATATCGAATGAAAGTAACCTCGAACCGTATGATTCTGCGATGATCAGCCGGTCGCCTTCGGGGTTGATGACCGTACCGTTGGGAAAGTCGAGACCATCAGGGCCTTTGTGGGCTTTGCCGTCTACCCCGACGACGGCAAGTGTGGCTTGAGCAAATTTTTGTCCTTCTTCGAAGCCAAAGTTCCCTACGTAGGCTGTGCCATCGGTTGAAACGACCATGTCATTACAGGGCCCGCCAGCAATATCTGACAGGTCTGCGTGCAGGGAGACCTCACCTGAACCGTTCATCCGTTTAAGACTTCTGTCTAGCATTGAGACGAACAGTAAGTCACCGTCGGGAAGCCAACCCAGGCCTGATGGTTGGGTTGGAACCTTTAGGACTAACTCTTCGTTACCGCTTTCATCGACACGAAAAATGCCGTGGCGGTAAAAGTCCGAAAACCATAGGTGGTCATCTCTCCAGCGTGGACCTTCGCCGAACGCCAATCCCGTCAACACAATCTCTGTTTCCACTTCAACTCCAAAGCTGACTTATAGAAAAGTCGAATCATCAGCTAAACCGAAGCTAGCGTCCAGAAGCGTGGGAGAACTGAGCCGCCAAGAAGCCTGCCTGCGAATGACGGTAACTCGTGACGAAGTGGACACTATTTCAGGCGAACTTTGGCAACTAGGAACGTTAGGCATCGAAGAAGTGGACGCAGGAACTACCGTCACTCTCCTCGCTGGCTTCAACTCAGCCATCTCGGCTGATAATGCAGCGAAACAACTTCAGAGATTCGCTGTAGTGGAAGAATTCGGTTCGGGAGACTATTTGGATATCTGGCGAGATTTCGCCTCGATCTACCGTGCCGGCAACCGTCTTGTCGTTAAGCCCCCATGGGTGCGTTACGAGCCAAACGCAAGCGAACTGGTCCTGTGGATAGACCCAGGGCGTTCTTTCGGGTCAGGTAGCCATCCCTCCACGAGGCTTGCCTTGGCTCAACTTGAACAGCTTCTGGAGGGAAACGAATCCGTCTTAGATGTTGGTTGTGGCAGTGGTGTACTCACCGTCGCGGCTGCCCGGTTAGGAGCGACTCGTGTGGTTGGAATAGATGTAGACACGGCCGCGCCTCAGGTGACCCTTAATAACGCCAAAGCAAACGGTGTTCAAGAATTTGTTGAAGCGTCGACAATCTCCTTAACCGATCTCGAGGATAGCTACAGCGTGATAGTTGCAAACATGCTGGCCTCAACTCTTATTGAATCTGCGGCGCAGTTTGTTAGGAGACTTCGTCCAGGGGGCAGACTCATAATCTCAGGCATTTTGGAACCTCAGGTCGACTCCGTAGCCAATGCTCTCCAACCATTAACCCTGCTCACCACCCGGAGTGGCGATGCCGAGGAGGGTCCGTGGGTTTGCCTGACTTTCGGTTAAGCGTCTTCTCGTTTGACCACCATTTGCCGTTGGATCGGTCCGACGTGCAGGTGACCGACGCGTTCCATGTCTCCCTCGAGTCTTAGCTCTGGCAACAGCGGGATCACAGATCGGAAGAATGAACGTAACTCCCAGCGCGCTAAATGGGTGCCGAGACAAAAGTGGGCTCCGTGACCGAATGCGAGGTGGTCGTTTGGGGTCCTCTGAACATCAAACCGGTATGGCTCCTCAAATTGTCGTTCGTCTCTGTTGGCGGAAGCGTGCCAAATGCCAACATGGTCACCGGCCTTGATCGCTTGGCCGCTGATTTCAGTGTCTCGCGTGCACACACGAGCAAACTGGATCACGGGTGAGGTCCACCGAAGGATTTCCTCAACGCCGACGTCGAGAACATCGGTCTCATCTAGGTGATTGAACAAAAATTTGAGTTCCGCAGGATGTTCTAGAAGGGCGATCATTCCTCCCGTGGCCGCATTCCGAGTTGTTTCATTACCAGCCGCTATTAGCACTCGTATGTATCCCAATAATTGCTGCGCTGTGAGGGGTTCATTAGCAATTTCGGAACGCAACAAAATGGATATTAGATCGGGTCCACTGCAATCGGTTGAACGGCGTTGTGTAATCTGCTCAAAAATCCAATCTTCAAATTCGACGAACATCCGCCGCCGCATCTCTTTCTTGGATTCCCCTTCTTTGGCGAACCGCATAAGCGCCGGGTCGTCAAACAAAATGGCCGTCCAAGCGTGGACTTGTTCCCAATCCTCCGGTGCAGCTCCCATCATCTCGCAAATAGTGGCCAAAGGAAGCTTCACAGCTAAATCTTCAACCAGATCCGCTGTTCCCTTCGCGTCGAGAGTTGCAGCGAATTGGTCGGCATACATCTGGGCATGGATTGTGAGAGATTCTTCGCGCGACCGCATTGCCTTCGGGGTGAACTCGGGGGAAACCAAACGCCGCATGTCCCAATGAACCGGGCGGTCGGTGTAAATGAAGTCAGGGGGTTCGTCAGGGTCCCAGCCCCGTTCAGTCATTCGTTCGCGATAGCCATCCCAGAAACGCGTATCACGCTCAGCTAAATCGAGGCGAAGTCTGCCTTGACCGTTGGCGAAGGTCTCGTTGTCTCCCGAGACTTGTTTGACGTCTGCGTATCGAGTGATCGACCAAAACGGCGTGATCCCTTCCCGTTCATACCAATAAACAGGAGCTTCGCTTCGAAATAAGTCCCATTCATCCCAGGGGTATCCTTCGCTTCGATACCTGTCTAAATCATGGATAACTGCTTCATCAACGTGCATGACTTCTCCCCGGTAGTTCCAATGTAATGAGAAAGCAGACGCCAAGTCGGTTGGAACATCGTGAACAGAATTAAAATCTCAACATGTCTGATTTACCCACTATTTGGTTCGACCGCCGTCCCGCTCCAGAGTTAGCTGAACTTGCTCCCGCCGAGGTAAATATCGAATGGCCTCAGTCAGATGACCCTCTTGATGGCATCGATCGCGCAGACGGCGTCATAGCAGGTGCCTCAATCATTTACGACCGGACTGTCTTCGCCCTGGCTTCAGAGCTACGGGTCCTAGTTCGCGCGGGCATCGGATTCGACAACATCGTCCTGCACGATGCGACCGATGCTGGAGTAGCTGCTTGTAATACGCCCGACGGACCCACAATTTCCACCGCAGAGCATGCTTTAGCTTTGATCTTTTCGGTAACCAAAGGATTGGAGCAAAGTGCAAATCGCCTCCAACGGCAAGAGGGGAACTACGGGGCTAGCCACAATGCACTAGAGCTCGACGGAGCACGTCTCACTCTCATTGGTCTGGGTCGGATTGGTTCACGAGTAGCAAAGGTTGCTAAAGCCGCTGGGATTCACGTCACTGCGTATGACCCGTTTGAGTCAGACGAAAGATTTGAAGCGCTTGGGGTCACACGTTCGACCGATCTTGGAGAAGCGGTCTCCGAAGCTCAAATCGTTTCCATCCATGCCCCACTTAGTTCAAAGACCCGCCACTTGGTAGGCAGCAGCTTGATTGGTCGCATGCGTGACGGGGTTTTCATCGTAAACACCGCTCGGGGTGGTCTGATAGACGACGACGCTCTTCTTGAGGCTTTAGACAGCGGGAAGGTTGGTGGCGCGGGCCTTGATGTGACTGAACCAGAGCCACTCCCTGCGGAACATCCTCTGTTGCAACACGAAAGCGTTCTAGTAACCCCTCATGTCGCGTCCGCGACGGCGGCGGGGAGAAACCGGATTTTTACCATGGCCCTAGATCAGGTTGCGGCCGCTTTCGCCGGCATCAAACCCTCGCATATCCTCAATCCCGAGGTTTGGCCGGGCAGAAACTCCAACAACGAGCAGGCCTAACGCATTCTGACGTCCGATTTTGGGTCCTATGCTCCTCTGCATGACAGACCATGGCAGCAAGGCAACTTGGACGAACTGGTCCGGGAAACTTTCAGCTGAGCCTCAAAGCATTGTTCAAGTCGGCACCGTTGATGCCATCAGAAGTGAACTCTCCGCAGCCCGCGAAGGCGGGTGGACTGTTCGCACTGCAGGCACTGCGCATTCCCACTACCCACTACTTCCCACCGACGGGGTAATTCTTGATACCCGTCCTTTGGCCGGACTCGTCTCCGTTGACGAGGAGGCGATGACCGCGACGTTCCGCGCGGGCACCAAAATTCATGCCTGTGGCCGGCCCCTCCTTGACCACGGAATGGGACTACTCAACCAAGGCGATATTGATCAACAATCAATTGGGGGCGCCATAGCCACCGGCACTCACGGCACCGGAATCAACCTCGGAAGTTTTTCGAGTGCAGTAACTCAACTATCGCTCGTACTAGTTGACGGTTCGGTGGTCACTTGTAGCAATGAGTCAGAGCCCGACCTCTTCGAAGCTGCTCGACTGTCATTGGGAGCCATCGGAGTAGTTTTGGAGGCCACGATTCAGGTCCGAGAGGCGTACCGACTCGAGGAACATCAATGGCTTGAGCCGCTCGACAGCGTCATGGAAAGGGTTGACGAGCTGACACAAGCGACCCGACATTTCGAATACTTTTGGTGGCCTGGACAGGACCGAGCCGTTTGCAAATCGATCGATATCACCCAAGAACCTCCTAGGTACCCCCTAGGGGAAGAAGGTCAGCGACTGGGGTGGAGTTTTGAGGTTTTACCGAACCAACGCCTAAACCCACACACAGAGATGGAGTACTCAGTGCCATCGGAGAATGGTCCTGCTTGTATCGAGGAAATTAAGGATTTAATAGCTGGTCGCTATCCAGACGTGGAATGGCCGATCGAGTATCGAACGGTCGCAGCTGACGACGTTTGGCTCTCCCCAGCGAGAGAGCGCCCCACAGTCACAATTTCTATTCATGAAGCTGTAGAAAACGATGAAACCTCCTACTACCGGGACGCCGAAAAGATCTTCAGGTCGTATGGGGGGCGCCCACATTGGGGAAAGGTTCATTACTTGACCGGTGACCAATTAGAAGCAGATTATGACCACTGGACTCAGTGGTGGCGTGTGCGGGAAGACGTCGATCCAACTGGGGTTCTACTGAACGACCGCCTCAGCCAGTTACGTCCGTTGTGAACAAACCTCGTTTATTGGATTTTCTTCCCTCTGATGCAAGTTCGGAGAATTTGCTTGATGGTTTTTTGAGTTGGGCGACCGCGGCAGAAATTGATCTTTACGAAGCTCAAGAGGAAGCGGTTCTGGAGATTTTTTCCGGTCAACATGTAGTTCTTACGACCCCAACCGGTTCCGGGAAATCATTGGTTGCCACTGCGGCCCACTTTGACGCTGTCGCTAATTCAAAGCGCTGTTGGTATACGGCTCCGATCAAAGCACTGGTGTCAGAAAAGTTTTTTTCTCTCTGCAACGAATTTGGGGCCAGCAACGTCGGAATGATCACTGGTGATGCTTCGGTGAATCCGGACGCTCCGATTGTTTGCTGCACTCAAGAAGTTCTCGCAAATCTCGCGTTAAGGCATGGTTCATCGGCACCGGTAGATACGGCCGTTATCGACGAATTTCACTTTTACTCCGATCGTGATCGAGGGTGGGCGTGGCAAGTGCCTCTTCTCGAGTTGACAGAAACACAGTTTGTCTTAATGAGCGCGACGCTCGGTCCGGTTCAGTTCTTTTTGGAAGACCTTGAACGTCGAAGCAACCGTCCTGCCGTTGAAGTGACAGCTACCGAACGGCCCGTTCCTTTGGATTGGGAATATCGAGAGTCAACGTTGTTGGAATCGATTCACGATCTAGTTGAACTGAATAGGGCTCCCATCTACATAGTCCATTTCACTCAAAGGGCAGCTTCTGAAAGAGCGCAGGCGTTGACTAGTTTGGATGTCCTTTCACGTGACGAAAAGCAACAAATAAAAGATGAGATCGCTGATTTCCGTTTTGATTCTCCCTTCGGTAAGGACGTCGCCAGGTTTATTAAAGCGGGGATCGGGATTCACCATGCTGGTCTCTTGCCGAAGTACCGCCTCTTGGTTGAACGCCTAGCCCAAGAAGGACTGTTAAAGCTCATATGTGGCACCGACACTCTCGGCGTGGGTGTCAACGTTCCTATCCGAACAGTTCTCTTCACTCAGTTATGCAAATTCGATGGCCATGAAACGAAAGTTCTTAGCGTTCGAGATTTCCACCAAATAGCCGGTAGAGCCGGGCGTAAAGGTTTCGACGACCATGGATTCGTGTGGTGTCAAGCACCTGAACACCATGTTGAAAACTTGAAAGCTTCAAAGAAGGCGGCTGAGGATCCCAAGAAACGCAAAAAAATTCAACGTAAAAGACCTCCCGAGAGGGGCTATGCACATTGGGATGAACAAACTTTTGAGCGACTGCTGAGCAGCCCACCCGAGGCTCTGATTTCGAGTTTTGAAGTCTCCCACTCGATGCTCCTCAACGTATTGGATCGGCCAGGCGATGGGTGTCGTGGCTTGAGGGAACTACTCACCCAGAATCATCTACCGCGATCGAAACAGCGCTACCAGATCCGGCAGGCGCTGGGAATGTACCGGTCGCTTGTTGCAGCAGGAGTTGTTGAGACTCTTGACAGCCCTGACTCTGAAGGGCGTCTTGTTCGAGTCAATTTGGATCTTCAGGCGGAGTTCGATTTGACGGCAACACTCTCTCTCTTCGTTCTCGATGCAGTCGAGCTCTTAGACCAAGACGTCCCGAGCTACTCGCTAGACGTACTCACTTTGGTTGAGTCCGTACTGGAGAATCCCGGAGTGATATTGGCTCGACAAGCTGATAAAGCACGCGACGAGTTGTTTGCCGAGTTGAAACGCGACGGAGTCGAATACGAAGAACGTATGGCAAGACTTGATGAGGTCGAATGGCCGAAGCCGCTCCGAGAGTTTTTGTACACGACCTTTGACGCGTGGGCTCTCCACCACCCTTGGGTCGGCCAAGAAAATCTCCGGCCAAAGTCGATCGTTCGGGATTTGTATGAACGGGCTATGACATTTCGTGAGTACGTGAATCATTACGGAATCAAAGGATCGGAGGGAGTTTTTCTTCGCTACCTCACCGATGCCTACAAGGGCTTGCAGAAAACGGTCCCTGACAGTTCTTGGAATGATGATTTGTCTGACCTTACTGAGTGGCTTGGAGCCTTAATACGCCAAGTTGATAGCAGCCTGCTCGATGAATGGGAACGGCTACAGAACCCGCAGATTTTGACAGAAGAAGTTCGTCCTCAGGTGTTTGATATAACTACTCAGACCCGTGCCTTCCACGTCATGATCAGGAATGCTGCCTTCCGGTGGGTCCAACTTTTTGCTCGAGCTGACTACAACGCCTTGGCTGAGGAAGCGTTAGGGGAACTATGTGATCCAGAGCGGGTTAGAGACCTTGCCAGTCCTTACTGGAACGATTTTGCTGAAGTATCGACCGGCCCCGATGCTCGATCTGATCAGTGGTTCACCGTTGGCGGTGATAATGACAAAACGTTCACCGTGGAGCAGATCATCTGTGATCCGAAAGGTTTCAACGAGTGGCGGCTTACCGGGATTGTCGATCTTCAGCAATCGCGGGAAGCTGGAGAAGCGGTTACGAAGTTGACCGGCATTGAGGCGCTGTAGACGCTCAAAATTGGTTTAGAGCACTACCAAGTAGACGCAGAGTGCAACGATGATTAACGCCACTGCCCAGCCAAAAATTCTGTACTTTGCCGGTCCCGGCCAATCGTCATCACTCACGATGGAAGCTGATAGTTGGGGGCCTCTTTCGTAATCATGACGTCGTGCGGATGACTCTCACGCAAAGCTGATGCGGTGATCTTGACAAATTGGGTTTTCGCGCGCATCTCACTAATCGTTGTAGTGCCGCAATACCCCATTGCTTGTCTGAGTCCGCCGATGAGTTGGTGAAGCACATTGGCTATCGGCCCTTTGTAGGCAACTCGACCCTCTATACCTTCGGGTACGAGTAAGTCGTCGTCTCTTTGGTCTTGGAAGTACCGATCTTTGGAGAAGCTCCGACCTTTCATGGCTCCAATGGACCCCATGCCCCTGTACTCCTTGAACCTCTCCCCTTGGTACAGCACTACTTCTCCAGGACTCTCATCGACACCTGCCAAGAGACCGCCGACCATCGCACAATCAGCACCAGCCGCAATTGCCTTAGCAAGATCACCTGAGAACTGCATGCCCCCGTCAGCAATGATAGGAATGTCAGAGTCAGCGGCGGCTGAAGCGCAATCAAATACCGCTGTTATTTGTGGCACCCCGACCCCTGCCACCACTCGAGTGGTGCATATCGAACCGGGTCCTATGCCCACTTTAATACCGTCCGCCCCGGCATCGATCAGAGCTCGTGTAGCTTCCGCTGTCGCGACATTGCCTGCCACGACCTCTACTGAGTAGTTAGCTTTGATCTTCGCGACCATTTCGATGACATCTCGACTGTGTCCGTGCGCTGTGTCTACCACCAACACATCCACATCGCGTTCAACCAGTGCACTAACTCGGTCGTCTACACCCGGTCCAACCCCGACCGCTGCAGCCACGAGAAGTCGGCCGCGCTCGTCTTTCGCCGCGTGTGGATACTGGATCTTTTTTTCTATGTCTTTAACGGTGATCAACCCAATGAGGTGAAAGTCGTCGTCAACGATGGGCAATTTTTCGATCCGATGCTTCCCCAAAACCACTTGCGCTTCTTCCAGCGTCGTACCCGCCTTCGCCGTCACTAGGCCGTCCACTGTCATAACTTCCGAAATGGTCTGGCTGTAATCAGTCTCAAACCGCAAATCTCGGTTCGTCAGGATCCCGACCAGCCGATGCTCTTCATCGGTAATCGGCACCCCACTTATCTTGAACCTGCCCATTAGTTCTTCGGCTTCGGCCAGGGTCGCGTGCGGGGGCAAGGTGATCGGCTCAACAATCATTCCGGACTCGGATCGTTTTACCTTGTCGACTTCGTTCGCTTGGTCATCGATATCGAGGTTGCGGTGCACTACACCGATCCCACCATGACGCGCCATCGCTATTGCTAAGCGAGCTTCGGTAACTGTATCCATCGCCGCGCTCACAAGCGGAATGTGCAAATTGATGTTCTTACTGAAGCGACATGTCGTGTCGACTGCGTCTGGAAGTACCTCGGAGGCGGCGGGAACGAGGAGCACATCGTCGTAGGTGAGACCCTCTATCGCAAATTTCTCATCCTCTGTTGGGAAAGAAAAAGGTGAGGAAGCCATGGGGAACGATACCCCGAGTGCCTTCATAAGGGGTGCACCGGTCGTCTACCGTAGGCGCGACGACAGGAACGGCATGGCTGACTTTCAACAACAAGGTCCAATTACCACCCTGCACCGGTTGAATACTGATCGGAGCGAGGAGGCCCTGACGTATTTCGCTCAGCCCGATGTCGGCAACGGGGTCGCTTTGATTTTGCCGTGCCTTATTAGTGAGTTTGATGGCTCAGCGTTACCGAAGATCGTCCAACACCTATCGGAGCTTGAATGGTTGGGCAGGGTGATTGTCGGTGTCGACGGCGCCGACAGCAATTCGTTTGAGGCTGCGCAATCACTATTTTCTCGACTGCCGCAACCAACCACAGTTGTCTGGAACGACAGTGGGGACATGAAGGAGTTCGATCGGAAGGTCGGAATTGGCCCTGGAACCGGTAAGGGTCGAAACCTGTGGCGATGTGTGGGAGTCGCCAACGGTTTCAGCCAGATCGACACCGTCGTGGTTCACGATGCTGACATTTCAACCTATAAAGCTTCGTTCGTCGCGAGGCTCGCCCATCCGATAGTTGATGAGCGACTTGGATTCGACTTCGTAAAGGGTTTTTATCCGCGTTTCGATGAAGCGGGGCTGAATGGCCGTGTTACACGGCTTTTGGTGTGGCCCTTACTGGCGTCGCTGGTTTCCTTGGCACCAGAAAATGTCCGTCTCAGGTATCTGGAGTCCTTCCGGTATCCATTAGCGGGTGAATTCGCTTCGCGGATATCGGTGGCAAATTCAATTGCCATGCCTGAGCATTGGGGCGTCGACATCGCTTTGCTCACCGCTGCGCAATCTTTGGGCGCTGCTGTCGCCCAAACAGACCTCACGGACCGCTATGACCACAAGCATCAATTGCTCTCAGTGGACGACGCGGACCTGGGTCTGCATCACATGGCTCGAGATGTTATTAGCACCCTTCTGTCAGTTGCTGGTCTAGACGAGGTAGATGCAGACATTTTCGATGAAAGTCTCCGACACGCAGTGTCGGCTCACCGGGCAAATTCAATCAGTAACGGAATTCCAGTAAATGAACCGGAAGAGGTCGCTGCAGTCGCCTTATTTTCAAAACTCGTCCGCGAAACTAAGTCTGCTTTGCCTCCGGAGCTTCCCTCTTGGGATCAGCTGCGTCTTGAATTTCCTGGCTGCGTTCAGGATTTAGCGTCGCTCGTGGAGAGCCACAGCACGTCGCCTGGCGCCACTGGAAGTTCTCCATGAATCTCTTGGCTTGTTAACAGGTCGAATCTTGGTTCGGGAATGTTGCACCGCACCTCGGTGAAACCCAAATTGGCGATGATCTCTACTGAGGAGGCTCCTTCCCCACGGATAATCCCCAAAAGAGGGCTTTCCAGTTCCAATATGTGTTGTCTTGCTTCGGGATGGAATGCTGGAATCTTTCGACGCAAATTCAATCTTCGAAGCAGCTCATCTCGACTGGCCTTTCGGTCGCCAATCAATTTTGCGCGACGAGTAGCGACTGTGTGTTTGGGTCTGTTCAGAGCTCGGCTATCGCCTTCTCTCTCTGCAGCCTCCATGTCGTTGGGTTCGCCTTCGATTGCGGACAGGTAGTAGGTCGGTATTCCACGCAAACTCGCTAGCACAGTATGGGCGGTCAACAGACGATCGATTCCCAACAACGACGCCGCGGCGATATTCAATTCATAGGGGAGTATCTCTTCTCCATCACTTCTACCAGACCAGGTTCCGTTCGCTCCGATAGATGCGTCAACGAGGGCTTGGATTTCCTCGCCATTCAGGATGCCTTCAGTTGGTCGTATGCCAATACCGTCGTGACTCGCCAAGAAATTAAGCATGGTGGTGGATTCGGGTGGTTGTTCTGCGTCGCGTAGCCATTTGGCGATCTCAGCGCTGGATCCGAAGGTCAATGAGTAAGCAAGAAGCGGTGCAAGCGTGAAGTTGTATGCGACATGAGCCTGCTCACCGTCACGAAGGTATGAAAGATTTTCGTAATGTGGGACATTGGTTTCCGTTACTAAGCAGGCGCTCGGACTGCGCCAGGCCAAGAGATCTCTGAGTAGCCGGACCAACTCGTGTGTTTCTTCGAGGTGGATACAGTCACCGCCCACACGCTTTTGAGCGTAAGCGACCGCGTCAAGACGAAACCATCGAATCCCTGCCAGAAGTAAAACATTTATGACTCTGAGGATCTCCATTAGAACTTCGAACTCAGACCAGTCCAAATCAATTTGATCGGGACCAAAGGTGCACCACAAATATCTTGTGCCGGCTGCGGTTTCGCAGGGAACTAATAGGTCTGACGTCCGAGGCCTCACAACCGCTGACAAATCGTCGTGTTTCGATGCGGTCTTTAAGCAGCTGCGTCCGGGTTCTACATCAGCTCGGAATTCTTTCACCCAACGATGTGAAGAACTGACGTGATTAAGTACCAGGTCTGCCATGACTTGATGGTTTGAGGCGATGGAACTGACGTCATCCCAACTTCCGAACTTTTTGTCAACGACGTGGTGGTCAACAACAGCGAACCCTCCATCCGAACTAGAAGGAAAGAACGGAAGTATGTGGACTGTTGAGAACGCCTCGCCCATCTCTCCCAAGATGGCTTCAAGACACCCAAGCGACGATCGCTTATCGTCAACCACTTGGTCCGGATAGCAGATCAATACGGCGTCTTGTTCGGACCATTTACTCGAGTCGATGAGGACCTCCGGCTTACCCAAAGCACTCTTGCACCGCTCAAGTAGGCGGCTTCCGTCATGATTGGGGTACAGCGTCCCTAATCGATCACAGATGCGGTCTTCTATGGACATAACGGCGTGCCGCCGCCAACTATCTCAATTCCTGGAGGTCGTTCAAAACCGTCGCGGCATGCTCAGCGAGATCTGGTTTGTCAGCGAAGTCGTAGACCTTCGCCACAACTCCGTCGGGGTCGATCAGGAAGCTCGCCCTTCGGGGCCATCCAGCGAAATCGTGGTCGGGTCGACGTGCCACTCCGTATGACTCTCCTACAGCACGATCAGGGTCCGAAAGTAGCGGGAAAGGAAGGCTCTCTTTGTCGGCGAACGCTTTCTGTTCTTCGACGGTGTCGAAAGAAGCGCCCAAAATGGCGATGTTGGCTGCATCGAAATCTGAGGCTCGATCACGGAGCCCCTGTCCTTCAGTCGTTCAACCCGGTGTCGCTGCTTTTGGGTACCACCAGAGCAAGACCCACTGTCCGCCGTAATCGCCAAGTGACACTTCGTTTGCGTCCTGATCCGCCAAGGTAAATGGCGGCGCTGAAATTCCAGCCTCAAGCATCTAAGTCCTCCAAAGTCTGCTCTCGCAGACTAGGGAACTTCTGGTCAAAGGTCACGCTATTTCCGGTTGTAATAATTCGGACCTAGTGTTAGTCCATGCATCCACTTTCAATGATGACCGCTGAGGAAATTGAAACCTGTGTCGACGTATTACGTGATGCGGGCCGAATCGACGATACGTCTACGTTTCACGGCTGTTGCATTTATGAGCCGCCGAAAGATGAAGTTGCCGCTTGGCAGCGCGGGGACGGTGCGGACCGGCGGTTGGACTTAGTGGTCCGCCATTCCGGCGAGGTCTACGAAGCTCGCGTATCGGTAACTCGTCGCGAGGTGGATCGTTGGGAAGCAGTCCCTGATGTTGTACCTCGAGTCGGATTCGTAGAGTTGTTCAAAGTGATGGAGGCTTGTAGAACCGATCCAACTTTTCAAGAGGCGTTGGAACAACGAGGAATAACTGACCCAACGACAGTGCAAATAGATCCGTGGC